>JAVKDO010000145.1:0-47584 GCA_040222235.1 Cyclobacteriaceae bacterium
ATCGTCGAAGCGGGAGCTATAGAACCACTTGAAGGGTTTGCCGTGAGCCATGGAGGGAGGTTGCTAATGGTGAAGGCCTCATTAGAACCTCCACGATTAATCAATTCCACTTCAAAAGCTAGGGGTTCCAAAAACTTCTTGGTGAGTTCCAGATTATCTTCACTCCATTTCATGGTGTTGCGATCCACGAAAGCGGTCCAGGTAGCAGGCGAGGCGAGCAAGTTGCCACGTTCATCCTCTACATTAGCTACCGTAATGTCCAGTATCACATTCTCAATCAAATCAGCCTGCGTAGGATTGGGCGTGATGATGATCTGATCACCGTTGACCACCCAGTCAAAGTCCACATCGCTGACTGGACGTGGCAGACCAATGTTAGCTGTTTCCTGATTGAGGCTTATGCCTCCATTGATGGCAGGTGTGCCACCAGTCAGATTGGTAATGCCATCCGGCTGGATGTTGATCAGCTGATCCTCAAAAGTCTGTGTCAGAATCGGTACCCCTTGATTAACCTCATAGGACTCAAAAGGGTAATAGGCCACCAAACCCATCTCATCCCCTTCGATACGGCGATTACGGTCAGCATCCAATTGATCTATAGTTCTGGAGAGTTCCCAAACGCGGAACTCATCGATGCTTCCCTGAAAATACCGATCTATTGCTGTAGTAGTAACACCTGTTTTAGTGCCTCGAGCACCGATCCACATATTTACACCTGATACACCACCGTACGAATTGGCGCTTTCGTTGGCTAATAGTTCTCCATCTACATAGATGGACAGGTTTCCTTTGCGTTTGAGCCCTACCGCAATATGATGCCAGTCATCATCGAGATAGTCTTCGGCAGCTCCTGATACGCTTAACGTTTGACCATTGCTGCTTACATAGAGTGCACCAGCATCTGTGAAGCCGAAACTCAAACTCTTATTGGGATCATTTTGGGTTGGCAGGTCTGTACCATCACCCCTGCCACTAGAAAATAGCGTCGCAGCTCCCTGATCAGGTACGCCCTTAAACCACAGCTCAATGGTAAAGTCCTTGGTATTTTGAATGATGATGGTCTGGGCTGCATCGATCTCGAGATAGTCATCTACCCCATCCAAAGGAGCGGCATAGCCTTGTGGCTGTATGCGCCATCCGCCTTCGATCTCGGCTTGCTTAGACCGGGCCAGGTCGATGGACAAGTCGCCATCCCCTTCGTCAAATGGCCAATAGCCAATTAGATTGACCTCTGTACCTTTTAGTGCCACAAATCGATTGGCAGCTATTTCTCCCTGTTGGCGGTAGCTATTCCATATCCTGAACTCATGCAGTGCCCCGTCAAAAGAAGCTCCGCTACCAACAGCTGGCTTTGCCAAATAGACTGACCCCTGACCGCTATAGGCCGCTGTAACAGTCGCTTTGTCAATGACAAACTCACCATCTTGATAAGCACTTAGTTCTTTGGCGCTTGCATCATAGGAAATACCATAGTGATGCCAGGCATTGTCATTGACAGGCATTGCCTGACTGGTGATCACTTGACCTGCAAACTCAACAGTCATTTGATTGCTCGAATTGAATCCAATCTCAATCAGGTCAGAAGCAAGTGATCCTTTGGAAAAAAGTGTCCCTTCCGCTGAAATTGCATCTCGCTGTACCCAGAATTCTACAGTAAAAGAGCTACTCATCGAAGAGGCATTCTGCACTCTCGCATAGTCATTGACGCCATCAAAATCGATACTCGTACCATTAGTCAATTCACGACCATTGAGCACTCCTTGTACCGAAAAGTTGAAGGGTGTTAATGCCGCGGCGACAATATCCTCATCAAATTGTATACTGATCTCATCATTGAGCGATAGTATGCCATCGGCCGGCTGTGGAGAGCCAAAAAGTTGCGGCCTTTTGGTATCCTTGATACCCAGTACCGCATCTGTAGGCGTCAGGATCTCACTACCAGGTCCTAACACGCAGACGGATACAGCTCTCAGCTCATACTCCCTATCGGGAACTTCCATCTCCCAGCTGTAGACAATCTGAGTTCGGCCATCGATCCATTCGCTATTGTCTCCCTGCCCGGCTGTGACAGCATCATTGAAGTCATCCTCAGACGCATAGAAGGTGCGCTGTGTGATCCAGCTGGCGCTTCCTAGCCCTCTATACTGAAACCTGACATTATTAAAATTGACATCATTAAGATCATAGTTGCCCATGTGGATGGGGAGTACATTAGCTGGGTTGGAATTACTGTTGATCACCCAGTTGTCGGTAGGACTTGTCATCTCGATATCGGTACAGCTTGGCTGAAAGACAACTGAGAATGTCGCATCGTCGAAAAAGACATCTGGCTCACATCTGGATTCGAGAACCAATCGAATGTCTTCATAGGTGAAGACTTCTGAAGCTCCCTTGGCTACCTTCATGGTCAACTGTAGGCTCACTCCTGCCTCTACGCTAAATGTCCTTCCATTACCGATAGGTGCACCATCGATCGTGATCACGGCCCCATCGGGATTGGTACTGTTGTCAAGTTTCAAGTCGAAAAGTGCATCTGCTTCATTTCCTGCATTGTTTTGCAAAACCATGGTAAACTCTGCCTCTCTATTGTCTGGTACCCCAAAAACTAGATTGTTCTCAAACGACAAAGCAGGGTCTTCCGTATTCACAGTGGCCTCATGCAGCACATGCTGACCGGGCTGATAGTACTCTGTCAACTCCTGGTCCTGGAATGGACAGCTAGTCACGCCCGCTTTGACCGAGAAAACAGGTCCAAATCCGTCCGAAGGAGTTTTGATATCGACTGTATAGGAATCACCAGCATCACCATCGTTAAGTGTGTAAGCATAAGTGGTAGTGGTCTCTTCCGTTGCAGAACTACCCTGAGTGTCTGTTCCGCCCACAGTCATTGACAAAGTGTTGAGAAAACCAAGGCCAAGCGCATCAGTTCCAATCGTAGAAGCAAGGCTCGAATTGACTACCCATTCAAACTCTCTCGTATTAGTCTCGGTTATCGTAGTAGTTGTTGAACTCTCAAAACTGCTACCACCATCAAAAGAGATATTCTCAGATAATTCAGCGAACACTTTTTGTTTTTCGTTCTCAGCTAACCAAAACCTCCACTCTTTAATCTGCTGATTGTAATAGAATATGGTATCTGATGCAAAGCTAACCCCACTCGGTAATCTTACAGCGTAGCTTGGGCCATCGAGCCTTTCACTATTGGTCGTAGCAGCCTCATCTCCCCAAACATCTCGGTCATGGTTGTTAGAACCGAATCGCTCATCGTCGGATGGTATAAGGGAGACGTACACCGGGTCTATGGTGGGATTGACGGTGTTAGGATCCACACCGGTCGCTATAAAGCTATTTCTTAAATCTATAAGATTAGGAATCAATGTATTCTCTATATGATCCTGAGTAAACAAGAAACTGGTTGAAAATTCAGGGTTAATTCTGAGGCCTTCTTTGATGCCAAGTTTAAATCCATTTTGCTCCTGTACGCTGCACGGTGAGCTACAGTCAGTTGATAGGATGGGTTCTAAAAATAGTGAACGACCGTAAACCAAATTTGTAGCATGTCCCACAAAAACATCCCCCTCAGAACCTACAAAATCAGGACTCATACTAGTAGACCAAGTCTGGGTCGTAGTGTAGGTTCTTGAGGACTCTCGTTCACTGGTAAAAGATTCTTCAGCTTCAAAACCTATATCAAGATCATTGGTAATCGAGGTAGAATTGATAACTCCGGCACCAAGGCCCACAAATGTGGTTATATCCAAACCCATTTGTAATTTGAAATTATTGCTGACACCTAGTGTATTTGACGACCCGAAAGATGTGCTCTTGGATATACTTTGACCTTGAGTCAGTGATGCTCTACTTTGAGAACCGGGCGGATCTCTTAAGATCGCAATCACTTCAGTCGGTCCAGTGGTAACAAAATCATTTCCGATAGGTTCACCGCCCAATACTATCCCACGAAATGGGTCGCCTAACTGCCAGGGTGTTTGAATTGCTCCATTCTTTCCTGAAAAAGCGGTAATGGTGAGCGTCTTTGTGAAATTGTTTGACATGTCAGTTTCCTCATTTCTATTCGGGAAACCAGCAGTGAATGAATAGGTAGCCTTACCTCGACTATTGACCCCTACACTGACTTGACTAGTATTGGCGGCAAACTCATTGCTAATTCTAAATTCACCATCGACAACAGGTACCTGTGTTGTTGCTCCAGTCTGCTGATTCGTATACTGCTCAAACAGTTCCATATCAATATTGTACTCAGATCGCTGTGTGAATATGGGATGACCAAATGTGTAAACACCAGTGCTCACCAAAGGTACTGTTGCGTTGTTAGAGGGTTGGTTATCATCTACATATTCAAATTCATCATCACCAAACAAGCCATCTTCTCTATCGCGTTGAAACACTGATATAGTCGGTGTGACTCTTAAAATAAAATCACGCTGGGTATTGTAATAAAAGGTATCCAACGCCACGGTAAAAGTGGTATCACCTTCCGTAAACGTATCTAGTGTATATGTATCATATGCTGCGGCATTCCATTGGCCCAACACGTCTTCACCCCCAACCTGCTTTCTCACGGTATCCTCAACAATTTCTTCTTGCTGGATAAAATTGCGCAAATCCAATACTTCACTTGCACCTGGTGGATTGGGGCTACCATCAGCAGTGACACTTTGGATAATGTAGCGCTCTGGAGGTAATAAGGCCAAATAATCGCCGGACTCTACATCAGCAGATACGGTAAGTTGTCTGATTTTATAAGCATTTTGAGCCTCGAAGTAGTCCTCTGCTAAGGTGATATCTCGACTTTCTGTTGATTCTATAAACTCCTCACCTGTCTGCAATTCAACAGTAGCTCCAGTCAATATTACAAGGTTACCTTTGGCACTTTCAGATTCGAAAACAATAGTACCATTGCCAATATTATTGACTGAACGCCCAAATCCGACTGGTTTGGCTTCTTCCACCGGACCTCCCACTACCCTGCCAGCAACACGTACTAAAGTGCTATCGACAAACTCTAGCCCATTCACGGGATTTTGGAAATCAAATTCAAATCTTCCACCTCCAACAAACGTATGTGAGGTTTTATTCATTCGCAGTATGTGTTCCCCGATAGGCACGTCCACAGTGAATTGACCATTTACATCAGTTGTGATTAGCTGTCCTTCAGCGTCTATAGAAGGCTGTCCGTCGACCAGAATAGATACACCCTCTACTGGGAATGTCGTATTGAAATATCTCACTACACCACTTACCGGGAAGGATGAAACATCCGTGAAGTCAATGCTGTTTTGCACGGATGAACCTGGTCCGATTACCCTTAATTGTTCACTCGGATCAAACTCGTGTACCCCAAAAATGGGCACAAAGCGATAGGTAGACCCATTGGCCTCATAGGGAAATCCTTGAATGGTATAGTTACCATTTTCGTCTGTTAGGCCTTTGTAGGCTAGCTGACTTCTCAGCGGGGTGATCGTCGACCATGTGGTATTGAGCAGCAAACCGTGGTTTTCATTGAAACCAGCTAGGCTCTCAGTAGCATCATAAAACTCATCACCCACGCCAGCATTGAGCCGCCAGTAAGCCACAAGATTGTCGCGCTTAGTGGCGATGAAGCGATATATGTCCTGCTCAAACTCGCCATGCTTTAATGGCTTGTCCCACAGGCGTACTTCATCTATGTGGCCCATAAAGTAATTTGCGGTAGCATCCCCTCCCAAGCGAATGTTTTCAAAATTGGCAGCAGGGGTGCTGCCAGCAGCTATCTTTTTAGCGAATATCGTATCCTGTGTGGTCGTAGCGTAGAGATTGAGACTGTCACCGGGATCATAAGTAGCCGTCACTTGAAAGAAACTATCTACCGGATTAGTGAACGGCAAGGTCAGTGTAGCATCACCAACTTTAAACGTTAGCGTGTTTTGATCATAGCTTAAGCCATAGTCAGTGCCTTTATTGAAAAGTTCTTTAGTACCTGTAAATCCATCAGTCCTGGCCCAGAGCTGGAGCGTGAAGCCATCGGACAGTTCCAGCTCTTCATGATCTTGCTGATGTGGGATAGAAAGGCTCGCATCCGTACCATTGAAGTACATGCTCCGCCCTTGAAGCTCCCCTTCCGTTTCGGCAATCACATTGACGCCTTCTACCGCTGTGCCTCCTTCATAAGTAATCCGCCCACTCGCCGTTCCTTCCGGTAGGGCAAAACCATTACCCTCTACGACATTGACGAACGGAATGATAAGATCATCTGCTATACCTTCAGCGAACACTGTATACTTATAAATGACCCCAAACTCTATGAAGTCGTCACGATAGCTCGCTGCATCACCACTCAATGTAGTGATCAAAGTAGAGTCAGCTTCGGATAGTGCCAGCGGTTTTCTGAAGATCTTAATACGACTAATATTGTCTAGTTGACTAATGACATCCCATTGCAGCTCTACGTAATCTGAGAAATAACCCTTAGAGGCGAACAGATCCGATCCAAATACATTAGGAAAGTAAGTGATATCATAGGCAAAACCTGTCTTGATGCTGCCCGTGCCTTCTCCTGGAATAGCCAGCGGCAACTGGATAGAGTCACCTAACGCGCCTCCGTAGACACGCTCAGCCACCTCGCCGGGATTGGTCGGACCAACAAAGCCTAAGTGGATGATCGATGGATCCTGGGCACGGGCATATTGAAAGCACGTGATTAGCAGAAATACTAGTAATACTTTTTTCATAGCTCGATAATTTTTGTTTGACAATAAGTCCAGATCAAAAATTACCGAGCTCGAATGATGTACCAGACAGCCACGTTTATAGGTCGGGTTTCAGAGCCACCACTATTTTGTATGCCTATACCAGTCGTACTTGAGGGCATTACTCGTGCATCCTGCACATTAAACTCACCAGGGGAGTTATCTATGGAACCAGCCGTACCAGTATCTGTGTATCCAACCAATCTATTCCAAGTTCCATCAACGTGGTGATTATGCCCCGGATCAGTGACACCATGATTATGACTTTGGATATCTCCTCCTTGAACTGTACCTACATTGTCGCCTGTATTTCCTCCGGCTGCAAGTGCAGATCTGGCAGCAGCATTCGGGTCTCTACCCGAACCATCATTTACTCCTCTTGGGAAAAGTCCTCTCATATCGGGGACATTAAAATTACCTGATCCCCCACCCCACGATATTCCTATGGCGGAAAATAGCTTTGGATAAGCAGTAGAACTTACTGACGCTCCATCGCAAGCCAACCATCCAGCCGGAATGCTAGCTTTTTGACCCGCAAAAATCAGCATGGTGCCAACAGGTACGCCATTATCAGCAGCCTGGGCATAAGGCACACTCTGCATTACTGCATCACTAATGGTAGCGTAGGTACCTCCAAGTAGTCTGGTTTCTACCTTAAGTTTGTAATCCGGCTTGCTGATGAAGTCAAGCTTCTTGAAGTCTGTGGAGTTAATAGAACCTACTACCAAATGAAATACGCCAAAGGCATCTGTAGTAGCGGTGTGTACCTCTGAGAACTCAGCGGCCTGCCCTTGTTGATAGATGGAGAACTGTACTTCGATGTTCTCACTACTTAATGCAGCGCCTTCAGTATTCTTGGCATAGCCTTGAAAGCTGAAGCCTTTATCATTGAAGTTTTGCGTGTAGGCGATCTGCCATGCAGACAGTAGGGCCAGAAATAAAAAGAGGGATTTTGGGTAGAGCTTTTTCATCTTTCTTCGTAGCAGTTGAATTTCACAAAGAAAAAATGTAGTGATACCAAGGAGCTAAATCAAAAAAATGTTGTGAACTACCATTTTATGTATGCGTTTGACATGACGTATCCAGAATTTTGACAAATGTCAATCCAAATTGGTCTATTTGTTAATGAACCTTAGTTCGGCTAATTATCAGATAGTGATGGCTCCAAAAGCGCAATAATTAGGAGCAGAGCTCATTTGTACCCTTACACATATTTGCAGACTGCAAAGTGCTTTATCGGCTAAATCACTTATTATAGGACACATAGTCTTTAGCAGTATTTATTTTTCTAGGCGAAATCTCTGAGGTCTAATCATCTGATAATAAGAACTCTACGGTGAGGAGTTCAGATTTAAGGTTACACGAGACTACATTGTCAAATAGTGTCCAGAGAAAATGGCTAAATTAGATATCATGCTGTGGTGTAGAATTCTGTTTTTTCTAGTGGCCTACCTCGGGTTCTCAGGGCCTGTAGTATTTGGTCAAATCGAACCGACCTTTAGGTTTGCCAGATATGGAATTGAGGAAGGCCTTTCGCAAGTGACAGCCCTATGTCTTATGGAAGACGATGCTGGTTATGTTTGGATTGGGACGCAAGATGGGCTCAATCGGTTTGATGGGTACAGCTTCAAAATTTTCAAGCATAATCCTGATGACGACTCAAGCGTCAGCGCCAACCGGATCAATACAATATTTCAAGATGACGATGGAGAAATATGGATAGGTACGACTGCCGGGCTAAACCAATTTGATCCAAGAAAAGAGTCCTTCACTCGCTTTGGGCACAATGATTCTAACCGAAACTCGCTTACTGATGACAATGTAACTGCTATCGTCAAAGATAACTCAGGAACACTCTGGGTCGGTACAGATAATGGGTTGAATGCATTCGATATTAAAACTCAGCGCTTTAAACATTATCACCATGATTTGGCAGACAGCATGTCAATCAGTAGTAGTAGGATACTATCGGGATTAGTTGATAATCAAGGAACACTCTGGGTCGGAACAGATCAAGGTTTGAACCTTTATAATCCTTCTGATGACAGCTTTACTGCCTTTCAAAATGACCCTAATGATACCACTTCTATCAGTGGGGATGAAATAATCACGATGTTTCAGGATAATGAAGAGCGATTGTGGGTGGGTACCTCTTCAGGTCTGAACTTATTTGTGGAAGAGACAAAGACCTTTAGAAGATATCTAGTTGAGGGCAAAGATCCAACTTCACTCAGCTCTGGTGATATACGAGCTATAGGACAGGATCATAAAAACAGGATATGGGTTGGCACTCGGTGAGATGGCATCAAAATCTTAGATTCCAATCTCAATATTGTATCCTCGATAGTAAATGAAGTAGACAATACAAACTCTCTTAGTAATAACACAGTCCTGAGTATGATTCAAGATAGCCGGGACAATATGTGGGTAGGTGTTTCAAGAAGGGGATTTAACATCTGGAATTCAAGAACAGAAAGGTTCAAGCATTATAGGCGAATTGATAACAACGAGAATTCACTACTTAATAACGGGATTCGAGGTATACTGAAAGACCATCAGGATCAACTTTGGGTAGCAACATATGGGGGCATTAGTGTGATTAAGGAGAATGGCGAGATTAGACATTTTAAGCATGACCCCAATGATCCGACAAGCCTAAGTTCAAACCAGGTCACTTCTATCTATCAAGATCGTCAACAGAGAATTTGGATTGGGACAGTCTATGGGCTCAACCTGTATCATCTGGATACAGATTCGTTTACGAGATTTCAGAGAGACGAACTAGACACCTATTCTCTTAGTCATGACCATGTATTTTGTATTTTTCAAGATAACCAAGACCGGCTTTGGATCGGAACAGATTTGGGTGGGTTAAATGAATTTAATACCGAAACTGGCAAGTTCTATCGATATGCTTTTGATGGACGAAGTGCTCGTTCAACAAATCATTTCCGAATAAAATGTATGATACAGGATTCGCTTGATCAGATTTGGGTAGGCACAGATTTGGGCCTGAATCTATTTAACCCAAAATCAGGAACTTTCCAGTACTATCAACACGAGGTAGGTAATCCTGGCTCATTGAGCAACAATACCATCAGAAGCCTTGCAATGGATCAAGCGGGCAGGGTTTTTATTGGAACTGATGGTGGGGTGAATTTATTCGATCCCAAAACTCAAACTTTCCGACACTGGAGGGATAATGATGGGCTTTCGAATGATGTTGCTTACATCATTCTATTCGATGATCACAACGCCATGTGGATAAGCACAAATAAGGGGATCAACAAAGTAAATCTTGAGAGTGAAAAAGTTATCTTTTATGATAGGCAAGATGGGCTTCAAAGTGATGAATTCAACAATGCAGCTGGCTTCAAAGACCGAAATGGGTTTATGTATTTCGGAGGAGTCAATGGTCTGAGTTATTTTCATCCAGACAGTCTTCGTGAAGACGAGTCCATTCCAAAAGTAGTAATCACCGATTTTTCATTGTTCAATGAATATGTTTCAATCAATGATTCATCAATTCTTCGGCAATCACTGAATTACACTGACAGGGTGACGTTGAATTATGACGAGGATATTTTTGCCTTTGAGTTTGCGGGGCTCCACTATGAGCAGCCCAGTAAAATTGAATATGCTTTCAAACTTGACCCCTTTCATAATGATTGGATTTACACAGATGCGACTGACAGGAAGGCCGGATTTACGAGAATTCCAGCAGGTGATTATACATTTCAGGTGAAGGCCTCTAGTATTTCAGGGCTTTGGAATGAAGCATCTACAAAACTTAATGTGACTATTGTCCCTGCATGGTACCAAACCGGGTGGGCTAAGGGACTTCTTGCTTTATTAATTTTGGCTGTAATTGGATTGGTTATTCAAGCGAGAGAAAGAAATGCTAAACGCATCAGACAGGAATTGGAAGCCATGGTAGAAAACAAAACCGAACTTCTTCGCGCTGAAAAGGAAGAGGTATCAAAACAACTTGCCGAGAAAGAAATATTAATGCAAGAGGTTCATCATCGAGTAAAAAATAACTTAACATTTTTGAAGAGTCTCCTCTATTTAAGAGGTAAAGCCTCTGATGACAAGGAGGTAAGACGCATCTTGGATGAGTGTCAGGCGCGCATACAATCTGTGGCCCTAGTTCATCAAAACCTGTATGATGTTGAGGACACAACGAAGGTCAATTTTAAGATATTTCTTGATGAATTGTTTATTGAGCTATTTGGCTTGTTTGAAGGAGACTTAAGCCACATAGAATTTTTGATGAAAGTAGAGAACATCAAAATTGACATGAAGACTTCAGTCTTTCTGGGGCTGATTATCAATGAGTTAATTACAAATTCATTTAAGTATGCTTTTGATGGTGAGGATGGTTTGATTGAGGTTGAATTAACAGAGTCTCAGGACAGATATGAGCTGAACTACGCCGATAATGGCAAAGGATTCCCTGAAGACTTTCAATACGCTACATCAAGCGGGTTCGGTTTTAGGCTAATCAACATCCTGCTGAAGCAGCTAAATGCTCAGATGACTCAAGAAAAAACAATTTTCAACATTGTTATAGCAAAATGAGCGCATTCAACATACTAGTGGTCGAAGACGAGCTGATCATAGCCGAGATGATCAAAGAGATGCTTGTCGAATTGGGTTATAAGGTTAATGGCATTGCTAAAAACTATGCTGAGGCCATGGCTTTTCTTGAGCAATCTGATGCGATCCATTTGTCAATTTTAGATATCAATCTGGAAGACGATCGATCCGGGATTGATATTGGCAATCACATTAGTCAGCATTATCCAAACCTTCCTTTTATTTATCTCACCTCATATACAGATAAAAAGACAGTTCAAAAAGCTGCGAGTTCCTCGCCTGAGGCCTACCTCTCAAAACCTTTCACGAGCGTAGATCTTTACACTACTATTGAAATCATACGAGCTAGGATTAAAACTTCTAAACAGGTGATTATTCAAGATGGACGCAATCATGTGAGAATTGAAACCAAAGACATTCGATACATCAAATCAGACAATAATTATTTAGAAGCATTTACATCCGAAAAAACCTACCTCATCAGGAATTCTCTAAACGCATTTATGGAAGAAATAGATGACCCTAATTTCATTAGAGTGCATCGATCTTATGTTGTAAACATGTTACATGTCAAATCAATCAATGGTCAATACGTATATGTGGGCGAAGATAGATGTCCAATATCTAGAAACTACAAGCAAGAGGTAGTCCAATCCTTTCAATCTTAGTTGACTTCTGCCAGACTCACGCCAATTCGGCTATTCTGCTAAGTCCTTCATCACCTTACTTCCGGTAGGCATGCCGAAGTAGGACTGCTCAGTCTCCGGCCGGAACTCGATATCCGACAAGGTAATATCCGTCACATAATCACCAATGGTGCCATCGGCCTCCCACATGAAGGTGCGGTGCTTTTCTGGAAAAGCTGATTCCACTAATAGCACTGGCAAAATATTCCTATACGCTGTTCTAAATCGACACAGATTACAAATCCACACCAGCCTATAATTAAGACCTCCAAGGTTTTGAAAACCTTGGAGGTCTAGCTTGCTACTCCCCTGGCCTATAAGTCCTTTTGGCTCGTGCCAGTACATCCTCCTTGTAGTACGCCACATCCTTGAACTGCATATCAGCGTACCGCTGAGCCTGGTCATCAAAGTGCGGTGAAGCCGGATCACCGCTTTGGCCACCGGCGAGCATAGTTTTTGCCTTCACTTTATCACCAAACTCTACCACAGCTACGAAGCTATTACCGCGGTAGCCATAGATGCGTTTCGTATCTGCCCCTGCCCTAGCGCCGTAGGCAGCTAGCGCTCCCCATCGACTAGTCGTCAGCCCTACCGGAATACTTGGCTGGTTGTCATCATACTTGAGATCAATATCTCCTGAGAGTCGCTGGAACCTATTGTACTCACCCCAGGGCACCTCCCATGTTCCAAAATCAGCAGTCAACTTGTCGACTGACTTCTTGAAGAGCGCCAATCGCTCACTTTCGGGAGATCCTGTGCCGAAGTAGTTGAACCGTTCATTTCCTGTCAATTCTTGTGGATTTTCACCCTCACTGTTGTAGGCTGTGCCGTAGAAATGTGCCAGGGTCATCCCGACAGACTCCTTACCGGTCTTCATATCCCAGTCGCGCAGTACGTCAATAGGGCCACTCAAGCCTTCATCCTTATCAAAATTATCATACGCAGCGATAAGGCCTGGAATCAACTTCTCAAACCCTGGCAAATAAGGATCGTGGGCTAGTTCTATAAGACCATCTAGCGTAAGGTCTTCCATCTCACCAAGTACACGGACGGCATGTACCCCCCGGAAGTTCTCCTGGTCAGGTGCCATATAATACGGATAGTCTTCAGCCTTTGGACTGAACTCTGCTGCTGCAGTAAATGGTGTAGAGTTGCAGTTTTGGATCCAGCCATTCTCGGGATTGACTATCGTAATGATTTCATCGAGTTCATGCATGCCTTGCCAGTCAGTTGCAGGGTTAGCGCCATCGACTGGCTGGGAGTAATCAAATTGAGGATCGCGTTTGGGGATAAAGTCGCCATGGTAATAGGCGATGGCGCCATCCTGGTCAGCATAAACTGTATTATTGGATGAATTACGGCGGATCTTCATCATCTCCCAAAACTCATCATGGTTGTTGGTCTTGGTACGTGTAAAGGACTGAATTAAAGCATCAACTGGCTCCCAGTTGAGTTTGGTAGCGACTAGTTGATCCCCAACCTTACCAGTAATCGGTCCATGGTGTGTACGATACATCGGGAAGGTGCGCTCTTTCATTTCAGAACCTTCCTTGTATTTCAATGTCACTTCAGAGGTCCAAACATCTCTCCACTCCTCTCCATACTTGTACTGCATTTTTCCATCACGCTCCTCTACTGTCTCCAGAAAGTCATCCATGAAGTCTACACGGGTCGAAGTGTGCATCCATCCGTTTTTCTCACTAAATCCCTGATAGATGAAGAACTGACCCCAGGTAGTAGCGCCATAAGCGTTTAGCCCTTCTTCACTTACGACCTGAGACTCTCCTCGGAAGTAGAACGACGTGTGAGGATTGATTAGCAACATCGCATCACCTGAGGCAGTATGTTGCCCTGCTATCGCAAAGCCATTGGAGCCTTGCGGCTCTTCCAGTAAATCATTTTGCGGTAGCAAATCTGACATGGCCATCTCCTTATTCTCACCATAATAATCCTTGATTCTATTTGTTCTTACACTCTCGATATCACCTCCTATCGACCCCTCGAAAAAGAACATTGGAAACCATGGCTCGAAGCGCGTCAATACCTTAGGCTGCACCTCAGGGTGAGTGTGCAAGTAGTAGTTAATGCCATCTGCATAGGCCTGGCATAGCTTCTTTAACCATTCGGGAGCTTTTTCATAGTGGGCCTTAGCTTCGTCTATGGTCATGTAGAGTCTAGCGCGCAGATCACTATAGAGGGCTTCCTCTCCTTCCACTTCCGCCAAGCGACCAATCGCCCAGTAGTAGTTGCGCTCAACTCTGGGGAAGTCATCTTCGCACTGCGCATACAGCATCCCAAAGACAGCATCCGCATCTGACTTTCCATAGATATGGGGTACCCCAAAATCATCTCGGATGATCTCGACACGAGCGGTCTGTTCTTCCCAGGACTGTACTTCAGGATTAGTTTGTTGCTGATCCGGTGAGCTACAGGCACTAACTATTAGTAATAGGTAGAGGAGCTTTTTCATGGTTGGTTGGTCATTTTTCGTTGGAAGTTCTGCCTTAACTACAGGCTTAAGACAAAACTATAATATGAAGATAGTTGTCATTCCGGTTTTTGCGTAGGCAAAATACCGGAATCTGTTAATCGGTTCAATGTGTTGATGTCATCTTTCTGTTTATCAAAAAAATCTTGATTTATCTGTCTTTCTGATGGTGGCCCTAGTGGTCTGACCAGTATTCTACGAGTCACCGAGGTAGACCTTAGTCACTAGACCTATCATGCTATACTGGTCTGACCACTATCCGGCTCAGGCAACACTACCTCAGCACATCAAACATCCTCGAATACTTGATCGTGAAGTTGCGGTTCTGTACTGTGCCATTACCATCTCGCTGCTCGTTGTACACCACAAAAAGTCCTGTATTCGCCTGTTGGAGAATACCAAAACGTAGGTTAACAGCCCAAAGATCCGCCACATTGTTGTATTGAATTAAGCTCTGCGTGAAAATCCTTGGGGTGAAGTTATAGGACAGTCTTCCCCTGAATACGTTAGTCACAAAATCACCATCTTCGAGGCTGATGTCATTAAATATGTAAGTGTATTCTGAGTTGAACTTATCTCCAATTCGGATGCCGAGCGTACCACTATGGGATTGGCGATTGCCATCAAAGAAGCCTCCCATCACATGGCGCGTAGAGAGATAGATTGGCTTGGCTGCATTGGTGATCAGCACGATCTGCGCCTCTTCATTGTCGTAGGTACCAGCCGGTACAAATATGCCTTCCGATATTTCAAAGTCCTCCACGACACCCTCCGAGGTGAAGTTGACACCTGTATGTATCTCAAAGCCATTCGTCCACTCCCAGTGATTGTCGACATGCACAAAACTCGTTAACTGAAACCCGTCAAAATCGTGATAGCTCCTGTAGGTCACATGCGGACGTAGCTCCAGTAGGTTGAAGTTGTTTTTTGGTCTTATCTGCTTCAGTACCCGGAATTCAGGTTTCCTGAACGCTCCCCGTTGTAGAAACCCAACTTCAGGGTTGAAACCTTCCCTCACTTCGGTGTAGCCACCCCCCAGCGAGAGGCCATTCCAGTCGTACTGTGCCTGCAGCTTAAAGCTAATATCGTCATCCTCTATCCCGGGTGTGACACTTTTGGCAAAGAAGCCGTTGATCTGCGCCTTGTTGCCCAGGCCGATCTTCGCATCGGTGGCATACACGCGATTATAGTCACTCCCATCCTCCAGCGCATCACGACTGATATAGGCCATACCGATCGTGGACCGATTGCCGATCTGCTGGTTGACCCTCACTACATTGAAGGCATTGGACTGCACACTGTCTTCTTTCACCTCGTCGGTAAACATGCTCAGCACACCCACATTGGTCTTGTTGGCCCTACCGGAAAGTCTTGCTCCTCCGATGATCGGCTGCAACGTGCCTTCGTCACCGATACCTATCCTTCGGCTGAAAAACAGGTCAACTTCTCCGGGTGCCCCTAGCGTGAAAAAGCCAGCATTCTCTAAAAAGAAAGGCCTCTTTTCTGGAAAGAAGAGATTAAACCGGTCGAGGTTTACCTGTTGCTCATCGACCTCCACCTGAGCAAAGTCGGTATTGTAGGTCAAGTCCAAAGTGAGACTTGGCGTAATGCTGTACTTCACATCACCACCTACATCGAACCTGTTCTCGGTATCGCGCTCGCCGTTATCATAGTTATTGTTGGTCTGGCCAAGTACATAGGGGATGACTTTCAGATTGCCTGGCTTCTTAAGATCGAGACCTGTGATATCGCCTGCCAGTGACAGCCGCTTGATATCAAATTGGATCGGTAGCGGCGACCAGTAAGCAAATTCATTTCGCTTGCGGATATTACGCTGGAAATTAGCCCCCCAAGTGACATTATCTCCCGCCTTAAAGCGGATAGTCTTAAAGGGGATCGCAAACTCTGCACTCCAGCCAATATCATCGACTAGTGTGCGCACTTCCCAGCTAGCGTCCCAGTTGAGGTTGAAGCCACCGATCACACCTCCCTGCTGGCGGTTGGCGTTATTGTTACCCTGGCCCTCATTATCGACCTGCGCGTCGTACTCTATTCCGATAGGGTTGGTACCGAAAATAAAGCCATTTTGATTGTCATGATAGGTATCCAATATGAAAAGGAAGGCATCTGTATCGTCCAGCGAAGCATCTCTACGAGAGTCTGAAACGATGAGTTTGTCCGGCTCAGGATCATAGCAAATCACAGATACGTAGAGCGTATAATCAGTATAAGCCATCCGTACTTCTGTCCGCTCGGATACGAGTTCCCCGACTTGCGGCCGTACTTGTATCAAGTCTGTGATAGGTTCAATACCCTGCCAGATAGGATTGCCCCGAACGTCACCTGTAATCTCGATCTCTTCAACAATCTTGGTTGCTGTAGTAGAAGGTCGCTCGGTTAGGATTTGCCCTTGTACCTGGGCATGGAGGTTGGCTGTTGTACCCAATAGGCACAAGAGCGCGAATGTCAAGTACTTTATCATCGCTTAGCAGGAAGAATATAGGAATTACTGACAAATCAATACTACCAGAACAAACATCGACGGTAAATTCAAGAGGTAAGAGGTTTTGAGATCAAGTTGAAAGATTTTAGATAATAGCGGATGTCTTGTTGGTTCCTTGACCCAGCCGAGATGATTTTCAAATGCTCTCAACAAGATGTATATTCATCCTACACAATAAAACATACCTCCCAACATCATGAAAATCGCAAAGAAAATCATTGGCTTCTTGATGGCCGCACTACTTATTTTCGGAGCAGTAGGTCATTTCTTAACTCCTGAAAACTACGCCGCTTTTATCCCCGAGTTCTTACCAGAAAACTTGGTTAACTGGGGTACCGGAATAGTTGAAGGGCTACTTGGGATCGGCGTATTTATTCCAAGCTATCGCAAAAAGGCTTTGCTGGGTATCTCAATACTCATGATCCTGTTTTTGCCTATTCATGTGATAGATCTCTTCCAGGAGAATCCCGCGATTGGCACTAAAACAGCTGCTCTGATAAGACTGGTTGTCCAGTTTGTATTTATCTATCTGCCGTGGTTTGCTAGCAAAGACTAGCACGATTTACGCTTGGCAAACCTCTTACTGGTGACTCTGGACAAGGATGAAGTCCAGTAAAAGAAGTCTTTGTCAGATTCGCTATTTTTATATAGTGGTAATTATGACAACATTGAGATGAACCTAAATCAAAAGATCACAGACTACATTCACAAGGCTCCAAGAGAGCAAATTGAAACCCTGGAGTATCTAAGACAATTCATCCACGAAAGCGTTAATGATGTCACAGAAGAGATCAAATGGGGCTTTCCAGTCTTTTGCAAGAACAAGGACTTTGCCTATCTGCGATTTACCAAGAAGCACATCACCCTTGGCTTTTATAATCCAGACCGAATCAATGACCCTGATGGTTTGCTGGAAGGTAGTGGCAACACACTCAAGCATATCAAAGTCAAAGGCATGGATGATGTCAATGAGAAGTTGTTGAAGGAATGGTTAGGTGTCATAGCAGATTAGAAGTCGGAAGATTGTTTTGACTTACACCTGACAGGTTTCAAAAACCTGTCAGGTGTCGATCGGCTGTTTGGGGAGATCTCACCTTTGATCGTAGTAAACTTCTATCTACAAGCTCTCATCTACCCAATTTTCATCGCCGTTTCGCCAAATACCTGATCCATCAGGTCCAGCGCCATATCAATATCAGACCGCTGTATGACCATGGGTGGCTTAATCTTAATGACGTTATGTAATGGCCCGTCGGTGCTGAGCAGTACGCCCTTGTCGCGCATGCGGTTTGCGAGATAGTCCGCTTGCTTGGCTGCAGGAGTTAGGGTCCCTTGATCCGCTACCAACTCAAACCCCTGAAACAGCCCAACTCCACGGACATTACCGATGATTGGGTAGCGGCTTTGTAACTGAAGAAGGCCTTTTTGAAGATGGTCACCGATCTCCAGCGCATGTTGCTGCAGCCCTTCCTCCTTAACCACGCTCAGGACTGATCGTCCTATTGCACAACTGACCGGGTTACCACCAAAGGTGTTGAAGAACTCCATGCCATTATTGAAGGCATCCGCGATCTCAGGTGTAGTCACTACTGCGGCTACCGGATGACCATTACCTAGCGGTTTTCCGATGGTCACGATATCCGGCACTACCCCACTTAGTTCAAATCCCCAGTAGTGGGCTCCTACCCTGCCGATACCAACTTGTACTTCATCGACAATGCAAACGCCACCTGCCTTTCGAACTTGTTCATATACCAATTTCAAATAATTGGGTGGTAGCGGGATCTGTCCGCCACAGCTGAGTATACTCTCGCAGATCAAGGCCGCTGGCTTCCTTTCTTTTCTCTCCAAGTGGACTATCAATGTTGCCGCCTGAGCGGCATACTCAGCACCTGCTTCTATATCCCGATAGGCTCCACGATAGATATCTGGCATATCAAGGAGTTGAACATAGTCAGGTTTGCCTGCACCTCCAGGGCTATCAAACTTATAAGAGCTCACGTTGATACACTCCTGTGTATTGCCATGATAGCCATGCGCTACCGCAATGATATCCCCGGCACCAGTGTACACCTTGGCCATCCTGAGCGCCAGTTCGTTGGCTTCACTTCCAGAATTCACAAAATGGCAGACACTCAATGAAGGAGGCAAAGTGGCCGTGAGTTCTTCGGCAAAGGCGATAAGCTCCTCATGGAGATACCGGGTATTGGTATTGAGCAATCCCATCTGTCTTCTGCCAGCTTCAACTACTTTAGGATGTTCATGCCCAACATGTGCGACATTATTGACCATGTCAAGGTAGCGTCGGCCAGTCTTATCCATCAAGTATGGTCCCAAGCCACGCACCATATGAAGGGGCCGCTGATAACTAATGCTCAGGCTTCTTCCGAGCACCTTTTTTCTTGTTTCTAGTAATCCTTGCTCACTATTCGCATGCGGTATATCTGAGGCAAGGTTTAGTTGCAGAAATGTTGATGGATCAGGACAAACATGCTTCCAAAAATCCAGTTCTTGAGGCAATACTACTCCCGGATAGTTGTGCTCGTGCTCAAACAGATCCAGGATGATCTGAAAATGAAGATGTGGTGGCCACCCACCATTCTCAGAAGCAGTACCGAAATGGGCAAAGACCTCACCTGCCCTGATCGATTGACCTGGATCTAGTTGTGAAAGATCTGTCTGGCTTAAATGGCCATACAAAGTGAAGAAGGTCAAGTTGTCTATTTCGTGCCTCAGAATTACGGTAGGCCCATAATCTAGCTCCATGCCATTATCCTTACACCTATGCACCACCCCGTCCATCGGCGCATAAACCGGACTACCAGCGGATCCAAATAAATCCAAGCCGAGATGGGCGGTGCGCCACTGCGATCCTTCATCGCCCAGCTCGGTAAATCCATCGGTCGTATAGATCGGTCTAATTTCTCCGTATCGTCCAACACCCCATCGAGACTGGCTGGCCTGCACCTGACGATCTATCATGCTCTGGAAACTTTCCAGGTTCTGATAGTTGGTATAGTGTCCAAGCAGTGGACTGTCTACCGACAAGTCAAGAAAACTGACATTCCCTATATGGAGCCCATCAACAATCGGATGAGCTTTGAGTTTATCCTGTTCTTCAGCTTCCGCATAGCTCACAAGGCTACCGACAGGAGCCCAATCACAAGCATATCTAAATCTGGCAATCATCAATGCTACATCCGCGGAATGAAACCATGCTAGGAGTTTCCAAGCTCCTTCAGCACTGATTTGATGGTACTCGTTTTCAGGATCATTCTGGTGGTTGATTGTAGAGTGTGTGACACTGAGCATGAGCCGTGTAGCAATCATTAATGGGAGTAATTCTATTTCACCCTGATTCAGAGAAAATTCCTTATGGTATGCCCGAATCACCTTCATGGCCACACTTGCAGGATCGTGCTTGTCCATCATGATATAAGCGAGTGCATTGGCCAGCTCATTGATGGTGTAAGAGTGCAGCGCATCACCATAGTCGATGATTGATTTTACCTCTACCGTATCCCCACATCTGCCAAGGATGATATTGTTGTCATTCGCATCATTGTGAATGATTGATTTTCTGAGCTGATTTCGAGCATCGGCCTTAAACTCGTATTGATTATATAAGTCTTCAATCAGCTCCTTTTTTTCGGTAGGAAATATATGAAGTTGGCCTCCAACCCAATCCGCAGACGCATTGTCCCAGGTAATACTTCGATGAGCAGCTGGATGTTCAAAAGACTGAAGTGCAGAAGTCATACGGCCTAGAAAACTGCCCAGAGAAGCCAGCATCGCATCCGATTGCGGTAGTTGAGATGACCATAAGGGTCCATCTATCCATGTGAGTAGGCTTAGCAGATAATCCTCCTGATCGTACCTAACACTAAGAACCGTCTCCTGATGCAGGCTCTTGATGGCACTGGGCATGACGAGACCTGATGTGACCAAATGGCCAGCCATCTGATGTTGAAACAGCAGCGACTCTTTCTGACTCAAGTCCTTTTTGAGTTTCACTACATACTGCTCGCCATGAACGGTGCGCAGGTGAAAATTGAGATCAACATCTCCATAGAGTTGTTTCAAATCACCGCTTAAGCCATAATAATAGGTCAATAAGTCTTTCAATTCCTTGAATGATGTAGTCATTTTCACCCTCGATAATAAGTCTTGAAATCTAGTGAATCCTGACTGATCCATTATGCGATTTGGCGACAATCTAGGGTACGGGATTATCCCTAGTCTCATATACCCTCTTGTGGGTATTGATAGCTGATAGTATAAGGCCAAAATTTGATTAATGAAGAAGAACTGGATTATTCTGATTTGATCGTCATCATCCTTATACGATGAATTTAAGTCAAAACCAGTCACGAAATTTTTAGATAACTACAAATCGAAAAGACCATGAAAGAATTAAAAAGAGCAATGTTCATCACGATGCTCGTCTTCGTTGGCTGGAGCTGCGGAGATGATGATGGAGATGTAACACCTACCCCAAATCCGGAACCACCGGCAGCACCCACAGGAGTATCGACCAGTGATGTCACTACCGAGGGCTTCACTGTCAACTGGAGTGCTGTATCTGGTGCAGCAAGCTACGGAGTACAAGTAGCCTCAGACAATAGCTTTGGTACGATAGTGGCCAATGAGTCTGGAATTACAACAACCAGCGCTGCTGTATCAAGCTTGTCAAGCGAAACCGAGTATTTCGTCAGAGTCAACGCAACTAACGATGACGGCACTTCGGCGTACTCATCTACGGTTTCTGTCACCACCGAAGCTGAAGCCGATCCTGATCCGGGACCCGATCCAGGACCCGATCCTGGGCCTGATCCTGCACCGGGCAACTCCGCATCAATTGGTGGAGAGGCATTCGAACCTACTACTAACGAAGCTAAAACCGCAGATGGTAAGACGCAATTAGTCTTCTCTGATGGTGCTAAAACAATCACTGTCACTACCAATGCTAGTGCCGCGGGCACCTATACTATAGCTAGTACAGGAGATCATACTGCTACTTATCAGAATGGTGATTCCGTTTTTGTCGCTGCATCTGGTACCCTAGAAGTGACAGCTGTCAGCCCTACCATGTCAGGTACTTATGCATTCGAGGCTGACTTCAGCTTCGTCAATGGACGAACTATGAGCACTATCAGTATTACCGGAGGGTCATTTGTTGATATTGCTATTTCAGCGGCAGATCCCATTGCGGCACCTGTCGCTGGAGACGCAACAGATGTCACTGATACGGGCTTCACTGCCAACTGGGGTGCTGTTAGCGGCGCGCTGAGTTATTTCCTGGATGTAGCTTCTGATGATGCATTCAACACCTTGGTAGTTGACAACCAGGCGGTGCTTGGGACTTCATTTGCGGTAGCTGATCTTACAGCAGGTGGCAACTACTACTTCCGAATACGCGCAACCAATGTGTTGACCACCTCTGATAACTCGAATGTATCGACTGCAGCTACTTCAGGTGGAGTCGATCCAGGACCAGACCCAGGGCCTGGTGGAGGCGGAAGTGGGTTCTATGCCTTAAAGCAGACGGATACGACTTCAGGCGGCACAACAGTTTCAGAGTATACTTACGATGAAAGTTGCAATGTGACAAAAATAGAAGCTACAGGTGCCACAGCCTTTGTCTCAATTTTGAGCTACAATAGCGATGGGTTACTTTCAATGATTCAGACTGAAGCTACAGCCCCAGTGCCTTCATCATCGACTATAACGATAGATGGTTATAACAGTGCTAAGCTACCTAACGGTGTAACTATTAGTGTCTCTAGTTTTGAGATCAGTTGGGCTTTTACTTATGATGCTGATGGCCGACTTACTCAAAGCGTCAACGATCTCGGGTTCGGAGGTACACTCACTTATACGTATACTTATGAGGGGAACAACGTTACCCAAGTGCAGCAATCTGGTGCGATTAGTGGCACTTATACTTTTGAATATACCACTGAAGGCAATAATGTCTCTGCGGCTCAAGTAGATAATGGCATTTTCAACTGGGCAGCCATAAGCTACAGGCCCACCTTCCTATCAAGAGATTTGATTAACAAAGAAACATTTGTTTCAGGTGGCACTACAACGGTAACTGAATTTGACTACACTTTCGGTACTGACGGCTATCCGACTCAAACTGTGACCACCACCGACGGTACAGTCGTATCAACCGTAGATGTGGAATATGGAGGTTGCAACTAAATGAAATAACGGTAATTGATTCATAGGATGAAAAGCTGCTTCGTTTCGGAGCGGCTTTTTTTGTGTCTTGATGAACTCAAACCCACCAATCTTGTTTAAGTAGATGTAACTACATACATTTCATCATGAGCAGTATCAAACGTACCTTCCCGTTAGGTTTTCCTTGGCAGACCAGCGATCCCTTTCTCTTTTGTGTGTATCACAAAGACGACTACCCTACCGGGAATGATGATGCGGGCCCCAATGCATCACTAGAAGGCAGAAGCCTCGGCAATGACTTCACCATCAAAGACGGCTTCCGGATGTATCACGGACAGACTGTCCCAGGCTTTCCTGCGCATCCTCATCGGGGCTTTGAGACGGTAACTGTGGTGCCCAAGGGTCTCGTAGACCACAGCGACTCTATTGGCGCAGCAGGTCGGTTCGGTAATGGTGATACGCAATGGATGACTGCTGGAAGAGGCGTCCAGCATTCCGAGATGTTTCCCCTACTCAACAAGGAAGAACCCAATCCGTTAGTCTTGTTCCAGATATGGCTCAATTTGCCAAAGGCTGGCAAATTCGTTGATCCGCATTTTGCAATGCTTTGGCGTGAAAATATGCCCATACACGAAACCAAGGATGAAAATGGCAAAAACATAAGCATTCGTATTGTCGCTGGCAGTATTGACGATCATAAAGCGCCCGCTCCTCCACCAGACTCGTGGGCAGCCAGCGCAGATCATGAAGTAGCGATCTGGGTGATCAAACTTGCGCCCAATGCAAAATGGATCATGCCCACCGCAAGTGCTGAGGCTAACAGAACCATCTATTTCTATCAAGGAGAAGAGGTCGTGATTGACGGCCAGTCAGTAAAGCCCGACCATGGGACAGAATTGATTGCCGATCAATCAACGGTTATTCAGAACGGCACTGAAGAAGCCCATCTACTCATGCTCCAAGGCAAGCCGATCGGAGAACCTGTTGCTCAGTATGGACCATTTGTCATGAACACGCAACAAGAAATTCAACAGGCTATGCGCGATTATCAACTGACTCAGTTTGGTGGTTGGCCATGGCCTACCCATGATCATGTGCATGATCGCAGCAAGGGCCGATTTGCCAAGCATGCGGATGGTAGATTGGAAGTGAAAGACTAGGCTGGAGCCTAGTCTATGTCTTTTTTAAACAGTGTTGGCTTGATAGTCAACATGACCCAGGCCCAGTTGTTCAGCTCATCTTTACTCCCGTTTTTCACCAGTTCCATACTGTTCGTCGCAAACATTTGCGAGTAGCCAACTTTTAGGTTTACTGCAGGATCGATGTTTAAGTTGTAGACCAGATCAAGCTCGGTACCAAGTGTATTTGAGGTTGAATTTCCGTCTTGATCGATAAGGTCAGTCTGAGCAACAAACTGGTGGCCATGAACATTCAGGGTGGACTTTTCCGAAAGCTTAAAGCCAAACTTGACATAGCCATCTATCAACCCAACGTTATTGAATCCATTTCCCACATAGAAATAGTCCATCAATCCATAGAATTTGTGATTAGTGCCATACAGAGGAGTGAAGACAGTGTTTTGTTCACTATTCACGTCCTGACCAGATAGGTAATCACCACCAATCGTGATCGAGGAGCCCCCGACTTTCCAGCCAAGATTTACCGCTAGCATGTAGGCTGCCAGGTCATTGCCAGAGGCAGCTTTTCCACTTTGATAATAGCCTTCGACCATCAAGCTAGTCCCTCCCATCTTTTGCTTAAAGACAAGACCTGAAGTCTGGCTAAAATGCACCGTGCTGTCTGGTGACTGGATACCATTGTTGAGCACAAGTAAGGACAATTCTCCTTTGTCCCATCCCTGATTAAACCAGGCATACTGCATGGTCTTGTAATTATTTACGCCGCTGTAAAACGTGCTTGCAAGCCTGGCTGGTTCGGGTCTAGCATTGACGTCTTCTTGATTGAAGGCTGCACCAAGGTGAAACTTAGATTTGCTTTTCGCATAAGTGATCAATGCTACGTCATGGCTTCTGCTTTGCTGTGCCCAAGCCAGATTTCCAAGTATCCGAGCATTGTCATAGTCCAATGCTTGTCGGCCGACCTTGATCTTCCACGATTCGTTGAAGTGATAAGCACCCCAAGCTTCGAATACGTTAAAGAAGCCATTATCCGACTTAAAGATCTGTGCGTTTTCTCCCCACAGCCTGATATCCTGAACGCTCATACTGAACGAATATCTCTCAGCATTGTAGTCAAAATAGACTCTTGATCTCTGCTCTATGAAAAATGCCGCATCGGTATTCTCTACCGTCAAGGATTTAAACCCGTGTCTATACTCGGCTCTAGGTCTTATTTCACCTGTGATGGTGAACTGACCAAAGGCCCATTCTGATAAGGCCAACATGAGGCCTAGTAATACAATTTTCTTCATAGCGATTAGATTAAGCCTACTACCATATAAGCCTCATGGCTATCCCACTCAAATGGCATCACGTAAATCGGCATATTATCAGGAAACTTCAGGTTATCGGGTTTTCCTGTGAAAACTATAGGAACAGATATCATGAACTCATCCCCATAGGTCTCTCTGACATTCCCAGATACCACATTAGACAGTTCACCGGCCATATCCTCAATGTTGCTATCCGTAGGGTCTTTAAGCTTGACGTATCGACGAATCAGATCTCGATACATATCCATATGACCAGAGATATAGATGAATCCCTTCTTAATACCCGACACACCAATCATGCCGGTGCACTCTTTGAGCAGTAGCTCATCCTGCGTTTTGACAAAAGGCGGCTTGGTGGTAACGGCAATCTGTGTCAGTTTTTCAAAATAGTTTTCAATAGATGAGATAAAGACATTAACCGTCTTCTCGAACTGTTCTTTTTGGGTACTCATAGCTAGCTGGTTCTGTTAAACAATAGGTCAAACCCTTTCATTAACTCTTCTGGAGTTACTGGTTTGTATAGATACTCTCGTGCTCCTTTCTTGAGGGCTTTCAGCCCTGTCAGCTTATCAGAAAGCGCTGTGATCACCATCACCTTCAGGTCAGGAGAGATTTTCATAATCTGTTCAAGACATTCCAGTCCGTCCATTTCGGGCATGGTGATGTCGAGTGTAACTGCATCAGGCTTTTTCAACTTCACCTGTTCTATTGCCTCTATACCATTTTCGGCAGTTCCTACGATCTCAATATCATACCCCTTGAGATGTTCCTCTATCGTCATCCGCATCATGGATGAATCGTCTACTATTAGAAGTTTCATAAGCTATACCGCTTGCTTAAGTATGACAGACAGGTGCTCATCCCTCTTAGGAAATGTTAGTGACATCCTGAAATATTCATCCTTCTTGGAGTCAAGTATGAACTTGCCTTTATGCTTATCAAGAATCGATCTGATAATACTCATACCTTGTCCTCGACCAGCTAGCTCGCTAATCTGTTCAGCCGTAGAGAAGCCATCATGGAATATCAGCGAAGCTTTCTGATGATCATCTAAATCGTCGGCATCAGCTGCATTGATAATAGATTTATCAATCGCCTTAGACACAATCTCATCGAGATCCAGCCCCTTGCCATTATCTTCATAGTGGACTATCACCCCACCCTCTTTACTCTCATCTAGCGAAATTCTGATTTGAGCGCTTTCACTCTTACCCATGAAGTTTCTCTCATCTTCAGATTCTATGCCATGCACGAGACTATTTCGTATGAGCTGAATGGAGAGGTCTTTAAAATCAATCTTCAAATGCTCAGGTAACTGGATGCCATTGTCTTCAAAGACCAAATCCACCTCCTTGTTCTGACTCCTACTCAACCGATCGACACCTTTCTTCAAAGTCTCCATCAGTATCGTATTTGGATTGCTGTTCTCCTCTTGATTCCAAGTTTTGTAGACATTCGCGATCTTCTTCAGCATGGCCTTCATGTTATCAAGCACCATGATGATCTCAGTCACTTCATAAATCACATTTAAGAAGTCTTTTCCCTTGATATCGCGCTTGTCCTTAAGCAGGGTGATAGACTCTTCTAGTTCATGTAATCGATCCTGTACAAGATCAAGATTGATAAGTGTAGCATTGCCTTTCGCACTATGCACTACTCTAAAAGTATGACCAATCAGCTCCTTTAGACTTTCATTTCCATCTCTTTCATACATTTTTGATATCTCACCAAGGGATGCCATGGTCGTATCCAGGTATTCGTGGAGTACTCTGGGGTTGACTTTGAAAATAGCCAATAGCTGTGCCGACTCACGTTCATTTCTCACTTCGGCTTCTTCTATCTGCTTCTTCAGGAGCACACTCTCAGTCTCATCGAGAACGGTGACCAGGATTCTATAAATCTGATTGCTCCGCATAATTCTCGAAAAGGAAACTCTTAAGTACCTACTCTCGATCGCTTTGCTTCCTTCCTTCTCAGTGAATATTTCCACTTGCTCAATAGGATTTAGCCTATTCACCACATCCTCTCTGATATCCGTATTGAACAGGTTCTCTGTATAAAGTTCCAATGCCTCGATATCACGTGGCATTAGCTTTGATTTCATTAGATGTATGAAATTGGCACCTGCCAGCTCTGACTCACCCAGTACTCTTTCAGTCTCCTTGGAGTAAAAAGAGTCGATCCCAAACTTCTCATTCAGCAGGAATATTCCTTGGTCTACATTTTCGAAAACACTCTTAGCTTGATTGGTCAGATACTGGGATTGTCCCAGGGCACGCTTGAGCGATTTACCCTGAGACTGGAGTTTCTTAGTATACCCAGCAATTCGATTGATAGCAGGCCGGAAAACCACTAGTGCTTCCGCTATCAACAAGATCAATGCGATAGCAAACAAGATGTACTCATTTCGAGACAATTCCCTTACTCTTCCAAGTGCTTCTGCATCATATTGAAAAGTGATATCATTCATCAACTTGAGAAAATCACCTTCATTGGCCAAAATCGATCCTAATGCACTTTGAAGTTCTAAACTCTGCCTTTGTTCATAGTCTGTTGAAAGTATACTTTCAACATTCTGCTCCATCGACAGGAAATGAGGTTCTATCTGTTGGAAGAGGTCAAGAATCGCAGGAGTATTATTGACATTGGTCATCTCCATTTTCTCACTGCCAAACTGTAGTGCAGTATGGGATTCACTCCACAAAGTGTAAGCATCCTTCAATTCCTCCTTTCTGGCTAGATAATCCTCAATATTGCCAGCATTTCTTATAGCCAGCGACGCTTTTGCTATCTTTTGAGAGAGCATCCTCTGCCTACCGGAAATATTAATTATCCTGGAATCAGAGCTGCTATTGGTAATGGATGATTGGATTAGGAATTGGCTAAATCCAATGACCAGAGCGATCACAGATAATGCCACAACATAAGTTCGTGTTAAGTTTTTCATAAACTTTAAAACAGTTATAAATTATAATAATTAGTTTTTTGTATGCTACACTGAAGTCGAACAACTCCTTCTCAAAGAGTAATAAGAGTAGTATCTATCAATTACTGTTGATCAATAATAACCTCTCATTATCAATTAATAGAAAGTTTCAAAGAAGATTTTCGGAGATTAAGTGGTCTTACGCAGAGGTCATAAGTGCATTACCTAACAGTTAATGATAGAAAATACAAGTTGATCATAGGCAAATCTTTTAAATTCATTAAGTGTTAATTGATTAACCGTTATATGATAATTTATATAGCACTCAACTGAGACATGACCGACAAAAGCTCCCTACCTGCGCAAGAACAGTTCAGAAATCAGTCTGACTTCAGGGGTTTGATATTTGTCAACGCCGACGACTTTGAGACCGACTATGAGCGAATGCGGTCCGGTGGTGTCAAGTTCCTGGAGTCTCCAAGAGTTTAGAGCTATTGCATTGTTGCCGTTTTCGAGGATCTTTATGGTAATAAATAGGATCTCAACCAGCACTACTAAAACCCTCCTACCATGATTAAGTCTATCCTTACGGCTTTTCTACTTATCATAAGCATAACTGCCTTTGCTCAAAAACCTGTGTATCAGGGACAAGGCCCGAACAGAGTCGTCACTACGACCAATAAACCTGTAGTACCTCAATGGAAAGGTGTATTCTCTTTAGACAATGAGTCAGTCTTCTTCTCAAACGACTTCCAAGGTGGACGACTCAGTGGCATTACCCATACCGGCGATGATACCTTCACATTAATCATTAACCCTGAGAATGAACCCATCAATCCCAGCCCATGGTACGCTTTCAAGATCTGGAGCACCACATCTAGAGACATCAAACTCTACTATACTTATCAGAATGCCAAGAGTCGCTATTTTCCAAAGCTGAGTATGGATGGTCAGTCATGGACATCACTAGACTCAGCAGATTATACAGAGTTTGAGAAAGGCACGGCTGACTTTGGACCTGGCTCTCTTCCGGAGAATATAGAGATCACGCTGAGCGTCTCCCCTGACACTCTGTGGGTAGCAGCACAGGAGCTTCAAACTACCAATCAAGTCTATGCATGGATGGATGGACTTGCCGATCAAAAGGATATTTCCACTCAATCGATCGGCCTATCTAAAGAAGGCAGGGACATGCGACTGCTCACTATTGGTAACGAAACATCGAAGGATAGAGTGATGATTATCTCGCGTCAACACCCACCTGAGGTAACAGGCTTTTTGGCCATGGAGGGCTTCATCGAAACCATCGCTGGTGATTCGAAGCTCGCCAAGAAATTCCGCAAGTCATTCACGGTAGACGCTGTGCCTCTCATGAATCCCGATGGGGCGGACAATGGCCACTGGCGGCACAACAGTGGCGGAATCGACCTTAATCGGGACTGGGCTGACTTCAATCAGCCAGAGACAAGCAACGTGCGCGATTACGCCACTCGTATGGTAGATGATGATCATGCCAGTTTCCACTTCTTTATTGATTTTCATTCCACCTGGGATGATATCTACTACACCATAGACTCTACGCTGTTAAGTGGAAATCAGATGATACTTTATGATTGGGTAGCACAGATGGATCAACGGATTCCAGATTACACACCCAATGTCCGGCCTTCTGATAAGATCGAGCCTACCACCGTCTCACGCAACTACTTTTTTAAAGCTTTTGGTACTCCTGGTTTAGTTTTTGAGTTTGGTGATAACACGGACAGAGAGTTCCTCAAGCACAAAGGTGAAACAGCAGCGATTGCCTTAATGGAACTCCTGTTAGATAGATAGTCCTATCCTGCTCAAATAGTTAAGGGTGCTTATGGCTGGTTTTGTTCTTAGAGGTAACCAAATCCAGAAGCCAATGTCCGTTCTCAGCTTTTCCAGAAATTGGTATTCTTTACTAAGGAAATCATTCCTATTTGCGTTAGTACTGGCTATCATCTCCTGTAGTGATGATTCAAATGAAGGACCATCAGGCGTATCAATCTCCAATGAAGCTGCAACTCAGTTCTCCAATATCACCAACGTTGCGGCAGAAGCCCAACGACTTTGGCCTACCTATGATTACCTAAGCACCTTCCCTATCCTGCTGCTGCTTGATGACCCAGACATATCCACCACACAGGGCTATATACTCAATGCCCCGGATCCTATACCCCAGGGTAGTGAACTAGTCAGTGAAAGTCAAACGGCTGGGTATGACGCCTACCGCAATAGTGACATGGCTCAGTTGGCGATTCAAGAGCTGGGAGAGTTTGGGCGGTTTCTCTTCGAATTCCCTTATGAGGGTACAGTTTACTTTGTAGTGTACGACAAACCCCTTAAGGGCTATTTTTATGATGATTACAAAAACCTTACTGGTGGTTGGGTGAGCATGATACTAGCTCATGAGTTGTTCCATAAGTTTCAGCTAAAACAATGGCAAATCAGCCAAGAATGGATCCAAAACACTCAAGATTATCCCTTTGAAACAGAACTGCTGGCCTGGCATCTCTACTACTATGATCTCATGGCTGATGCTCATCTTGCGTCGAATGCTACTGAAGCTGAGAGCTATGCCAGGCGGTATGTAGCTGCCATGACCAAAATGCATTCCCTCGATCCCTCTGAGGAACAATTGGTCACCGCAATGGGCACCTATCAGGAGTTGTTCGAAGGGTCTGCACGCTATATCGAGACTTACTCGGTGTTGCCAGAAGTGTTTCCAGGAGTTCATCAAGACCCCACACATGGCTGGCGCGATATACTATACAATGCCACGGAGGAAGGCACGGTGAGAACAGCCATTGCCTTTAGACTGTGGTATCATTCTGGTGCAGCGGCCACTCACCTACTGCAACTCATGGAAGTTGATGTTCAGTCCCAGTATGTCAATTTCGTCACGCCATTTGAACTTGCAAGTCAGCGACTAAACTTAAACGATGCTACCCTATCAGAGATTCAAGCTCAAATAACAAATGACGCATCCTGGAGCAGCTACGAAGCTCGAGCAGCAGAACTGATGCTCATTATGGAGAATTAATTCTTTTCAGATAATTGTCTTCTTTGTACTTTGACCTTGTGAAAGGCTCTGCCGAAATTAGAAAATTAGAAAAGCATGAGCAGCCCCCATCAGAGCTACTCCTATTGGCTGATCCTTCTGAAGATCAAATCTCCTCGTACATCAAGCAGTCTAAGATTTTCATCGCAGAAGTAGATAGCCATGTCGTGGGAGTGTGCGCGATATCCGAGACATCTACCAGCAACTACGAGATTCAAAACATTGCGGTAGCTGAATCAGCTCAAGGTCATGGGATCGGCACCCAGCTGCTGCAGCGCGCCATCGCTTACGTCCAATCTTTAAATGCTGAAACGCTCATCACATGCACTGCTGATACCAGCGCTGGTCAGCAATATCTCTATCAAAAAGTGGGCTTTCATGCCGACGCGATCGACAAAGACTATTTCATAAGGCAATACACTCATCCTATTTATGAGAATGGCACTCAATGTAGAGATAGGGTCATTATGAGGATGAATTTCAAAAAAATATCTCATTAACCCGCTTGCTACGAGTCTGTTAATCATAAGGCCGTTCAAGACAAGTCCCAGACTTGTAAATGGCTCCTGGGCAGGTTACACGAATTTTTACAAGAACGGTCAGACAGTTAGACCCAAAAGCTGAATTAATCTGTCTAATTTGATTCATTAATCAATTTACTCGAACCCATGAAATTCAAACAACTACTTACAGTTGTGCTTTTGCTTTTTGCTTGGGGTAGCCGGGCGCAAGAAACCCGTACCCCCAATGACGTTCTAGACAAAAGAGCCAGAGCCTACGCATTTACCAACGCCACTATCATGGTGGATTATCAAACAAAAATTGAAAATGCCACACTACTCATTCGTGATGGTAAAGTCATCCAGACGGGCACCAATGTAACCGTTCCTGCTGGCTATACTGTGGTCGATCTTGCTGGCAAGTACATCTATCCTTCCTTGATCGACCTCCACACGAGCTATGGCTTACCTGAGGTGGAGAACACACCGAGAAGAGGCTTTGGAGCTGCAGAGCAGATGCAGACCAAAACACCTGGTGCCTTTAGTGTCAATGAAGCAATCAAAGCACATTATAGTGCGGGAGATGAGTTCAGTGGTGATAGCAAGTCAGCGGACGAAATGAGAAAAGCCGGATTCGGTGCGGCACTGACATTCAGACCGGATGGAATAGCAAGAGGTAATTCTGCATTCGTAACGATTGGCAATAATGACAATGAAGACGTACTCTCCGAGAATGCTGCTGCACACTATTCACTAAGCAAGGGTACCTCTCAGCAAAACTATCCTAGCTCAATGATGGGTTATGTGTCTTTACTTCGTCAGACCTACCTGGATGCTGATTGGTATGGGCAATTCAGCCCTCGCCCCTTCAAGGACCAGTCGTTGGAAGCCTGGATTCAGTCACAGCGGCTACCTCAAATGTTTGACGCTGGCAACTGGCTCAATGTCCTTCGGGCTGATAAGATCGGCGATGAGTTTGGTGTACAGTATGTCATCAAAAGTGGCGGAGATTCTTATCAGAGAATTGATGAGGTGAAAGCCACCGGTGCGACATTAGTCGTTCCAGTTGATTTTCCTGATGCTTTTGATGTGGATGATCCGATAGATGCCATGCGGGTATCGTTGGAAGACATGAAACACTGGGAGTTGGCTCCTACTAATCTTGGTAAACTAGAAGCCGCCGGTATTCCCTTTTCTATTACTTCAGCAGGACTAGCAAGCAAAGGAGATTTCCTGGCCAATGTGCGTAAAGCCATAGACCATGGCCTATCGGAAACTCAAGCTTTACGTGCCTTAACAGCCACCCCGGCACAACTCGCCAAGGTAAGCAACCAGGTCGGAAGTCTTAAAAATGGCATGCTGGCCAACTTCATCATCACCTCAGGTGGATTGTTTGATGAAAAGACCATTATTCATGAAAACTGGGTTCAGGGTAATCCTAATCGCTACAGCCCTCTTGATGTAGCAGACTACAGTGGTTCATATAAGTTAGCGATTGACGGCAGTACCTACAACATGGAAGTGTCTGGTGAGCCAGGAAGTCAAAAGGCGAAAATCGTGATCAATGATACCACATCCATCGATGTGAAATCATCATTTTCACCGAACCTGACTTCATTGAGCTTCGCAGAAAACACTGACGCCAAAGGTACGATCAGACTGTCAGGATGGACAACAGACAATGGCTGGAAAGGTACTGGTCAGTTAGCCAATGGCAACTGGATAGACTGGACGGCCAGCAAAACAGGAGATCTTGAAAGCGCTGAAAAAGGCACGAAAGATCAAGACAAAGAAATTGTCATAGGTGATGTCATATTTCCATTCATGGCTCATGGCAACAAGGAAATTCCAACCCAACAGACCATTCTGATAAGGAATGCGACTGTATGGACTAATGAAGCTGAGGGAATCGTTGAAGAAACTGACGTCTTACTCAAGGATGGCAAGATCAACCAGGTAGGAAAAGGCCTGAGTGCTTCAGGGGCATTAGTCGTTGATGGTACTGGCAAGCATTTAACAAGCGGTATCATCGACGAGCATACGCATGTAGGTGGTGGTGGAAATGACCGGGCTATCAACTCCTCTATGGTCAGGATCCAGGATCAAATCAACTCTGATGACATCAATATCTACAGGTCTCTCGCTGGTGGCGTGACAGCCGCTCAAATACTTCATGGATCAGCCAACCCTGTCGGTGGCCAATCTGCGGTAGTGAAGTGGAGATGGGGTATGGCTCCTGAGCAATTGAGGATTACTGGTGCTGACGAATACATCAAGTTTGCATTAGGCGAAAACGTAAAGCGATCTTCCAATCAAAGCTCAATCAGATATCCGCAAACCCGAATGGGGGTAGAGCAAGTATTCATGGATGGCTTTACCAATGCCGTCGAGTATGATAAGGAATGGAAGGCGTACAATGGTCTATCTACTAAATCGAGAGCTACCGCAAAGAAACCGCGTCGGGATCTGGTAGATGAAGCAATGCTCGAAATCATCAATGAGGAACGCTTCATCAGCTGTCATTCTTATGTACAGTCGGAGATCAACATGCTGATGAAAGTTGCGGATCAATTCGATTTCAATGTCAATACGTTCACCCACATCCTGGAAGGCTACAAAGTGGCAGATAAGATGAGAGAGCATGGGGCTGGTGCTTCTACCTTCTCAGATTGGTGGAATTACAAATGGGAGGTGCGCTACGCAATCCCTTACAATGCAGCAATTATGTATAATGAGGGTGTGGTCACAGCCATCAACTCTGATGATGCCAACAGCGGTAGAAGGCTCAATCAGGAGGCTGCCAAGTCAGTAAAGTACGGTGGTATGTCTGAGGAAGACGCCTGGAAGATGGTAACCTTAAACCCTGCCAAACTGCTTCACTTAGATGATCGCATGGGTAGCGTCAAAGTTGGCAAAGATGCCGATATGGTGCTCTGGTCAGATCACCCACTTTCTGTCTATGCTAATGTAGAAAAGACGATTGTGGATGGTACTGTATACTTTGACGCAGAGCAAGATGCTCAGATGAGAGAAGAGGTGAGAGCAGAGCGCGCAAGACTCATCCAAAAGATGAAAGGTGTCAAGAAAAGTGGCGGTAAAACTCAGAAAGGCGGTTCACGCGAACTACTTGAATACCATTGCGAAGAAGAGCATGCCGATTATTCATTTGAAAATTCTAATAGATAAAAAGCACGATCATGAAAAGAATCATATATAGTATCCTACTAAGTGCTTTTGTAGCAACCACTGCGGTGGCACAAGTGCCTATCCCGGTAGGAGATCAAGAAGGTCCTATCCTGCTCACTGGTGGCGTGGCTCATCTCGGAAATGGAGAGGTGATTGAGAATTCGGCTATCGGATTTGATAATGGCAAGCTGACTATCGTAGGCACTGCCGGACAGGTTGATGCCTCGGATTATGAAGTCGTCAATATCGAGGGGAAGCACATCTATCCTGGCTTTATACTACCTAATTCGCAAGTTGGTCTGGTAGAAGTAGGCTCCATTCGCGCCATGAGAGATCAAGCAGAGCGTGGATCTATCAATCCCAATATCCGATCGGTAGTCTCCTACAATACGGATTCTGAGTTCATCGCAACTTTCAGATTCAATGGGGTGCTCTTAGCAGAAACTACCCCCGTTGGTGGTCGAGTGTCCGGTACCTCATCCGTAATGGAGATGGAAGGCTGGAACTGGGAAGATGCAGCACACACTGTCGATATGGGGCTCCATGTCAACTGGCCATCAAAGATGAATACTCGCTTTGACTTTGCGACCTTCACACGTCAATCCGTTCCTAACAAGGACTATGACGCACAAGTGGCTGAGTTAGGAGATCATTTTGTAGATGCATTGGCTTATGGCGCTGCATCTGATAAGGTGACTAACCTAAAGATGGAGGCAATGCAGGGAGTCTTCGATGGGACTAAGACCTTATTTCTGCACTGCAGTGGTGCTAAGGAGATCGTCGAATCCGTAAAGTTTGCTCAAGCAAGCGATGTTGACAAGATCGTTGTTATTACCGGGTCATCTGCTTTGATGGTGGCTGACTTTTTAAAGGATAATGACATTGGTGTCATGATTCCTCCAACCCACAGGCTCCCGGATCGAGTGGATGAAGATGTATATGGTCCTTATAAACTTCCTAATCAACTGAATGAGGCCGGCCTAACAGTTGCCTTCTATCACGATGGCATGTTGGCGCATGGTAGGAATCTACCCTTCTTTGCTGGTACGGCAGCCTCTTATGGTCTAGATAAAGAAGAAGCGCTCAAGATGATCACATCCAATACCGCCAAGCTATTAGGCATTGATGATCGTGTAGGTACTTTGGAAGTAGGCAAGGACGCGACCTTGTTCGTATCAGAAGGTGATGCCCTCGACTTCAGAACGAATATTCTGGCGCATGCCTTCATCAGTGGTAAGCAAGTCACGTTGGACAACAAGCAGCAGGAGCTATATGAGCGATACTCCAATAAGTACGGGCATACTAATAAGTAGGCCCTAGCGGAATAATGAACTTTGAAAGGGTCAGCGAAAGTTGACCCTTTTTTACCGTTAATTAGCATTAATTCCCCCTTTCTTATGAACACTACTTTAGAGATTGGACAATGCTTCTCCATTAACTTCAGAGACAGTTACTATACTGACTGGAGCGCTTTTGCAAAGCGTTCCCATTTATGTGAGCATTTATCACCGTGGCGTGTGGCACACAGGCCAACCAAGTGTGGAGATGAAGGTCTGTGAGTCACAGACCCTGGAGAGGGTTTCGACAAGCACAACCTGACAGCAATTGTGTCATATAACCAGAACCGACTGATGCGCTTTTGCAAAGCGTTCCCGTTTATGCGAGCATTTATCAGCATTCAATCCCGCCTGATCAATTAGCTCATTCATGGCCAGCCTTGCCTGGATGACCGCATCAAGATAAGCTAGTAAAACAGCACACTTTACAAAAGTGCGCTAGACGCTGACACAGAACTTGGTAATCAGTGACAGACATTGGGTTGAGATTTATTTAACCAGCGCCTCCTTATAGCTATTACCTATCGGTAAAAACTTCTCAGCTGGCATCTCGACGTTTTCCTGATTGTAAGATTTGATATGTTTTTTGTTGATGATGAAGCTCTTGTGTATGCGGGTGAATATCGAACTCAATTCCGATAGGGCCTCCTTCATGCTTGAGTAACGAATGATCTTCTGACCGCTCACCAGATGGTAAGTCACATAGTTACCCAAACCTTCAATGAACACAATATCTTCAGGGTCAATTCTATAAAAACGCTTCTCGGACTTTATTTCGATGAGACTGGAGGTAGCCGATTCATTTTTATCCTTTTCTTCGAAATAGAGCCATAGCAGCTTTATAGCTCCGAGGAAGAGTACCGTAGTATTTACGAGAATTGCTGAGCGAAGAACGGCACCAGGATCTAACAGGATGAGAATATCGAAAGTCGTCGCTTGATCATAAAAGAAATGAGTGAAGAGTCGCTGAATTATTGCGGCACTCAAAAGCATAGACAAATAGGCAACCAGCATGCCCAGAAACTTCTTCTGCAGCAAGTAGCGTGGAATAAGCCAATACAACGTCACGTACACCGCTCCTATTCTGATCGGCAGCAGCACAAACTCCAGATAATAGCTATCGAGATAATTGCCATTCTTGGCCCAGATAAAACCAAAGCACACGAAATAGCACAGCCAAAATAGCGAGTGGCTGAGTATGCGCGATCCGAATAGATAATATTGCTGCATCAAAAAATCATGTGGCAGCCCGAGCTGGTATAAGAACTGGCTGCATTGACATAATAACCCCCAAACCTATACGGAAATGAGATAATGTTGATCAAAAACTCATGATCAAAAGCATTTTTACACTCTTCCTATTACTCATTGTTCAGTTCGAAGTGCTACCGCAAAAACTAGGTCGAAGAGCCTTTCTGGGAGCATCGGTGAGCTCGCCATCGGCTAATAGACCAGGAGCGGTCATTCGTTCAGTAGAAGATAACAGCCCACTACAAAAGGCTGGTATACAAGAAGGTGATAGAATCTTAAAAGTTGATGAAGTCCTTGCATCATCCGGAGAAGAATGGAGTAATATCAGCTATGGCTTACGTGCCGACCAGCCAACTCAATTCCTGGTCAAACGAGGTGAAGAAGTACTCACTCCTTCTGTTCAGCTTGAGGCCTGGCCCAAAGAGACACATGACGGCCTAGACACTTATTATGAAGAAGTCATTTCAGACTTTGGTATTACCCAGCGGATGATTATTACCAAGCCTAACAAGCGAGGTAGGCAACCTGCACTGATTCTGATCGGAGGGCTGAGCTGTTCTTCCGTAGAGCTCCACCCTACCCGCACCAACAACTGGCAGAAAACCATCAAGGATCTGGTCGAAAAGACAGGAATGGTCATGATGCGTATAGAGAAGCCCGGCGTTGGGGACAGTGACGGAGACTGTGGCACCTCTGACTTCATTACGGATCTGTCAGGCTACCATGCCGCCATCAGAGCACTAAAGGTCAAGGACTATGTTGATACCACCAATATCATCATCTATGGCTCCAGCATGGGTAGTGCCTTGGCGCCCTATCTCGCTAATGAGCATGGTCTGGCAGGAGTCATCTCAGACGGTACTTTCTTCAAGACTTGGTTTGAGCACATGCTCGAGATCGAGCGGCGTATCCGGCAAATGAGTGGAGATAGCGAATCTGAGATCGCAGAGAAGCTCAACAAATACTACATCCCGCTCTACTACAAGATGATGATTGAGAAAAAGAGCTATCAGGAAGCCGTCGATGAATACCCGGCATTAGCCGAATACAACTATCATAGCCCGGAGCACATGTACGGCAGACCGATGGCCTACTACCAACAGTTGCAGGACTTTGACTTGGCGAGCGGCTGGGAAAATCTGCAAGTACCCCTTCGCATTATGCGCGGCTCCAATGACTGGATCATGTCAGCCTATGACAACCAGATGATCATGGACTTGCTCAATAGAAAAGGCCATGAGGATCACGTACTATTCGAGAAGGAAGGAATGGACCATTGGAATACTATCCATGAACGACCGGATGATTCATTCTTGGGAAACCCCGGTGAGTGGGATGATGAGATTAGTGGTAAGTTTGTGCGTTGGGCGAGGGAATTGGCGGGGTTGGAGTAGGCTGACAACCATCCCTTACGACGGGTTTAAACCCGTCGTAAGGGATGGTTACTCCTTAAAAGTTAACGTAAAAGCTATCAGTACCAGACTCAACACACAGATGATACTATCACCGTGGCGTGTGGCACACAGGCCACACAAGTGTGAGATGAAGGTCTGCGAGTCACAGACCTTGGCGCTGGAGAGCTGACTCTCATTGCCGACTCGCATGGCATATGCTTTGGTAAATCAGCACACTTTACAAAAGTGCGCTAGAGGTCGGCACCAGCGAGACGCTGGCGCCAGTTCCATGATGTTTACATGCATCTTTCGAAGATATAACGGAACAAATGGGCACTGACTGAAGCGCTTTTGCAAAGCGTTCTCATTTATAAGAGTATTTATCACCGTGGCGTGTGGTGAGATAATCAGGTAATACAAGGATCAAGGGTCTGTGAGACACAGACCTTGGAGAGGAAATCATTTATCAGCGATCTCTTTTCTTTATCAACTTGGGTAATTCAAGTTGTTCATTTACCAACAGGTTTTCCTTTAAAACAACTTCAGCAACCATTTTGAGTTTCTGACTGATCTTCCTAATACCAATGCTCCAGCCTGGGAACAAAAAGTCCACATGTTCATAACCAAAGGAAATCCTCTGGAGCCCCAAAACTGACGAGAAAAAGAAACTATGATAATCATTATGAAGTGAAATCAACTTTTCAGCGTCTATCAAACGATAGCTAATTAGAATGCGTAGACCAAACTCATCAGTGTCATTACATGATCCTGTGTCAACAAAAAAAATGCAATGGTGACCATTCAATTTACCAGAAAAATAGTCCAATTGATCATTAGAATTTAGGGTAAACCCAAGCTGTGATATGCCATTTTTCACGTACGATTGATTCAACTTATCAGCTCTTCTTTTCTGATAGCCATCACTTCCGACATAGAACATGACTACAAAGAATATCAGTGTCAAAAGAGAGCCAATAATTAAAAAATAGATCCCCATTTGTATGTTTAAACATCCTTATACCTCTTCTCAAGCAAGACATAACATTCATTTCACCCACCCACAGTCTTATTAGTCACCAAAGGCTTAGCCCAAAAACTGACACTCAAGATGTAGCCCAATGGTATGAGCAAGAAACACATTGCCCATTGCAAGCCCATGAGGTCTCCTAAGCCGCCGATGATCAACGGAACCACCGCACCACCGACTATCCCAGTGATCAGAATACCTGAAAATGCTCCGTGATGTGTTGCCACTGAGTTCAAAGCGAGAGAAATCGAAATGGACCACATGACTGAGATGGTGAATCCCATTGCAGGAAAGGCTATCAAGGCGATTGACTTACCTCCAAATAATGCCATCAATAGGGCCGCAACTGTTGCGATAGCGAAAAGACGAAGGACGATCTTACTATCCAGGAATTTCAACATCACCAAACCCAGAAATGCTCCGGCCGTCATCAAGCCCCAGAAGTAGCTAACCGCACTCGCGCCATCCGTTTGTGGATCGACAGCATGATAAGTATTGAGGAACTGGGACATCCAGTTGGCTATACCGGATTCCATACCGACATAAGCGAATATGCACAGGAAGTACGCCCACACCATCCGCTGCTGGAGCAATTCCCGGTAGGTGTCTAGTGTACCCGCTTTCTCATCCTCCTTGAGCTGTACCTCAGGAAAGCGCACGAAGAAGATGACCACTACCATCACCATTGATATTACTGCAAATATCCAATAGAGGCTTACCCAAGGCAGTGACTGGGGTACGAGTGACTCCATCATACCAATAAAAGCGTCTGGAGAATCAATAAAAAGATTAGTTACCAAATATGAATAGACCATAGGGCTTAGAAAGCCAGCCAAACCGAAGAATAGCTGTCCTAGTACAGAGTTGAAAGCGAACTGCTCCTCCCCACCTACTTCGCGTAATAGTGGATTGATGACTACTTGTAGCATGGCCATCCCGAGTCCGATGAGGAATAGCGAAATCATTGCCACTCCGAAAGAGGGTATTATGGCAAACAGAAACGCCCCAATCGTCGAGCATACAAAGGCCAGTAGCATCACTTTTTTTTCGCGGTAGCGCTCTACCAACATACCCGCCGGGATAGACATCACGCCATAAGCGACAAAGAACGTGAACGGCAGGAATCCGGCCAATCCAAGGCTTAGTTCAAAGTCTTCGATGATCGCCGGAATGATTGGGCCAAGGATGTTGGTAAGGAAACTGATCACAAAAAAGACCAGAATCACCAGTCCAACCAGGAAGTAATTCGTACGCGTCATTTTAGGTCTACCATTCGGTATGGAAGATGCCCTCTCTGTCGGTGCGCTCATAAGTATGAGAGCCGAAGTGGTCACGCTGGGCTTGTATCAAGTTGAGAGGCAATCGACCCGAACGGAAAGCATCAAAGTAGCTCATACTTGCGGCTAAGCCCATCATAGGAGTGCCAGTGGTCACCGCATAAGCCAATACCTTCCGTGCTGCTGCTACAGTTGAATTGACCTTATCCGCAATATCGTCATCGAGCAACAGGCTCTTCAATCCAGGGTCTGCTTCATAAGCCTTGCGCATGTCTTCCAGTAAACCTGCTCGAATGATGCAGCCACCTCGCCAAATCTTAGCAATAGTCTCCATGTTCAGTCCATATGAGTATTCCTCAGATGCAGCTGCGAGCTGAGTCATACCCTGCGCATAAGTCACGATGAAGGAGAAATAGAGTGCCGACTCAACCTCTTCTACAGAGGGGGCATAACTCCTGCTAGGAGCCATATCATACTTCTTTTCCGCCTCCACTCGCATTGATTTCATGGCTGACAATTCGCGCATACTCACGGCCGCATCTACGGTGGGAATAGGCATGCCCAGATCCATGGCATTCTGAGAAGTCCATTTTCCAGTGCCCTTTTGCTTGGCTTTATCAAGAATCATATCGACCAAGTGCTCATCAGTCAAATCATCCATCTTAGTAAAGATATCAGCCGTGATCTCGACAAGGAATGACTGCAGACGACCTTTGTTCCACTGATCGAAAGTCGTGTGCATAGCGCTATTATTCAGTTCGAGACCCGATTTCATGATAGCGTAAGCCTCAGAGATGAGCTGCATTAGCCCATACTCGATCCCATTATGCACCATCTTCACGTAGTTGCCGGCTGAACGTTGACCTAGATAGTCAACACAGGGCGTACCATCCACCTTAGCAGAAACCGCTTCGAAGATTGGTTTGACCAGATTGTAGGCTGCTTCTTGTCCTCCTGGCATTATGCTTGGACCAAAACGGGCCCCTTTAGCTCCACCTGATACACCAGACCCAATGAAATAGATGCCATCCTTTTTGAGGTCCTCTTCTCTCCTGTCCGTATCCGTAAAAAAGCTATTACCACCATCGATGATCAGGTCTCCTTTGTCGAGGTGAGGTCTTAAGTCTCGGATTACCGAATCTACAGGTCCACCTGCAGGCACCAGTAGCATGATCTTTCGTGGTGTACTGAGTTGCTGAATAAAGTCAAGCTTATCGGTAGTGCCGCTTACTTTTTTTCCTGATCCTTCCTGCTTCAGAGCTTCAACTTTTTCAGCATCTGTATCAAGGCCAAAGGCCGAGAAGTCGTGATCTGCCACATTGAGAATAAAATTGCGGCCCATCACACCTAAGCCTACTAGACCAAAATCATAATTTCCTGCCATCAAAGAATAATTTGAGCACTTGTGAAGTGCGTAAATAAGAAATAGTTTGTTCTACTTTGACATCTTATCAGAACTAAGCAACATTGTCAGGTTGAGCTTGTCGAAACCTTCGAACGATACATTTCGACTGGCTCAATATGACAAATTAGGTAAAAGTGTCAAAGTATAATTAGATCGAATATTGGTATATTCATCGACCGAAACAAACAATATAGCCCCAATTACCTTGTACCCATTGGCATCTCGATTAATAGATGCTGAAAAATCAACACTGAATGACTGAAAATCAGATCCTTATCATATTTGGGGCTTCCGGTGACCTCACTGCACGCAAGCTCATTCCCGGTTTATTCAATCTCTGTAAGCGGGGTTACCTACCGGAAAAATTTGCTATCCTCGGTGTAAGTCGTACTGAATACAGCGACGAGGCTTACCAGAAAAAGGTGGTATATGACAATAAGCACCTTAGCGAAAATGGCTCAAAAGAAGAATTAGACACCTTCGCAAGGTTGGTCCATTACCAACCGATAGACACTAAAAAAGTCAGTGATTACGACATTCTCAAGGATCGTCTTTCATCGCTAAACAATGCAGACGACAGCAACTGTATTTTCTACCTCTCCACCCCTCCTAGTCTCTACGCCACTATCGGTGCTAACCTGGCAGAAGTTGGACTTAATAATCAGGAGAATGGATGGAAACGATTAATCATCGAAAAGCCATTCGGGTACGACCTACAATCAGCCCTTGATCTCAATAAGAAACTACTTAGCTGTTTTGAAGAGCAGCAGATCTACCGCATCGATCATTACCTAGGTAAAGAGACCGTCCAGAATGTAATGGTAGCTCGCTTCGCCAACAGCATATTCGAACCGCTGTGGAACCGAAATTATATCCAGCGGGTGGAAATCACTTCAGGCGAAAGTGTAGGTGTAGAAAAGAGAGGTGGGTACTATGATGGATCGGGTGCATTGAGAGATATGGTACAAAACCATCTCTTGCAGTTGCTGTCTATGGTGGCCATGGAGCCGCCTGTTGCGGTAGACGCTCATAGTATCAGAAATGAAAAACTTAAGTTGTTCCAGTCACTTCGTCCTTTGAGTACCGAAGACATTAGAAGGGACGTCATAAGAGGTCAATATGGAGCAGCCTCTTATAAAGGTGAGCAGCTCACTGGTTACCGAGATGAAGAAGGTGTAGATCCAGAATCCCGAACCGAAACTTTTGCCGCCCTGAAGTTCTATATCGATAATTGGCGATGGGCGGATGTGCCTTTCTATATACGTACTGGCAAGCGCATGCCTACGAGGGTTTCCGAAGTGGTCATTCATTTCAAGGACAACCATATCCACCTTTTCAATCAGGAACGGGTGGCCAATTCTCACAATGTATTGATATTTAGAATTCAACCTAATGAAGGGGTACTGTTGAAATTTGGTCTCAAAGTCCCGGGCTCAGGCTTCAAGGTTCAAACAGTGAATATGGATTTCTTGTACAATGATCTGACCGACAAATACGTACCGGAGGCATATGAGCGTTTACTACTGGACTGTATGAAAGGAGACGCTACTTTGTACGCTCGAGGTGACAGTGTCGAGGCAGCATGGAAATTCATCGACCCGATACTGGAAGCATGGAAAAATGATCTAAGCATACCCTTGTATGGTTACCCATCAGGTACCTGGGGACCAGTGCAGTCTGAAGCGCTAGTGGAAAATGGAGATTGGCGTAACCCTTGCAAAAACTTGACAGACGATGGCGTCTTTTGTGAATTATGAACCCAGAAATCAAAGTATTCCCAATACCCGCCGATGTAGCAAGGGCATTCGCTCAGATGTTAACTGATAAGTCTCGGTCAATTGAAAGACTGAATATTGCCCTTTCTGGCGGCTCCACACCCAAGCTTCTTTTTGACATTCTCGCCGCTGACTTCAAGACATCTATTGACTGGAAGAAGATACATTTCTACTGGGGCGATGAGCGCTGCGTGCCTCCTAATCATGAGGAAAGTAACTATCTCATGACACGACAGCACCTCTTCGAGCACATCGAGCTACCGCAATCCAATGTGCATCGTATCCTTGGAGAGGATAATGCAAGAGAAGAAGCTGAGAACTACGGCAATATTTTGACAGATCAGCTTCCTAAGGTAGATGGGCTACCTCAATTTGACCTGATCATGCTTGGTCTGGGGGAGGATGGCCACACGGCTTCAATCTTTCCGCACCAGATGGACTTGCTGACTTCCGAAGAGGTTTGTGCGGTAGCAAATCATCCGACCAGCGGGCAAAAGCGGGTAACCCTGACAGGCCCTGTAATTAATAATGCCAAGGAGGTGGCTTTTTTAGTGACAGGAGCTGGCAAAAAGGAGAAAGTCAAGTCAATCCTACAGAAAGTAGATGATCATGAGCAATATCCTGCTGCGCACATCATTCCAAAGTTGGGGCAACTCACTTGGTGGATGGATAAAGCAGCTGCTGGCTAAAATTTGGTCTTGACACTTTATCATTTACTTTTCATCCTGGCCATATTCATTTTAGAAAGTCTGACTTAAAAATTGGATTAGAAATAAAAACTGTTTGAGGCAATCTTATAAATAAATCCTCATAGCACCAGTGATCTAATGAATTCTGAGGTTAAAGTAACAGTCAATACTAGTCATTGCCGAGTTTTTTTATTTCCCTATTTTTAAGATCAGGGTTTTGTGAAAAATGAACAGAGCCTTGAGTTTTTTGCTTCGTTTTTGGCGCAAACCAAAAATGAAGAGCCCGTCCGGCTTGAGGACATCAGTTCATCATTAGAAAAGCACTCATGAAACATCTCCTTACAATTCTCCTCGGAATAACTCTTCTCAGTTGTACAGATTCTGCGCCAATAGTAGAAGAACCAATACCTGTGGGCTCCAGCCTGCCAGCAGCACAAAAAGTGCGATGGAGCGAAGTAGACACCATTGATATTGCAGCACTCAATGTCGATCTGGTTAAAGGAAAACCCACCATGGACTTGGGTGTGTACTTCCCTTCCAATTTTGATCCAGACTTTCAGAAGGTCTCACTAGATAAATTGATGATCAGCATTCGTGCTGCGAAAGAAATCTACGAGCCTACGGGCGTACAACTCAATGTCCTCTGGATTAAGACTGGAGCAATTGACCCCAAGTATTTGTCCATTCAAGCCAATGAGGTACCGGGTATTCCACTCACAGAGTATACGAATATGTATGAGCACAGCTTCAGGCACCCAGCTCAGTTGACCCAAGGAACAAAAGATGCGCTGGAGTCCATCATCGAACCACGGGAGGATAGTGACCGCACACTTTATGTTGTGGTATTGCAGGATGTCTTTTATCCTTTCTTAACAGTAGCCGAAGGTCGCAACTGGACTATGAATACAGTCCGTACGGGAGGTCTCTCCTTCCCTACTTACAGCTATGTTGATCAGATTCCCAATGATTACCGAGGCATCATCACGATCACTAACCTTACCAGACCTGATCGTCTAAGAGGAACTATTGCCCACGAGATTGGGCACAAAGTGATGAATGTGAGCCACGAGTACAAGGACATCAGCCCACAGCATGAAGTCTATGCGGATGGAGGACTCATGCTCTATGGTGATGGCGAGGATATTCCATCTGGTATGGAAGGGCGCTGGCACTTGGAACGGCTGCATCTGTCGCCATTCCTCTATACCCTTCAAGCTGACGGCACCAAAAAGTGGAATCCTGACTATCAGGAAGGTGGTCATTACTATGATCCTATTTATGGTGACAAGGTGATCTATTTCAAAGGGGTCGCTCCGATTGATGAAGATTGGTAGGATCGTCCTATTCTAATCGTCGGTTATATCTGTAAGATATATGATGATCTAAATTATAAAGTTAGTTAGATACTATTTTTAATAACTCAACTAAAGTAGTTAGATTCCTATCGAAAAGCTTCTTTCATCTTTACCGCTTTTTGGTAGTGTCTTTACTAATACGGCCTTTAATATGTTGAGCACCAGACTTGTCACTGTACTACTGCTATTCTCAAATACCTATCTACTTGCTCAAAATTCAAGTTATCTCTACGTTGGTAACGAGAAGGTAAAAGTTAATAATGCTCAAACCTACGCAGCTAGGCTAGATACGACCTCTAACAGTATAGTTCAAGCAAAGTCTACCAACATCGGACAGGAGTTAGAAGTCACTGATTTCTTGCTAAGATTTAAAAGAAATATTAATCCGTCCTCTTCTGCAAGAATTAATTCTAAGGGGATACTACAGGAGTACTTTACTAGGCTGCAAGATCATATAGCAGCTACTACTAATAGTTCCACAGCTCGTACTGAAGAAGTCCAGGTGGTACATGAGTTTAAGAATGTATTCGGAGGCGTGAGGTTGAGAGGTAATGCACTTGCAGTAATCGAGCTCAAACAGTTAGACTATGTAGAAGAAGTAAGACCTGTATCAAAGGTTCAAGCTACGCTAGTAGAAAGCCTTGATGAAATTAGAGTTGTAGAAGCTTGGAATCAATTTGGCGTTTCGGGAGCAGGCGTGACAGTAGGTATTAT
>JAVKDO010000146.1:0-11834 GCA_040222235.1 Cyclobacteriaceae bacterium
ACATCTTCTCCGATTTCTCTTTCCAGGGTTCCGCTGAAGGCATCTTCGAAGGCTAGTTGACCTGATGTGATCTCATAAGTCAGCTCTGGATCTTCATCACCGTAGGTTTTGCTTTGAACGGCGGCCGTCACTGTGATCGCTCGCTCGGTGATCGTCAGGTCATTGCTCTCGAAGCTTAGGTCGTAGTTGTCGCTTAATGACAAGCTACCTTGCTCGATAGCGTAACTGCCCACATCTTCTCCGGCTTCTCTTTCCAGGGTTCCGCTGAAGGCATCTTCGAAGGCTAGTTCACCTGATGTGATCTCGTAGGTCAGCTCTGGATCTTCATCACCGTAGGTTTTGCTTTGAACGTCGGCAGTAACGGTGATCGCTCGCTCAGTGATCGTCAGGTCATGGCTCTCGAAGCTCAGATCGTAGTTGTCGCCTAATGTCAGACTGCCCTGCTCGATAGTGTAAGTACCGACATCTTCTCCGGCTTCTCTTTGGATGGTGCCGCTGAAAGCATCTTCGAAGGCCAGTTCGCCCGAGGTGATCTCGTAGGTCAACTCAGGGTCTTCATCACCGTAGGTTTTGCTCTGCTCATCAGCGGTGATAGTGATGGTGCGTTCGGTGATCGTCAGCTCATTGCCCTCGAAGCTTAGGTCGTAGTTATCGTTCAGAGACAAGCCGCCAGGCTGGATGGCATAGGTGCCAACTGATTCTCCTGCTTCCCTTGTCAGGCTACCGCTAATGGCATCTTCAAAGGCCAGCCCACCCGAGGTGATCTCGTAGGTCAACTCAGGGTCTTGGTCACCGTAGGTTTTGCTCTGCTCATCTGCCGCTATGGTGATTGCCCGTTCAGTGATCGTCAGTTCATTGTCCTCGAAGTTTAGGTCGTAGTTATCGTTCAGGGATAAGTCGCCTTGTTGGATATCGTAGCTGCCTACTGACTCTCCTGCCTCTCTGGTCAGGCTACCGCTAATTGCATCTTCAAAGGCCAGTTCGCCCGAGGTGATCTCGTAAGTCAACTCTGGGTCTTCTTCGCCATAGATTTTGCTTTGCTCGTCGGCAGTAACGGTGATGGCTTTTGCGCCAATCGTTAAGAAGTCAGACTCATATGTTAACGCGTAGTTATCGCTCAAGAACAAGCTGCCCCGCTGAATGGCATAGGTACCTACGTTCTCGCCTGCTACTCTTGCTAGACTACCCGCGAAAGCATCGCCTTCCACCAATAGTGCTTCGTTGCTAATCGCAAAGGTCAACTCAGGGTCTTCTTCGCCATAGGTTTTGCTTTGCTCGTCGGCAGTAACGGTGATGGCTTTTGCGCTGATGGTCAGTGTTTGCTCCACTGCCAAAGCGGCATTAAAGTCATCATCACCCAGTTGACTGGCAGTGATTATTGTTGTTCCTGCGCCAACTATTGTAACAGTACTGCCATCAACTGTAGCTACTGTTTCGTCTGAACTTGCATAACTCACTGATAAATCAGAATCAGAAGAAGCGGTTAATTCAACCGACCCATCTCCATAAGTTTTGCCAGGCAATTCATCAAAAGTGATCGTTTGGTTGGATTTGGTTACCTCTATGGTGAATGCTTCGAAACTTGAAACTACACCATCAGAAACGGATACTTCTACAGAGTAGGTAGTACCATAGTTGTCGACCTGTGGTGTCCAAGTGATTTCACCAGTTTCTTCATGAATCTGAATTCCAGCATCAATGGCAGTTTGGTTTAAGCTGTAAACTAATGTCTGTACTGGTACATCTACATCTGAGGCTTCTACCTGATACGTAAATGTGGCTGGTGAACCCAAATTATTGGCAGATACATCCACTTCCTGATTTTGAATCGCAGTAATAACTGGAGCTTCATTGACCTCATTTACAGTGATGGTAAATGTCGCACTTGAACTACTAACATTGCCTAGACCGTCGAAGTAATCTGCTGCCAAAATAGTGACTTCATAAGTGCCTCCCTGTGCTTCCGTAGGTGTCCAGCTAAACTGAGCACTTACCGCGTCTACACTGGCTAAATTCATCCCCAAGTCAGTAAACTCCTCTTCCAAAAAGAACTCCACCCCACCAAAAGGAAGAAACTCGTCTATTGCGGTAACTGTAAATTGAAGTTCTGTTTCTTCATCTACTGTTTTGTCCGCGATAGTGGCTATGCTTGGCGGTAGGTTTTCTTCAAGTACTACGGAAAAACTACCTGCATCTTCATCCGCCATCCAGATCTGTAATAAGAACTCAGTGTTTGGTGCTAACGAAACGAAGACGGGCTCACTTACATTATTGGCGCATGCCGGTACATTAGCATTAAATGGGCTCTCTAATTCAAGAATCTCCCCACATGAGGTGTAGATGGCACCAGAAATGGCGGATGCCGTACCCAGCTCGGTCATGATCACTACTTGCCCCGACGTACCCGAATTGAAACTGTACCAGACATCTCGAACACTCGTACTCTCCGTGCAGGGGTTCAATCCACTGTTGATAGCTGCACTTAGCGTCATACCTTCCGTCACTATTCCTTCGCCAGGCGCATATAGTGTGAGTATTTGTGGGCTGGTGCAAAGATCATTCGCAGGATTGTCTGCAAAGTCAATACCCAGATCACTGTCCGCAGGGCCGGTGGCATTGAGCACCTGCTCTGCAGTAAAGCTGCCGAATGCTGCATCCGTAAATTCGAATGTGATGGCAGAGACGTCATTGGTGTTTTGATGTTCATCGGCATTTCCCGATAAGGTCAACACTGCCTCGGTACTACTATTGATCGTGAGCTGTGGTGCAAGCCCTACCGGAATGTTATGAACAGCGACTTCACTGCCAATTTCCAGCATATTATCCATGTCGGCATCCTGAAAAGTATCTCCTGTGAGCGAGATGGTGATGGACCCGATCACTGAGCCAACATTGGCGGTAGCCTCTGCAAAACCATCACCCGAGTAGCTGATGAACGGATTATCTTCAAAATCAATCCCTAGATCGCTACTGGCAGGTCCGGTGGCGTTGAATACATTGGCTGCACCGGTGTTGGCAAAAGCCGCATCCGTAAACTCAAAGATGATGTCTGCTACATCATCTACGTCTTGATGTGCGGCAGCTTTCCCTGAAAAGGTGAGACTGGCAACTGCTGATGTTGCTTCGCTTTTCAGCAACCACTCTGAAGAATTGTTACTAAAGATGAAAAAATCGCCATCAGCAAAAAGTGGATAAACAAGGCTTTTATTATTAAGTGCTTCTACTGCGGAAAATGACTGACCATCCGTGGAGACCAAAGCGGCAGTGGATCCTTCCTGAGCACTACCCGCAATGATAAATTGACCCGCACCATACGTTATGCTATTCCAGGAGTCAAAACCAATGCTTTGGCTCGTCCACTGAAGACCATCCGTAGAGGAGTAAACATCATTATTTCCAAATGCCACAAACCTGCCATTACCGAAGGCAATGTCTAATGGATCAGACTGAACGACAAAATCAGAAACAGCTGTCCACGCTATACCATCTTCTGAGGTCATCAGATAGGGACTGTCGGGAGATACTGCTACAAACACGCCATTGCCATAAGCTACCGAATACCAATCTGCACCCGGTATACTATTGAGCTCAGTCCAGTTGATACCATCGGTAGAGGTCATGGCCTCATAATAACCCACCGCCACATATCGCCCCTCGCCATAGGTGATGCCTCCCCAATATCCACTGACTGCCTGATAGCTCCAGTCAATACCATCGGCAGAGGTCATCACGTACCCAGATTCTCCTACCGATACGAACTTACCATCTGCATAGGCCATATCCCACCATTCACTGTAATCCAACTGGCCTTCTGTCCAGTTCACACCATCGGTAGAGTACACGAAGCTGGTATTATGATTATTGATAGCCACGTAAGTACCATTACCGTATGCACTGATAGACCAGGTGCCGCTGATGTCTGTGTCAGTAGCATCTTCCCAGTCTTGTCCGAGTATGTTTTGGGTAATGTCCAGGGAGGGTATAAGCCCGTCGGGAACTCCACCAATAGACACCTGGTCTCCCAGGGCCAACTGTCTATCCTCATCACTGTCGAGGAAAAAATCCCCTTCTAGCGTTACGGTCAGTGATCCCTCGACAGAACCATCATTGTTCGTACTTTCAGCAAAACCAGTTCCGGAGTATGTGATTACTGGATTGTCTTTAAAATCAATACCTAACCCACTGCTCGCAGGACCGGTGGCATTGATGACATAAGCTGCCTGTGTGCTGACAAAAGCCCCATCCGTAAACTCAAACGTGATGTCCTGAATGTCATGTATTGACTGATGATTTTCTACATTGCCTGATAAAGACAGTGTTGCGATGGCCTGATCAAAACTCGTCATGGATCGCTTACTACCTGAGTTGGCGACCGAAACGAATCGACCATTACCATAAGTGATTGCACTCCATGAGGAAGGCGCTATACCAGCTACTTTCGTCCAATTGATACCGTCAGGTGAAGTCATGATAAAATCGCTAGAATTATCTGCGACAACCGCAAACAATCCTCCACCATAAGTAATCGCTCTCCAGCCATTGTCCTCTGGAGTTTGTCTCAATGTCCAGCTTTCTCCATCCGGTGAGGTCATGACCTGTGCTTCCTCATCGGAAACAGCCACAAACAATCCACTTCCATAAGAGATGGATGTCCAGCGGGCACTGGTAGCTGCATCATGGGCCATCCAGTTGACCCCATCAGTAGATACCAAAGCCTTGCTACCATCCCCTACGGCAACAAATCTTCCGTTACCATAGGTGATGGATTTCCAACTTACGATGATCGGTTCATCAATGACCGTCCAGGTAATACCATCAGGTGAGGTCATCACCTGATTAGGGCCAAAGCCCGATAAGGCCACAAACTGTCCGCCTCCGTAAGTAACGGAAATCCATTGATTTGTTCCTGGCACTGACCTGGCTGTCCAGGTGACACCATCTGGTGAGGTCATTATTTTATTTGCACTGGAACCCACGGCTACAAACAGTCCTTCACCGTATGTAACAGATGACCGGCTACCTGACACATTGCTGCTCGTAGTAGTCCAGGAGATTCCGTCTGTTGAAGTTATCACTTGATTGTCCCCGCCGGATTCCAGAGCCACAAAAATACCATTACCATACGCAATGGAAGTCCAATTGTACTGAGGGGCTTGGTGAGCTTCCCATGTTACGCCAGCCTGTACTGTAGAGACGGCTACTGTGGGAGTGAGTCCCGAAGGTAAACCGCCGATGTTCACCTGTGAAGGAACCTCAAGCCGACCATTCATATCTGTGTCTTCATAAGATTCTCCGGTTAAGGCCATTTCAATAGCCCCTGTAACAGAACCGTCATTATCGGATGATTCTGTGAAACCTGCTCCCGTATAAGTGATAAATGGATCATTCTCAAAGTCAATGCCAAGACCACTACTAGCGGCCGTAGCATTGGTAACGGCTGATGCAGCTAACGACTCAAAGGCATCATCATCAAAATCAAAAATAAGGTCACTCACATCGTCCATATTTTGATGGTCATTGGCATTGCCCGTCAGGGTAAGTACCACCTCGGTAGCACTGCTAAGTGTAAGTACTGCCGTCAGTCCATCAGGTATATTGCTTACAGTCACTTCGCTACCTATGTCGAGCAGGTTATCTGCATCTGTATCCTGAAAATTGTCTCCACGCAAAGTGATGATGATGGAACCTGTGACCGAGCCGTCTTTGGCGCCACCTTCAGCAAATCCCTGACCAGCGTAGGTCAAATCGACATTATCACTGAAGTCAATACCCAAGGCACTGCTAGCAGGTCCGGTAGCGTTGAGGACGGAAGTTGCTGTACTATTATTGAATGCTGCATCCGCAAACTCAAAGGTGATATCCGAAATATCATCTACATCCTGGTGCTCTTCCGCAGCTCCTGCAAGTGTAATTTCGAGACTCACATCATCTATACTAGATACAATATTGGCATTGAATGAGCCAACCACTGCAATTTTATCATCTCCATAGGCTGCACCTCTCCAACGTTGATTGCCCAGACCTACTTCCGACCAATCAGCTCCGTCAAAAGAAACAAGCCCTGTGATACTACTACCGGCGACTAAAAACCTGTCTTTTATGAATGCTACCATATTCCAGGTAGGTGTCAAGCTGACAGTTGGTACAGACCAATTCACTCCATCTGATGAGGTCATCAGTCTCTGTGTCCCAGATGATGATGCTGCCACATACAGTCCATTGCCATAGGTAATAGACTGTAGACTAGAATTTGGCGAAGTATGTGTATTCCAATTTTCACCGTCTAGCGAGGTATAGACCGAGCTGTTGAGAACAGCAACAAACTTGCCGCCTCCATAGACTACATCGGTGAAAGTGGTGAAAAACGATTCTGATGTCCAATTCTGCCCGTCCGTCGATATAGCATGCACCGCAGAACCATAAGCGTGAAAAACACCATCTACGAATATCAAGGTTCTCCATTCGCTTGTAGGAAGGCCACTGCCCAGCTGCCAGTTGATACCATTGGTCGAGTACATCGCCTGATTGGTGCCGTTATCGGCTATCGCAACAAATGTGCCGTTTCCATAGGCCATGTATTTCCATCCTATGGCTGAGGGTGCTGCCACAAAATTCCAATTTTGGGCATCCTCAGACCACATGATTCTGTTGGTCCCGCTGTTGGCTACTGCTACAAATTTGTTTTGAGCGTAGACTATATCGTACCAACCGCTGAACTCGCTAAGCTCCTGTAGGTTCCATTCATCTCCCAGTTGGGCATTGCCTGTGATGGCTACCTGTGCAGTCAAACCAGCAGGTACATTACCTAGTGTGACTTCAGTGCCAACATCCAGCATATTGTCCGCATCCGTATCCTGAAAAGTATCCCCCGACAAAGTGATGGAAATAGACCCAGTGACAGCTCCATCATTGGACGAATGTTCGGTAAACCCATCCCCTGAATAGGTTAGCACAGGTTGCGCAGGCTCTGTGACAATAGCTTGCGCTGTAGCTGTACATTCGTTTGCATCAGTGATGGTCACAGTGTAAGTACCAGCTGCAACACCTGAAATAGATGCTGTGGTAGCACCATTACTCCAACTATATAAGTAGTTCTCCGTGCCTCCTGACGCAGTGGCGGTGACCTGTCCGTCTGAAGCTCCATAGGTAGATACATTTCGATTGACAATCGTAGATGAGACCAGCAGGTCTGGTTCAGACAAAGTCACACTTGCTTCATCACTACACCCCTTTTCATCAGTAATGGTGACGGTATATGTCCCAGCTTCAATGCCTGTTTCAACGGCAGCAGTACCACCTGTATTCCATACATATGAATAGTCGTGTGTACCTCCAGTAGCGTAGGCAGCCACCTGACCATCTGTATCCCCGTGGCAATACAAAGGAATGGTTACTGCAGCTCCTGCAACTAAAGCAGTAGGCTCTGTTATCGTGAAACTCACCTCTACGTCATCGAAATTACCATCAGTAACCCAGACTGTATAAGTACCTGCGCTAAGACCCGAGATGGTATTAGTCAACGATATTATACCATTTGACAAATGGTAGAAATAATCCGGAATACCGCCAGTCACTGTAAGAGTGACAGAGCCATCAGCAGCTCCATGACAGCTGACATTGGTCTGGGCGGTGATGGAGGCAGCTAGCGGAAGTACAGGTAGTGGCAGTAGTGGCACAGTGCCAGAGGCATAACTAAAGTCGGTGATTGTAGTAACTCCAGTGGTCATATCAGGATCAAGCTCTAGTGTATTCCTACTGAATTCACCATTTACAACTGGAGAATTGGCTAAGGCCAAGACCGTGTGAAACATGCACAAGAGCAAAAGGGCCGTGTATTTTGTGGCATTGAGCATAGCGTATTTTTTTTGTTGAGTAATCATAAGCTTGTCGGGTTAGGGGTCTGATTCGTTTGACTCTGGTGATGTAAAACTCCGAAATACCACACCCGCTCGAAATAGGTGGGACTACTCATTTTTTGGGCCGGAGGGAGGGGAAACGTGATGTACTGTCTGAAGCATAGGAATTACGTTGCACCTTTACAGCGCCTTATCAAGTACCCGAAAAAAGACCTCTGACGCACCTTTGTATAGTGAGTTGATTGACTGAGGCAATGCTATGCGGTCACACAGCGGAAGATTGGCCATGAGCGTCAACTGTCTTGTCAGGCAGCATTGAGCATGACAAATGCTTCAATGAATGGGAACGCTTTGCAAAAGCACTCCAGTAATTGGTAAACGGAGGTGCTATTAGGTCTACAATATCAGGGCAATTAAAGGCTTGCCATGACTCAATAGCACATAGCGGGTCATCGCTGATCCCATGAAGTACCTGAAATCAATATCAGATAAACTCTTTATTGTCCAGGGCAAATTTGAGGAGGCTGTTGCTCCCCTGGAGTTTGAGTTTTCGGGAGATGTTGTTGCGGTGGTTTTCGATGGTCTTGATACTCACGAAGAGTTCTTCTGCAATCTCACGACTTGACTTTTGGAGCGCAATCTGTTTCAAGATGTTATTTTCAGTTTTGGTGAGTGACTGGATGATGGTCTGATCGGGAGATGTAATCTCCTTCATGACCGGAGTGGAAATGAATTGTCCACCCTTGAGTACTTTTTTGATAGCTGTGACCAGCTCGTTCACCGCATCATCTTTGATCACGTATCCATCAGAACCCTTGGCGAGGATAGAGCGGATGATATCAGGCTCCTTATGCATTGTTAGGATAATAATCTTGAGCGATGGCAGCTCGCTTTTCAATTTTGTGGTCAACTGAAGTCCGTTCATCTCAGGCATGTCCAGATCGAGGATCGCTATGTCAGGAGGGTTACGGATTGCGAACTGTAAGGCTTCTAAAGGTGAACTAAACGGATCGATCTCACAGTCAGGCATCTCTTCCTGCAATACATCAATGAGCCCCTTCAAAAAAATCGGGTGATCATCAGCCAAAAGTATTTTCACTGCTGTTTTCATGTCCTTGGTATTTTTATTTGCGTGCTCACTCCCCTTCCCTTTTGCGTCCTTACGGCCATTTGTGCATTTAGCAATTTTACTCGTTCTTTTATTCCCGATAGTCCATTGCCAGTATTGACGTTGTTGGTCAGTTTGGGATTAAACCCTACCCCATTATCTTCTACTTCAATGATTAAGTACCCTGAATTGCCATAGATTTTGATACTGGCTGCTTTTGCCTTGGAGTGCTTCAATATATTGTTCATCAGCTCTTGCAAGATGCGGTATACGTTGATTTCCATATCTTTTCCCACCATATCATCGAGTTGCTGATGACATTCAAATTTTATGTCAATGCTGCCCGCCTTATTGAGCCGCTCTACCATGTGATCAAGGGAGGCTGACAGGCCTATGGTATCCAGGGCAGAAGGTCTTAAGTCTTGACAGATCGTCCTGATTTCGTCGAGCGTTTCAGAGGTAATATCTGCCAATCCCGTCAGCCTTTGACTCTCAATACTTGCAAGATTGCCCTTTAAAATCATCAATATCCTGTTTCTGATGACGAGCAGGTTTTGGCCTATGCTATCATGAAATTCGCCGGACAGCCGCTTGCGCTCATTTTCCAGCGTGGTGATTAGCGATTGCGAATATTTTTCTGATTCCTTCAGCAGGTCAGATCGCTCTTTGGTCAGTATGGCAAACCGCTTGCCGAGCGCATAGGATTGAATGATTATTTGGGGAATAATCATCATGTGAACGGCGTACAAAGTGAAAGCATTGACAGGCAAATACCCCAGAAAATAGAGCTGTGCCACTGTACCAATGGTCACAATTAACAAAATAGCAGTGAGTTGTATTGCCAGGTAATCCCTCTGGGATTTCCTAACAGACCATAGTGCTACCAAAAAAAATATCACCTCTATGGAGGTAGCCAATACGTTTCCAATAATATAGATCCTGAAGCCTGTCGGATGCCAGAACGAAATTCCCAATATCACCAGGATGTAGAGGTTAATCCATACGAACCATTTGCTCAGTTGGGGTACATGAGTCCGCAGCATGAGAAATTCGGCCATGTAATAATTGATCGCAATGAAGCTAGAGCAAAATGCTATCGCAATGGATTGATTGTTCCAGTAGGTCGAATGGGTGAAAAGGTATAATCGTATAAAACCGTCGTAATAAGCAATAACCAATATTGAAAAAAAGTTGAGCAGGGCAAAACACAAATACAGTTTCTCGCTGGTACTGTAAAAGAGCACCAGTGCTAAAAACATGATCAGCACGATGAGACCATAGATCAATCCCGTAATGAGTAAGCCAAAATGTTGCTGGGGATCAGTAGCACTCACGCTATCAATATTTAGCGGTAGCGCGATGGGGTGTCCTTGTCCAATTATTTTCAAATAAAGTAGCGCCGGGTTTTCTGTCACAGTGAAATAATGGGTTGGAAACTGGTGTCCATCATAGACAGGTTCGCCAATGAGCGTTTCCCGGAAACGGGCCCCATCCCGTTGATAGATGAAAATGCTGTCAGGCCCCACGGTATTGATACTGAGCATGTAGGTGGCACCAATAGTTGAATCCATCAATGTCACTTTGATCCAGTGGTTGGATTCTGATAGTCCAAAATTGAGATGACCGATATCCTCGACCTCTTCAAAATCGGTATGATCGATGGCCTGGTCGAGGCTCAGCGTTTTATGCACATCCTCTAAATGGGAGATGGAAAAAATGCCGTTTACGCTCTGTCCCCATATCGACATGGGGAAGACAAGGAACAAACAAAATCCTATGAGAGATCGAAACACAGCAGTAAAGGTATTCGAAATATGACGTTCAGAAATAGGTGGTCGTACTCATATTGTAGCACTAACATCGAGTAAAGTCAGGATAATGGGAAAGTGCCTGGGTCGGTCAAGTTTGCTTGAAGATAAGTGTCCGAGTAAAGCAATTAAAGAAAATATCTCGCCAATACTTCCCCTACATAGTAAGCTAAAAATGCTGCAAGACCTCCCAAGAGCAGTGTTTGAAAAATACTCTTCCAAGGGTTAATCTCAGTCACCACGCCTCTGAGGTAGCCAACCAATGCCATTGCGATAGCCGTACCTACGCATGAGATGGGGAAAAGCAGACTCGTCTCTATGTCCGTGAATACCGCCATGATATAGGCCATCAAGGGGATTAGCCCTACCAGATTGAAGGACAAAAATGTCGCCAATGCCGTACTGAACGGTGAGCGGCTGTCTTTGGTCATCTCCAGCTCCTCCTTCATCATCGTATCGACCCACACATCTTTGTCACTTGTGATAACTTCCACGACCTGCTCTAGCAACTCCCCTTTAAAGCCCTTGGCTTCATAGATTTCACGAATCTCTTCTACTTCCTTCTCCCTCAGATTGTCAACTTCCCAGTATTCGATGGCTTTATGCTTTTCGAAATTGTCACGCTCGGACTTTGTCGAGAAATAATTGCCCACGGACATGGAAAATCCATCAGCGATGAGATTGGCAAAGCCAAAGATCAGTACCCACTCAAGTCCGGCTTTGGCTCCTGCCGCACCTGCCACCACAGCGAATGTGGTGATGGCACCATCTATGCCACCATAGACGAACTCGCCGATATACTCCTTGTTAAATACCGAAATAGATTGTCCTCCGTGGAGCGCGTCCTCATTCATGGTAATAAGTTAGCAGGACTAAAGGATAAGTACCAGAAGACTTGCGAAGTTTTACTACGCCGTGCCAAATAAAAAATTTCTTGAAACCAACTATCCCCTGGTCGGGCACCCCGAGGCAAGCCGTCGGGGTATTTCGCTGGTTTCATTTTGATCTGAAGATCAAAAACCGAAATTATTTATTTGGATCCCCGCCTTCGCGGGGATGACG
>JAVKDO010000147.1:0-65241 GCA_040222235.1 Cyclobacteriaceae bacterium
AACTCTTCACATCGCATCGACCTAAAAGGAGAATCCATGAGAAAACTTAAAGAAATTTGATAAATTAATACCAATTTACGCCTTCCTCAGAGTGGCACCATACCACCGAAATCACTGGCACGGTTAGACCGATATAACCACTCAGTATTGAATTTATGTTATGACTAAGCCAGAGGCTGTGTTATTAAAACATTTTCTGTCGCCTCTTGAATTACATGAAAGTAGAAGATATGTGTCGCTTAGATAAAGAATTAGAAGAAGGATTAACCAATATATGATAGTATGGATATGTAGCTTCCCAAGAAGTGGGCGAAAGTGGTTAAGACAAATTCTTGGAGACAACTTTCGCATTGAAGAGGATTGTATTTTTAACGTTAATAGGAGTAGCAACATGGATTTCAATTTGCTTAGAAATGATCCAGAGCTGAACTTTTGTATGACGCATCTCCGAGCACATGAGTTGGATATTAACAAAGGCGACAAGGTTTTATTTCCGGTAAGACACCCTTTCAATGTCCTCTATTCCTCGCTTAACTGGCTTAAAAAAAAGCATGGTCTGGATGTTTCGGAAAAAGATCTGCTGCTCTCGGACAGTTCGATATTCTGTCAAGAGACACAATGGAATTATAGAGATTATATGAATAGCTGGTCGCCAATCTTACTTAATAGCCGTTTACAAGTTCTTATTTTAAAATATGAAGATAGATCTAGGGTATTTAAGAAAGAGATTAATAAAATTTCAAATTTTTTAAATGTAGAGCCTAAAAACTTCAATAGGCTCGAACTAAACACGGTAATTAGTATAGCTCAAGAGGCTAAAGAAGAACTCTACACACGGTATTATCAATATAGTCTAGGTGAGAAAAATAAAATAGACGAATTATCCGAAGATTTTAAAAGAAAGTTCAATCTTCAGATGAGGGATTATTACATCCTATTCAACTACAACTCTGTCTAGTCAGATTGCGTGAGTGTTTTCGTTAAGGGAGTGTTACAATTTAAAGCTAACGCCTATAGTCTTTGTAGGCTTCAATTACTAGAGCTGGGATGTCAAGCATTTCAACTGTTCCTTTATCTAGCCACAGTACTCGATCACAATGCTGTTCGATTATTGACAATGAATGACTAACAATAATCAATGTCTTGTTTTGAAGAATTCTCTCCTCAAATACTTTATCGGACTTCACTTTGAATCGTGCATCTCCACCTCCTCCAAAGAATTCATCTAACAATATGATATCTGGTTCCATATACATGGCAGAAGCAAAGGCCAGCCTTGACTTCATACCTTTAGATAGATGTTTGATAGGCAAACCTTCATACTCTTCCAGTTCAGCAAACTCTATAATTTCCCGATATCTTTCTTCCGCTGTTGCTTTGGGTAGACCCATAAGACTACTATTAAGCATAACATTTTGTTTAGCGTTCATCTCGTTATCAAAGCCAACACCAGTCTCTAATTTCATTATTTTACCATGAGTGGAAATCGAACCTTTATCAGATTTTAGTGCACCCATTATCAGGTTGATGATCGTAGATTTTCCACTGCCATTCCTTCCAATAATGCCAAGCTTCTCATTTTTGTGAACTTCGAAACTGACATTGGATAACGCATTTATTTTCCGTCTTTTAAAATGATTTTTTCCTTTAAGAAATATATCCTTAATGGCTAATGAGCTGGTCGAAAGTACTGAATAGGACTTGGAGACGTTGCGTACTTCTATAACTACATTATTCATGCACATATTAAAGGCGCTCAAGTGCTTGAAAATAATTTCTACGAAAAAGTGCGAGCCCGATGATTAGTAGGGCAATTGCATAAAGTGTGCTGTAAACATAATCATTCCAGTCGGGACTGGCTGAGTATAGCATGACATTGCGAATATTTGATATAATTGCTAAGAACGGATTGATATACCTGAGAGGGGGGAAGGCTTGTATGAAAATCTCTGAACGTCCAAATACTCCGGAAGTCCACATACCAAACATCGCAACCATTGACCATATCTGCTCTATGTCTTGAAAATATATATTGAGCACTGCCAGTATAAGCGACACACCTAGACATAATATAAATATTGTAAAAAGAAGTAAAGGCATATAGACTACCTGCCAGGAGTAACTGGTACCCATGACTAAAGAAGCCACCACATAAATTATTAGTGCCAAACCGAATCCGGCAAAGGCAGTAAGTACATTGGAAATAAAAAAGTCTACGGGATTTACCTGTATTGTCTTAATCAAAAATGCTTTTGACTTAAGTACTGCCATCGACCTATTGGTAGATTCTGAAAAGACCATCCAAGTGATTAGACCGAGGAAAATAACCAAAGCGTAGTTTTCCTCACGGGCTCCAAAAACTCCTGTGAAGATGAAGTAATATACGGTCAGTTGAAAAATGGGCTTGATGAGTGCCCAAATCATGCCAAAATGGCTACCATGGTAGCGTTTGGTGTAATCATATCTAGCCAACGTCAGTATGCGCTCAAGGCGTGGACCTTTGAAAGCTAGAGCAATTTGTCTTGATAAATTGGGTGTACTCAATTAATTCTTTAATCAGTGTTGAACTTGGTTTATTGCAGAATTGTAACTTTAATTTTGAAATAAGACGAAACGTCTTTAATGTTCAAATCTTAGCTACCACTCTATTCTCTCCTTATTTAAAAACGCTCCAATCCCTTTCATACAATCCTCAGAGCCACGAGCTTCAGCATTGAGTTCCGCAGCTTTAGTCAGCGCTTGATCTAAAGTTAACTCTGGTAAGTCGGATAGTAGTTGCTTGGTCAAAGCCATGCTCTGTCCAGAGTTCTGGGTGATCAGCTTCTCCGCCAGGTCAGCAACGGCCTGGTCTAGCTCTTCTGGTGGCACAACCCTGTTGACAAGCCTGATAGACGCTACATCCTCCGCTGAGTAGAGATCTCCGGTCAGGAGTAACTCCCGCGCTTTACTTTCTCCGATCTTCCTTATCAGAAAAATGGAGACTAGCGCGGGGATAAAGCCGATCCTCACCTCGGTGTACCCAAACTTTGCTTCCGGGACCGTGATCACAAAATCACAAATTGCCGCCAATCCACACCCGCCCGCGATGGCATGGCCTTGGACTTTGGCAATTACAGGTTTCGGATGTCTGTAGATCATCTCAAAGAGCTCCCGCAGGTGATTGGAGTCTTCCAGATTTTCTTCGTAAGTATTCTTCTGGAGCTGCTCGATGTATGCAAGGTCAGCACCAGCGGAAAAGACCTTTCCTTCAGCCTGGAGGATGATGACTTTGGTCGAGGCATCATCCTGAGCAGTTCTAAAAGCCGTCTTAAGTTCACTCACCAACTCATAGGAGAGCGCATTGCGCTTCTCGGGTCGGTTAAGCGTGATCAACTGGATACGACCAGTCATATGGGTACTGATTAATGCCATGCGTCAAAGATAGCTAATCGAGCTGCTTTGTGTAGGGCTGATAGACCAAATGGAGATCAATCAAAAAAGGTCTTCTTCTAGACAATTATTCAAAGCTTGCCTCAATTATTTAGTATATGTTGCAACATATAATGTCTAGAAGGGTATAACCAAGAACTTAACTAAATCAAACGACTATTATGAACAAACTTAAAATTGGCTACTATGTAGTGACCGGATTGCTATCATTGATGCTGCTTTATTCTGTGATCGGCATGTACTTTTTGCAGACGGAAATGGTGCAGGGATTCTTTACTTCGCTCGGCTATCCTTCCTATCTGGTTATTCCCTTGGGTATAGCCAAATTGGCTGGTATAGCTACGCTACTTTCGCGCTTCAATCCCCGTGTGGTAGAATGGGCCTACACAGGATTTTTCATCAATTTTTCGCTGGCAGCTACTGCTCACCTCAGTGTAGGTGATGGAGAGGCAGGAGGAGCCATAGCCGCCTTGGTCCTATTAGTCATCTCTTATATACTGGGCACACGATCTTTTGAATAGAGAGCGACCTGAGTAATAATTTCAAAAGCGAGTTTCTTCCGAAATTCGCTTTTTTTATTTCGACTAATTCAGTTAGAGATTCATATTTGGTGATTCAGTGGGGTCTTTCGGTGGTTCGCCTACTTTAAGAAAGATAATTCGGCTCGATTGTCTACTTTCATCATAACCAACCGTCATTAGGTCATATGAAAAATAAAGAGAGGACCATGATCAAGTTAAGGCGGCTTTTGATACTTATCATAGCCTGGCTAGTGATAGGAGCTATCGTGACAGTATATGATTATTTTCTATTGCAGTCCAGATTCACCGATGGCCTGACCGGCTGGTACGGTTTGTCCTCCAGTTTTGTCTTTAACGTCATGGCGGCCCTTACGGGTGGTACACTGGGCGGCATTTTCTTGATTTTCTATGTCAATGACAAATGGCGCGATAAGCCCTACGGCTTCAATATCCTAGCGGTGACTATCAGCTTCATTCTGATCTTTAGCCTTATTACGGTACTCTCTGGCCTGGTCGTTGCGATTTTTGTTGCGGGCCATTCTTTTGGTACCCCAATGTTCGCCGACGAGTTTATCGCACATATCTACGACCCGTTGCATCTTAAGAACATGATCATCTGGTCAATCGTAGTGGCGCTATCGCAATTTGTAATTATGATCAATGACAAGTTCGGTCAGGGAGTACTTTACCACTTTCTTTCCGGTAGGTATCATCAGCCGCGCACCGAAGAGCGGGTCTTCATGTTCGCTGATATCAAAGGCTCTACGAGTATAGCTGAGCGCCTTGGTAACCAACAGTATCACAATTTACTCAAGGACTTTTTTGCAGATATCACCAACGCGATCATCGAAAACAAAGGTGAGGTCTATCAGTATGTCGGAGACGAAGTGGTGATCTCATGGCCCAAGGCCGATGGTATACAAGATGCCAACTGTGTCCGATGCTATGTAGATATGCTGGCATCTATCGATGAAAAGCGAGACACATACTTGCGGAAGTATGGTGTCGTACCCGAATTCAAAGCTGGCCTACACTATGGTGAGGTCATGGCGGGTGAGGTTGGCGTGATCAAGCGAGATCTGACTTTTTCTGGAGATGTACTCAATACCACCTCTCGTATCCAAGAGGCTTGTAAAAACTATGAGGTCAACTTACTGGCATCAGATCAACTACTTGATCAGTTACGTGACCGAGCTGGATATGTCTTCCGGCACATTGGTGAGATCAACCTGCGAGGGAAGAGTAAGTTGGTCGGACTATCCACATTCGTCTGATAGATCGAGCGTAGCGAGAAGCAGCAATCAAAACTACCATCGATCTTAAGCCGACCTGATCAATATCATAATGGAACTTGACAAAGCCCACGGTATCTGAGTTGATCGTGGATGTACTTTGGATGACTAAACACAGCGTCCATGAGTACTTCAAAAAAACACATCAATACCGACGGCAATACGGCCGCCTCCAACATCGCATATGCTTTTAGCGAGGTAGCTGCGATTTATCCCATCACCCCATCTTCAGATATGGGAGAAAAAGCAGATGCATGGGCTGCTGCTGGTAAGAAGAACTTATTCGGTCAGAAGGTCGATGTGGTACAGATGCAATCGGAGGGAGGAGCTGCTGGAGCGATCCATGGTGCGCTCACTGCTGGGGCAATGTCCACCACTTTCACAGCTTCTCAGGGATTACTACTCATGCTCCCCAACATGTACAAGATTGCAGGGGAGATGTTACCTACCGTATTTCATGTGTCTGCTCGCTCGCTAGCCTGTCAGGCACTATCTATTTTTGGAGATCACTCAGATGTGATGTCCGCACGTGGTACTGGCTTTGCTGAGCTGTCTTCCACCAATGTGCAGGAGGCACAGGATATGGCGGCCATTGCGCACCTAGCAACACTAGAGTCACGCATACCTTTTATCCATTTCTTCGATGGCTTCCGCACCTCTCACTCTATCCAAAAGATAGAGTCTATCTCTTATGACGAACTTAAGTCAATGCTCGATATGAAATATGTCGAGCGGTTTAGATCAGAAGCGATGAAACCGGAAGATCCCTACTGCAAAGTGGGAGCTCAAAATCCTGATGTCTATTTCCAGGGACGAGAGACTGTCAATCAGTACTATCAGGCTTGTCCAGATATTGTGCAGAAGTACATGGATATGTTTAAGGAGAAGACAGGTCGAGGCTATGATCTCTTTGAATACATCGGTGATCCTGAGGCTGAAAGTATAGTTATCGCTATGGGTTCCTCGATCTCCACGATCAAAGAAACCGTCGATTATATGAACAGGAATGGTGCTAAAGTAGGTGCTATCAATGTGCGGCTTTACAGACCATTCTCGGTAGAGGCACTCAAGGAGGTGGTGCCAGCCACGGTCAAAAGGATCGCAGTACTTGATAGGACCAAAGAGCCTGGAGCACCTGGTGAGCCGCTTTATCTTGACGTTGTGGCTACACTTCGCTCTCGACCAGAAATTGAGATCATTGGCGGTCGATACGGACTCTCTTCCAAGGAATTTACCCCATCGATGATCAAGGCTGTATATGAGCATCTCGATGCTGGTGGTCACCATGATTTTACGGTAGGTATCAACGATGATGTGACACACAGGTCCATCGAAGTGAAGGAGGAGATTGACTCTGAGCAGGAGGATATCGTGAGATGTAAGTTTTGGGGCTATGGCTCTGACGGCACAGTCTCTGCGAACAAGAATGCGATCAAGATCATTGGTGAGAGTACCGACCAGTTCGTGCAGGGTTACTTCCAGTATGATTCCAACAAGTCCGGTGGTTATACCGTATCTCACCTGCGCTTTGGAAAGCAGCCCATCTTATCAGAATACCTGCTCAACAAGTCCGACTTCATCGCGCTGCATCGACCTCAGTACATAGGTCAGTATGATATACTCGAGGGTATCACTGAGGGTGGTACTTTCTTGATCAACACCGGTCAGAAGCCCGAGCGCATCTTTAATCTATTCACTCAGGAGATGCAGCAGACGATCAGAGATAAGAAGTTGAAGGTCTTTGCGATAGACGCTTCGAAGATCGCCAAGAGTGTTGGTCTCGGCGGGCGTATCAACTCAGTGATGCAGACGGCTTTCTTCAAGCTCTCTGGTGTCCTACCGGAAAAAGAAGCCATCGAATTGATCAAGAAGTACGTAGAAAAGCAATTCCTCGTCAAAGGCAAGGAGATCGTGGAGATGAACTGGAATGCGATTGATGCATCGGTCGAGGCAATTATAGAGGTGCCAATACCAAAGGCAAACGCAGATGAAAAATACGCTCAAATCACAGCCGTAGTGCCGGAAGACGCAGGTGACTTTGCACAACTGGTAATGGATCCTGTCCTTCGTCTCAAAGGAGATCGTATACCGGTATCTCTAATGTCTATCAATGGTACGATCCCCTCAGGAACTAAGAAGCTTGAGAAGCGAGGTAGACCAGGTAATCCTGCCAAATGGGTTGAGAAGTTACCGTTTGTAGAGCATTGTCAGGTCGATGAGACCTACTTCGAGTACCCAGGCTGCTGCTCAGGCTGTGGAGAGACACCCTACATCCACCTGGCGACACAGCTCTATGGTGATCGTATGATGATCGCCAATGCGACGGGTTGTTCTTCAATCTACGGTGGCACCTTCCCATCCACACCTTATACCACAGATAGTAAGGGTAGGGGACCGGCATGGGCCAATTCACTGTTCGAGGACAATGCAGAGTACGGCTTTGGTATGAGATTGGCGATAGACGCAAACCGTGAACAACTCAAATCCAATATAGAGGCTTACATCGAGATGGAGCCTAAGTCAAAATTGGCGGTAGCCTTGAAAGACCGCCTAGCGGAATGGAAGTCAGTAACGCCAGAGGCCAAAGATCATGCAGATATGATCAAAGAGCTATTGAAGCAGTACACTAGTAAGGCCAAAGGAGAGGCTAAGCCAGTACTTGAAAAGATTACTGAGCTAGAAGATTACCTGGTGGACAAGAGTGTCTGGATCCTCGGTGGAGACGGATGGGCCTATGACATAGGCTTTGGTGGCCTGGATCATGTGATGGCATCCAACCGCAATATCAATATCCTCGTCATGGATACGGAGGTTTACTCCAACACCGGTGGACAGTCTTCTAAGGCTACACCGCGTGCAGCGGTTGCCAAGTTTGCTTCCAATGGTAAGCAGATGGGTAAGAAGAATCTCGGCTTGATGATGACGACCTACGGTAATGCCTATGTTGCCTCTGTCAATATGGGAATGGATCGCGAGCAAGCTGCACTAGCGATAGTGGAAGCAGAGAAGCACAATGGCCCATCGCTGGTGATCGCTTACTCACCTTGTATCGCGCACGGCTACAGCCTGCAACACGCCAAAAAGCAGTCTGAAAAGGCTTCTAAGAGTGGCTATTGGCCTTCTTATCGTTACAATCCAGCGCTATCAGCTGAAGGAAAAGATCCATTTGTCTGGGAATCTCCCGAGCAGGATATGGACTTCAATCAATATGTAGAAGAGGAGATCAGATATCGTACGCTGATGAGGAGTAACCCTGAGGAGGCAGATCGTCTGATGGAGCTAGCCAAGGAAGATAACGTACGTAGGTTCAATGACCTAAGACATCTCTCTAGCCCCACTGAGCAAGATGCACCTAAAGAAGAAATACAAACCAAAAAAGCTATTACTGATGATTGATCTTAGCACATCCTACATGGGATTGAAGTTGAAGAATCCCCTGGTCATAGGCGCATGTAATATCGTCTCAGACCTCAATGACATAGTGAAACTAGAAGAGGCGGGTGCCGCAGCTGTAGTCTATAAATCACTCTTTGAAGAACAGATCCAACTTGAGGCACATCAGATGGATCAGGAGATGGAAGCGTACGAGGGCTGGGATTCGGAGCATGATAGTATGTTTCCGACTGCAAATCATGCTGGTCCCAGGGCTCACTTGCTGAAACTCAAGAAGGCAAAGCAGACATTGTGCATTCCTGTCATTGGCAGCATCAACTGCGTAAACACTGATAAATGGGCTGAATTTGCGGTAGCAGTGGCCGATACTGGAGTAGATGCATTGGAGCTCAACTTCTATGCTAATATTATAGATGCTGACAGGACGGGTGAGGATATTGTCAAGGAGCAGCTGGATACACTCCAGGCAGTGAAGGAGGTTGTCAAAATCCCGATTGCAGTGAAGCTTAGTCCATACTATACTAACACGCTTTCTGTGGTAACCCGAATGGGCAAAGCTGGGGCAGATGGTTTTGTGCTATTCAACAAACTTTTTCAGCCGGATATAGAAGTGGCTCGCGAAGAGCATCACTATCCGTACAATTTTAGCAATCCTAATGAAGGTCGCCTTGCACTTCGCTATGCGGGACTACTCTATGATCAAATCGGCGCTTCCATCATTAGCAGTTCGGGTGTATTCACCGGTAGTGATATCGCAAAAATGACCTTGGCAGGAGCTGATGCAGTGCAGGTGGTAAGCGCGATCTATAAGAAAGGCATGTCTCACATCGAGCATATGCTACAGGAGTTGACTAGCTGGATGATCACAAAGGAGTATCAAACCCTAAATGACTTCAGAGGTAAGCTGTCCAGGGCAAAGATGGGCGATCCTTTTGCTTACAAGAGAGCCCAGTATGTGGATATACTGATGAAATCAGAAATATTTATGAAATACCATCCCAAGGATGGTGAAGAACTACACTAAGATAAAATATAGGATATGTTGAAATTCATAAAATGCAAGGGCTACCACAAATAGGCCTAACGTCAAAAATCGAGTTGACAGCATTCTTAGTACTTAACACTAACAGTCTAAATACTAAATAATATGGCAAAAGTTGGAATTTTTTATGGCTCTACAGAGGGCAATACTGAGCGCGTTTGTGGTCAGATACAAGAAGCCTTCGGTGGTGAAGATGTAGCAGAGCTACACAATGTACAGTCAGCGACCGCTGATGATATGGAAGGTTATGACAACCTGATCTTGGCTTGCCCCACTTGGGAAATAGGTGAGTTGCAGGAAGATTGGGATGCATTCATTGATGAGCTGGATGATGCAGATATGACAGATAAGAATGTCACCTATCTCGCACTTGGCGATGCTGATGGCTACCCTGACACCTTCTTAGATGCACCGGGCATCATCCATGAGCGCATTGTTGACTCTGGTGCCAATTTCGTAGGGGCATGGCCCACGGATGGCTATGATTTCGAGGAGTCCAAAGGTATAGTTGATGGCAAGTTCCTCGGACTTGGTATCGATGAGGATAATCATCCCGAGCTTACCCAAGACCGTGTAGACAAGTGGGTAGCTCAATTAAAAACTGAAATGTCGCTATAGGATAACCGATGGCCAGAATCCGTCTCAAAAAGCCCACTTACCCCATCTCTAAGGAGCTGCGCTTATACCTTAAGCGCGGCAACCGTGAGATGAAGGTGCCCATCACTTATCAAGATTTGATGCGCTACCGAAGTGCGATTACGCTAGTTGATCGCACTGGTAAGGATACCCTCTGGGAGACGTTGATCTATGATGAAGTAGATCGCAACTACATAGATGATTGCCTTCGTGAGGTGTACGCACTTCTCAAGGTTGGAGGAGATGTGTCGGTCATCAAACACCTATTCATAGACCGGGTCGACCTGTGTATGTTTGGCAACACCCGACCCATTCGGGTACGTATAGTCAACAAAATCAATGACCTGTTTGACTACTTCTATATTAAACAGGCAGACGCTTCTCGGATCTATGGTATGGAGTTAGAGCATATGCTCTCTCCAAACAAGATCAACTATCTGGTCAAGGGAAATACACTGATTGAGGAGCACATTCAGGGAATTCCTGGTGACGTTTTCAACAAAGATTACCTTACAAGAAATGACTTCAACGCCGTTCGACTGGCCAAGGAGTTTGTCAAGTTCAACGAGCGCTGTTTAGTACAGCTACTGGGAGATATGCGAGACGACAACTTCATCGTGGAAGTAATTCCTGACTTTGATGAAGTCTATTTTAGGTTACGATCTATTGATTTTGATCAGGAGTGCTTCGAGGGGAGTCGTAGAATTTACATGCCGCAGTACTTTAAGGAGAATAATCCTATCGTGCAATTAGGAATGAAGGCCATGTCACCAACCCTCGAATTGCAATATCAGAAGGAAGAGCGTATACGTATGACCAATCGCGTTATAGATACCCAGTATGATTTACAGCAGATGTTCAAGGCCATGCAAGGTGATGTGCTTTCCACTGAGGAAAATACCTTTCAGTTGAAAGAGGAGCTTGCAGATCTCTACGAGGATGAGGCCTTTTTGTCCTGTAAGTCTTCTGGTGATATCGTAAAGACGAGTCTTGAGATGCTTTTCAAGTATCCTGTGAGAACCCAAAAGCGACTTATAGCGACATAGCACATGGCACAGTATAATGTATCAGATATCATCCATTCAGGTTTCGTGAGCGAAGTGGCCAACGGACGGGTGAAAGTAAGTCTATTCCGACCTGAAGCTTGTGGTGGATGCCAGATGAAAGACTACTGCGGTGGCGATAATGATGAGCGACAGGAGTTTGAAGTGGCTGCCAACGGCTACCAGGTAGGAGATGAAGTTCAATTGCTCATGAGCACAAGTACTGGCTTGCGAGCAGTGTTAGTGGCTTATCTGGTGCCATTTGCTGTACTCCTGCTATCATTGATCGCAGGTCTGGAAATGGGCTTAACAGAAGCGGAAGCTGCACTTGTGAGTTTGTCTACGACCGGTCTTTATTACATTCTTCTCAAGATGATGTCTGGCAGTATCAAGAACCACTTTTCTATCAACATCCAAAAACTCCAGACTCATGAATGAAACTGTGATCAGCACCATACTCATTCTTACTGGCCTGGGGGTATTGGCCGCTATTATCCTCTACTTGGTATCCAAGCGATTCTATGTCAAAGAGGATCCAAGAATTGCCATGGTGGAGGAAGTTCTACCTGCCACCAATTGTGGTGGATGCGGCGAGCCTGGCTGTCATGCTTTTGCTGAGAAGCTCGTGGGGGCGACCGACCTATCGGAATTACATTGCCCGGTAGGTGGAAATGAGGTAATGAAGCAAGTAGCGGATATACTAGGTCTGAAAGCCGTAGAGAAGGATCCCTACATTGCGGTTGTGAGATGCTCAGGTTCGTTTGAGCATCGTAAGAAAACTAGTGTCTATGACGGCTCTGCAAGTTGTACGATTGCTGCGGAATTGTATAGCGGAGATACAGGCTGTGCATACGGATGTTTAGGGCTAGGTGAGTGTGAGGATGTCTGTGATTTTGATGCCATCCATATTAATCCGATTACGGGTCTTCCGGTAGTGAATGAGGACAAGTGCACAGCGTGCAATGCCTGTATCACGGCCTGTCCTAAGGACATCATCGAGCTTTGGCCGGTAGGCCGTAAGAGCCAACGCATCTATGTCGCATGTATCAATGAAGACAAGGGAGGAACGGCACGCAAATCCTGCGCTGTGGCGTGCTCAGGCTGTTCAAAATGCATGGAAGAGTGCGGCTATGACGCCATCTCCATCACCAACAATCTAGCCACCATCGATTTTGATAAATGTAAGCTGTGTGCTAAGTGTGTGGGTGTATGTGATGCACAGAGTATCATCGCGGATAACATACCTGTAGCTCGACTTGAGAAACTAGAGGCCAAGCGTCAAAAGGAAGCTCAGAAGAAAAAAATGGAGGCACAGAAGGCAAAGGAGGAAGCTAAAGCAAACAAGGCATGAGTATCAATCTGGTAAACGCACTCAAAACCTTTCATCAAGGTGGTATTCACCCCGATGATGCGAAGCTTTCGGCCAATGCCGAAATAGTACCACTTCCGCTCCCAAAGATTGTCACTATACCTGTCTCACAGCATATTGGTAAGCCTGCTCGGATACTTGTAGAGCGGGGTGATATGGTAAAGGTGGGTCAGATCATAGCCACGCACGAGGGCTTTGTCTCTGCCAATATCCACAGCTCTGTATGTGGTAAGGTGGGCATCATCGATGAAATGATGGATAGCACTGGGTTCAAGCATACTGCGATCACAATCCGCGTGAAAGGGGATGATTGGGCTGAAGAGGTCGATCTTAGTGAAGAGATCAACCGGACAATATGCGCTTCTCCAGAAGAGATCGTAGAGCAGATCATGGGGGCAGGAGTAGTAGGTATGGGAGGCGCGGCTTTCCCGAGTCATGTCAAACTGAGCGTACCCGAAGGTAAAACTGTAGACCACCTCCTCATCAACGGTGTAGAATGCGAGCCTTTCTTGACCGCCGACCATCGGCTGATGCTTGAGAAGCCTGAAGAGATATTGGTGGGAACGCAGGTGTTGATGAAAGCACTAGGAGTCTCTAAAGCTATTATTTGTATTGAGGACAATAAGCATGATGCCATCGAACTGATAAAATCCTTGCTCAAGGAATATGAGGGGATCAGTGTCCAAGGTCTACAAGTAAAATACCCTCAAGGTGGTGAGAAGCAACTGATTGAGGCGATTCTCGATAGAGAAGTGCCTTCTGGCGGACTGCCTATCGATGTAGGTGTGATCGTGCACAATGTCGGGACGACCTATGCGGTCTATCAGGCAGTGCAAAAAAACAAACCGCTGATAGAGCGAGTAGTCACTGTCACCGGTAGGTCGCTGGAGACACCCTCCAATTTTCTGGTAAGGATAGGCACGCCTGTCATCAATCTCATTGCTGAAGCTGGCGGTCTGCCAGAGCAGGCGGGTAAAGTGATCAGTGGAGGGCCTATGATGGGCAAAGCGCTGGCTGATCTCAATGTGCCGATTGCTAAAGCTACCTCTGGTATCCTCATCATTGATGAGGAGGAGGCCAAGCGGCAGGAGGAGTACAACTGCCTACACTGTGGCAAGTGCGTGGAGGTTTGTCCGATAGGGCTGGAGCCATACTATTTGATGCTCCTAGCCAAAAATCATAGAGCAGGTCAAACAAGTAAGGAACATATCCTCGATTGTATGGAATGTGGATCGTGCTCTTGGGTTTGTCCATCCAATCGCCCCATCCTCGACTATATCAGATTGGGCAAAAAAGAAGTCAAAAAGATCAAGACATCATGAGCCAAAGTGGATTGCTAACCGTATCACCTTCACCGCACGTTCATACCGCGCTGACCGTGAAGCAGATCATGTGGCGCGTGGTGATCGCCATGGTGCCCGCGCTGCTGATGTCCGTATACAACTTTGGGGTTTCAGCACTCATTATCACTATGATGGCCATACTGTTTTGTGCCATCACAGAGTACGCTATTGTGAAATATCTGCTTCACCAGGAAGTGACGCTTTTTGATGGTTCGGCGGTGATTACAGGCATGTTGCTGGCCTTCAATGTACCCACTAATCTGCCTATTTACATCTTACTGATTGGTGCGATTGTGGCCGTGGGTATTGGTAAACTCAGCTTTGGTGGCCTGGGCAACAACCCATTCAATCCTGCGCTGGTGGGTCGTGTATTTCTGCTGATATCATTTCCGGTCGAGATGACGACATGGCCTGTACCCGGTGGCCTCCTATCGGGAATAGATGCGGTGACGGGTGCGACTCCTTTGGGTCTACTCAAGGATGGTCTGAGGTCAGGGATGGCCGTACCCGAATTGATGTCTGATATACCGAGCCATCTGTCGATGTTTATTGGTACACAGGCTGGTTCACTAGGTGAGATGAGTGGGCTAGCGATGCTGATAGGTCTGATATTTATGCTGCAGCAAAAAGTGCTGACTTGGCATGTGCCAATTACAGTTATCGTATCAGTCATATTCTTTAGTGGACTGTTTTGGCTGGTAGATCCGTCGCAGTATGCCGATCCATTGTTCCATGTGTTATCTGGAGGTGTAATGTTAGGCGCCATATTCATGGCTACAGACTATGTGACTTCACCAGTCTCTCATCGAGGTATGGTCATTTTTGGTGTAGGCATAGGTTTCTTTACCGTACTGATCAGACTCTTTGGTAGCTATCCAGAGGGTATCTCCTTTGCGATACTCATCATGAATGCCTTTGTGCCCTTGATTAATAAATACGCGAAGCAGCACCGCTACGGTACTGGTACCAAGGCGACTTTTGAATCAACACCTGAACTAGTACATTGACCATGGCAGCTCCAAAATCAAGTTTCTTAAATCTCATTCTGGCACTCGGCAGTGTCACGCTGCTTTCCGCATTCTCACTTGGGTACGTGTATGAGTGGACCTTAGAGCCCATCGCTACCGCAAAAAGGGAGAAACAGCTCCGTGCTATCAATGCAGTGGTAGAGTTTGACAATGACCCGCTTGCCGAGAGTTTTGAGGTAGTTAAAGGACAGCATCAATACCGTCATCGTAAGAGAAAGGGGCAAGCCCAAGCCGAGGAATCCGATCCAGATGCGCTGGTCTTTTACCCAGCTAAGAAGCAAGATACGCTGACAAGCTATGCTATAAAAAGCTACAGTGATCAGGGTTACAGCGGCCGCATCGAGATCATGGTAGGCTTTGAGATGGATGGTAGGATCAGGGAAGTACAGGTGCTGAGTCACCGGGAGACACCTGGTCTAGGTTCCAAAATCACGAACGCGGACTTTTTGAGCCAATTTGTGGGACAGTACCCTGAACTCTTTGATCTACGAGTCACAAAAGATGGAGGTGAAGTTGACGGGATCTCAGGAGCTACTATTTCATCGCGTGCAGTAGGAGAGGCCATAAAAACAGCTTATGACAACTTTAAAGGAATCGATAATGAGTAAGCCATCCGTGATCGAGCAGCTCACCAAAGGTATTCGTAAGGAGAATCCGGTGTTTGTGTTATTGCTTGGACTATGTCCAGTGCTGGGTGTGACTAGTACAGCGATCAACGGACTAGGCATGGGCTTGGCGACCACTTTTGTCCTCATCATGTCCAATGTGGTCATTTCTCTTATCAAAGGGCTAATTCCAGCGAAGGTGCGCATCCCGAGTTTTATAGTCGTGATTGCCTCCTTTGTCACCGTGGTGGATCTGCTCATGGCAGGATATCTACCCTCTCTGCATGAGCAATTGGGACTCTTTATACCACTCATCGTAGTGAATTGCATCGTACTGGGCAGGGCAGAGGCCTTTGCCAGTCGCAATCAGTTGCTACCATCCTTGATAGACGGGGTAAGTATGGGCGTGGGGTTCACCTATGCCCTGGTCTTACTAGGAGGTATCCGTGAGTTGCTAGGGAGCTACTCCATCTTTGGTCTAAAAATTATACCGGGTGATGGGTTGCTGGTGTTTGTGCTTGCACCAGGTGCATTTCTGGCTCTCGGGTTCATCATTGCCTTCTTCGAATGGAGAAAATCCACCGCTTCACACGTCAAAAACCCCGCTTGATATGGAATACTTCGTGATCATTTTTGGGGCCATCTTCATCAACAACATTGTGTTGTCGAGGTTCCTTGGTATTTGCCCATTTCTAGGCGTATCCAAGAGTACTACTACCGCAATTGGTATGGGAGGAGCTGTCCTCTTTGTAATGACGATAGCAACTATAGTCACTTACCTCATTTTCCAATTTCTACTCATTCCATTTGGCATCACCTACTTGCAGACTGTAGCTTATATCTTGGTCATTGCCTTTTTAGTACAGGTAGTGGAGATCGTCTTGAAGAAGATCAGCCCTGAGCTATATCGGGCGCTGGGTGTATTTCTACCCTTGATTACCACCAACTGCGCTATCCTGGGCGTAGCGATCCTAGTGATTCAGCAGGACTTCAACCTTCTCGAAAGTGTAGTGTTTGCTGTCGCCAATGCTATCGGTTTCACCTTAGCTATTGTACTCTTCTCGAGTATCCGTGAGCAGCTCGACCTAGCGGAAATTCCTCCTGCAATGAAAGGAGTACCTGCCGCCCTTGTCGTTGCGGGGATACTCTCCATGGCATTCATGGGGTTTTCGGGGATGAATTTTTAAACTTTCGAAGTTTTGTGCTTTCTTCGGCTGAGATGAAAACCTATATGATAATCGAAAGATTCCACGATAATAAACTAAAAGAGCTCTACGTTCGGTTTGAACAACAAGGAAGAATGCTGCCAGAGGGTGTTAACTTCTTGGATAGCTGGATTGATGAGAAGCTTGGGTTTTGCTACCAACTGATGGAAGCGAAACATCGAGACCTACTCTTGGAATGGATATCTCATTGGGATGATCTCGCTGACTTTGATATCAAAGGCCCTTTGATTAGCTCAGGTGAAGCTAAGAAGCGTGTTTTAGGAACAAAAAAATAGTCCTTACCATCTAGGTAAGGACTATAAATGCGCACTCGGAAGGATTCGAACCCTCAACCCCCAGAGCCGAAATCTGGTATTCTATCCAGTTGAACTACGAGTGCGTTTTCTAACTGTGTCTTAACGAATTATCTTCCACATCCAGACTTGAAGTATTTTTCTCTTTCTAATGCTTCTTTCCTTGTTGAGAACTCCTCAAAATAAATCAATTCAAACGGAATGTAAGCTTTAATTGACTTGGTTTTCCCTGAATTGTGTTCTTCTATTCTCTTATTCAGATTTTTGGTTTGACCCGTATAATGCTTATTGAATTTCTTACTTCTTAGTATGTAAACATAGCACATCGCCGTAATTTGGTATTCCCTGCCTCGCCGGCAGGCGGGTATCTCTACCTGTCGGTAGACAGGCAGTTGAACTACGAGTGCTTTTATTCTTACTCTAGTTTATCTTAAGCAAGCACCTGCTTCACCTTCTCAGCAGCATCCTTCAAGACAATGGCAGACGTTACTTTCAGTCCAGACTCTTCAATGATCTTGGCACCTTCTTCTGCATTAGTTCCTTGGAGCCTTACAATGATAGGCACTCTAATCTCGCCAATGTTTTTATAAGCTTCTACAACACCAGCAGCTACTCGATCACATCTTACGATTCCTCCGAAGATGTTGATCAAGATCGCTTTTACATTTGGATCCTTGAGAATGATTCTAAATCCAGCCTCGACAGTTTCAGCGTTTGCCCCACCCCCCACGTCAAGGAAGTTAGCGGGTTCACCTCCGGAAAGCTTGATAATGTCCATGGTCGCCATAGCCAAACCAGCACCGTTTACCATACAGCCAACGTTACCGTCGAGTTTTACATAGTTGAGACCTGAGCGGCCAGCTTCCACCTCTAGGGCATCTTCTTCCGTGACGTCTCTTAGTTCGGCGAGCTCCTTATGACGGAATAGCGCATTGTCATCAAGATTGACCTTAGCATCTACTGCCAATATTTTGTTGTCAGAAGTCTTTAGTACCGGGTTGATCTCAAACATTGAAGAATCACTTCCTTCATAAGCTTTGTAAAGGGAGAAGATAAACTTCACCATTTCTTTAAAGGCATTCCCCTCAAGTCCCAGCTTAAAGGCAACTTTACGAGCCTGAAAACCTTGTAGTCCAACATTAGGATCAATCCACTCCTTAATGATTTTTTCAGGGGTATTCTCAGCGACCGTTTCGATATCCATTCCGCCTTCGGTAGAAGCCATGATGACATTACATCCTTTGGCTCTATCTAGCAAAATACCCAAGTAATACTCTTTTGGCTCAGATTCACCTGGATAGTAGACATCTTGAGCAATCAATATCTTGTTGACGACCTTTCCGGTAGGGCCAGTCTGGTGAGTTACTAAAGTCCCTCCGAGGATAGCTTTGGCTTTTTCAGGTACTTCAGCAAGGCTCTTGGCTAACACTACGCCATGTGAGCCCGTCTCGTTAACAGTGCCTTTACCACGACCGCCTGCATGAATCTGAGCCTTGATCACGTACCAGCTGGTGCCAGTCTCTGCATTAAGCTGTCTGGCGGCCTCTGTAGCCTTCTCGGGAGTGTCGGCCACAACGCCCTCCTGAATGCTAACTCCGTAAGATTTAAGTATTTGCTTTGCTTGGTATTCGTGGATGTTCATCGAGTGGGTATTTTTGATGCGAATCTACTTGATAATCGGAGTTTTCACAAACAAGTCACTACATTGCTAATGATTTCCCAATGCTCTTCAGGCGACCTAATTGATACTTCGTTTTGAATAAAGACAACCGGCTAGAAAAGAGGATATTCCTCACTATTTGCGGGCTTGCATGCGCCGTTAACTTATATGGATTGATCGGAGATATTTCGAACAATCATCAGATTAACATTTACTTCGATACAGCTGGGGCGTTGTACTTCGGTGCTGTTTTTCTTTACTCTTACTACTATGGGTTAAGACGCACCTTACTGTACCCCACTATTCTTATCATTCTCGCCCTCAACATGGTGATATGGTTCACTTTAGGAGGAGTGGCTGGGGCAGGTTACTTCTACTTTAGTTCTCTTATTGCGATAGTCATCATACTACCGCCAGGTTACAGAGGAGTGATCGTTGGTGCCGTACTTGTACTGGAGGCTATATTGATTTATTTGGATCACTATCATCCTGAGCTTTTTACTGGTGAGATGAACCAGACCGTGTCCAGCGATATGTGGTTCCTTTCTGTGCTTGTCAGCTTTATCATACTATCACTAAAGACCAATCTTGAAAAGGAGAAGCGGGTGGGCGACAAGTATACAGCGTCTTTGCGCCAACTGCACAGACTTAACCTTAACAGGGGAACCATCGACGAAGTGTTGAATGATTACCTTGAAACTGGTGTGGAGCTGTTTGATATGCAGTTTGCGATTCTTTCACGGGTCGATGGAGATCAGTTAAAGATTCGCAATTCTTTTGGCCATAAGTCGGAAATAATTCCAGGGAGCACCTATGAGCTAGAAAAAACGCTCAGCTATTCAATAATTGAAGCTGCACAGACCAAGTCATTCCTATTTCGCCCTGGCGATCACAGACATCAGTTCTCTACCCTCAAGGTCGCTTCATTTATAGGTACCCCAATTTTTGTGGGGGATAAAATTTTTGGTACACTCAATTTCTTCTCTGAGCAATCTCGAGCGGACAGCTTAGAAAGTTATGAGCTAGAGCTAATAGAGCTAATGGCACGCAATATTAGCCACTTGTTGAGTTTGGCCGAAAATGAAAAGCAAAGGCAGGAAACGGAAGAAGCTCTTCGATTAAGCGAACTCAGATTTAGAAAGATATTTGAAAATGCAACGCTGGGTATAACGCTGACTCGTTTTAACGGTGATTTTGTGCTGGCTAATGATGTCTTTTTAGAGCTGGCCGGGTACTCGGAGGAAGAGCTGTATAGCATGAAAATAAACGATCTCCTAATATTAGAAAATCAGCATCAGTATAGATTTCAAGCATTGGCATTAGGAGAAGTTGATAACTATGAAATTATAATCCAAGGCAAGAATAAGAAGGGTGTAATAGTGGACATCAAATTATCTGTCTCGAGCTTAAGGAATACGGAGGGTAAACCAGAGTTTGTATTGGGCCTAGTTGAGGATATCTCAGAGAGGCTGCAGAGCGAAAAGCAGATCAAGTCGCTGAATGATCGGTTGGCGAAACAAGTCAGCAAGCTTAAAGAAAGCAATGATGAATTGGAGGCGTTCAGTTATTCTGTCTCTCACGATCTTCGGGCACCATTACGTGCAATAGATAGTTTTAGCAAGATTTTGATAGAAGATTATAGCTCAAAGCTGGATGTTGAAGCAAATAGGCTACTTGGAATCATAACCAGGAACAGTAATAAAATGGGGCTGTTAATCGATGATCTATTGGCAATTTCACGGATTAGTCGCAGACAGAAAGTCACAGAGAAAGTGGATTCTGAAAAATTGGTTTCAGAAATTATCCGAGAGCAACTGTTGATTTACCCAGACTTACGATTTGAACTACAGATCAAAGAGGACTTACCAGAAATACAGGGTGATAGAACCTTGCTTTGGCAGTTGTTTAGTAACATAATCGGTAATGCCTTTAAGTTTTCTTCGGTTCAGAAAACTCCAGAAATAGATATTTCTTGTGAAAGAAAAGATGGTTTTGTAGAATTCTCTATTGAGGATAATGGTGTCGGGTTTGATATGAAATACTATGACAAAGTTTTCGGCGTATTTCAACGACTACATTCTCAAGAAGAGTTTGATGGCACAGGCGTTGGGCTCGCTATCGCTCAAAGAGTGGTCATACGCCATAGGGGTAAGATTTGGGCAAATAGCGAAGTAGGAAAGGGAACAAGTTTTAATTTCACCCTTCCTGTAGAGGATGGTTTGTGATTGATCAGCTCGATAACTACTTCACTTCTTGGTTATTAAGTGAATTCCATAGCAGGTTAGGGATTTTACCTATTGTGTGGGTCTTGTAATTGTACTTATTTGCAGTTGCTAAATCATGATAGACATACTTCTCATAGAAGATAATGCGGATGACGCAGAAATGACCATCCGATCGCTTAAAAGAAAGAATCTTGCTAATCGCCTTAAGTGGATAAAAGATGGTGCTGAAGCGGTTGATTTCCTATTTGGCAAAGGCAAATATTTCGATAGAGATACGACTGTCAAGCCTAAAGTTATTTTTCTAGACTTGAAGTTGCCGAAACTCAATGGACTGGAAATATTGGAACTCATCAAAAAAGAGCCTGTTACTGAGCAGATTCCGGTGGTCATGATGACTTCCTCTCAAGAAGAGAGAGATATTTTTAAGAGCTATGATTTGGGTGTGAATAGCTATATTGTCAAACCACTAGACTTTGAGGAGTTTGCTAGTGCAATAGTCAATGTTGGAACCTATTGGTTAAACACCAATATAGCACCTCAATTTAAGTAATGCAGCGACCGCCCAAACGGCATAAAATTCTACTGCTCGAGGATAATGTTGATGACGCAGAGATAATCCAACTCACACTTAAGAGAGCGAGTTACGATTTCGAATTTCGTAAAGTTGACAATCTCGATTTATTTATTGTAGAGCTAGATTTGTTTCAACCTACAATAGTCATTTCAGACTATAATCTACCCTCGACAACAGCACTCGATGCTTTCCATGAGTTGAAAAAACTTGAGCTAGACATACCATTCATCGTAGTTTCAGGCTTTCTTGGCGATGAAATAGCCGTAGAAGCTTTGAAGCAGGGCGTGACTGACCTTGTATCTAAGAATAACCTTGAACGCTTACCTTTCGCCATTGAAAGAGCAATTAAGGAATTTGATATTGTAAGAGAGAAACTTAGAGCTGAGGAAGAATTAAAGATTAATAAGGAGCGATTGGAACTGGCCATTTCAGGCTCAGAAATGGGCACGTTCGATTTAGACATTATTAATGAATCCATAGTTTATAACCATAGGTCAAGGGAGATTCTCGATATAGAGGATTTGCCTTCTGAGATTAACTTTAATTATTTTCTGCCTAAGCAAGCTGATAGCAGTATTCAACTAGAAGAAGTTAAGCACGTATTGTCGAATCATCTTTCTGGTAAGACAGAGATTTTCCAGCATGAGATCACCTATAATGTAGAAGGTGGTGGTCAGCGGTCTGCACAGGTACTCGGCAAAGTGTTAGAATACTCTGAAATCGGATTGCCCTTGAGAATGTCCGGTACCATATCAGATATTACTCAGAAAAAGAGAGACGCTGATGAGTTGGTGCGCAACAAGACTATTCTGGAGGAGGCAGAGAAGGTTGGAGTGATTGGAAGTTTTGAGTGGGACATTAAGAATGATCGTTTTTCGTGTTCCCAAGGGTTTAAGAACATACTTGAACTGCATCTTGATGAGTACAATTATGATGACTACTTACAGAATATTCACCCACAAGACAGGAAGATATTCGAAGAGGTTCTGTTAAGAAAACACACTGTTTATAGTGTCGAGCATAGAATGCTTTTACCTAATGGTGAGCATAAAGCAGTCAGGAGTACGGGAAGAATTGTTTACGATAGTGACTTGAAGATTCGGAATATTTTTGGTTTAATACAAGACATCACTGAGCAGAGAAATCTTAAGTCTTCTATTTACAGGGGGCAGGAGCAGGAGAGAAAGCGAATCTCAAGAGAGATTCATGATGGTATTGGTCAGATGCTGGTGGCGGCCAAGTATAGGCTAATGGCCCTGGATCAAAACAAAGAAAATAAAGTAGAGGATGTCGGAGATATAGAAGAGTTGATTGACCTTATATTAGAGGAGGCGCGCAGAATCACAAAAAATCTTTCTTCAAAAATTGTGGAAGAGCACGGTTTAAATAAAGCCATCCAGTACCTGGTTGAAGACGTGCGACAGTCCTCCGAGGTAATGCCAAAAGTAGTTATGAGTAATTTGAAGGATATTTCTCCGGAACTCTCAAATAACATATATAGAATAGTACAAGAAGGCATAAATAATATTTTGAAATACGCCCAAGCAACTTCTGTGAGCCTCTCTATTGACCGCACAGAGGAATATATTAAATTAGATCTTAGTGACGATGGCATTGGGTTTTCTGAAGAAAGTCTTGTTAATTCCTTAGGTAACGGTCTAAAGAATATGAAAGAGCGTACCTTATTATTTAATGGCCTTTTTGATATGGATTCAATTCCAAAGAAAGGTACCAACATACATTGTTTGTTCCCATTAATGCCCTTAGAAGAGATAGATGAGTAAGATAAAAATCATTGTAGTCGACGATCATGCTTTGGTGCGTCAAGGTATTATTTCAATGCTAGCATCTGTAGATGCTATCGAAATAACAGGTGAGGCGGAGAATGGTGTCTTGGCTATGGAGCTACTCGAAAGTGGTCTCCCAGATATCTTACTGGTTGATATCAATATGCCGAAAATGGATGGCGTGACACTCAGTGAGAAGGCCATAGAGTTATACCCTGATTTAAAAGTGATTATTCTTTCTATGGACGTAACTATGGGTTATGTGAAAAAGTCCATTCAAGCAGGAGTGAAAGGCTATATACCGAAGGATTCAAGTAGAGATACACTCATAGAGGCGATTACCAAAGTACATAATGGCGAAAAATTTTTTAGTGAAAGAGTTTCTGAAGTAATCCTAAAAGGATTTTATGAAAATGACCTTTCAGATAAACCTAAGAAGACTGGAGACTTGTCTAAGCGTGAAGAGGAGGTTTTGAAACTCATCGCTTCGGGTATGAGTAATCGTGATATCGCAGACAAACTATTTATAAGTATCAGAACAGTGGATGCCCATCGCAACCATATCATCCAGAAACTCAAACTTCGTTCAACAGCTGAGCTCGTCAAGTATGCAATCAAGAATCAGATTATTGAACTTGACTGATTAGGTAAATCGCTTAGAGGGCTAAGTCATTGACACCAAACAGTTAGCCGTCATGTAGGATCGGTTTATTCTAGCTTAGATAAATCATACTTTTTTAAGTAATAATGAAGGCTGAAAGCATTATTCACTGAATAAGTCTCTGATTTTCCCTTAAAGTTCAATTTAGGAGATTCCTCTATTTTATGGTACCGCGTTACCGTATAAGTTTGAATTGTAATTAAAGATGACCAGCTATGAAATTTTTAATTGAACAATCAAGAGTAACCCCTTTCGTTGAGTACAATGGAGTTGAGAAAACACTTCAGATCAGTGGTAGATCAAGTCCTGAAAACCCCCTTATATTTTATAAAAGGTTAGTGGATTTTGTTGACGAGTTTGCAAGTTCAAATGAGTCCATTTTGATAGTCAACGTAAGTATGGAGTACCTCAATACTAGTTCTACCAAATGCATTTTCAACTTATTCAAAAAAATGAGTGAGGTGAATGATGAGACAGATAAAATCATCATTGTCAATTGGTACTACGAAGATTGGGACGATGACATGTTGGAGATAGGTGAAGACTTCAGCTATTGTCTGAAAATTCAGTTCAACTTAAGTGAAGTTGATGATATTAACAGTTTGACGATGGAGGCCGCCTAGCTTCCAAGTCTAAGATTCAACCAGCTATGGGACAGCAAAACTGTTCCGAAATGAGGTCGCATATTTATGCGACCTTTGTTTTTTAAGCTTTCGAAGCAGCTATCTTTGCGGCTCATATGCTTCTAGCTTCGAACATACATAAGTCTCATGGGCAGCTAGCCGTCCTCAAGGGCATTGACCTTGAAATCAAGAAAGCTGAAATAGTGTCTATCGTTGGAGCAAGTGGGGCAGGGAAAAGTACACTACTACATATCTTGGGAACCCTAGATAGTCCTGACAGTGGAGGTATTACGATAGATGGCACTCAGGTATTTGAGCTACCCTCTAAAAAACTGGCCCAGTTCCGAAACAAGAAAATAGGATTTGTCTTTCAGTTTCATAACCTCTTGCCAGAGTTCAGTGCACTAGAGAATGTTTGTATCCCAGCTTACATCGGCGGGGCTGACAAATCCATAGAAAGTAGAGCCGCTGAACTACTAGACTTGCTTGGAATCAAGGGGCGTGCTAGTCACAAGCCGTCCCAATTGAGTGGAGGAGAACAACAGCGTGTGGCTGTCGCTCGTGCATTGATCAATGATCCAGCTATAGTTTTTGCAGATGAACCCTCAGGTAACCTTGACAGTGCTAATGCGGAAGACCTGCACAAGCTCTTTTTTGATCTAAGAGATAAATTTGATCAGACATTCGTGATTGTTACCCACAATGATCAGCTAGCGAACATGGCAGATCGTAAACTTGAGATCAAAGATGGAATAGTCAAGCAGTGAGCAGAGGAATCCGCTACATGCTGATTGCTACCTTCACCTTTACTCTGATGAAGGTGGGAGTCAAAATGGTTCCACATATCCCGCCCATTGAGATCATATTCTTCCGCTCTATTATTTCATTGATAATCAGTGCCTTTGCACTTAGGTTACAGCGTATTTCCATTTGGGGTACCAATAAGCCGATACTTATTGCTAGAGGTGTAAGCGGTGCTATTGCTCTTTTTCTTTATTTCACACTACTTCAGCAAATCCCTCTGGCTACTGCCTCTACCTTGCAGTATTTGGCACCAGTATTCACCTCCATTTTAGCGATATTCCTGCTAAGAGAGAAGGTGAGATCCATACAATGGTTGTTCTTCTTTATTTCTTTTATAGGCATTGTTACAGTACAAGGGTTCGACACACGTATATCACTCAGTCACTTGTTGATAGGTATTACAGCTTCATTTTTTATGGGATTAGCTTATAATTTCATTCGGATGCTAAAGACATCAGAGCACCCGCTTGTGATCATTCTTTACTTTCCATTGGTGACCTTGCCGATTGCCGGTATCATTTCTATATTTCAGTGGGTGCATCCGCAAGGGCTCGACTGGATAGTCCTGATTTCCATTGGTATACTCACTCAGATAGCGCAGTATTTCATGACCAGGTCTTACCAGAATGAAGAGGTTAATCGGGTTGCTATCGTTAATTACACTGGACTAATCTATTCTTTGGGCTTTGGCTTTATTATTTTCGGAGAGACATTCAATCTTATGACGTACCTCGGTATGGCATTAGTGTTAGCCGGTGTAATCCTTAATCTAGTTTTTAAAAAGTAACCGTTTCATGAATATAACTCGCGACTTATATAGTGGCTCCATGGCCCTGTTGACCGATCTCTATCAACTCACCATGGCATATGGTTACTGGAAGTCTGACCGGCATGATCAAGAGGCGGTATTCAACCTTTTCTTTCGTGAGAATCCTTTCAAGGGTGGTTATACAATCACCTGTGGCTTGGATTATGTGATCGACTACATCCAGAACCTGAGTTTCAAAGCTGAGGATATAGCCTACCTCCGTACGCTTAAGGGCAATGATGGTACGCCTCTTTTTGATGATGACTTTCTGTCTTACCTATCGGAATTGACTTTCACGTTTGACATTGATGCTATCCCAGAAGGAACGGTGGTCTTTCCTAATGAGCCGTTGATCAGAGTCAAAGGTCCCATTCTTCAATGCCAGCTCATTGAAACACCACTTCTGAATATGATTAATTTCCAATCTCTAATTGCTACAAAGGCATCAAGGATTGCTCAGGCTGCTAAAGACGAGGCGGTACTTGAGTTTGGGCTGAGGCGTGCTCAAGGTATTGATGGCGCATTGGCTGCCAGTCGATCCGCGTACATCGGAGGATGCTCGTCAACATCTAATGTGATGGCAGGAAAGCTATTTGGGATACCAGTAAGCGGTACTCATGCTCACAGCTGGGTGATGTCATTTGACACAGAGATGGCTGCTTTCGAGGCGTATGCAGAAGTAATGCCTAACAACTGTGTTCTGCTTGTTGATACTTATAACACCGAGACTGGTGTGGATAACGCTATTGCGATAGCGAAGGAACTGAAGGAGCGGGGAAAGAAGCTAACGGGGGTAAGAATAGACTCTGGAGACCTAGCTTACTACAGTACGATGGCCAGACGAAAACTGGATGCTGCTGGATTGCCTGAGGTGAAGGTGGTGGCGAGTAATGACCTGGATGAATACCTGATTGGTTCATTGAAAGAGCAAGGCGCAAAAATTGATATTTGGGGGATTGGCACTAAACTGGTAACTGCGTATGATCAGCCTGCGCTAGGGGCTGTATACAAGTTGTCGGCGATCAAGGATATCAATGGTCAGTGGCAGCATAAGATCAAGCTATCGGAGCAGTCGATTAAGATCAATATCCCTGGAGTCCAGCAAGTGAGAAGGTTCTATAAGGATGGGAAGATGCTTGCCGACATGATATTTAATGAAGAACTAGAGAAGAAGGATAGTTTCACGATTGTCGATCCAGGTGACTCGACTCGCAGGAGAAGGTTGAACTCAGTGAAACTGGATAGCAAGGATCTACTGATTCCACTGTTTAGAAGTGGTAAGAGTGTTTTTCAGAGAGAAGAAATTGATTCGATTCGAGCACGGAGAGTTGATGAAATGGCCGCATTAGACAAGAGTAACTTGAGATTTGTGAATCCGCATACCTACCCCGTAGGACTAGAAAAATCACTTCACGAACTTCGGACTTCACTCATTATGAAGCTTAGGAAAATAGATGAAGAATGAAGGCACTAATTATCGTAGATGTTCAAAATGATTTCCTCCCAGGTGGTGCATTGGCTGTGCCAGAAGGGGATGAGGTCATTCCATATATCAACAGTATTCAAGATCAGTACGACTTGGTCGTGGCAACTCAGGACTGGCACCCGGCTAATCATGGAAGTTTCGCTGCTAACCATCAAGGCAGAAAACCTGGGGATGAAATTGACCTTAACGGGCTAGGACAAATATTGTGGCCAGTCCATTGTGTTCAAGACTCGTTTGGAGCAGAGTTGGCCAATGCACTCAACAAAGCATTAATTGATAAAATCTTTACCAAAGGCGAAGATGCCAAAATAGATAGCTATAGTGGGTTATACGATAATGGTAAAAGAAGGTCTACGGGGCTCGGAGAGTACCTAAATGAGAGGGGTGCTACTGATGTAGATGTAGTAGGACTTGCAGCGGACTACTGTGTGAAGTTCACGGCACTTGATGCTCACGAGTTTGGATTCACTACATGTGTTTTGAAACAGGGAACTCGGGCGGTAAACCTTTCTCCAGATGATTTCGATAGCGCTATCGCCGAATTGCGAAAGCAAGGCGTAATTGTAAAATAAAAAAGGTGGTTGCCGTAAGACAACCACCTTTAACAGTATTGAATTATGGATCTCTTAAGCGTGATCCACTTTAGCCATATGCTGAACTAGCTCAACTACTTTCACAGAGTAGCCCCACTCATTGTCATACCATGATACTACTTTGACGAATGTTGGTGTCAATTGAATGCCTGCCTTTGCATCAAATATTGACGTGCGACTGTCACCTCTGAAGTCCATAGATACGACAGCATCTTCTGTGTAGCCTAGCACACCTTCCAGTTCTCCTTCAGCGGCTTCTTTCATCGCAGCACAGACTTCTTCGTATGAAGTTTCCTTCTTCAAGTTAACCGTAAGATCAACTACTGATACATCTGGAGTAGGTACTCTGAAAGACATACCTGTCAATTTACCATTCAATTCTGGAATCACTTTACCCACCGCCTTAGCAGCTCCAGTAGATGATGGAATGATATTCTGGTAAGCACCTCTACCACCTCTCCAGTCCTTCATAGACGGGCCATCAACGGTTTTCTGAGTGGCGGTAGCTGCATGCACGGTAGTCATCAAACCTGATTCGATTCCGAACTTGTCATTGAGCACCTTGGCTATTGGCGCAAGGCAGTTGGTAGTACATGATGCGTTGGAAACGAATTTCATGTCGCTGGAATAGCTATCCTGATTAACACCCATTACGAACATTGGCGTTGCGTCTTTGGAGGGTGCTGACATCACCACTTTCTTTGCTCCTGCCTTGATGTGACCTTCTGCTGATTCCATAGTAAGGAATAGGCCGGTAGATTCTACCACATACTCGGCTTCAACCGCACTCCAATTTAGATTAGCCGGGTCTCTTTCTGCGGTTACTCTGACTGTCTTACCGTTGACGACCAAATTACCATCTTTAACATCTACAGTACCATTGAACTTACCGTGTGTAGAGTCATACTTTAGCATATAAGCCATATAATCTACATCTACCAGGTCATTGATTCCGACCACTTCTATATCTGATTGCTCTACAGCAGAACGAAAAACAAGTCTTCCAATTCTACCGAATCCGTTGATTCCAATTTTAGTTGTTGACATACTTAATGTAATTTTTAATTAGTAGTGTATTGAATACTTCACAAAGCTATCACTAGCTTTTTTTAAAACAAACAATGGCCCAAAAGAGTGTCCCAAGCATAGATTATAATTTTTATTGTTTTTCTTTTGCTCACTCTTGCAAATATTGAAGAGCCAACTATATTTGCACCTCGAAAGAAAATGGTCCGTTCGTCTAGGGGTTAGGACGCCAGGTTTTCATCCTGGTAACAGGGGTTCGATTCCCCTACGGACTACACAAAAGCTGAGAGAAATCTCAGCTTTTTTTGTTTGTATTAGAATCTCTTAAGCACATTTGTAATGTCGCGAAGCGCACAACCTGTTAGGGACTAGCTGGCTGTACTCAGAAGTATTGCTATATTCGTATTTGTGCTTGAAAAAATAATAAAATGAGAATGTCTGTAGATCTGTCCCAGAAGTTGTTCTTATTTCTTGTGATGGTCTCATTTTCTACCAATGTGAGCTTGGCTCAGGAGTTGGGCTGTGCTACTCGAATGGATATTTCTGCATTACGAGGCTCCACTAATCTAGCTGCTGTCAGGCAGCTAGATGTCAGTAGCTCTGACCAGTTTCAACCATTTTCTAGGTTAGCTGTTTCAGCTCATATAGTTAGAAATAGTGACGGGTCTGGGGGAATTAGTGAGGAGTATCTATTCAATGAATTAGACATGGTAAACGCTTCTTTTATAGATGCTCGGATACAGTTCTTCATTGACCAGATCTACTATGTCAATAATAGTCAATTGTATGATTTCAATTCGAATGAAGAAGGAACTCTGGCCAATTCTAGGGATGTTGCTAACACGATTAATGTTTATTTCGTTGAGAGGATAGCATTTGTTGTAGGAACCGCTTGCGGATATGCCTATCTTCCTAATCTGGGTCCAGATAGAATCATAATTTCCGAAAGCTGTGGGCTTGCCGGTAACACTCTTGCTCATGAATTCGGGCACTTTTTCAACCTCATCCATACTCATGGATCTAGCAATAGCTATAATTCAACCGATGAGTTAGCAGATGGTAGCAATTGTAATGAAGCAGGTGATTTTGTTTGCGATACTCCGGCAGATCCCGTTTTAACTAATCAAGTCAATTCGTCATGTGAATATGTGGGGACGTTTCTCGATGCGAACCAACAACCCTATGATCCTGACACGAGAAACTTACTATCATACAGTAGGGGGTCATGTCGAGAGAGTTTGACTAATGGGCAGCTAACAAGAATTATGGAGTCTCTGGCTTCTTCCCGATCTTATATTAAGACCTTCCCGGTACAGTCTAACTTTCGGGCGAATTCTAGAAAAATTTGCCAAAATGAGGAAGTGGTTTTCACAGACTTATCAGAAGGGGCTTCTGCTTGGGAATGGGTTTTCGAAGGAGGTATTCCAGCTACTTCGAATCAGCAACATCCTCGCGTGACCTATAGCGTTCCTGGGAACTACAATGTTTCACTGAAAGTGACCGGTGTTGACCGAGAAGATTTTCTAAGTTTTGAAAACTATGTTATTGTACGATCTACCCCACCAGAAAGCGAGTCCATATTGCTGGATTTCGAAGACCTAGAGGATATTAACGATTTAGAGACAGAGGCGACTGGTGTTTTCGAGTTTGATTTGAATAATGTTTACAAATCACAGGGCCAGAAAAGTATTTGGATAAATTCATTCGCCCGTTCGATTAATGTTGAATCCAATTCCAAATTTTTCACAACTCCCATTACAGAATATACAGGTGGAGAATTCTTACTTCAATTTGATGTGGCTTATCGGATGAGAACAGACTATTCTGATAGGCTTGATGTTTTAACTGAGAGTTATTGCGAAAGAGTTGGTGCAATTGTTTATTCTCAATCAGAGTTGCACTTATCTGGTGGTCAAATAAGCGAGAAAGAGTTTTTCCCAGAAAATTCGGATTGGAGGACTCAAGGAGTATTCTTTAATGTGGAGGAGGTACAGGATCCATTTAATATCGTATTTGAGGCGACTCTAGAGGGGGGAAATAATTTATACATAGATAATATTAGAGTCCGTCCCGTAAAACCAATTGATGCGGATTCTCTGCTTCTAGTTCAAATCTATGAATCTCTTGACGGAGAATTACCGTGGGATATTAAAGGGAATGTCGAGAGTTGGAGCGGAGTAACTCTTTCTCAAGAGTCAAAGGTAACACGATTGGATTTTAGTGGTCTGCAACTAAACAAAGATTTGCCATCCTCACTTTCACAGTTGACAGAGCTGGACACTTTGATCTTAGATCGTAATAATTTTGGTGTTTTAGAAATATTAACTGAATTGGAGGGGGTATCAGTTCTTAGCATATCCGATAATAACTTGGGAGCGATATCGATCGACTGGTCTCAAATGTCCGACCTCAAGAGTATAAATCTCAGTAATAATCAAATTGTAGTTTTACCCTCATCTCTATTAAGCCATAATGGTATTGAGACAATTAACGTTCGAAATAATAGGTTAGAATTTGACTTTGCTCAACAACTCACCCCAACACTGGATTATCTTGATCTTTCGGCCAATTCTCTTAATCAAAATCCCATATTGGTAACCCAGGATGATAGGGCGAGAATTAATCTTTCTCAAAATAATTTGGCATTGTCTTCTATAATACAGGAGTATAGACCTTCATGGATATATTCTCCACAAAACCTTATTGGTTCGGTTAAGCATTATGCTACCAGTGAAAGCTTAGAACTAGCTTGTCCAACTCCTGAGATTCAGGCGAGCACTACAATTAGCTGGTACCGAAACAATGAGTTGATACCAGGCAGCAGCGCATCTTTGTTGGTATCCGATTTATCGGGGAGCTATTACCAATGTAAAGTATCAGATAATAATTTGCCAGAGGTTGAACTTTTGTCGAAACCCTTTCTCGTAAATATTCCAAGATCGATTTGCGAACAAAATCTCTCAGGAACTTATCTAGCTACTACTACTTATACAGATTCGAATAGCCAAACGTCTGTTTTAAATAGTGAGATTACGCTTACCACTAGGGTCAATCAACTTTATGAGATTTCGGATTTGTCTTTTGGTGTTGAAGTTGCAGTATATAATCAAAGTGAACTCATGAACTCGATGTTTTTTGATTGCGGAGAATTTTTAACTCCAAGATCAAAACATTACGCTAACATCATTACTTCTACTGATGTAGATGTGAACAGTGGAAGGATTACATTGGATTGGGTTGATCTTAAGGGAGGTACTGGAAGGACAATACTAATATTGCAAACTCCGGGGTTGTCAAATGAGACCGATATCCTGAGTTTTAGCTTCAGCTCTCAGTCCGCGACTGCCGTAATAGATTCGTACGATAGGAGCATTGTCATAAGGGTTGGTTGTAAAGATTTTTCAAACATACCGACGTTTGAGTTGAGTGCTGGTGCTACTGCTTATGTCGAGGGTGAGCTACAGGAATCTGGATTTTCAGCACAAGATTTCACTCAACCTGTTACCTACAACGTGATTGCGGAAGATGGAGCAACGATGGATGATTGGGTTGTTACTCTTTTAGAAGACCCGAGTGAGGTAAGCGTAAGCCTAAGTATAGAAAATCAAACATTTTGCGCTCCACTCAATGGAGTGGTATCTATTACTGATATAACCGTGGATGGCTTGAGCAAAATAGGTGATTTGGATGAATTTGAGATAATGTGGTCCTCGGATTCTGATTTTGAGAATATTATCGGTGATGGAATAGGTATTGAGAATTTGAATTCAGGCGAATATTTTCTTCGAGTTGCTGAGATATCTTCTGGCTGTGGTGTTCAAATTGATCAGATATTAGTCCTTGACTTAACACCAAATCCAACCCTGACGATTGAGTCAACATCAGTGGATATAAGTTGCGGTGGAATCAATACAGGCTCAATAGCAACAACCATAGATGGTCTGTCTCCTAGCTATCTGATTGAATGGAGCTATAATGAGGGTGGTGAATGGGTTTCCCTTGATGAATTTGATGGTTTAAAGGTTATAGAAGATCTAAAGTCGGGTTTTTACCGACAGGATATTCTGGATCAGGTTTCAGGCTGTACATTTTCTCAGGAGGTAGTAATACAGTCACGGCCATCAATTATTACAGCTAATTTAATCATATTACCTGAATCAGATTGTGATAATCCGAATGGGTCAATCAGTATTGCAAGGATAATTAAAGATGGTATTACCATAGATGAACCAAATGGTGACTTTTCTTATCAGTGGTTTGATAACTCTAATATGGAGGTTGTCATCGGCTCAGGTATAAGTTTGGACAATCTGAGAGCAGGTAATTACTATCTGAAAGTTATAGAGAACAATCTTCTTTGCGAATCTCAGACCTATACGGTTTATGTGCCAGCTAATACCTTGACGACTGATATATTGATTAGTTCAAAACAAGATAATACTTTATGCTCATCCATTGAGAGAAATGGTACAATCTCTGTTATCGTAGATGGAAATCTAGAAGATTATACATTCGAATGGTTCTCTGGAACAAATCTATCTCTACCCCCATTCAGGACTGGATTTTTGATCTCACAACTGTCCGGCGGCACTTATACAGTCAAAGTCACAAGCATAACAGGAAGTGAAGAGGGTTGTTATTCAACATTGACAATATCTATCATTGATGATATTGATAAATTGGAATTGACCCTGAAAAGTGAGCCCAATACAAATTGTAAATCACCAAATGGGCAAGCACAAGTCGAGACTTTCACAGTAGATGGCCAAATCACACCAATTAGTGGAGTTTATGAACTTGAATGGTCGACCAATCGATTTTTTGGTACTGTTTTATCCGATGAAGAGTCTATATCTAATCTCCCGGAAATGGAATATTTTGCCCGTGTTATCAACACCATTACTGGATGTAAAACGAGCACTGTTTCAGTAAGGGTCAATTCTGAATTTCCTGATGTGGATCCAGTTTTTCAAGTCGAAGATAACGTCCACTGCATCGATCCTTTCACAGGAGCAATACATATGTCAGGACTTGAATCGATTGACTACAAGATATCATGGTATAATCAAAGTCCGGAGATACAAGAAACACCCATTTCCGGTAGCACTTCGCTTGTAAACTTACGCTCTGGCGTTTATTATGCGATTGTGGAAGAATTAGAGAGTAGATGTTCAGAGCAATTTTCACATATCATAATGGATCAAACGTCGATTCCTCAGGTTACTGTGGAGACTAAGCCACAGCAGAATTGTACAACAGCAGATGGTTACCTAGAGGTAGCGAGGATCGACGAGGGTGGTGTTGCTCAAGGCATTGATAATTATAATGTCGAGTGGTCTTCAACGGATGATTTCTCTGAAATATTGAGCAATGACTTGAAGGTTACCGACTTGACAGCTGGAGATTATTATTTGAGAGTACTTAACAGCATTACTGGATGTAGTTCCGAGGTGTACAATTATCAGGTCAGTGATGCCACTTTAGAGCCGGTTATTTCACTAACTGCTATGTCGGAAGAGCAGCCTGCACTTGATGCACTCGGAGAGCTAGAAATAGCAGTAGAGTATAACGGTGCATATCGTGTACAGTGGTTCGAGGGATCACCTGGTGCTACAGATAATCCAATCGGTACAGAACTTATACTCTCCTCTTTAACAGCTGGCAATTACTGGGTAAATGTGACTACTGATCAGGATTGTTCTTCATTGGCAGAGTTTGAAGTCACAAAGGATGATCGTGTGTTGCCCACAATAGCTCTTGATATGCCGACAGAGGTGTTTGTTGATGATACACCGGTCCTCTTATCTGCTTCATCCACAAGCGGATTGCCAATATCGTTTAAAGTCGATAGTGGGCCCGGTAAGATTGTGCTTAATGATCTTGTTTTAACTGGCACTGGGGAGATTACTATTATTGCCGAGACAAGTCAAAGTAATGAGTACTTAGCTGCGTCACAGTCAATACAGATCACTGTGAAATCACTGCTAAGCCTGTCGGGTGAAATCACCGGGACTTCAACTGGACAAGCTAAGTTGTATAATACAGCATGGCAACTAGTGAAGCAGTCAAACTTTAGCAACAACGAATATCTCATTAATGAATTAAGGCCTGGGCAGTACTATTTGGAAATTACTTCCTCAGGGTTTTCTAATAGTAGCCTAGTGACTTACCACCCTGGTGTATATGTCTGGAAGGATGCCGGATTGATCGACTTACAAGAAGCTGCCACAGTGCATATAGCCATGGTAATACCTCCATCAAATGAGACAGGAATTGCAGTCGAAGGCGTTCTTGGACGTACATCAGGTAGCACACTTTTTACAGTAGGTGAGATTAAAGAAGTTAATGAGCCAGCACGAGATGTCAAGCTTATCCTGGTGGATCAAGTCAGTAGCACAGTTGCGTCGGTGGCATCTTCAGCTTTTGATGGCAGTTTGACCTTCGAGTACGTTCCTATCGGAAATTATTACCTGTTGATCAACGAGATTGACAATGAGTTGGACTTGTCATCTGTCATATTTTCTGTAAATGTTACTGAGAGTGTTAAGCAATTCACCCTTGAATTAGGCGACAATGGTCAAATAGAACTTGTTGTAGTGTCAGGTATAGACGACTGGACTAGTGGTGAGATTAATTTATTTCCTAACCCAACGACCGGTGAGCTAAATATTGTTCTGGAAAGAGAGTTACCCTATGCTGTTGAGCTGAGGGTATTCAATCTTGCAGGAGCAATGATGGTGTCAGAGATGATTGCTCCAGGCTTGTCAAACTTTCAACTACCGCTGAATAGTTTGAAGAGTGGGACTTACCTTGTGCAGCTATCCGACCCAAATGGCAGTACAACCAAAAAGATCATTAAGCGCTAAAAATCTTATCAAAAGAGGAGACTATTCGTTCTAAACTAAACTAAAATAATTAGTTAATATTTGGCAATCCTTGCTATTTAGAGACATATTGCTAATATTAGTATCATAATTACTAATATATGTGGCAGAGCTCAAATCTAATAGATCAAGAACTTTTACAGGTAAAAATGCTTCATGAACGGATGACACCTGTTCAAGAGACTTGTTATAATCTCAAACTATCAAGTAAGCGCTTAAAATCCGGAAAATGTCAAGTGAAATTTTCCGCATTGCTCAATAAGAAGAAGCAGCTCTATGGGTATGTTTTGGTTAATGCAGAAGATACATTGAAAGAAGTAGTGTCGACTATAAAGAGTAGACTGGATTTGGTAAAACATAGGGATACCATACACCACATTAATTTGTATGCAGTAGGTAAGCGCAGTAGTCTTACCGATAATTTCATAGTGTTTGATACATAAGGGGTTCATTAACAGGAAAAAGATTTACACACATGATCAAGGTTAATGAGAACATTAAGTTTCTTAGAAAGAAACTAGGTTATACACAAGAGCAATTTGCAGAGCTGATTGGCATCAAGCGTTCACTTGTGGGTGCTTACGAAGAGGGGAGAGCAGACCCTAGGCTCAATAACCTAGTGAATATGGCAGAGGTTTTTCAGGTGTCCCTGGACGCTTTGATCAATAAGGAGATTAGCTCTGAAGAATCCTTTAAAAAGAATACTCATACCGGAGCTGCAGGGGCCAGGGTCTTGGCCATTACTGTAGATAAGGATGATAATGAGAATATTGAGTTCGTTCAGCAAAAAGCTTCTGCCGGTTATCTCAATGGGTTTGCAGACCCTGAGTATGTAGAGGAGCTACCTAAATTCAACCTCCCAAATTTACCAAAGAACGCTACTTATCGAGCTTTTGAGATTAGCGGTGATAGTATGTTGCCATTGCAGTCAGGTACGGTGATTATCGGACAGTATGTCGAGAGTCTCGCTGATATCCGCAACGGTAAGACCTATGTCCTGGTGACAAGTCAAGAGGGGGTAGTGTATAAAAGAGTATTTAATTATTTGGACGAGAAAGGGTGCCTTTTTCTTGTGTCTGACAACAAGTCCTACTCTGCTTATGAAGTTGCACCAGAGGATGTGTTGGAGATATGGGAGTCTAGAGCCTATGTAAGTATGCAATTTCCCGATGACCAGGATTCAAGCGACATGACTTTTGATAAATTGACAGGAATAGTCCTGAGCCTCCAGTCTGAGGTTATCAAAATCAAGGACAGATTGCATTCATAATACATTGATCATATCCTGACTTTTACCAAGACTTAGCGATCTTTTTTGTGGGCAAGATTACCTAAGTGCGATCTGTTCTGAACTCCACCAACTTCACCATTGAACCGGTTTTGCTAGCCAGTTGGTATCCATCAAGACTTTAATGCCAATTACTGAATCTACTTTTGCGGGTTTGCGTTCTAGTAGCTGTTTTGATAGCAACCTATTTGCAATAATCGCATCTTTGATTCGTACTCATCACATACGCTGTGAAACTATTATCCACTATTGTATTTCTTCTCCTCACACAACTCGTATGGGCACAGAAGACAGTTATTTCAGGCAAGGTCACAGAAGTGTCTACAGGATCAGCAGTGCCATTCGCTAATGTTGTCGTAAAGGGCACTCAAATAGGTTCAACTACTGACTTTGATGGTTTCTATACTATCGAGACCGATGTTATGGCTGACAGTCTTGTGGTTTCTTATATTGGCTTTGTACCAAGGGCTAAGCCTTTTTTCAAAGGACAAGATCAAATAATCAATTTTCAGCTAGCTGAGGATGTGGTTAGCCTGGAAGCTGTAGTGATCTACGCTGGTGAAAACCCTGCATTCGAAATTCTTCGGAATGTAGTTAAAAACAAGAAATTGAATGATAAAAGAAGTCTTGAAGCCTATCAATTTGAAAACTACACCAAAATTGAAATAGGAGTAGATAATATTTCTGATAAGTTTCGTCAAAAGAAAGTAATTCAGAAGATCACTTCTGTGCTTGACAGCATCCAAGTCATCGCCGGTGAGGACGGAAAACCTATACTACCTATTTTTATATCTGAGGCGCTATCCACGGTCTACTACAGGAGTAATCCTGAAATGAAATATGAAAACATCAATAAGACCAAGCTGACGGGAGTTGGCATTACTGATGGTACACTGACCTCTCAGGTAATAGGAGGCTCTTTTCAGGAATACAATTTTTATCAAAACTGGATGAATATTGTAAGTAAGGAATTTATTTCTCCAATCGCAGATGGATGGAAATTATACTATGAATATGAGTTAGTAGATAGCCTCTATTTAGAAGATCACTATTGTTACAGACTAGATTTTTGGCCCAAAAGAGATCAGGATTTGGCTTTCAATGGGACTATGTGGATTACAAAGGAGGAATACGCTGTTCGTAGAATTGATGTGTCGGTCAATAAATCTGCAAATCTGAATTTCATAGAGAAGATCAAGATCCAACAGGATCTTAAGCCAACAGAAGCCGGGCCGTGGCTACCAGAGAAATACAGAGTAGTAGTAGATGTCAGTCAGGTTACTAATGAGACTGCCGGTTTGATTGCTAAATTTTATGTTTCGACCAAGAATACAGAACTGACAGAGCCAAGGAATCAAAAGTTCTATGAAGCTCCAATCACTATGGAAGAGGATGTCCGGATGGACGATGAAGTCTTTTGGCAGGAGTACCGTCACGATTCACTCAGTAGTACTGAGCAAAATCTTTTTCAAATGATCGACACGCTCAAGAGCATACCGATCATTAAAACCTACACCGACATTTTTAAGACCATAGGCTCGTTTTACTACAAGATGAAGTACATTGACCTAGGCCCATACACAGCTATTTATGGTAATAATAATATTGAAGGACTGAGATTGGGTTTTGGCGCAAGGACTAATATCGATTTCAGTAAAAAGTGGGTGCTGCAGTACAGGTTCGGGTATGGTTTTGATGATGAGAAATGGAAACATCGGGCCAACTTAAAATACATAGTTTCAAGAAAACCATGGACTACTGTAGAGTACGAGTATAAAAACGATATTGAATCTATCTGGGCGCTTAATAGTGGCATGGAAAATAGTGCTTTGCTCTATGCATTGAGCAGATTTGGTAATCTTCAAGAACCTTTTCAAGTTCGAAAAAATACATTTGCTTTCAACACCCAAATTTCTAAGGGTTGGTCACAGCGCGTTGAGTTTTCTAATCAATACCATGATCCGCTGTACGACTTTCAGTATTATACAGAGCCAGGACAGCCTGATTCTCCAGTGGGAACCAGTTTCACGACAACTGAGCTAAGCCTAGAGACACGGTTCGCCAAAGACGAACTTTTTGTAATTAACGACAATGATCGGTTAAGTCTTGGTACGGTGAAATGGCCTGCAGTCAATGTGCGCTACACACTTGGGATGAAGAACACACTAGGTGGCGATTTCGACTACCATAAACTAGAAGGGCGCATTGCTAAAAAGCAAAAAATGGGGTTTTTGGGCATATCTGACTTGGAGTTAGCTGGAGGCTACATATTTAGTCAATTACCTTATCCGTTACTCAAGAATCACATTGGTAACCCAACAAGCTTTTACAATGATAATGTCTACAACATGATGGAATTTTTTGAGTTCACCAGTGACCATCATATCTCTATGCGAGTGAGACATCATTTTGAAGGCCTTTTACTCAACAAGGTCCCGCTCATGAAGAAATTGAAATGGAGAATGACAGCTACTGCCAATGTCCTTTTCGGTGGAGTACGTTCGGAGAACTTTGAAACCGTTCCAGAGCGGACAGATGACTTAGGGCAGACCATTCCCTCATTCAAGGCACTTGACTTTTCACAGCCTTACGTTGAATTGGGATACGGTATTGAGAATATCTTTAAAGTATTTCGTGTCGATGCATTCCACAGAATCACCTATTTGGAGAATACAACAGCAAATAAATTTGGAGTCAAGTTTAGTCTCCAGCTTATCCTCTAGCTCTTTAGTTTAACTTTGCTCGCACAACCTAGGGCATGAAATACGTTCATCTATTCATATTACTTTTTTTGCTTTCTTGTGATCGGAATATACCCGGCGAAAAACTGCCCACTAGTTCTTTCGATCGAGAGGAGTTTTTGAATCGAACGATAGCCAACCTTACCTCCCGAATTAACCAGGAATCTTCAGAAAACGACCTAATAAGACTAGGTAACTATCTGAACCAAAAAGGATGGCCAATAGAAGCAGACAAATGGTCTGAAATAGCAGTTGGACCACATCTTCAGAGTGCAGAGTTAAGTACACAACTTGGTCGATACTATTTTTCTGTTGGGGAATTTCAGCTAGCTCAGGAGTACGTTGCTACCGCAAATCGACTAGGAGCAAAGTCAGTTGAGTTTTACCAACTTCAGGCGGAGCTATCAACTTACAATGAGGAGTATGAGCAGGCGCTGGATTATGTTAATCGTGCCATATTGATCAATCAAAGTGATTATTATCTGTATCAGACCAAGGCTGATATCTATTTGACAATAGGTGATACAGTCAGTGGTATTGAATTTCTTAGGCGTGGCTTAGAAGTTCAGCCGAGGCTCGAAGATATAGGAGCACGATTAGCGCAGCTCTATTTGGATCGAGGACAAAATGATAAGGCGTTGAGCCTTATTCGCCAAATGCAACAGTATAACCCCGATAATGAAAATCTATATTGGCAAGAGGCCCAATATTATTTGGCCTATGACTCTGTTGATAAAGCGAAAGGCATTTTGGTCGGAGCTGTGAGCACAGATAGCACGAGATATTTACTGCAGGAGAAGCTTGCAGATCTTTATGTTGAGGTTGGGAAATTAGACTCAGCCTTGATTATATCACAGAGCCTGTTAGCCCATGATAGTACGCTCATTCAGGAGCATATTAGAGTGGGAGATATTTATGATAGTAAGAACTTTCTCGGTAGTTCATTGAGTTCCTATCGAAAGGCATTGGCAATTGATTCCACATCAGATATTGCCGCTCAGAGCGAGATCAAAGTATTGAGAAAAATGGCATATTTGCGGGAATTACGGGAGGCCAAGGAGCGCATTCCTACATTCGAAATTTTGACACCCAAGAAGAACGAACACGATCAATGAGTGATTCTATAATCAAAGCAACCTTTCCAGATGGCGCAGTGCGTGAGTACCCTAGCGGAACTACCGGAATGGATATTGCTAAAAGCATCAGTGAAGGCCTGGCAAGAAATGTATTGGCAGCTAAAGTCAATGGAGAAATTTGGGATGCATCACGTCCCATAGAGGCAGATCACACGATCGAGTTCCTTACCTGGAATGATAAAGACGGAAAGTCGACCTATTGGCATTCCTCTGCACACATCATGGCAGAGGCGCTAGAGTCTCTTTACCCTGGGATTAAGTTTGGTATTGGCCCTCCCATCGAGCAAGGATTCTATTACGATGTTGATTTCGGAGATATCGAATTCAAAGGTGATGAGCTAGAGAAGATCGAGGCTAAAATGCTCGAACTAGCCCGTCAGAAGAACGGATTTGTCAGAGAAGATATCTCTAAACGGGATGCGATCGCCTTCTTCGAAGAGAAAGGAGATGAGTACAAGCTTGACCTTTTGAAAGATCTTGAAGACGGTACCATTACACTTTATAAGCAAGGTAATTTCACCGACCTGTGTCGTGGGCCCCATATCCCAAACACAGGCTTTATCAAGGCTACTAAAATTCTCAACATTGCCGGAGCATACTGGCGTGGAGATGAGAGTCGGAAGCAGTTGACACGCCTCTACGGCATTACCTTTCCGAAGCAGAAGGAGTTGACAGAATATCTCCACATGCTCGAGGAGGCCAAAAAGCGTGATCATAGAAAGTTGGGCAAAGAACTTGAGCTTTTTACCTTTTCAGAGAAGGTTGGACAGGGTTTGCCATTATGGTTACCCAAGGGCACTATGTTGCGTGAAAGGCTGGAGTCGTTTATGAGGAAAGCCCAGCTCAAGTCTGGATATGAGCCTGTCGTTACACCGCACATCGGTAGCAAACAGCTCTATGTGACCTCCGGGCACTATGAAAAGTATGGCGCAGATAGCTTCCAGCCGATCAAGACACCTAATGAGAACGAGGAGTTTTTCCTCAAGCCGATGAACTGCCCTCATCACTGTGAGATTTACAAGGCAAGGCCCAGGTCTTACCGTGAATTGCCATTGCGCCTAGCGGAATTTGGAACGGTGTATAGATATGAGCAGAGTGGAGAGTTACACGGACTTACCAGGGTGAGAGGTTTTACGCAGGATGATGCACACATCTTCTGTACCCAAGAGCAGGTGAAAGAAGAGTTCAAAAAAGTAATTGACTTGGTGCTCCATGTATTCAAGGCATTGGGCTTTGAGAACTATACCGCCCAAATTTCCCTACGTGACCCTGAGAATAAGACCAAGTACATCGGTTTAGACGAGAATTGGGAGATGGCGGAGCGGCAGATCCAAGAAGCGGCGGAGGAAAAAGGTCTGGTTACAGTTGTAGAGCTTGGAGAAGCTGCTTTTTATGGCCCTAAGCTCGACTTCATGGTGAAAGATGCCCTCAATCGTAGCTGGCAGCTAGGCACCATCCAGGTGGACTATACCTTACCAGAAAGATTTGAACTCGAGTACATTGGTGCTGATAATCAAAAGCACCGACCAGTGATGATTCATAGAGCCCCTTTTGGGTCTCTGGAGAGATTTATTGCAGTTCTGACCGAGCACTGTGCTGGTAACTTCCCATTGTGGCTATCACCAGAGCAAATAGCAGTATTACCCATATCTGAAAAATATGCTGATTATGCCCAGGAAGTTTTTAAACATCTACAGGCTAATGACATCAGGGGTTTTGTTGATCATCGTGATGAAAAAATTGGTCGTAAAATTCGAGATGCTGAGGTGAAGAAAGTGCCTTATATGCTCATTGTAGGTGAAAAAGAACAAGAGAATGGTCAAGTTTCCGTTAGGGAGCACGGAGAAGGAGATCTGGGACAAATGAGCCTGGTCGATTTCGAAGAATTATTTCAAAATAAAATAGCAGACGCTATATCGCAGGAATAGAATTGCTTGATTTTTATTTAGGCAAAATCTTTCGATATTTGCGTCCTTAAAAAATCTAGAACTAAAAAAGGAGGTTAACAATCAGTAAACAAAGGTACCAGGGGTTTAAACGAAGAGGCAGAGTCGAAGAGCCATATCGTGTAAATGAAAGAATTACAGCCCCGAAAGTGAGAGTCGTTGGTGATAATGTGAAAGTGGATGTATATCCAGTAGAACAGGCCATCAAGATTGCAAAGGAACAGAGTCTTGATCTAGTTGAGATTTCTCCTAAAGCAGACCCTCCTGTTTGTAAGATTATCGATTATTCGAAGTTCAAGTACGAGCAGAAAAAGAAGCAAAAGGAAATCAAAGCTAAGGCTCAAAAGACTGTAGTCAAGGAGATTAGGTTTGGTCCCAATACTGACGATCATGATTTCAACTTTAAGTTGAATCACGCTCAGAAGTTTTTGCAAGAAGGTGCCAAGGTAAAAGCCTACGTGCATTTTGTAGGTCGAACCATTGTTTTCAAAGAGAGGGGAGAGATATTGTTGCTAAAATTTGCGCAGGCTTTAGAAGAGTATGCCAAAGTAGAGCAACTCCCAAGACTTGAAGGAAAACGAATGATATTGATGTTAGCCGCAAAGCCGTCAACTAAGAAGTAACAAGTAAAATCAATAATAGAAATGCCAAAAGTAAAAACTAAGTCTGGAGCGAAAAAGAGGTTTAAGCTTACTGGAACAGGCAAGATCAAGCGTAAGCACGCTTTTAAAAGCCACATTCTGACTAAGAAAGAGACCAAACAAAAGCGCAACTTGACGGCCATGGGACTTGTTCACAAGTCTGATGAGAACAATGTGAAGGATATGCTTCGCATCTAATTCAGGTTTAATGTTTAACCAGAGTATTGGCTTTGACAAGTATGCCGAGCAATCAGCATCGCCAATTTTCAAAAAATCACAGAAATGCCAAGATCAGTAAATCATGTAGCGGCTAAAGCCCGCAAAAAGAAAGTCTTAAAGCAAGCCAAGGGCTACTTCGGAAGACGAAAGAACGTATGGACTGTAGCTAAGAATGCAGTCGAAAAAGGTCTCGTATATGCATACAGAGATCGCAAAGCCAAGAAAAGAGAATTTAGAGCGCTTTGGATACAAAGAATTAACGCTGGTGCAAGAGAGCACGGAATGTCTTACTCTGAGTTGATGGGTAAGATCAAAGCGGCAAATATTGACTTGAACCGAAAGGTGCTAGCGGATCTCGCTATGAATCACCCCGAGGCATTCAAAGCAGTAGTGGATAGTCTGAAATAAGACTACCTACCGAAAGAATTAGAAACCTCGGCTTACGTCGAGGTTTTTTTGTTTTTGGTCAGTTTAAGAAAGATTTTTGAGGGCTATGCACAGACGAGGTTTTATTTCTAGCGCAGCGTTGGCTGGAGGGGCTATACTAGCTCCTAGTACACTCATTTCTGAGCCCTTTGAATCTGACAACCTGATTAAGCCCAAGGCGCTTGATAAAGGAGACACTGTAGGTTTAATAACTCCAGCTAGTGCTATTTCACGCACAGCATTTGAATCATCACTATCTAATCTTGAATCTTTAGGATTTAAGGTCAAGCATTCGTCCAATATGAGGGTCAAAAAGGGATTCTTAGCAGGTACAGACCAGCAAAGGATTGATGACCTCCATAGTATGTTCGAGGATGATGCGGTTAATGGGATAGTGTGTGCGAGGGGTGGTTATGGTTCGGGCAGACTCGTTACCCAGTTGGATTATGAGTTGATCAAACGAAACCCCAAAGTCTTTGTTGGTTACAGTGATATTACTGCGTTGCACTATGCGATTCATAGGATGACAGGACTTGTTACCTTCCACGGTCCCGTGGCGGCCTCATCTTTCCCTAAGAATACTGAGAAGTACTTTAATGACATAGTTGTCAAGGGTAAGGATAATGTCAAGCTATCGTCGGTAGAGCCTGATGATAAGGATAAAGCTTTTGATCATTTCGTAATCAATGCTGGTGAGGCTGAGGGATCACTAGTGGGTGGCAACCTTTCCTTGATGGTGTCGATGTTGGGTACGCCTTATGACCTGGACTTTAAAGATAAAATTGTCTTCATTGAGGAGATAGGGGAGTCACCCTACCGAGTCGACAGGATGCTGACCCAATTGCTAAATTGCGGGAAACTCACGGAGGCAGCCGGCATTGCATTGGGCGTTTTTAAGGGTTGTGAGACACGACCAGATGATCCTGATTTTGGCGATAGCCTATCACTGAAGGAGGTGCTCCTTGATCGATTGAAAGGGATCGGTATTCCAATGGCTTACGGTTTTCCGATAGGACATATTGCTGAAAACGCAACCTTGCCAATGGGCATCCCGGCCAGACTTGATACCTCAAAATTCACATTGACAATACTAGAAGCAGCAGTTAGATAAATACATGTTTACATCTGATATAATCGAGCGTTTCAGAGCGCTGGAGACTCCTTTTTTCTACTATGATTTATCACTCTTGCAGAAGACTTTGCAGGTAGTGAGAGCATCAGCCATTGATCGTGGGTTTCACGTGCACTATGCGATGAAGGCCAACTGCAACGCTGAGATTCTCAGTGAAATGAAGAAAGCTGGTCTTGGAATAGATGCCGTAAGTGGTAATGAGGTGAAGTTGGCTATCGAGAATAGGTTTGACCCGAGTCAGATTGTATTTGCGGGCGTTGGTAAATCGGACAAAGAGATCAATTATGCCTTAGATCAGGATATCTCTTGTTTCAACTGTGAGTCTGGTCAGGAGATATCGGTTATCAATGAATTAGCGACAGCTAAAGGAGTGAAGGCAAGAATAGCCTTGCGCATCAACCCAAACGTAGATCCGAAAACGCATAAATTCATCACTACAGGCTTGGAAGAAAACAAGTTTGGTATCAATCCATGGGAGCTCGATGAGGTGATGAATGTGATCAATGCTTCTGAGCAACTGGATCTAGTGGGGCTCCACTTTCATATTGGATCACAGGTGATGGATACGAGTAGGTATCAGTTACTTTGTGAAAAGGTCAATGAAATCCAGAACTGGTTCGAAGAACGAGAAATTCAAATTGACATTGTAAATGTCGGTGGTGGTCTGGGTATTGATTACAATCGTCCTGATGAGCATGCTATTCCTGAGTTGGAGAGTTACTTCGATATTTTCGGTCGGCACCTTCATCTAAGAGAGGGGCAGGAGCTTCACTTTGAGCTGGGAAGGTCAATTGTAGGTCAGTGTGGGACTATCATCTCAAAAGTGTTGTATACAAAGCCAGCCAAGAAAACCACATTTGCCATCATAGATGCAGGAATGACAGAGCTCATTCGTCCAGCGCTATATCAAGCCTATCATCAGATCGACAATTTGACCGGTCAAGGAGAGGAGCAGACATACGACGTGGTAGGTCCCATTTGTGAAACTTCAGATGCATTCCTGCGAGGTATTCAAATGAGAAAATTGGAGCGTGGTGACCTAGTTGCTATTCGGTCGTCAGGTGCCTATGCTGAGGTCATGACCAGCACCTACAATCTCAGAGATAAGGCCAAAGCCTACTACAGCACGGCTCAGCCTTTTGCTGAATAATGTTCCTGTTAACTACTCAGGTCTAAAAAACCATGTGGCATGGTTAGGTTCAGAATCGTTTATAGCCACGGGTTTCAACCCGTGGATAGAGGTGCAAGTACGATCCTGTTTTGGCGTCATTTTTGCCATTTCGGGCAAAAATCATGACAAAACCGCCCTTAATCGAACATTTCAAACCTGAGTAGTTACCGTTCCTTAAATCCAGAAGCTTTTCACCAAGGCGTGAATGTCAGAGTGTTACCTACGAGGTTTCACAGAGTTGAAAGAACGCAGGTAAATCCTATACGCTGTTGTCAGTGATTGACGCACTAAAACCTAGTGAGGTCTGCGGATATAAGGAATTTAGTCTAATCGTCCGTATTCTTTGAGCAGTTGAAGAACTTCCTCCTTTGGAAGTGCTTCAACCGTTCTGCCATTTCCAGTCATCGTTTCTGCCGCAAAGAGCGAATTGAGAATAGCTTCTTCTGTCGCCTCAATGGTAGCCAGGAAAAGCGAACTCATTGCATCATTGTGAAGTGTAGGGAAGCTGATTTCTCTCTCCTCCATTTTATAAGGAATTCTAACCTGCTCGTTCGTGGAAGCTGCAATCACATAGTCACCACTACCATTGGAAGCAATACCTCCGGTCTTGGCTAGCCCCATGGAGGCCCGCTTGGCGAGGCGCTCCAGGTTTCGAGCACCGAGTGGTGCATCCGTCAGTACTACGATCATGCATGAGCCGTCAGATTTTTCAAGTGCACTTTTGAATGGGTAGTTGTCCATCAACTTTCCGATAGGTACTCCGGCGATCTCCAGGACTCCACCGAAGTTGGTTTGTACCATGACGCCAATGGTGTATCCGCCCAGTGTGCTCGGGAGTTTTCTGGATGAAGTGCCAATGCCTCCTTTATAGCCAAAGCACCTCGTGCCAGTCCCTGCTCCGATATTGCCTTCCTGAGTATTCGTGATACTGGCCCCTTTGATCGCATCCAGGACATGACTTTCCTTGACATGTCTACCGCGAATGTCATTGAGGCTGCCGTCATTGGTTTCTCCCACCAGGGCATTGACAGAGCGCACATTCTCATTTCCTGGTAGGGAGAGGGTGTGGCTAATCACCGCATTCATAGTAGTAGGTACACTCAGTGTATTGGTGAGCAAGATCGGTGTTTCCAGATTACCCAGCTCCATCACCTGACTGATGCCGGCCAGTTTACCAAACCCATTATGAATGTAGATGGCCGCTGGCACTTTTTGCTGAAAAATATTCCCTTGATGGAGAAGGATGGCGGTCACGCCTGTTCTGACATCATCACCCTCGATTAGCGTAGTATGTCCCACTGCAACGCCGGGTACATCTACGATAGCGTTCAAATTTCCGGTAGGAAGTATCCCTATCTCTACACCATAGTCGCGCAATCGCTGCGCATGCGCCTGACTAAATGCCAGGATGGAGATGATCAGTAGCCACCTCATAGCGTAAATCCAAGGATGATATAGAGAATACAAGTAATGCCTCCAGCGAGGAGGGCGTACGGCAGTTGTGTTTTTACATGATCGATATGGTCACTCGCGGAAGCCATCGAGGAGATGATTGTCGTATCCGAAATCGGGGAACAATGGTCACCAAACACCCCGCCTCCCAATGCAGCAGCTATAGCCAAGGAGACATTCGTGTCAAATGACTGTGCCATAGGTACCGCTATTGAGATCATGATCGCAAAAGTACCCCACGATGTGCCGGTGGAGAAGGCGATGAAGCAGCTCACCAAAAACACAATAAGTGGTACAAGACCAGGGGAGAGCCAGGCTTTCGAAACTTCAGCCACATACAATCCCGTACCTAGTGTCTTACAGAGACTGCCGATGGCAAATGCCAATACCATAAGCAAGGCAAGCGAGATCATCCCCGACATGCCTTTTAGCGTGAGGTCGATCAGTTCTTTTCCAGTCATGATCTTCTGTATTAAATACATTGTAGCACTTACCATCAATGCGGTGATAACAGAATAGAGTACAGATGCTGATCCTGAGCCCTGACCAATCGCCTCAAAAATTCTGCTAAGGCCAATGCTGCTGCTGTCGGCCTGCCAACCGGTATAGATTAGCATCAATGGCATCATCACCACCATAGTACCGATAGGCACAATCATGTTTCGTGCTCTCGGCGGTGCATTTTCGATTGCCTCCAATACAGTCACCTCATCAGATATCATAGGTGTCACATTATCACCAATGACTTTGCCTTCTTCGCGAGCCCGAGTCTCTGCTTTCTTCATTGGCCCAAAATCTTTTCCCGATAGGATGATGTAAAACAGTAGAATCACGGCCAGAAAGGGGTAGAAATTGTAGGGAAGAGCTCCCATCAGCGTCTGGAATGGGTTTTCAAAGTTTTGGATGACGAGCAGCCCCATGATATAGGCGCCCCATGCATTGAAGGGTATGAGTATGCTGGAGTTAGCAGAGGTGGAGTCGGCTAGATAGGCTAGCTTCTCCCGCGGTATTTTGAGCTTATCAGTAACAGGGCGGTAGAGCGTACCTACAGTCAGCACTGAGATATTCGATTCCACGAAGATGATCAGTCCGGTGAAAGCTGCCATCAGCTGTACAATGACCCGGCTATTGCCCCAGTTCTTGCTTTCTAGTTTATGAAGGAGCAGGTCGAGCTTAGCAATGAAGCCATTAACACCCCCACTCCTTTGTATATAGGCGATCAATGCACCGACCAACAAGGTGAAAATGATGGTGCGTGTATTTCCATCATCTTTGAATACATCTACCATGGCCTGTATAGTAGCCAGGGTACCGTCCAGCACATTGCCTCCAGAGATGATAACCCAGCCCAGCCATATGCCGATCACTAGGGCGATGAAGACCTGCTTAGTACGTATAGCTAGCGCTATCGCAATGACAGGAGGGATCACAGACCAAAAACCGTAGTTGTCCATAGGATTATATTCTACCACCAAACTAATAAATCATAAGCCAAATGGGTGGCTTGCCAAGTCAAAAGAAAATTAGTTCGTATTTTCGAGCCATGCGGAATTGGCTTATTATTCTCCTAGTATTTATCTTGTTACTGTCATGTCAAGAAAAGACTGACAATATTCAACTTGATCGAGTGGTGGAGATCTTGTCGAACACAAAATCAGTCTTCGCTCCAGATGGTCGGGTAGCGATCTTTAAGATTGAGGCTAAGTCCAGCGAGGGTAGAGTGATCCTGACGGGTAAGACCGACCTACCGGAAGGTAAGAGAGTGCTGCTTGATTCTCTGATGGGTATGGGAGTCGACTTTCTCGATAGCATCGAGCTATTACCTTCTAAGAAACTCAATGGTAAGACTCGAGGTGTAGTAAACAACTCAGTCGCTAATATCAGATCGGCACCTAAGCACTCTGGCGAGTTGGCCACACAGGCCTTACTAGGAATGCCCCTCAAGGTGTTGGATCAGGATGGAGAGTGGTACTTAGTACAGACCCCTGATGACTATATTAGCTGGATCGATCACGGTGGATTAGTCATGATGAATGATCAGGCGTTTTCTGATTGGCAGGAGCTGCCCAAAGTAATCTATCGAAAGACCGTAGGTCTATCGTATAAGACTATCGATGAAACACAAGTGGTAAGTGACCTGGTACTCGGAGATGTGTTAGTACTAGATAGCGATCAAGGAGCATACTATAAGGTAAGGTATCCTGATGGACGTAGCGGTTATATTAGAAAAGCTGAAGCTACCCCGCTCGCCTCATGGATTACTTCTAATGAGAATACCGCTGATAATCTTATTGAAAACGCCCAAGCACTAATGGGGAGCCCTTATCTCTGGGGCGGTACATCTACGAAGGGAATGGATTGTAGTGGATTTACCAAGACGCTGTATCTCATGAACGGTCTTGTAATTCCGCGAGACGCCTCACAGCAAGTGCACGCTGGTACCTTGGTGGATGATGAGAAAGACTGGAGTGCGCTGGAGCCAGGAGATTTGCTCTTTTTTGGTACCCCAAAATCCCAGGACAAGAGAGAGCGTGTGGTGCATGTAGGCATGTGGATAGGAGAGGACTCTTTTATTCATGCCTCTAAGCAGGTAAGGGTAAGCTCCATTGATCCCAATACTCCGAACTACGATGACTTTAATGTCAACCGTTACCTAAGGTCGAAAAGGTATATTGACAATGGTGAGGGTAATATCATTGATCTGCGTAACGAGAACGTATATAGCAGATAGTATTAGCTCATTGCGATAGTAAATCGAGCTAACCTTCTGATTCAAGTGCCAAGGGCACGTCACTGCCGGCAGTATAGCGATAAGAATCGAATATCTTCAATACAGCATCCTGTATCAGATCAGCCGTCTTTTTAGACTTTCGCGAATACCTCAGATCCAAGCTTCCTTGCCATACGATCTTATTTGTTCTGACATCTTTGAGTTCCAGTAGCAATATCGACTCTGTGAAGTTTCTTTCATTCACATCATAATAATAGCCATATGGATTGTAGATAGAAGGGCGAAAGGCGCGTGTGTTCAAGTCAAACTCCGTACGTTGATTGGAGATAATCTCATATCTCAGTGTCAAGTCAGGTCGTTTGCCAGCGCGCTGATAATTTCTTTCTGTCATTTGCTGATGCATTGCGTCTTCCAACCTTATAATTACTGCTGGCTTTTCGCGATCGGCCTGGTCTACTTTCGTCTTTAGGTGCTCTATTTCATAGTTGTAATAGGAATCGAATCGACTACCCTCATTAGTAAAGGTCACTACTTTATAGGTACTACAAGCTGTTAGGAGTATTGAGACCAAAACTAGTGCGGTGAAGTGTCTCACTTCCGTTTTATATGATTTGCAGATCAGGATCATTAATGGACTAACGTCAATGAGACATCAGAGTTAGTTCCTTTTTGAGGATCAGCAGGAACATACGCCATCTATTTCAATTAATGGCCTTTACCTCCTCTAAGGTTACTTCGGCTCCATCGTTACCCCAGTTGTTCAGGATATAGTTCATAACGTCTACCACTTGTTGGTCATCAAGGCCCAGTGAGTACATGACATTATTATACGTCATGCTGTTGACCGTGACTTCTCCTTCCATACCCTGCTTTACAGCTCGGATCGCATCGCTACGATTATTTATGAGATAATCGGCTTTCGCCAAAGGTGGGAACGTGCCAGGTATACCTTTTCCTGTAGGAAGGTGACAGGTGGTACAATAAGTCTCGTAGACTTTCTCTCCTCGCTCCCTACTTGCCCCATGAGTGCTCTGAGAAATAAGCTGGCTCGAACAGGTCACTGCCAGGGTCAATGTGATAAGAGCAATGATGGGTCTCTGTAGGTTCATTCGCTCAATAGGAGTCAGGTAAGCTTGGAAGTTAGGCAACATCTCCTATTGTTTCAAAGCATAAATGAATGCTTAGTCTCTGGCAGCCTCATTACTACTAGTCACCACCTATTTTAAAGAACTTATGTGCTACATAGGATTGTATAAGATGTTATGGATATATATGCGGTATTCTCTTATATTTGAATGACTCATATATAAGGTGTAACTACATGCCGAAGTATTTCATATTTACTCTTTTTGTACTATTGACGATGCACAGCTTCCAACTGATTGAGGAGGCGGGTAAAGAGCAGCTTGAAATTGATATGTCGAAAGAGACGTTGTACAATCTATTAGAGTCAGCCAAGGATGATATCGGGAAGCAATACTTCAAAGTGAGCGAAGAGCACTTAGATCTAGCAATAGTCTATTTGCAGAATATTGAGGAGTCCTTAGATAATGAGAGCAATAGTGTGATCGATGAAGCTATTGCTGGCCTTCAGATCGTAGAGCAAGATATTAGGAATAGGATCATCTACGAGGATGATCTCAATGTTGCGTTTGCAAAAGCCATGAGCGCTTTAGCTTTTGCTCATCTGGTAGTATGCGAGCAGGAGTTAAATGAAGGAGAGCTCAGTAAGGCATTAAGATCACTGAAGGCAGCAATTAATCACTTAGAGCACTCAATGAAGTATTCGTCTGGTGAGTTGCTTGAAACGGAAGAGGCACTTGTAAAAGAGTTGGCAGATCTATCGAGTAGCGGAGATATTACCGTCGAGACTGTTCACAATGATGTGGAGAAGGTGAAGTCTATCATTACATCGAAATAATAATCATTGGACACTTGGTAGGTACAGTGACTCACAATCTACCTAAGGTGTTTAATGGGCGTGAATATTCGATTAGTGGCTGTTTCTGTAAAATAGGAGTGAATTAGAGGTGTTTGTTTTGAATGAACAAGTCCATTCATGATATTAGCGGTAATTTTAAAAGAAAGAATAGTTTTTTTAAGAGAATGATAATATTTTCGCACGCAGTTGTATGGTCATATGCTAATTGGCATCCGTGAATGGAAAAATGTGAAACAAATCATTTTGATTATTCGAAATACCCATTAATATTACGAGCAGTTTATGAAAATGCTTACTTTTGGCGATATTGCAACGAGCAACAAACTTTTAGAAAAACAAACGACTTAAAGAGCAATAAATAATACAACTAATAATTTGGTAAACTTTAATCTAATTTAATCACGAAAATTTAAGAACAATGAGTAAACTTAAACGATTACTGGGGGCGCTATCTCTTGTAGCCCTTTTTATCTTCTCGTCTTGTGTAGACGATGAGGTAGCACCGGAAGTAGCGGCTTTGCGCCAAGCGCAGGTTGCCCTTCTTAATGCCGAAGTGGCATTTCAAGATGCCGAGACCAGGTATCAAAACGCTCAAGCTGAATCTCAGGAAATAGCTAATGCGTTCGCTTCTTCTAATAACGCCATTACTCTTCAGTTAAGTCAGGTTGCTCTCGATAGTGCGTTGGCACGATTGGAAGTTGACTTGGCCATAGCGGCTAATGATTTGGCAGAACAAGAGGAACTGGCGATTCAAGCTTCTGCTGACCTGGCCAGAGCTCTTGCTACTGCAGGGTTAAGCGATGCTGCTTTCTATCTTGAGCAGTGGGATGCTGTTGTTTTCGGTGGATTTATGGCTACTGATGGTCATCTTATTTTCGGAGGCACAGGCCTTCTCGCAACTCAAGCAATGATTGTAGATAAGTCTGCGGCACTTGCCGAGGCTGAATTGTACTTGTCTGCTGATGAGTCGGTAACACAGGCATTCCTCGATGCGAAGTTGGATGAGACTCTTGCAGACGCTCAAGCTGATTTAGCTGCCGCTCAGGCTGATCTACCAGTACAGAAAGAGGTATTGGCAGCTCTTGAGGCTGATGATAGATTAGCCGCTATTGCTGCCCTACAGGCTTCATTAATTCCTCTGGCAGATGATAGTGTAGCTGCTATAGCTGTAGTAGAAGCTGCTGAGGACGCTCTAGAGGCGTTGGAAGATATTGATGATGACAATATACAGACGGTTGTTGATTTTCAGAACCTGGATGATGATGATAATTTTCCCGATCATAGAGATACTTGGAGATCTTCTTTCGCACGCGATTCTGCTGCAAGGGCTAACATAGCGGTCTTCGAGGGTGAAGTTGCTGCATGGGAGGCTTATGCTGATTCTCTTCAGGCGATTTATGATGAGTTTTACCCTGTATTTGTAGAAGATTATGAAACTACTCTGGCTGAGTTCGAAGCGGATACAGTAGAAACTTGGAATAACCTTCCATCTAATTCTGCCGGAGAAGATGAACTATATGAACTAGAGGATGCGTATGCTACGTATATGATTGAATGGGGACTCTTCCTTGCTAAGGATCTTGATGGTGATGGAAACCCCCCGACTTCAGCCGATACTACGACGTTGATAGCTGCTCGTACCGCATATGATGGTCTGAATGCAGCACAATTACTTGCTAACCCAAGAGTTGGTGGTCCATTCTTGTTGCCTACTTACAATAATTTTACGGATGGAACGACATTTTTCACTTGGATGGATCCTGTTGACGCTTTGGAAGGAGCGAGAGCTACAGGTATTGGATCTGGTAACGGCGTGGGTGGTGCGCTTGCAGCCTATGTCACTGCTTCTGGTAACGATGGCACAGCACAAATCGCGCATGATGATGCAATTAGAAGATTTAATGCTGTGAATGATTTTTATGGAAATATTGTAAATGAGTATAGAGGTCTACAGGCTTATATCGATGCGGTAATCGCAGGTACTGAAGAAGATGGTGATTATACAGGATCTGTACCTGACGCTCCTTTAAGTCTTACAAATTTCGAGGGTCTTGCTTTTATGACTCAGTATAGTGATGCTATCGATGCACTTAATATTGATCTGGGTAAATTGTTAACTGAGCTTGCCAAAGGTAATACTACCGCAGAAGCTATATTCAATGCATTATTCCCAGGGTATTACCAGTGTTTGTGTTCTGAAGAAGCTCCTACTGATCCATCTGTAGCTTTCTCATTGGCACAATTAGCTGCCGAAGAAACAGTTGCTGCTGATGCCGCAGGTGATTTAACGTACGCTTTGACTATTATTGATCAGGCCGAGATTGATGCTTATTTGGCAGCACTTGAAGCGCTTGAGGAAACCAACGATGCGTTGGATACTTACTTCCAGTCATTAGTTCCTGCTAGACTAGCTGTAGATGCCGCTGAGTCAGCTCAAGATGCCATAACTGAACAACAAGATGATATCAGGATTCAGATCAAAGCTATCGAGGATGCTTGTGATGGCGAATTTGGTGTGAATGATGCGAATTTCACCGAGTGCACTAACAGTATCTCTGATGAAATTGAGGCAGTGAAAGCGGAAATTGCGAAGTTAGAAGGTGAGGAGAATGTGGATGGTTCTATTTTGAATCTGACTAGAGACATTCTAGAGGCTGAGATTGATATTACTTTAGCTGCTCAAGGCCAACTTAAGGCTGAAGATATGGTAGCTGAGTTGATCGCTGAATTGGAAGCCATCAGAACTCAGGAGTCTGTGTTACAGGCACTGGCAGATGAGTTCCAGACATTATTGGAAGCTGCATTGGCAGGATAATATCTCTTTAGGAATTAGGTCGGGAGATGTTCTCCCGACCATATCTTAACAAATTGAAAGTTTAATCCTAAAGACAGAACAATATGAAAAAATATATTTTACTTACTATGTTGCTGTCGTTCGGTCCGTTAGTTCAGGCTCAGGATGATGGTGAGGTAGATGAGGGATATGGTCCGAAGAAGGGGGACATTACTGTTGAGATGCAGTTTGGTAGATCAAACATCATTAATGAAGGTTTGACTGTACCAAGTGCACCTGGTAATAACTCTAGTTGGGCTGTAGCGGCAAATAGTCCGTATGCGAACAATATAAGTCTTCAGAATAATCAAAATACTTTTGTCAATATGATTGGCATAAAGGGTGGTTATTATTTGAGTGACAAAGTGTCTGTGATATTGGCAGGTGCTGTTCGTATGGATTATACGCCTGGTCAGGCTAATGTTCCTGGATTTATTAATTCAGGGCCTAATGCAGCCTGGATACCGGCTTACGCAGCTATTCCTGAACAAAACAGCACTCTCTTAAATGCTGTCATTGGTAGCGAGTACACGTTTAAAACTAAAATGGAAAGAGTTTTTCCATATGTAGGTTTGCATGTACCATTTTATTATGCCCAGCAGTCTGAATATGATCCAACTATAACTGATGCTGCCATTGGTGGTGAGGGTTCTGGAAATATTGCTAATACAGTAGTCGATCTTGGTACTCGTACAGGTGAGATATTTGGATTTGGTGTTCAATTTGCTGCTGGTGTTGATTATTACTTAATGGAAGGGTTTTATTTTGGATTTGAAATTAGGCCAGCTTCTTATATCTATGCGTATTCGGCGAGTAAGCCGGGTCCTGGGTTGGAGTTACAGCAGTCAAATACAAATACATATTCCTTCTTCACACAACCTTTTATGAAACTAGGATTCAAGTTCTAAGAATCTTTGTAAATACAAAAAAGCTGATAGTTTACTATCAGCTTTTTATTAAACTGATGAATGCTTATAAAATGAGACCTTTGAATTACAGTACCTACATGTGTAATATGTGATTTGATTAAGATTAAAGTGAATAAGATATTATAGTGTTCACTGTAATCCCTGGTTTTATTAGATAATACTTTGTCGTTTACCACGAAAACCCGCCTTGTGCGGGTTTTTTATTTGTCGGACATTATAAGATGAAGGGCTTATCGGTAGCTTTGCAGCTTATCAATCAATTGACTTAAAGAACTTTATGGGTTTGAAATGTGGTATTGTGGGATTACCTAATGTTGGTAAGTCTACATTGTTTAATGCGATTTCTAGTGGAAAGGCTGAATCTGCGAATTTTCCATTTTGTACAATAGAGCCAAATGTGGGTGTAATTACTGTGCCTGATGAACGGTTGGGTATTCTTGAAGGGCTTGTTGATCCTGAAAAGGTTGTGCCTACTTTTATCGAATTTGTGGATATAGCGGGACTTGTCAAAGGGGCCAGTAAAGGGGAAGGTCTTGGTAATAAGTTTTTGGCTAATATCAGAGAGGTGGATGCGATCGTGCATGTCGTCAGATGCTTTGATGATGATAATGTAGTCCACGTAGACGGCCGTGTCAATCCAGTTGAGGATAAGCAGGTTATTGATATAGAATTGCAATTGAAGGATCTAGAATCTGTTGATAAACGAATTCAGAGAGTAGAGAAATTGGCTAAGACAGGTGATGCTAGTTCAAAGAAGGAATTATCAGTTCTTCAGAAATTGAAGGGTCATTTGGAGGCTGGAAACAATGCTCGTTCTCTTGACGAACTAACAGAAGATGAACTTGAGTTGGTACGAGAGTTACAATTATTGACTATCAAGCCTATCATTTATGCTGCTAATGTGGAAGAGGACTCTGCGTCATCTGGAAACACTTATGTAGATGAATTGAAGAGAGAGGTGAGTACTGAGATGGCTCAAGTGGTGGTGATTTGTGCCGCTCTTGAGGAGCAAATTGCTGAACTGGACTTGGAAGAGCGTGGTATGTTTTTGGAGGAATATGGCTTGAAAGAATCAGGCCTGGATAAGCTGATAAGTGCCTCCTACAATCTATTGAATCTAATCACCTATTTCACTGCAGGCAAGCAAGAAGTAAGAGCTTGGACAATAGAAAAAGGTTGGAAAGCCCCACGTGCAGCCGGTGTTATTCATACTGATTTTGAAAAAGGCTTCATAAGAGCGGAAGTAATTAAGTTGGAAGACTATCAACGCCTAAAAACTGAACTGGCTTGTAAGGAAGCGGGTAAAATGGGTGTTGAAGGAAAGGAATATGTCGTTAAAGATGGTGATATAATGCACTTCCGTTTCAATGTCTAATTTGTAAATTCGTGAATAGTAAAGCTATCACGAAACATTTTCTCGTTCAATCTGTTTTTTCTGCACTGTTGTTTAATTAACCGTGTAGAGTCGTGAGAGTAAGGATTATTTTTAACCTCAAAAATAAAGGTGCATATGTACCTTTTCACCATCAATATTTATTAGCTCAAACTGCGAAAGCTGTTCTTTTATCAGGTGGTAATACAGAGTTTATTGACTATCCATATTTCCACTTTTCTGGACTCAAGGGACAAACACGTATAAGTAAGCAGGGGCTTCATTACTATAGTAGTAAAGTAACCTTGGTGCTGGCAAGTCCTTCTCAAGAGTATATTGATCATTTTTTGGAGAGTCTCTTTAAGCAAACTCAAATAAACATAGGTAATCTAGTGTTGTTGCCCAGTGAAGTTGAGAAGGAAGTGGCTCCAGAAATTACTGATTCAACAAAGTTCGTTTGTATCTCACCTATCGTAATGCTCACTCCTTCATTATTTGATGAATCAGCTAAAAGGTTTATTGAGCCTGAATCTGACGAATTCTCAGATCTGCTGTATGATAGTACAATTTCAAGAATGGAGGCTTATGGCTACACCAGTGAGCAGTTGGCGTCATTCTTTAAGTTTCAAATTGTTCCCGATCGGGAGTATTTAGATCGAATTAGAACTGGAGGAAAGAAGTTCGCTAGAATATATCCATTATTTGACCAAGACGTTAAATATGAAGTTAGAGGTTATACATTTCCATTCACGTTGTATGCGGCCAAGGAGGTACAAGAGTTTGTTTTTACCTGTGGACTAGGTGTTTATACTAATAAAGGTTTTGGAATGCTGGACATTGCCAATAGCAATCCATCAAATAGAACTAAAAAATATGAGGTCTCTGGTACAATGTCGGATCTGGTTGAGGTAAGTGGTTAGTTGATTCCGGAGAAGAGGCTAAGGTAACCTACCGGTATATCGAACTGAGTTCCCGGAGCGCGGTAGTATACAAATATTTCATATTGATTTTCAGTTTCGAAATGTGATCCTTCGTAGTTCCATGGAGTATCGTTATCTAGCCAATAGATATAATTATAGAAACCTTGCTTGATTAGGATTTGCGCCTGATATTGCTCTTTTGACGGGTTGTACGTCATTAAATTGTCTTTCTCCTTTTGCCAGATATTGTATGCTCCCAGTACGTAGAGTTTTTCCTTCACCTTTGGTATTCTTAGGGAAAAGTTGACTTTCACATAGTCTGCTTCCAGATCAATTGACCCTGGTTCCAGAGTCTGGTTGTAGTACTTTCCATTTTGGTCTTCATATATACCATAGGCTAGGCCATTTCTGCTCTCCTCAGGAATGACGTAAGCCTCTGTAACATCAGGCTTCCTGTCAATGGAACTAATATTTTGACCTCTATAAGTGTAACCTCTAAGGTCGAATAAACGAAACTCGTTTCCAGCTTGGAGGGCGTTTTCTCCTGAAAAACCTCTGAATTCAATAGTGCCTATATCTTCGCGTATCATGGATGGTGTGAGGTCAGTAAGCATATTGTCCCATCTTTGATTTTGTCTTATGACTAACTTGAAATCCTGAGTAGGACTAAACGTTTCCATATTGCTATAGTTCACTTTAAACTCAAACTGGTGCATTTTTGGATTGCTCGTGTTAATAATACGATTGCCAAAGACTGGGCTAATTTCTACGCTGTTTGTATAGACCACAAAACGCTTGGTCAAAATCAATTGCTCCCCATCAGAGCGTCTGTATACAGCCAAGAGATAATTGCCTGGTTGCTTAACTCTAGGCAGTGTTACCTCATAGCTCGTATAAGGCACCTTCGTGTTCTGTGAGTATTGGTAGTTCTGTATTGGGAACTCGTTGTACTCAAATAGATATTCCAACTCCACCATATTAGATTTCTTCCAATCTGCGGTGCACCTGATAAGCTTGAAGATGTAATCGGAGTAATCATAGTAGAGTTCGTCAAACTTCAACTGCAATGGGGTCTGTTGTCTAACATCAATGATTGCAGACTGATATTCGGGGTACCTCTCTTGACTCAAGGGGTAGAGTTGCACTGATTTTACGTTTTCATCGTAGATTTTGTCTTCATATCGCAATGTCTGTGCGCTTGAGATGAGGGCTCCTGATATAAGAGTTGTAAAAAGAATGATGAAATTTACCTTTCGTTGCATGTATTAATAAGCGGTATGTTCCAACCAAATTTAATCATGTTGTGTCGATACACCAGTAGCGTGGCTAACTAGGCGCTAAATGAGGGAGACTGAAGAAGAGTTATTACGAGGTTGCCGAGAAGGTAGGCGTAGCGCTCAGCATGAGTTATATCAACGCTATGCCAAGGCGATGTATGCGATCTGCCTTAGATATACAAAAGCAACTGCAGAGGCGGAGGACGTACTACAGGAGGCATTCGTTAAGGTATTCTCTAAAATGGATTCATTTAAGGGCGAATCCACCGTGGGGTATTGGATCAAGCGAATAGTTATCAATACCGCTCTAAACCATCAGAGAAGTAAGCTTTACCTCTATCCTATGGTGGATGTCGAAGAAATGAATGACCGAAGCGGCACAGAGACCACTATCAGTAATTATAGTTACCAAGAGCTGCTAGAAATGATCACAAGCCTTCCCGATGGGTCTCAGGTGATATTTAACCTCTACGCTATTGAAGGGTATAAACATCAGGAGATTGCCAAGATGTTAGGAATTAGCGAGGGTACTTCAAAATCTCAATATGCCAGAGCGAAACAGCTGCTACAAAAAAAATTGGAATCACATGAAAGAGTGAACTATGGAAGGGTCTAAGGGGGGTAAGAAGAAAGACTTTGAGTCGATATGGGCGGATAGATTTGCTGAGGCTGAGACCGCACCTGCTGCACATGTTTGGAAGAATATCAGCGGCGAGCTAGCCAATCAGCAAGTAGGATCTTATAAGAAACGTGCGTTCTATTATCAGTGGGCAGCTGCTGCTTCCCTATTTATTGCGCTAGTACTAGGAGCACTCTACTTTACCACAGGCCCTACAGAAAAGAAGAATGATCAAATAGCTGAAGCGCCGGTGGTCATTGAGAAGAATCCCAGCTCAACAGCTACGACTAAACCTACTAAGGACAGCAATCAACTTAGAAATACTAACCCGAGTACCTCCATTGCTTCAACCAATGAGGGCTTGAAGTCGAATGACAATCTGAGAGACGAAGACGATGCGTCTAATGAACTACTATCTGACGATAGTGCCGAACCATCAGTAAGCAACGAACTGCCAATTGGGAATTCGACCTTTCTATCTGAGACTCCTCAGGAAAATGATGAAAGTAAGGATCAAGTAATTCGCCTGAGTTCGATGGAAGTTGGCGAACAGGATGACTTATTTATTCTCTCTCATCAGATTGCCAAAAGTACTCAAGCGCAATGGCTAGCTCAAGTCACAGCCACTCCTGATATAATCTACGGAGTGCCTATATATGGTAGTGCTAGGCAGGAAAAGGAGGAAAATAACAACCAATCTCTTTGGGCGGGTATTAATATTGGCTCTGGAAATTTTGACCCCAACTATGGTTCTCCAGTGGAGGAGGTGTCAGCCCTTAGGCAAGCACAAGTTGATTTACTTGATCCTAATCAAAATGATGCCGAATCCTTTGTACCTCCCGCACTCGACGTACAGAATGCGGGTCTTCCCCTTAGAGAAGAGAGTAGATCGGGTCCGTCGTTGGCCGTAGGAATAGACGTTGGTAAGTCTATTGGGAAGCGTTGGGTACTACAAAGTGGACTAGCTTATGGTAGATATAGAGTCAACTCTAATACTAATCTTGTTTTCAGTACTGCAAATCAACAAGCCGCACCACTGTCTTTTCAAAACCGTGAGGCTTTGTTTTCTGAGGAAGCAGTTACAGTGACTAGTGAGAGTGTAGAGGTTGATAATAACTTTCAGTTGTTGTCAATACCAGTTAAAGCAGGGTTCGTATTAATTGATAAAAAGTTTAATGTGCTACTCAATGCTGGTTTGGCTGGTGATATATACTTAGGGAATAATCTGAATGTCCCTGGGGAAGAATTTGCAAGCTATAGCATAGATCCGGGTGTCGACTCACCTTACCGACGTATCCATCTCAATGGACTTACAAGTGTACAATTGGGATACCAAATACAGGATAACTATTACTTAAGCCTTGAGCCTAGCTACCGCAGGGCTATTTCAGACTTTGCCAAAACCGGTAATAGTTTTTCAAGTCGTCCTTCCAGTTGGGGGTTAGTCTTAGGCTTTAGATATTTGTTCAGATAGTTCCAACCAAAATAGTTGAGAGAGGGTCTTTGGACAGTTAATAAACGTTATGCTATGAATACTAAAACTTCTACTACAGATCAAGAAAAAAAGGAATTGGGTCGCATGACCCTACTTACCTTACTGATTATCCTCATGCTGGCATTTTTAGGCTTTGGGTGCGAGGATAAGTGTGAAGAATTTAGGTCCTACGTGATCCAGGATCCAGTCTATGAAACGACCGCTGCACTAAGAGATCAGGTCGAGTTCATTGCGCCAGAGGAGATTCACCTACCTGGAAAAATCTATCTACTCGGTCAATATCTCTTTATCAACGAAGTAGGCAAGGGCATTCATGTCATTGACAATCTAGATCCTGCGCGACCTACGCCACTTGGCTTTATCAACATTCCGGGCAACTATGATATGGCAGGAAAAGGTGAGTTTCTGTATGCTGACAGCTATGTTGATCTAGTGGTCTTTGATATATCCAATATAGATAATATCAGAGAGGTAAATCGTGTAGGAGGGGTATTTGAAAACTACTATAGCGCCTATGGCTATTTTGATTCAAGCGTGGGCGTATTGGTTGACTATGAAGAACGCTTAATTGAAGAGTTTGTGGAAACGAATTGTGGCTTTAATGGATGGGGTAGCGACGACAGCTTTGCCAGCGCGGATACTGGCCCTCTTCGACAGGCGCAGGTTAGCTTTCTGAACGCTTCGACACCTACATCGGCAGGTGTGGGCGGCTCTATGGCACGATTTACTGTCTCTGGAGATAATCTATACACTGTAGACTTGAGTACACTTAGGACCTTCGATATTAGTGATATCGATGATCCTGTAGCGGGAGTGACCAACGAGATCACTTGGGGTGTGGAGACGATATTCCCTTATGAGGATAAGCTCTTCTTAGGCGCACAGAATGGCATGCACATATTCAGTGTCTCCAATCCCAACTCTCCCACATTCCTATCTACCTATGAGCATATTACTAGCTGCGATCCGGTTGTTGTACAAGATGATATTGCTTACGTGACACTACGCGGAGGCACAGAGTGCAATGGTTTCACCAATCAGCTAGAGGTAATAGATGTAGCCAATCCATCACATCCCCAATTGCTCGAAGTGTATCCTATGCTCAACCCGCATGGTCTTGGTATTGACGGTAGTTGTCTCTTTGTCTGCGAAGGTGAATTTGGACTGAAGATGTTTGATGCCGAGGATATCACTACTATCGGTCAAAATCTCACGGAGCATTTTGAGGGCTTTCACGCGTATGATGTGATCCCATTGGATGGTCTACTTATGCTTATTGGCAATGATGGCTTGTATCAGTATACCTATGATTGCGAGGTAGGGGAGATACAGCAGCTCAGCGCCATACCCATATTGCCTCTTTGATATGAGGGATAGCTGCATTACGCTAATATTTTTACTTGTTAGTCATGCACTCATTGCGCAAGACAGAGTGGACGTGTTGTACCTTAAGAGCGGTGAGATTTTAAAGGGTCGACTGCAAAGCTATGAGCGAGAGAAGTCCATCACCTTTGTCTTGATCTCTGGAGATACAGTTAGAGGCGAGGGCGAAACATTGAACCTTATCAAGGGCCTGCGGATGGGAAGGAAGAATCGGCCAGGTTATGTTCAAAAAACCGAGGGTTTTTGGAATGCATATGAGTTTGGTGCCAATTTTGAAGGTGAGGGAGGGGCTACATTTTTTCCTCAAGGGGCGGTTCAAGCGACTTGGGGCTATCAATGGAGCAAAATGAAAAAATTAGGCTTGGGACTTGGGATTGAGGCCATGGAAGACTTCAATGTTGTTCCCATTTATGTTAATCTACGTGGCGACTGGTTTGAAGGTAAGGTAACGCCATATCACTTCGTAAATATTGGATATGGTCTTGTTTCACCTCGCTCCTATGCCAATGATAACGAGAGATTTGGAGAGGTGAATGGCGGTTTTCGCTTTAATCCAGGACTGGGGATTAAGATCCATCGACCCAAGACTTTTATTACACTATCTGCCGGCTATCTATTGCAGAATGCTAGCTATCAGCAGAATTGGTGGGGAGGTCGGTGGGATGACAGTGCTGGCATCTCAGAGACCTCAAGAAGCTTTCGTCGCATGTCATTCCGTTTTGGAATAGGATTCTAGTTCCTCGATCGACCAAGTATGATTTCCGCAGCTTTGGTCACCCCTGTAGTTGCAGGTTCAGCTATCGCAATAAGGTTATCATATTCGCGTAAGTTGGGGATATTAGGGTCTATAACGTACTTATCAATTTGCGGTAGGGCATGGTCAATGAGACCAGCAGCTGGATAGACCGCTAGTGACGTCCCCACCACCATGAATAGGTCTGCATTGGCCACCTGCTCAGCAGCTGTCTCCATGAGAGGTACCATCTCGCCAAACCAGACGATGTGAGGTCTTAATTGCCCACCTTTTTCACAAAGATCTCCAAGGTTGAGCTCCCATGAGGTCATATCATAGATCAGACTTTTATCGATAGTTGATCTGGATTTGAACAGCTCTCCATGTAGGTGGATCACATTGGAAGAACCCGCTTTTTCATGCAGATTGTCCACGTTTTGGGTAATGATCGTGACATCCAGTTCCTCTTCTAGTTTGGCGAGTGCCGAATGACCTGCGTTGGGT
>JAVKDO010000148.1:0-4886 GCA_040222235.1 Cyclobacteriaceae bacterium
GGTCAGCTTCCCTAGTATGATCACACATCCTACCGCAAAAATGGTCGACGTGTGCCCCAATCCCCAGAAAAGTCCATCCTTGATGGCTTCCAGAAACGAGCCACGCTTGTTGGCCAGGTTTCCCACGGCCAACACATGATCTGCTTCAAATGCGTGGTTAAAACCTATCACTGCAGCAAAAAGAAGGGTTGGTATTGTCATATATTCAATGGTTTTAAGACTAAGCGGTGATTGCCAGTATCAGCTATCGCCAATATGTTTTGATCTATACAGATAGAAAACGGCCAGTACAATGCATTGGAAGTTCCCATCATCGTTTTCTTATTTTCACTACCTGTGCCAAAATCGTCATGACCAATTAGGCTATGAGCAACAGGATTGTTTTTTTTTGGGATCGGTGAAAATCGGAGGATTCGGCTATTTCCAGAATCTGCTACGAAGAGATTTTGATGATGGAAGAATGAATCATAACACCAATTGAGTGTAAAGGAGGCAGGTTGCAAGCGGTATTGGTTTTGACCATTAGCTTCAAAGCTTTCCTGTCCAACGATGACATCCGCCTTCTTTGTAAATGCGGTTTTCCAATCATGCCAAAGTAGCACCCGATAATATTGTGTATCGGTTATCGACATGGCACCCTCCGGACTAACCTTCACTGAATACGGCCAAATGGGGTCAGTTCTTTCATAATCCCTTTCGTTAAAGTTTTCTTTGCCAATCACCCCATCCGCCTCTTGATAACTTGCTTCAGGAATATCTTTAAAGTAGAGTACTCTTCTGTTGCCTGTATCAGCAATCCATAAGCTTGTACCATTTGAAAATACGCCATACGGCCAATTCAGGCTTTTGGAAGTAGGATTGTTCCCGACTCCTTTTATATTGGGTTCATTGGTATCAAAACTGGGCTGCCCTAGTACCACATCAGCGGCTTGTCCATTGGCCTTAGGTAGGGTATTCCAAATGAGCACTCGATGGTTCCATGCATCCGCGACAATCAGCCGTATACCATCCGACCAAATCCCCGATGGATAATGTAAGGTACTCGCGGAGGCACCATGGCCGCTGTTTCGCTGAGTATCGGTCGCTTCTAGTTGCCCAAGGGTGACATCTGGAGATTGATGCCTTTCTGTTGGCAGGTTATTCCAAATAAAGACCCTGTTTTGACCCGTGTCAGACACAAATAATCTCCCATCGTGAATCCATACGCCTCTAGGTGCGAGTAGGGGATTACCTTCATCACCATAGAATAATGTGCTTTCTAGTAGAAAATCGCTAGTTATTTGTTCTTCGGCTAGCATATTCGGGGCAGTTGCTCTCCTGGAAGCATACTCAGCACTCGCTTTCCTCCGATGGTACTGGTCATGATGACCTGTTTAGGATGTGCTTCGGTCACAGTTCCGATAATGGCCGCCTGGCGAGATTCAGCGTGCTGGCCAAGAAATGCCACATAATCCTCTGCTATTGCCTCTGAGACGATACTGACAAAAACACCTTCATTGGCTACATACATTGGATCAAGGCCCAGCATCTCGCAGGCCCCCTCCACACTTTCATTGACAGGTATCGATCGATAGTTGAGGTCCATGCCCAGCCTACTTTGCTCGGACATTTCTTTGAGGACTGTCGCAACCCCACCTCTGGTGGCATCACGCAGTACATGGATGTCATGGCCAAATTTTTCAATGGATTTTGATACCACGCCACTTAAGTTTCTGGTATCACTGATGATACCCGATTCGAATTCCAGCCCTTCTCTGACGGACATGATCGCGATACCGTGCGTGGCAATTTGGTCACTCACAATGATGCGATCTCCCACTTTGATGTTACTAACGGAAATATTGGCCCTATCCATCACGAGACCAATCCCGGTGGTGTTGATGAATATCTTATCTCCTTTGCCTTTGTCGACGACTTTGGTGTCTCCGGTGACCACCGTGACGCCCGCTGCTTCACAAGCCATTTTGATCGAGACAAGGATTTCCCAGAATTCGGTCATCTTCAAACCTTCTTCAAGAATAAAACTCAGCGAGAGATATTGGGGAATGGCGCCACACATGGCCAGGTCATTCACCGTACCATTCACCGCGAGATCACCTATGTTCCCTCCGGGGAAGAAAATTGGATTGATCACAAAACTATCTGTTGAAAAGGCGGTCTTACCAGACAGATCGAGAATCGCTCCATCGTGCTGTTCAGACAAATGCTCATTGCTAAGCAGGTCAAATACGCCGGCATTTAGCAGTTTGTGCGTAAGGACGCCACCGCTACCGTGACCTAATGTGATGACATCAAAATCGAGCTTCGGCATGGGACAACTGAGTTCCATCATACCTTATGCTTCTGCCAGTTCAGCTTCACCAGAATAATGATAATACGCTGCACAGGCTCCTTCCGAGGAGACCATAGGTGCGCCAAGCGGGTTGGCTGGCTTGCATTTTTTACCAAACTGTGAACATTCAAATGGTTTTTTGAGTCCTTTCATGATGTCTCCTGAAATACAATCGGCATGCTCTGGAGCTTCTTCGATATTGACATCAAACTTCACATTTGCATCGAATTTGGACAGTGACTTCTTTACTGCATAGCCACTTTGAGGTATCACTTGCAATCCGCGCCACATACGATCTGTTGTATCAAAGACTTCATATATGGTTTGCTTGGCATTAGGGTTTCCTTCTGCCGAAACCACCCGTGAATACTGATTTTCCAGTTTGGCCTTACCCGCTTCCAATTGCTGGACAGTCATAAGAATACCTTGCAGCAAGTCTACCGGCTCGAATCCTGTCACGACGATGGGCACATTATATTTTTCTACCAAAGGATAGTACTCTTCAAGCCCCATAATCGTGCACACATGTCCAGCAGCCAAAAAGCCCTGAACCACACATTGCGGATCGCTTATCAAAGCACTAATAGCCGGAGGAACCAATACATGGGAGGCCAAAATAGAATAGTTATCCAGATTGGCCCTTGATGCATGTAGCACAGATAATGCATTGGCAGGTGCTGTGGTCTCAAATCCGACCGCAAAGAAAACCACCTCACGATCTGGGTGCTCTTGTGCGATTTTAACAGCTTCCAACGGAGAATAAAGAATCCTGATGTCAGCACCGTTAGCCTTGGCTTCCAGCAAGCTCTTTTCTGATCCCGGTACGCGTAGCATGTCACCAAATGAACAGAGGATAACGTTTTTTTCTTCTGCTAAGTAGACTGCTTTATCAATCAGGTTGAGCGGGGTAACACACACCGGACATCCCGGGCCGTGCACCATGGTAATCTCTGATGGCAGCAGGTCGAGGATTCCATTTTTCACCAGACTATGGGTCTGACCCCCACAAACTTCCATGATCGTCCATGGCCGTGAGACGGTTCTTTTGATCTCACCCAAATACTTGCTTACAAGCTCTGGATCACGATACTCACTTAGATATTTCATCTTATTGGGTTTTTAGTTGATCAAGGGAAGCCGGTTCCAACTCGTTTAACTCCCCAGCTTCTCTGAGGTACTCAAATGTTTTTTGAGCTTCTTCTTCATTGACAATACTGATGGCGACTCCCACGTGCACTAGTACATAGTCGCCTTCTTTTGCCAGCGGCACCATTTCGAGGCTGGCCTCTTTGGTGATTCCGCCAAACTGAACTTTGGCCATTCTGAACCTACCGTCCATTTTCGATTCGATGGCATTTATTTTACCGGGGATTGCTAAACACATTGTTCGATTGCTTTATGGTTGTACTTTTCTTGATTTTTTAGGTATTGCAAATGCGCCAATTGACCATATGCGATATTTTCATCATTGGGCGATAATTCCTTGTGGAAGTATAAATTGAATGTCTCCCCAATCTCTTCACTCAGGAGATCGACCAACAGGCCATTTTGGAAAACGCCACCGCTAAAAGCGATTTTGCGGTAGCTGCCCTGCAAGGCTATTTCTTTCACCATTTCTACGAGCGTCATATGGAATCGCGCACTTATTCCCTCATAGCCGGCCTCACGGTCTTTGAAAATTTCATCAATTACTGGTTGCAGTGAAATCTGAGTGCCATTAAATGATATGTTGTATGGACTAACTGAGCGCTGCTTTTTAAAAAACCATTTGGCTTGCTGCTCCATGAGCATGGCTGATTGTCCTTCGTACGAGTTCGCCTGGGATATCCCTGCTAAAAACGCGACGGCATCAAACACACGTCCCATGCTGGAGGTTTTTAATGTTGGATGATCCAGGGATTTAGTGTAATAAGTCCACTCTGTATCGGTAAACTGTTTTTCGAGCAAGTACCTGTTCTCAGTACCCGCCAATGATAGCGCAGAAAGTCGGTTGTCTTTGGCCATCCTGTCATTCGCCAACTGACAAAAATATTCGATGTGCGCTGCTCTGGTGATCTCTCCTTCTGAGTAATCAAAAAACTCACCACCCCAAACATTCCGATCCGTACCATGTCCGGTACCATCCCAAATGACTCCCAAGACATGATCGTCTTCCAATAGCTGCCGCTCTGCCAATACTGCAGCAAAATGTGCTTCATGATGCTGTACTTCTTGGATAGCGAATCCTAGATCCTTCGCCATCCTCCGTCCTAACTGATGGGTGAAATAGCCGGAATGCGCATCTATCGCAATTTGTTCCGGACTTGCCTGAATCAGCTGGGTGAAATTGTGAAGCACGTTTTCAAACTGCACTTGATTTTCATAATGACCCAGGTTCCCAAGATATTGCGACACATAGGTGTTAGATCGGGTAGAAAGCGCAAATGTTCCTTTCATTTCAGCTCCTAATGCCAGCAAATCTCCATTTACAGTAGGCACCTCACTAAAGGTACTTGGTGCGAATCCCCGAGACCTCCTTAGGATTATTTGTTGCTGTCCCCTTTGCGTAATCTGA
>JAVKDO010000149.1:0-92790 GCA_040222235.1 Cyclobacteriaceae bacterium
AGTGTTTTAGAGTCGATTTCAACTTTATTTAGAGTGCCAAGATTCTGCTCAACATCTGGTAAATGCATTTTATCAAAATTGTCTGAGACAGACAAGTGCCTCTGAGAGTATATCGCTCCGGTTTCCAAACTGAGCAATGGAGAGAGTATTGCGTCTACCAAAATCCCAGCCCCGAGCGACTTATTGGCCTCTCCAAGTCCATAATCAGAGTTGACGAATTCTCCAGTCGGAGCGATCTTAAGACCTACGCCTTTTTGATAATGCTTTTCAAGTAGCAGTACCGTTTTTGTATCCAGCTGCTGATTCGCTTGTTCGGGATATTCTTCAGAAGCGATGGAAACCTCAATTCCAGCCCAAAGTGGTGTGACAGACTCCAGCAGAAAAGAGGGTTCTCCTTCCATTTCCTTTCGCACTTCCAGAGGTGGCAGGTCGGATACATAGACTTCATTCTCATTCGTGATAAGGACGCCTTGCTGCTGTAACCACAGCGCGATCTCTTCCGGTAGATCGGCTGCCTCTCCCAGGTAGATCATTCCGCTAGGTGTATTGGATGTTGTACTTGTCACTCTACCTCTCGAAAAAACTGGGGTGCTAAATGTTGGCTGAGAAGGTGCGGATTGTATTTCGATGATCCGAATGGTATCCGCTGGTCGAGCACCCAACTTGGCCACTTCATTTTTTAGATCATCCATGCGAGCAAGCTGATCTTTGAGCAGTGATATTTCCTGATTGAGCAGCTGCTTGTCCTGTTGATAGCCATAGCGCTGACCCCAGAGTATCAATAATGCCATGGCCACCAGGCTGCCCGCGTAGATCAGCTCAGTCTTGTAGCGCAGGTACCACGGCATCACAACCATGCCAGCCATCTGCTGGTGAAGGCCAGCTAGTGCAGCAGGATCAAAAGCAGGTCCTTCAAAACCCTCTGCTTTGTTTTTTATGATATCGTCAAAATCCTTATCCTCCATTTTGCTCTTTTCTTAATCCATGGTCATTGCCAGCGATGAGTATGCGCTTAAGCTTGCTCCTCGCTATAGCCAGGTTTGACTTAGAAGTCCCTACACTAATGCCTAGCTTATGCCCGATCTCCTCATGCTTGTAGCCCTCTATCGCGAATAGGTTGAAGACCATGCGATACGATGGCGGCAACTGCTGTATTGCTGTGATGATCTCCTGCTCCGAGAGCTGATCTAGCGCACTTTCCTCGGAAGCCTCGTAATGGGCATGAGAGATGTCCAGATTATTGTAGTGCTTCTCATTTCTGCGGTAGTAGTCGATAGCTGCGTTGATCATCACCCGCCTCAGCCATCCCTTAAAACTCAACCCAGGTGTGTACTTGTCCAGCTTCTGAAAAATCTTTATAAACCCATCATTGACTATTTCTACAGCTTCTTCATTTGTCCTTGAGTACCGAAGGCAGATCGACATTCCATAACCGTAGAATGCCTTGTACAGCTCATCCTGGCTTTGGCGTTTGCCGCGCTGACAGTCTCTGAGGATCTTATGGAGTTGTTTGTCTTCGATTACACCGAGTTTTGTCAAGATTCGAAACCATCACGCTGGCGATTGCAAAAAGGTTGGTTCGAGGGAGAGAATAAGTCAAAAAAGTAGGTCTCCTTACTTATAGCATTAATAAATATACTGATTATGAGTGACTTACACATTGGTCTTTTTGGACGAGCGCTATGATTTCCTACCGGGAAAATGTACTGGCCCTCCAAACAATAGGGGGTAAGTGAGGTTGATTGTTAGTCTTGAAATACCTTAGCTACAATGCAAAATCCCACAAAAAACCTCTTTGTCTTTAGTGCGCTCTTTTTACTAAATCTGTCCGTGATTCAAAATACGTTTGCTCAAGGCTATGCAGCTAACGTTTCGTTAGGACTCGGAAATGTAGTGGGGTTCAATCATCCTCAAGGCAAGATCCAGTTAGGTATCATGTGTGTGAGAAGTATTCTCGAGGATCGTGTACAAATGGGGATTGAGATCAGCATGGGCGGTAATTTTATTCCGGGTGAATCAGTAGTAGATGATATCAATGGAGTCGAGATCATAGATGCCACAAATGCCAACTGGATGGGTATCCAATACAAGGGACGCTACTTCATCGCTGGGGAGTCCTTGCGACCATTCATCGGTCTTGGTATAGGTGCGAATAACTATTGGTTCAATGTCAATACCGTGGAAGATGAGACTGTCAATCGCTGGAATTTTGGCTTCACACCTGAGATTGGCTTGGGTATCGATAAGTTCAATCTCGCATTGCGATATATTTTCGGTGGAACCACCCCAGATTTCAACGGCACTCGTCCGGTTGAATATGGAGGTAATGAGGTGGCAATAACAAGCGAAAGTCTAAATCTCATCCTTCTGACCTTTGGATACACCTTTAGTTTTGGAGGCTGATTTAACCAATGATTAATTTGAGACATTGACCATTTTTATAGAGGACGTCTACAGTTGTTCGCATAGGCAAATTCATTAACATCATAGTCTGTCGTTAGTAGTCCATATTTTCTCAATGCGGAAGTTCATTGTTTTCATTTCGACGATAGCCATCTTCTACCTTTCATGCCTTTTTGCGGTAGCGCAGACACCAGAAACCGTACAGATCTGACGACTGGCCAAGTTTCACCTTTTATTTTCAGTGGTAGCCCAATAAATCTGACTGATCCTGGATTGATTTGTTGGTACGGGTTGATCGAGTTTTCATAATGGCTGAAGCCCAGCTCTCCGCCATCTTGACGCTAGGTGTTTGGTCCATGCTCTTGGTATCTCCTTCCCATTGCCTGTGCGCGGCAAGTATGGATATTTCCTAGGCTGGCTGTGATGTGGGCATACCAGGATAGATTAAAGGGCTAAGTCGATGATTTCGATGGTGGACAAAATATGTAATCGTATGGACAGTTTCAACGGACTATGATAGGTCAGGCAAGGGGAAAGTAGTAGTTGGTTGTTAATCATCTAAAAATTAGATTAAAATACATGAAATCATGAAAAAGCCGTTAGCCCTAAGCTTTTTGTTTTTACTCCTCCTTGTCCTATCAACCAGTGCCAATGCTCAAGGTTATGCAGCTGATATCTCTTTGGGAATAGGTAATGTTTCCAGCAGAGATCATGGTCAGGGTAAGATACAGCTAGGCATTATGTGTGTTCGCGAGATTTTAAAAGATCGCGCTCAACTGGGTGTCGAGATCACGCTGGGCGGCAACTTTATTCCGGACGGATCTATAGCTGATGTCACAGGTCTGGTGTCAATAGCAGCGGCTGACGCCAAATGGACCTCCTTGCAATTCAAAGGAAGGTACTTCATTGACATAGAGATGTATCGACCTTTTGTTGGTCTGGGCTTGGGTGCCAACAACTATTGGTTCAATGTCAATACCGTGGAGGCTGAGAGGGTCAATCGGTGGAACTTCAGCTTCACACCTGAGATTGGCTTGGGCATTGATAAGGTCAGTATTGCATTGCGATATGTTTTCGGCGGAACCACCCCAGATTTTAATGGTACTCGACCAATTGAGTACGGCGGCAATGAGGTCGTCCTGACGAGTGAAAGGCTAAATCTCATCTTTCTGACCTTGGGGTATACATTTAGTTTTAAATAAAAATTATAAGTCGAATTGATCTCCCTGTGTACGAATTATATCTTGTACAAAAACACAACTAATTTATATCTTGTGCGTTTGTACAACAAATATTCTTATTATGAGAGGAGAAAATATTGGTGAACTAGAGGAGCTGGTACTACTGACCATCGGGGCGATTTATAAGGAAGCTTATGCATTGGCCATCCTCGAAGAGATCAAGCAGAACACCGACCGAAGTATGGATGTCACGGCTGTTCATTCGGTACTCCGCAGATTGGAGAAGAAAGGATTTGTTACCTCCAAGATGGGAGGTGCTACACAAGATAGGGGAGGTCGCCGAAAGCGCTTTTTTTCTCTAACACAAGCTGGACGAAAGATGCTGGATCAGACCATGGCGCTGCGTATGAGCCTTTACAATAAGTTGCCTCGATTGACCTTCAGCACCCTCTCATGAGTCAAAATCCCCCGAAGTGGGCGGATCGGTTCTTAGCATGGTATTGCAATCCAGATCTCTTAGAGGATTTGCAAGGAGATCTCTATGAGGTCTACTACCAGCACCTCGATCAGGATAAGCCTACCAAGGCCAAGTGGCTCTTCATCTGGCTGGTGCTCCGGTCATTTAGACCTTCGGTATTTCGCCGAACTGAACATCACAACAACTCATTTTTAGCTATGACACGCAACAACATCAAAATCGCTCTGCGGGTGCTCTGGATGGATCGCACCAATTCCGCCATCAACCTATTAGGTCTTACCATTGGTATCTCATGTTTTTTGCTGCTTGGTCTTTATGTGAAGCAGGAGCTGAGCTATGATGATTTCCATACACAGAAAGATCGCATCTATCGGATGTGGCTAAAGGAGGACTATGGTGAAGGGAAAATCTTTTTCAACTCTAATACACCGTTGAGGTTTGAGCGCCTGATGGAAGACAACTTCCCTGAGGTGGCACGAGCTGTTCATTACATTGAGGAGAGTTTCCTGGTCGGTCGCGGAGAAAGTCGGATCGATGAGAGGGTGGCTGTCATTAGCCCTGACTTTTTTGAAGTGTTCGATTTCCCTATCGGAAAGGGGAGCGCTAGCAACCCACTGCCGTCGCGGAGTGATATGGCGGTTTCAACGAGCTATGCCAACAAGTATTTTGGAGACACTGACCCCATAGGACAGACCCTGGGTGTAGAAGTGTTGGGTGAGATTCGAGGCTTCAATATTTCAGCTGTATTTCAGGATATTCCCACCGAGTCGAGCATACAGTTTGACATGGCCATCTCGACCGAGAATGGAGGTGATCTTTATGGGGATCGAATGTATCAGGCATGGTTTAGTATCATACCCGAGACCTATGTATTACTCAAGGATCAGGCTACCATAGCTACTGTGGAAAGCAAGATGCAAGATGTGGTCTTGAGTCAGATGGGTGATGCCAATGATGGTCCCATGCCACGAGATCAATACAATATCGGATTTCAGCCACTCACAGACATCCATCTCAACCCAGCCATTCCGCTAGGCTTTGCACCAGTAAGCAACCCGCAGTATGTCTTCATTCTAGGTGCTATTGGCCTGCTGGTACTAGTGATCGCCTGTATCAATTATACTACATTGGCTGCTGGCCAGTCACTGAAGCGTGCGAAGGAGGTAGGCGTGCGCAAAGTCTTGGGAGCTGCTCGATCGACACTTGTTTATCAGTATTTGACTGAAAGTATTGTATTGGCACTTATGGCCATGCTTATTGGCATTTTGATCACCTTGGCATTGATCCCGACTTTCAATGTGCTGACTGGGAGTGAGTTGCTTTATTCATTTGATTGGTCTCATTTCGCTATCTTCCTTAGTGCGGGCTTAGTGATTGGACTAGTTGCTGGCGCCTATCCAGCGCTCGTCATTTCTGGATTCAACGTGATAGGGATATTGAAAGGAAACAAGTCAGCACCGGGTGGCCTGAATGTACGCCGTGCTCTGGTTGTGCTCCAGTTTGTGATCACGGTATTTCTGATAAGTACAGCCTTGATCATGCGCGATCAGATACAGTATCTTATGACGAAAGATCTGGGATACAACTACGCCACAGTCGTAACCGCTGAGTTACCGCGCGACTCGGAAGCGGATCGACTATCGACGATTATATCTTCCGGTATGGACAATGGCGAGTTGATCAAAGCTAAGCTGGAGGCTTATCCTGAAATCTCCAATGTGGCCATGGGTTCGCACCTGTTGGGAAGCAACGGATGGGCCAACTTGGCTTATACAGATCCCAATGAAGTTTTTCGCCGCTTTAGGTTGCTTGTCGTTGACGCTAATTATCTCGATGCATTTGACATTCCCATTGTGGCCGGTCGCAGGTTTGAGGATGGCAATGGTTTGGATCAGCGACAGTCCATTCTACTCAATGAGACAGCAGTGAGCTATTTTGGGTTTGATGACCCTATCGGAAAAAAGCTCCCTGGTAACAGCTTTGGAGAGCATATCATCATCGGTGTAGTAAAGGATTTCAATTATTCTTCCTTGCATTCTGAGATCGAGCCCTTGGTGATTACTCAAAATATCATTCCGATTGTACAAGGAGTCTCTGACTATGATTTCAAGGATTCTTATAGTCCTAAGCTCGTCTTTACCTATTCAGGTTCTCAACTGACTGATGCTACTGAAATACTGGAGCGGGAATGGGAGGCCACTTTCCCCAATGAAGCACTTGAGTATGAATTTCTCGATCAGCGAATCAGGTCCCAATATGAAAACGAGGCGCGCATGAATAAGCTAATCTCTGTGGCCACAGTGCTTTCGATTGTGATTGCTAGTCTTGGATTGCTAGGGTTGATTATGCTGGTCGTAGCTAGTAAGCTAAAAGAGATCAGTATCCGCAAAGTGATGGGGGCTTCACCTTTCACGATCTTGTTTGTTTTGTCAAGAGGTTTCATGGTGCAGCTTTTGATTGCAATAGCCCTATCCGTGCCTCTTACGCTATGGTTTGCCGACAGCTGGTTGGAGAACTTTGCCTATCAGACTCAGATAGGGCCTGGACTCTTTGTGATCAGTGGGTTGCTCGCTATCATAGTATCCGCCATTGTGATTGGCTACCATGCTTGGAGAGCGACACGGGTCAATCCCATTAAGTCGCTGAGGATGGAGTGATCTTCTGAAAAAAAGCCATCTTGAATGCCTGGATAGGCCTTCTAAGGATGGCTTTAATTGGTCTATTAGATTATACTGTTATTCAATGGTTTTTTCAATTTCACGGAGCTGGACAGTCAGTCGGGTGAGTTCTTTTTCGACATCTTTTAGTTTGTTGATGGCCGAGTCATCGTGATGGGTCTCGATCATTCTCTTCATGTCCTCAAGGGCATTGAGACATTGGGTCTGGTGAAATACTACATTCTCAAGTTGTTCTTTAGTATCCATCGTTCTTGTGTTTAAGTTTCAGTGGCAAAGTAGTCCCCATCACCATTGACCCAAATGGCATTTCGTAGTGTAAGGCTTGATTAAAATCAGTTTTCTTAGGAGGAATGAACAATAGCAACCAACAATGCCATCTGGCCTTGGTGGTAGATGTCATGTTCAATCAAACCTCTGATCAGGTAGTCATACGAATAGGGCTTTCCATCATTCCCTTTTGAACCCCGCACCATGGCTTTGGTGTCTTTGATTTTGGGAATCCACTCCAAGAGTTCGGCGTGTGTTGACTTTAGCTCGGCGATGAGATCTTGCCAACTCTGGGCGGTGTAAGTGTCAGGTCCGGGAAAGTCATCTGGGGTGTTCATTTTGATAATGAATGCTGCATTTCCTTTTAGCCTCTCAAGGATCAGCTTTCTCCAAGCCACGATATGCGCCAGTCTTTCACCTGCTGTTTTCGTTTTTCCGGTAGGGCGAAAGTTGACATCCTCGAGTGTCATACGATCGATCAATTTCAATAGCGACTCGCCGTACCAAGGCTGTCGCTGGTAGGACTCGTCAAAGGATAATAAGGTCTCTTGTGGGCTCATTAGACAATGATGATCAAAAAAATCGTCATTAGAAAGTCAAAAAATCATTGTCATATCGCAGTGAAACGGAGATATCCAATTATGATAACTCTGCATTGATATCAAAACAGCGAATACTTAGATAAGCAGTTTTCTCTCTGACGTTCGAAAAGACAATGATTTTTTGACTTTCTAATCAACAGATCTCGAGTACTATAGATGTGAAGAACTTATAATTAATCTACTAAAGGTTATTGTACTTTTTAGAAAAGATCAAATAGAGTAGTCCAATATTAATGGTAGTGATCAGAAAAAGTGACGGTAAACCACCCAGGTTTGAGAGCATTTTGATACCCTCAATGCCGGCCATGTTGATCATGATAAAGGCAACTGCCCCTATGGTGATACCCCAAATCACCTTGATAATGGTTGGCGGTGTGGGGGCATCTGGTGAAATGCCTGTCGAGCTGATGCCTCCCATCGCCTCAGTATTGGAGTCTGCGGCAGTCACGTAGGAGAGAAAAGCAGTGATTAAAAAGAGAGGTGCAATGATATAGCGCAGTGGCAATGCTTCGAATATGCGGTAGATCACGGACTCAGGCCCCTGGGTTTGAAGTACATGGAGAAGACCAAGGTGGCTTGTAAGCTCAAAGTCAAGTGTCATGCCACCGAACACGCTCATCCATATCATACCGAAGAGGGACGGGAGTATCCAGTTGAATATCAGAAACTGCCTTACCGTGTACCCGTATGCTAATCGACCTAGGAACAATGCTGTGATAGGTGCCCATGCGAGCCAGTTGGCCCAATTGAAGGAGGTCCAGCTTTTAGGCCAGGGGTCATCAGGATGGAGTATGGAAACAAGGCTCATTTCCGGTAGGGAGGTCAGATAGCTATAAAGACCGACGACCATATACTTGAGTATTGCCAAGGTCGGACCAAAGGCCAGTGCAAACAAGGCAAGCACAATGAAGATCCTGGCATTGATGTCGGACAGTAGACGGATACCCTTCATCAATCCAGAAATAGCCGAAATGATGAAAGCTCCCACTATCAGTAGGGTGATCAAGAGCTGCAACCAGTTGCTTTCATATCCAGTAAGGTTTTTAATACCACCGGATAACGTAAGAATGCCTGCTCCGAGAGAAGCCGCCATCCCAGCTACCAGCGCGTATAAGCAGATGCCATCGATGAAGCTGGCAAGGCGAGGCTGATTGGCATTTCTGATAAGAGGAAAGAGCGTAGAGTGTAAGCTGAAGCTTCTTCGTTGATTGTAAAATGCCAGTGCAAACATCAGCGCCGGAACACTGTATATCGCATAGGGGGTGAAAGTCCAATGTAGAAACAGGTAGCCCATGGCTTTATTGGCGGCCTCTTGTGATCCAGCCTCGGCTCCACCGAAAGACGGAGGGGAGGAGAGGTGAAACAATGGCTCTGCAGTACCCCAAAAGATGATACCCGTGGCGATTGTTGTACATAGCACAATCGAAAACCATCGCCATTTGGTCAGAAAGGGTTGTGCATCTAATCCACCAATCTTCAGATTTCCGATAGGGTGAAAACTCATGAATAAGCAGGTCAGCAGCATGAGTGTAGTTCCGGCACTAAACAGCCAACCGAAGTTATCAAGGATAAAACTGTTGATGCTGACAGTGGTAGCAAGAAACTCACTGCTGTCTGCAATACTGTAGATCAATGCCGCTAGCAGCAGCACAAACGGCGGCCAGAAAACCTGGTGCCTGAGCTTGGCTGAGAGGGTCTTAAGAAAGTTGGGTGAATTGGAGATACAGTTCCGCTTAGATGAATCAGAAAATTAGCCTTTAGATGTGTGAGGTCAAAATCCATCAGGCAGTAGGTCGCGTCCGCAACCATGGCATGTGCTATCAATTCTGTATTTTTCCAAAAACGAATCATTATGCGCGTTTCGCTTATTCAGGATTCCCCGGTGCTGTTTGATATGGCAGCCACCCTCGACAAGGTCAGATCACTAGCGTCCAAAGCAGCCAAAGAGCAGCCTGATTTGATGCTGTTTCCGGAGGCATTCATTCCCGCCTATCCAAGAGGACTGACATTTGGTACAGTGGTTGGCAGTCGGAGTGAAGCAGGTCGGGAGACCTGGCTGAAGTATTGGAAGAACTGCATCCAGGTACCGAGCCCCGAGACGACAATCCTTGGAGAAGTGGCCAAGGCACATAGCGTCTACCTCGTCATTGGCGTAGTAGAGCGAGGTGATACAGGCACGTTGTATTGTACTATCCTCTATTTTGACCCTACCGGGAAGCTGATCGGAAAGCATCGCAAACTCAAACCTACGGCAGCAGAGCGAGTGATCTGGGGAGAAGGTGATGGAGATGACTTGGATGTTTATGATACTCCTATCGGAAAATTGGGAGGGTTGGTTTGCTGGGAGAACTATATGCCGCATCCAAGAATGAAGCTCTATGAACAAGGCATAGAGATCTACTGCGCACCTACTGCAGATCATCGAGATACTTGGCAGCATACGATGAGGCATATCGCCCTTGAGGGTCGGTGCTTTGTACTAGGCTGCAACCAGTATGTGGAGAAGTCTGATTATCCTGAACTGCCTGGAGAGGACTACTCAGCTTTCCCTGAGATCATGAGCAAAGGTGGTAGCGTCATTGTCGATCCTTTAGGTAATGTGGTCGCTGGGCCATTATTTGATGAGCGCGGCATCCTCACCGCGGATCTTGATATGGATCTTATTGCCAAAGGCAAGATAGACTTTGATGTGGCAGGGCATTATTTGAGGAAAGACATTTAGTAGTTGAGAGTTGACAATTGAGAGTTGATAATGCGTGTATGTACCCTTATAGATTATTCATAACCCCGCCTCCCTATGGTGTCGTCACCATCGGGCTGCTTCAATCGAAAGTTAGCCAGTCAAAAACATCTGAGATGGTGAAGATATTTTAATGAAATGAAGACTCAGCAAATCGACTTCAATACCACGCGCTACTTCCCCGGGACGTTTATTTTCCTGGGTGCGTTATTGTTCGTCTGCGGACTTGTGGCTCTGACCAAATCCGTCGCATTAGGGCTACTACTCTTTCTCATTTCAGCTTTTCTGTTAACTACTACCTACGGTATGACCATCGACATGGAACAAAAGCGGTATCATGACTATCTCTGGATGCTCGGTTACAAAAAAGGAAAATGGCACAGCTTCGAGCGTGTCGATTACTTCTTCATCAAGAAGCGGAATGCCAGTCAGACCATGCATATGAAGTCGATCACCAATACAGTTCATAAGCCGGTCTATGACGGCTATTTGCGTTTCTCGGAGGAGGATAAAGTCTTCATTGCAACGTATGAAAAGAAAAGTAAGCTGCTGGCCAAACTAAAGCGGATGGCCAAGCAGCTTGAGGTAGAAATTGTGGATTATGATCAACGCACATGATCACTCTCCTGATTAATTCTTAATGAATTTGTGATAATAGAAATAGTCCTCGTGGCGTAGCTCCAAGAGGTAGGTTCCTCTAACCAATCCAGAGACATTGATGCCTCCTGATTCAAGCACTCTTGGATAAAGAATTATCCTTCCTGATAAATCTCTCACAGCCGCTTCCCATCGCTGTAATTTTTCGTCTGATGGCAGATCTATTTTCAATACAGTTATTGCTGGATTTGGATAAACTGAAACATTGGCTTTGAATTTATCTACAGCAGTTACTCTAGCCATGGAAACTTCGAGCACGTTGGTTGCCGATAGGCCCGCTCGATCGGTGGCCTGGATATGCAAGTCATAACTGGGCAAATCAATCTCATCGGGAGGCGTGATACTAATGGTATTATCCTCAGGCATAAAGAGGATCCATGAAGGTAGTAGAGATGACCCATTTAAGGTCACAGATATCGTTAGTTCATCACCTTGATCTTCATCTAAAAACATATCATCAGGAATGCTGATGACCATCTGTTGACGGCTTAACACATCGATATTACTTAAGGGATTTACCAATCGTGGAGGTTCATTTTGATCGAGTACGTCTATATCAATTGTTTTGGATAGCGTGAGCCCTGCCTGGTCAACGACAACCACGCTGATTGTATATTTTGATTGGGTTTCAAAATCAAATGTATTAATGGAATTAACAAATCCATTGTCATCAATAATGAATTGCGCATTGTCTAGTTCTGATGCCGGAAGAGAAAACGAGTGGCTATCACTAAAGTCAGGATCAGCCACTAGGAGACTCCCCACTATGCCTCCGTTCAATGCGTTTTCTTTGATTGTGTTGTTGTTGAGGATAATGTCTTCAGGTGCTTCATTGACATCCGACACTTCAATAACCAGTCGGTTAGTCGTAGATAACTCACTTTCATGTTCACCAAGTACGTCGATGATGTATTCTGGCTTCAACTCAAAGTCCAATGCGTTGAGCAGAACAAGTTGGTCGCCGACTATTTCGAAAAAGCTATTGTCATTGGTGCCTTCAATGAACGAATAAGACATTTGGGAAGGGGCTGCATCCTTGACAAGGAACTGACCGATTTGGAAGCCGATGGTATCACTCTCCTGCACTTTTTGATTGGTCAATGATAAGTCTGAGGGACTATCATTCACATCGAGTATGTTGATGATCAATCCTTTTTCTATGGCACCTAGTAGCGGGTCTGTAGCCTTGACTCGGATCATGAGCTCTTTTTTAGTGTCAGAGCTTTGTGAAGCTCTTACCAGCAATTGGCTACCCGAGATATAGACCAGGCTGTTATCCCTGGCACTATCCCCTTCCACAAGACCGAAATAATGATTATCCGAGACATCCTGATCTACGGCCGAAATCTCACTAATCACGGAACCAAAAGGCAGCTTCTCAAGTACAGCATCTGTGCTTAGCAGAATGTCGGTAGGATGATCATTTTCATCAGTAGCCAGAAGTTTGAATGTCTTTGAGATTGGATGCTGTGCCCGATCTTCGACTTTAATCCTGATTCTATACTCTTGTTTTGATTCAAAATCGATCGGCTTTAGGCTGATCAGTTTATTATCTTCAATTGCGAAGTAGTCGTGATCTTCAAAAGTGGAGAGAAGTGTATAGGTAAATCGATCTGTAAGGTCAGGGTCCTCCGTTGACAAAGTAGCTATTTCAGCTCCAATAGTATTAGTCTCACCGAAGGTCAGCGTACTCAAATTAAAATCTTCTGGTGGTTCATTAACATTGCCAATATTGATGATAGCCGTCTTCTCGAAAGTATTAGATGCTTCATCAGACACTTGAAGCCTTATGGAGTACTCTCGTTTAGATTCATAATTAAAGGATTGTGCTGCAAGAAGCTCATTTCCTGAAATACGAAAAGCATTGTTACTGTTGTCCCCTTCACCTGCCACAAGTGAAAAGGTATGATCAGCATCATCATCTTCCGCAGTGAGTTCACCTATGAGCGCTGATGCTGAAGTATTCTCCTGGATGAACTGATTTGACAGTAGTATGTCAGTCGGAGTGAGGTTGGCATAAACTACATGGACTGTGTATTCCTTACGCTGCTGCTCGTCTTCGGACAAGACTGTATAGATCACAGACTCAGTGAAGTCATTGGTAGTAACGCCGCTTTCCTGAGGTTGGTCGCTAATAGTCACAGTTGCACCTTCCGAGACGGCAAAAGAAGCTGTCAATTCCGATAGGTCGATCCCATAAGTGACAGGTGCTACTACCTCATTCGTAGAGATCGTGGAATTGCCAATGGTTTCAGGAAAGGAGAAAGCTTCTATAATGGTCTGATCATTCAATGTCAGATTAGACCAGACATAAGGGCTGCCGGGATCTCCGACTAAGCCATTGACTTGAAAGTCAAGAGTTGTCACTACGTCAAACTCCTGATCTGCGCTGGCATCATAAAGCTTGAAGTTGATTTGCTCATTGCTCGTATTGCTGTACACGATCATGAAGGCTAAATATCTGTCTATGTCTTCCTGATAGGAGAGATGAGATACACCGCGGACTTCACCATTTACGAAAGCGGCCAATATATCGTCAGTATCTATAGACTCTGTTTTGTCTGTGAAAATAGCACCAACGATTACCATGGAGTTGCTAAATGCCGGTGAGTTGACCGCCCAATCGGGTGCGTCAGCCATTGCCACATTGACTGAGAGTAGGAGTGTTAAAAAGAAGGTTGTAAGATTTTTCATTTTGCCAAATAGGTTTAGTTGGAACATGTAGTTGGACCACCCTACCGAAGTAGGATGGCCCTCTACAACCTTTATTTTTTGATGATTTTGAAGTCATAGTAGCGCTGATCGAGCATCACTCTGATGATGTACAGACCAGACTGAAGACCTAAACGATCACTTCTAAGTACCGCAGACCACTTGTTGCTCTGGTCGATGACCTGTAGCCTACCAAGCGTCTGACCAGTCAGGTTGACCAAGGTTATTTCCGGTAGGGTCTCAGAGGTCTTGGGTAGCTCTATTGTCAACTCATCCGAGAATGGGTTGGGGTAGACCGCCATATCCAAAGAAGTCTCAAGTCCATCGCCCATTTTCAGCGCGACTGGACTAGCCATTGATCCGAGATGCTGCTCCTGATTAAAGACTACCTGACCGTCGAGCGAGAAGGTCTCACCGGTCGATGGATCTAGTGCTTCAAAACTGATTGTTTCTGCATTTTGATTACCATAAATGGTGATGAAGTAGAGAGGACCATGCTCACCAATGCTGATCGGTTCGATAACTCCTCTCACTTCCTGGCCATACCTAGCTACTAAAGTATGTCCATCCTCAAGTCCCTCGATTGCCGCAATGACAGACATGTTGTTGGGATATTTAAACCTGTTCAGCTCATCAAACTGGGTAATCAGGTTTGGCTCATATGCCATCCTTCCCGATAGGAAGGTCGACTCTGGGTATCGGAAAATTCCCGCTTTGGTAGAGCTAAACAAGTACCCTTTGCCTGGCTCTAGGTTTCTGAGACTACCTATCCATCCGATACCCTCCTGATAGATTGAGAATGCAAACTGACTCTTGATCACATCTCCATGACTTGGATTAAAGAAGGCAAAGGCCTCATTTAAGGTCATGTTAAACCGTGGTGTAAATCCAATCCAGTTCCAGCCTTCAGAAATGGCTAGTTCAGTAGATGCTGGTATAGGATTACCAATCAACTCAATGCTTCCGGGATTGGTGAGCTTGAAGAGGTACATCGCACCATCCTTAAGTCCACCATTGTCGCTAATACTACCCAGCCAGCCAATCTCATTAGTATAGACGTCTACCTTATCCTGTCCTTTGATCTGATCGCCTGTTTCAGCATCGATATTTGCCATCAAGGCATCAACATCTGCCAGTACAGACGAACCAAGATTAAAGGAGATCCAGTTCCATCCAGTTCTGAAATTCACTTCCTGTACATTGGTATTTCCGGCGATGATCAAATCAGGATCGGCAGGACTTCCTTGCACTTCATTTGCCACAAAAGATATTTGCGGTAGCGCCTGTCGGTACTCCACTCCAGCGCTGGCATCCCAAACCCTCAGTTCAATCGCCTCTCCAGACTCTACATTGCTGTAGATATCGAGATAGACTGTGTAGAGGTCGAATGCTTCAAGATAGATGAGGTTAGCATCACCACGAATCTCACCATTGACGAATGCCGCAACTCTGTCATTCACATCTGTCGAGATGATATTCTCCACCTCCAGCTGAGCGATGAAATTCATCGAATACTGGAAGCCGAATGGGTCGGTATCCCAATCAGGTGCTGGAGAGAATACCTGCAGATCAAGGATCAGCTTCTCATCAAACCCAAAGTCTGAGCTGAGGTAGATATCCTCAAGATAATACCCCGTATTGAGACCTTCATCTACCGTGAATGTGATGGTCTGCGAGGATACTGGTGCAAGCACGCCGCTCGAAGGCGATGCAGTGAGCCACTGGGGTAAGTTGTCAATGGTAAAGCTCTCTTCTGTACCGCCCAGGTTGAACACATCCATAGTGAAGCTGAAAGGCTCGTAGACCTGCTTTTGTGCGATTACTTGATCATCCTCCCATTTGAGCTGATTCCTATCAATAAAGGCAGTCCAGGTGACAGGTGAGGCCATTCTGTTTTCATACAGATCCTGGATTTCCCTAACGGTAATCTCAAGTGTTGTTTGCTCAATCAACGGTGCGAAAATACTGGCCGGGGTAATAATGATCTGATCATCATTGACTACCCAGTCAAAGTCGATTTTTTCGACAGGTCGAGCATCTTTGATATTGGGCGTGTCATCAGAAAAATCTGCTCCGCCAGACGGAGTGGATGCACCTCCATTGATACCATTAATGATAGGGTTGATCCATTGATCCTCCAATGTACTGTTCATAATCTGGATACCATTGACCGTTTCATAGTACTCAAAAGGATAATAACCGACCAAGCCAATCTCATCCCCATTGAGTCGAGAATTGATGTCCAGGTTAATCTGTTTGGTTTTTTTACTCATGTTCCAGACCCTGAATTCATCAATATTACCAGGGAAATGTTGATCATAAGTAGTGATCACGCTGGAAGTCTTGTAGCCTCTGGCTCCAATCCACATACTAGTGCCTGATAGGCCACCAAAATTGCTTGCAACCATGGTCGCCTTCTGCTGGCCATCCACGAATAGGTTGGCATTGGACTGGCGGGATAGGGTAAAGGCAAAATGGTGCCAGTTCTCATCCAGATAGTCACCCACCGCACTCATTTTCGTGCCATTGTGGAGGTAGTACAGTTCGCCACTCTCATCAAAGCCAATGGACAGACTGTTGGCCGGGTCATTAAACTCATCCAAACCATCCCCACGTCCACTTGAAAACATTACAGTATTTGCTTGAGCAGCACCTTTGAACCAAAACTCAATGGTGTAGTCCATTTCATCGGTGATCACGACAGTACTTCCAGTGTTGAGTGTCAATAGATCATCCACGCCATCAAAGGCATAGGCATTGCCTTTTGGAGAAACCTCCCATTCGGCGAAGAGTAACGCATGTCTAAACCTGGCTTTGTCAAATGCTTTATTGCCAATGGCTTCATTCATAGGCCAGTAGCCGACTAGCCCGACTTCTGAGCCAGTCAAAGAAGCGTTCATTTTAGCAAACACATCGCCTTGTGATTTGGTCTGTGTCCAGATGCGTAACTCGTGCATGTTGCCATCGAGCTCGCTACCTGCCGTAAATTGTGATTTGCCTAGCGTGATCGCTCCCTCTCCGGAGAAACTCCCTGATACAGAAGCCTGTGCGATTATCGGCTGACCATTTTTGTGCAAGGTCAACTCATTGTCCTGTGCAGTATACACTATAGCGTAGTGCGACCATTCTTCGTCAGGGTAGGGGAGAATCGACGTGGTACGCTGACCTCCTGCATTGACGAAGAATCTACTGTCAGCAGCAAACCCAAACTCTAGTGCATCGGAAGCCGAATGACCTTTGGAGAAGAGGACTTGTTCTTTGGCAAAGTTCCTTCTGTTGACCCAGAATTCAATGGTAAACGAGCGGTTGGCAAGGTTTAATCCATCTTCAATTTTCACATAGTCATTGTCACCATCAAAGTTGACACTCGCGCTATGCCTAATCTCAGCAGAGTTAAGTACACCTTGGATGGAGAAATTGAAGGGTGTTAATAGGCCAGCTTCAATGGTCTCATCGAACTGAAGCTTGATCTCATCATTAGCTGAGAGTACACCATCCGCGGGCTGAGGAGCACCAAAAACTAATGGTCTTTTAGTGTCTTTGATTCCGGTATGGGTCAAAGAGGGTGTTTCTGCCGTCTGACCAGGCGCTATCTCGCATACTGAAACTACCCTGATGTCGAAACGGCGATCGGGTAGGTCGCTCATATCCCATGGATAGGAAGTGCTGCCTGTTTCACTGATCCATGCCTTCGGCTCATCAAGCAAGTCATACTCTTCTTGCGTGACCAATCTAGGATTGTAAAAAATCATATTGGTCAGCCACTGGGAACTACTGACAGCTTTGTATTGGAATTTCACATACTCAAACTGCTCGTTTTGTAGGTCATAATCGTCAAATATGATATTCTGTATTTCTTCGGGTACGGTATTGGTGTTAACCACCCACAGGTCAACTGGAGCGACCAGGTTGATATCAGAGCAACCGGGTTGGAAGTACACCGAGAACGACTGTGAGTCTTTGATTTTGCTATCACACTGAGAGCTAAGAGTCAGGATGATATCCTCATAGTCGTTGATATCATCTGATCCCTTGTTTACCTTCAATATCTTTGACACTGTAGTGCCTGCCGGAACCAATATACCTCTACCATCCCCTGTCAGTACTGACCCATCGATAGAAAGGATGGCGCCATTGAAATTGGACTGATCATTGACTTTAAGGTTGTAGAATATATCAGTTTCACTCTCGGAGTTATTCTTCAATTCCAACAGTATTTCTGCTGCCCGATTAGAGGGTACATTGGCCACCTGAGGGTTGACAATAGTGATCTCTGGCTTCTCAACCTGTACGGTTGCGAAGTTGAGAATGTGCTCTCCTGGTTCGAAATATTCTGTGATTGACTCTCCTTCGTAGGGACAACTGGAGACACCAGCTCTGGTGACAAAGACAGGTCCGAAACCATCCTCAGGTGTTTTGATATCTATGGAGTAGTAGTCTGCAGTGCTTCCCGACTTTTGTCCATCTGCTAAGGTATAGCTGTAGGTAGTGGAGTTTGCGACAGTTGAACTTCCTCCTACTTTAGCCCCCATTTGCACACTTTGGGAGATGTTGATCTCAGAGCCAATGCCAGATATTTTAACACCAACTTTTGTAGCCATACTGGCAGTAATGCCCACATTGAAATCAAAGGAAGATGATGAAGAGGAAGTAATACTTTCTGAACTCGAATAGGATGTACCCCCGTCAAAGGAAATATTTTCCCGCAATTGGGCATTCACTTTTGCTCTTTCATTGTTTTCAAGAGTTGTTTTCCATCCTTCAATTTGCTTATTGTAATAAGCGACCGTATCGGATACCAAGGCCGGATCATACCCGTCAGGGATGATGATGCTATAGCTGGGACCAACCCCAATATCGACAGTGGCATCATCACTCCAGTGGAGAATGCTGTAATTGGCACTCCCAAAGCGGTCGTCTTCAGCTGAGACAAGTGATAGATAAATAACCTCGTCATCAGCTGTTACACTTTCAGGACTTTCAGAATACGATAGTATACTATTCCTTATTTCAATCAAATTGGGAATAAGTGTATTCTCAATATGTGATTGCGTATAGATAAACATGGTGCCGAACTCAGGATTAAGTCTTAGACCTGTCCTTGGAGCAAGTTTAAAATCACCATTTTGGATCCCGTCACATAAGCCGCCTGCGCATTCTTGTGACGTTAACGGAACTGGCTGTAGGGATACTGCTTCTCCATAGACTATGTTGGTTGAGTGACCCACGAAAACATCTCCTGGAGCATTCACAAAGCTGGCCGCAGAACTTGTAGACCAGCGCTTGGTCGAAGTAAGTGTATTTACCTCCTGTCCACTTTGAGAATAGCTGGTATTTAAAGAAAGCCCAAGACTTACATCTGCTGTGACCTTGTTTTCATTCATCACACCGGCTCCAATTCCCGTCCACATGGTAATTTTAGGGCCGAGGGACAACTTAGCGTTAACGGCAGATGTACTGCTAATATTAGATCCCCAATTAACAGTTCGCGTTGCGGTACTACCCTTTTCCAGATATGCGTAGCTTCCTGAGCCCGGAGGATCACGCAATATCGTAATGATCTGATTTGGGCCAGTGGTGACAAAATTATTTCCTTGGGGTACACCACCGAAGACAATAGCTCTTAATTCATCATTCTCTCTCCAGACAGTACGTATATTGGCGTTCTCACCGGTCACTGCTATCAATGATAGTGGTCTTGTAAAGCTTAATTGAGGATCCGTTATGTTTTTGTTAAATTCTGGAAATCCTGCGCCGAATGAGTAAGTGGCTTTACCACTGTCGTCAAGCTCCAACGTTTCTACTTCGGCGTTGATGCCAAAGTCATTGACAATTTCGATTTTACCATCCTTGACGGGTACTCGATTAGTGCGGTTTGCGTATCTGGGGTCATTAGTTGGAATATCTGTATTCACATATTCTTCGAATACACTGATAAACATCCTATAGCGACTTTGCTGGAAGAAGACAGGGTGTCCGAAGGTATACTGGTCACTTTCATCGATCAAGTCGATTTCGCTTTCTAGTATTTCATCTACGTATTGATATGTCTGTTCACCAAATACGGCTGTACCAGCTTCATTGACAACTGCAATTTCAGGCTTGACCCTGAGAATGAAATCCTTGTCTTTCTCAAATACGAAATTCTTTCCTGCAGTCACATAAGTCGTATCAAGTATCTCTTCAGACTTGACAAAGTCATAATCATCGGGATCGTATGGTTCATAACCAGGCACCTGTGTGCCATCAGTAAGAAAAGCCATCACCACTTCTTCATAGGTCTCAGTTTGCTCGAAGAAGGTCTCAAGATTGATGGTCACCTTATGCTCATCGCCGAAAGTGTAGTTACCTGCAGTGACATTTTCCACTACATGTTTTTCAGGTAGGAGATAGGCTATAAACTCTCCTGTTTCTTCATTGGGATAGAGCGTTACCCGCTGTTTGTTGAATAGAGCAGAAGCGGTGATATCCCGCTCTTCATAGACTTCTGTGCTATCAGTGGCAACTGATATATCCAGACCTTTCTCTGTCGTCAAGGTAATTTCTGCATTACCAATATTATTGACCGACAATCCAAACCCTCGAGGCTTCTCTGCCTCTACAGGTCCACCGACTACTTTACCGACAAACTTCACAACAGTATTGTCAATGAACTCCAATCCTGCCAACGCTTTTTGAAAGTTGAAAGTGGGGAATTCATCATCTTCTGCAGGAGGTGGAAAACGTCCTTCGCCTTCGAATACATGACCATTCTTAGAAAGTCTGATATTGTGTTCACCGATAGGGACATCTACCGTAAACTGGCCTTGGGCATCAGTGAGGATCAACTGTCCATCCTGATCAATAGCTGCTTTGCCGTCTATCAAAATGGAAACCCCTTCAACAGTAAAAGCGGAATTGCGGTACCTGACCGTACCCGAAACGGGAAATGACGATACATCCTGGAAGTCCAGGCCATTGAAGATCGAAGATCCATCACCTACGAACCTGAGCTGCTGAGTTGGTTCGAAACTGTGCACATCGAATACCGGAGTGAAAGTGTATTGGGAGCCATCCGTTTCGTAGGGGAAGCCGCGTACGACGTAGTTACCGCTAGCATCTGTTACCCCACGATAGGCCAATTGCGTTTTAGTAGGCACGGTCTCACTCCATTCGCCACGCCAGACTTTGCCGTGGTTTTCAAAAAACTCAAAGCCATCTCGCGAGAAGTCATAAAACTCATCGCTGCTGCCTGAGTTGAGTCGCCAGTAGCCAACAAGACCATCGTCCGAGCCGGATAGATATCTTGAAAAGTTGCTTTTAGCTTCTGCCTCGGTCAATGCGACATTCCATAGTCTTAACTCATCGATATAGCCACTGAAGTAGTTGGCCTGCTGAAAGTCTCTACCGAAAATCACGCTGGACTGATCTGCGTTGAGTGTAGGTAGCGTGCTTTCGGTGGCTGCTAATAGCTCAAAGTCATTTTTCTGAATATAGAGTGCTAATCCATTGCTGGGATCATGCACAGCCGTGACATGAAAGAAGGTGTCGACCGGATGGTCATAGGCCATGTCCAGTGATACATCACCTACCGTGAATGAGAGCGTACCCGACTCATAGGTCAGTTCATACTGATCTCCTTTACTGAATAAAGTGCCTTTACCAGAACCATTGTATCTCGCCCAAAGCTGCATCGTGAACCCAGACTCCAGTGCCAATTCATTATCACTGACACCATGCGGTATCGATAAGTAGGCATCTGATCCATTAAGAAAAAGACTCCTACCACTGAGGTTGCCATCCGTTTCTGCTAAGATTTGAACACCTTCCACGGCAGTACCACCCTCAAATGTGACACGACCAGCGGCCGTACCAAATGGGAAAGCAAAGCCTACCCCCTCAATCGTATTGATGTAAGGAATCCGCAAGTCATCTGCGATACCCTCTGCGAATAGGGTGTACTTGTAGAGCACGCCTTTCTCAGCAAATTCATCCCGATAGGAGAAGTTGTCAGGTGAAATCGTAGAGATTAGCAGCGAGTCACCATTGAAACCAAGGGGCTTTCTGAAGATTTTGATACGGGTGATCTTATCTAGTTGGCTAAGGATGTTCCACTTGAGCTGTACATAGTCGGAGAAGTAGCCTTTGGATATAAAGAGCTCTTTGTCCAGTACATCTGGAAAATAGGAGACCATGGCTGGGAAACCGACCAAGGCTTGTGCCCGATCAGGCAAGATGGTCTTGAACCGATCTGTGGCAATGACGTCACCACCATTGTAGTTGAACTGTACGTTCGTTTGATTATTTAACTGGGTTTTAGTTTGGCCGCCCAGGTAGCCGAAACTATGCGTCGTGTACTGCTGGCCAAGCGCAGTGAACCCGAAGAGCATGAGGGCTATATAAAAGTATAATGTTTTCATCTTGATCTGATTAAGGTGAGAAATAAGAGATACCGACAATCAGATCAGTATTTGATTACAAAAAGGACGTAGGCGTTTTTGGGACGGGTTTCTGGTGCTGGATTTTTAACCATCCAGTTTTCAGGGTAACTCTCAGCCCCGATAGGTTGATAAGTAATTCCACCACCACCTGTCTGAGCAGAATAACGATTTACCGTATTAGACATTTGGTTTACATTCACTCCATCTTCCTGATAAGAGCCCACCGCATCTCCAGTATTTCCTCCGGTATTTCCAGTTGTTCTTCCAGCAGCTTGAGGATCTACACCAGCTCCATTATCCAAGCCTCTCATAAATTGGCCTCTTAGGTCTGGCAAGTTGAAGTTCGTTCCTCCATCTCCGCCCCAAGCATCACCGATGGCTGCATATAAATCTGGATAGTTCGCTACCAATACGGAGCTACCATCACAAGCAAGGTATCCTGCGGGCATATTTCCAGGTGCTCCTGCGAAAGACAGCACAACACCTGGAGGATTGCCATTGTTGGCAGTGGTAGCATTGTTGGCATTCACTGCTGTCTCAGCAGCCTTAGCATAAGGCACAGCCAATAGTTCGGTATCCGATATAGTGACAAAGTCACCACCAATGGCTTTCACCTCTACTGTTACGAAATACTTAGCAGACGAAAAATCTATAGTTGCAAAGTCAACCGGTCTTTCAGACCCGATGATGGCTTGAAATACACCAAAAGCATCAGTCTCTAAGGTCTGATCTTCTGTGTACTCCACAGACTGTCCTTCTGGGTAGATAGAGAATCGTGCTGTGATCGTCTGGCTGCTAAATGCCGCGCCATCAAAGTCGCGTGCATAGCCCTGGAAGCTAAAACCCTTTTGCTCGTTTTGAGCTTGGCTGACAGTACCTGCTATAAGAAGTAATAGGGTAAGCAGTAGGCTGATGGGGAGTGATGATTGCTTGGTCATGGTCTTAATTAGTTAGGATGTAGATTTCAATTTTTTGATACCTCCAAAGATTGAAATTCATGTCCCTCGACTGTTAAGACAGGTTTGCCAAAGTTTATATCAGCCCGCCAAAAGCATCAGAATAATCGATTTTGCCTCTTTTTAATTGACCTATTTTCTCGAAGGCCTCTTGTTAATTAGTTTGAACTGCACGACTCCATTGATGGCGAGTGCCTTATCTTCCAGAATCGAATTTGAGTGATAAATGCTATGATGGTCAAACAATGAGGTTTCAACTTTTCTTGAGTCTGATGCTTTTCTTCGGATGGAGCATGTCTGCACAGACCCTGACGACTTCTGATAAGATAAAAGGTATCGGCATTCCTTTGATGGAAAGCTATACGTTGAAGGACTATAGCTCAAATACTGCATCCTATGGTAGCCAGAATTATGATGTGGTATTGGGTGATGATGGTAGAATGTATTTTGCCAATATCGAGGGGCTACTCATTTTTGAAGGTAAGTGGGTGAGAGTTCGTCTACCCGGCAATGCTGGAGTCTATAGTCTCGCCAAAGCCAGTGACGGCACCATTTATGTCGGTGCACAAAATGAAATCGGCTATTTGAGTCATAATGCTATTGGTGAACTACAGTACCATTCCCTTCTTGAGCAGCTAGGAGACCAAGGCAAAGAAGCATTTATAGTTTACGAGACATTGGTCAATGGAAATGACGTCTACTTCCTAACCAGCAGTGACGAACTCTATGTCTTTGATCGGCTTACCAGAAAAATTAATGTGATCAGTACTCCTTCTTCGCACCTGCTTGCCAGAATTTCAAAAGGCGTACTATATATCTATCAGCAAGAAGGGCTGTATAAACTGCGCCAGTTAGAGTGGGAGCAAATCAGGGACACGGGCCAAGGTGAAGTCAATACCAATAGTAAGATAGAACTCATCGATCTGCCTAATGATCAAACTATTTTGGTATCAACTAAGGGGATATTCGACTTCAAGACGAATCGAAAAATCCCAATTCCTAAGGATACAGAGCAGTGGCTGAATGGCTCGAACATATTTAGCGCACAACTCATCTCTGACGAATACCTTGTAATATCTACCAGCAAGGGATTATTGATCACTGATCTCGATGGAGCAGCCATTCAATTTTTAGATCAAAGTAAAGGCTTGAACGATGATATGGTCTTCAGTGCTGCAGTTGATCGATCTGGGTTGCTGTGGTTGGGGACTAACAGCGGTATTAACGCAATTGAAGTTTCCTCCCCTTTCACGGTTTTTGATCAGAGGTCAGGTCTGCAAGGTAATGTGTCCTACATGCTCAGGGATCATGAGGATTTATACCTGACTACTACTTCAGGTACCTTGCGCATGAAGTGGGATCGGCTACATAAGCCATTGCAGAATATGTCTTTTGAGACCTTAGACCCCAACGAGAGTAGATGGCTCATCAAGGTGGATGATGATATCCTCAGCCTTGGACTGGACCAAACCATGGTCTTGGAAAATAATAGATTGAAGACCATAGAAGGTACAGTTACGAATGGGAATGAAAAGTACGTCCACGGATTTGCTTTCGAAAATTCAAAGGATGTGTTATTGGGTTCCATGACTGGCAAATTGCTTCACTTGTCAAAAGAAACAGGTACCTGGATGGTCAAAAAGGAATTGGACCCATCCGCCAACGGTATCGTTTTTATTGCCCAGGGAGAAGGGGGTGATATCTGGTTATCTGGTCGCAATGAATTATGGAGAGTAGTCTATGATGTGCAAAATGCAGAGATTATCACACAGAAGAATTATGGGGTCGAGGACGGGTTGCCCTACGCTGTTGATAATTATGCCTTTCGCATAGGTGACAAAGCGACCTTTAGTACTTACGGTGGAATACACCGATATGATGAGCAATCAGACCGAATCATCAAAGACGAGCGATTCGAAAGTACCGTGGGAGACATGCCTTTGTTGAGATTAGCCGAAGATGAGAATGGGAATGTGTACTGTATTTCAGATGGGTATTTGTTCCTGAAGAAGACACATGATTGGTTCTCTATGATTAGGCTGCTCAATGAGAAGATGATCAACTATAATCCATTTCATGCGGTGGTCATTGATTCAGCCAATGTCTTGCACCCAACCTTCAATGCCTTCGTTCATGTTGATCCTACCGTGACACAATCTTATGATGGTTTTAATGCTAGAATAGGAAGTATCAGGTCGATTGGCCGAAAGGACTCATTGTATTATGGAGGATTTGGCGAAATCAGCAGTGATTATCAGTTTGAATACGAGGGTAATGCTATAAGATTAGATTTCAGGTCCGATTACTACCAAAACCTCGATCAGCTGGTTTACAAGTGGCGACTCATAGGAATGGATGACGAATGGTCAGCTTGGTCAGCGGAGGCAAGTAAAGACTTTACCAACCTCACTCATGGGGATTATGCCTTTGAAGTAGTCGCCAAAAATATACTCTTCATAGAAAGTAACCCTGCAGTTGTGAGATTCAGTGTAGCCACACCCTGGTTTTACAGCTACTGGGCTTACCTGGGCTACACATTAGTCTTCATTGGTTTTGTTTGGGGGGTCGTTATTTTGAATACAAGAAGGTTGAGAGCAATTAACCAGAACTTGGAGATAAGGATCGTCGAAAGGACAGCAGAAATCAATGATCAGAGAAACAAGCTGCTCCAAATGGACGATCTGAAGCGACGCTTCTTTGTCAATATCTCGCATGAGTTCCGAACACCTCTCACGCTGAATATGGGCACTGTTGACCAAGCTTTAAGAGGGACGTATGGAGAGCTAAATGAAGAGCTTTATGCCAATCTCAAGGTAGCCAAGCGCAATAGCGATCGACTACTCAAAATGGTCACCAGCATTCTGGATATTTCGAAACTGGAAGGTGGAAGGATTCAGTTACAGGCTAGCTTGACTGACCCGACCCAGATCATTCGCAAGGTGCTTTCCTTTTTCTCTTCAAGATTTGTTGACAAGGGAATACACTTGGAGGAGGAGCTTCAAGAAGTCTCGAACTGCTACCTCGATGAAGATAAATTTGAGACGATTCTGATCAATATTATTTCCAACTCGCTCAAGTTCACACCATCAGGAGGTACTATCAAGGTATCCCTATCGGAAATGAATGGTGAGATCATCGTGGAAGCGAGGGATAGTGGTGAAGGTATTCCGGTAGGGGATACCAGCCTCGTTTTTGATCGGTTTTATCAAAGCCCCACGATCAAAAGTGGGGAAGGCATAGGAGTAGGTCTGGCCCTGTCCAAGGAATTGGTAGATCTGCACAAGGGTACGATGTCTGCGGAGAATGATAATGGGGCAGTCTTCACCATAAGATTTAAGACAGGAAAGGATCATTTGGAGCCCAACCAGATTGTCGAGCCCATCGAGGAAAGGTCGGTTAGGACTCTGGAGGATAAGTACCCGATCTACGAACCATTGATCGATGAACCTGTTATTCAAAATAACGAGCATGTATTAGCGGAGCACATACTGCTAGTTGAGGACAATAAGGAAATGAGTCAATTCATCTCCGGCATATTAGGGAAGTATTATCGGGTTTCAGCGGTACCTGATGGGGCAGAGGGGCTTACTTTTTTAGAGCACACCTCACCAGACCTCATCGTCACGGACTACCTGATGCCTAAAATGGATGGCTATGAGATGGCGGTTGAAATCAAGAAAAACGAAGCATGGTCTCAACTTCCCATCATATTCTTGACCGCCAGAGCTACCGAACAGGACAAGATCAATGTACTCAACCTTGGCGTGAATGACTACCTGTTTAAGCCATTTAGTCCTGAGGAGTTATTGGTGAGGATCAAAAATTTGCTCTACACGCATAAGCAGCGTCTTGATTTCATTCAGGAAGAGGCCATTGACCTTGAGGCTATCGAATGGAAGGAATTTCCATCCAAGCTAAAAGAGAAAACGGATGAGTACATCACGACTCACATTAAAGGAGAAATCACAGCTGAGCAGTTGGCTGAATATACGAATCAAAGTGAGCGGTCGCTCTATAGGAAGATTAAGGCTAATACTGGTCTCTCGGTCATGGGATATGTCAAAGAGTCTCGTTTGAGAAGGGCACGTGCTATGCTGGAGAATCAAGAGCTGCCCACCGTCTCAGAGGTATCATATGCTGTAGGGTTCAACTACCTCAGCCACTTTACCAAAAGCTACAAAGAGCGCTTTGGTCGACAGCCGTCTGACTATCTGGGGTAGATAGAACTAAGCCAGGATTTATACCCTGGCTCAGATGAAGACTACATTTCAGCGGTATAAAAAAACTGCTCCAGCACAATCTTGCCGTCAGCCACTTTGTACACTGCGATCTCGTCCATATCGATGGGCTCAGACGCGCCTGCCATTGTGATCCTCGAAAACCAGGCAATTGAAAAATGATCTGCTGCTACGATAGGATCTGACAATGATCCAGAATGGAATTTCTCAACCATTTCGTTCCAGCGCTTGCCTTTCTCTTTTATGGCTTCCATACCCTTGGCAGTACCGTAGGGGTTGCCCTCAGGTTCTGCACTCCACGCATCCTCTGAATATAATTCTTGATAAACCTGGTCATACTTACCCTCTCGGCAAAGCTCTACTAATCGATCTGCTATTTCTTGTGTCGTCATGCTAGTGTGTTTTAGAATTGAACATACTTCAAAGAAATGAGACAGAGTGACAACCCTATGTCACTCACTTTTTGTTATCTCAAAAATAGTCGGTCAAAACTATTTTGAAGTTGGCAGCTCCGGTAGACGGAGCACACTTATAGTTTTCACTTTCGACCTAGAGAGACCCTACCTCGTCATTTCCGTATCTATCCACCAAAATGGGGTCTCCCTCTCCGTCAACCCTTAGTTGATCGTACTGAGTGGCTTTGTCTCCAACAATCACAAAAATGTAATTGCTAAGGTCGAAATACTCATTTGCGGTAGTCTGGACACTCTCAATAGTAGAGGCCATGATGGTTTGCTGTTGATCATCGATATAATCTAGCGGAAGACCATATGTACTGATGTTGTGCAATATGCCAAGTAGATCGGACAGTGTTTCAAACCTTCTGGCGTTGACTTTAATCATTGCCTCTTTGGTCTTGGTCAAATCATCTTCGGTGAACGTTTCAGCATAAGTCCCAATTACATCTTTGAAAGTATCCAAAGCATCTTTGGTGGTACTGGATTTCACGCTAGAGTAAGCCGTAAATGTACTTGGCACCATAGCTCCTCTTCCAGGGAAAGCATAAGCACCATATGTATATTGTTTCTCCTCTCTCAATACCTGAAATAGTCTGGCTGCAAACCCATCTCCTAACCTATAATTAGCAACGGTGATTTCGTCATAGGTTGGATCGTTTGCGGGTACGGTTAGTCGCGATAACCTGATAACAGATTGCTTGGCATTTGGTATATCTACGAAGTAAACCGAGGGCTCAGAGGCTGTGGCCTTGAGGGGATAACTCGGCATGGAAACGTCTTTGCTAGCCCATTCATTGGCAAGTCTATCGAGCGCCTTGAGCGCATCTGCCTGACTTACCTTGCCTGCGATATGGTAGTTGGAAATATTTGGAGCAAAGTTTCTTTTATAGTAAGCCTCCAGGTCGTCAATGGTAATCGACGCTACCACTTCTTTGTATCCCATGGCCGGTTGTCCGAGAATATGCTCATCACCGTATAGTTGCCTATTCATTACCACACTTGCGATGGCATTAGGATTCGTCTCTCGCTGCTGAATGGAATTAATGGTTTGGTTGACTATTCTCTCAAATTCTGTTTCATCCCACCTTGGTTCGAGTAGGACTTCACTGACCAAGTCCATGGTAGCCTCAAAATTACGAGCCAGACAGTTTCCAGAAATTTGAATGTATTCGTTGCTTGTGACCATGTTGATACTAGCGCCCAGTTGGCCGATGGCATCCTCCAATTCCTCAGGGGTCTTATTGGCCGTACCTTCCATCATCATATCGGTGATCAAATTGGCCACTCCAGGTTTCTCCAGGTCATCCAGGTAATGCCCCCCTTTGATTCTTATTGAGAAATTGACCAGAGGAAGCTCGTCTGTTTCGACACCATATACCCCCATACCATTATCAAGCGTGGTTTTCCATATGGTTGGCGGCTTTACGATAGGAGCTTCACCAAACTCAGGCTCTACGGAGCGATCAATCAAAGATGTCGTCTTTGCGATGAGAGCGTCACCTTCTTCTTCTATTACTTCACTTTGTCCAAACTCATTGATGCCTTCCTCTTTGATATCTGCAACTGTCGCATTCGCTATCACAAGACTCGGCTCACCTTTTGGAACAAAATTGGTAATGATGCTATGCTGATTGTAGATGTATTTTCTAAAAACACGCATCACGTCTTCTTGGGTGACGGCTTGGATATTGGCCAGGTCGGTCTTAATAAAATCCGGACTTCCGGCAAATTCATTATAAAGTGCTAGTTGGAATGCCTTATCAAGGACCCCACTTATACCGTTGTAGAAATCAGTCTCTATTCCGGCTTTGATTCTGTCCAGATCCTTCACATCGAAACCTTCTTCATTGAATTTGGCCAATGCATCGTCCAATACCGTCTTGACAGAATCTAGACTAGTTCCCTTATTGGCCCTCACCCTTATCGTGAATGTGCCGGCTAACTCTTGAGATTGATTAGACGAGGAGACAGCAGGCGCTACCTTGGATTCCTCAACAACTGCTTTGTACAATGGAGCTCTTTTACCAGTGGAGAGGATTTGTCCTAACGCATTGAGCGCCCAACTATCGGGATGAAACTGTTCTACGGTTGGGAACGTCAACCTGATTTCTGGAAGCTGCGCAAAGTTGTCCTCATAGGAGAATGCTTTGGTTTCGGTCAATGAAACGGGCTGTGGCTGCATCGGTGTATCAATACCACGAGAGGGTATCTCACCAAAATACTTGTCAATCATGGGCTTCACCTCTGACTTCTCGATATCGCCTGTGATGACGAGTGTCGCATTATTGGGGCCATACCAGGTTTCGTAAAAGGCTTTTACATCCTCAAGTGTGGCGTTTTGCAGATCTTCAAGTTTCCCGATGACTGACCAGCTATAGGGATGTCCTTCTGGATAAAGTGCTTTTGAAATGACACTGCCGGTATGTCCATACGGTTGATTGTCGACTCTCTGTCTCTTTTCGTTCTGAACGATGGGTTTTTCGCCTTCGAGGCTTGCCAGGCTCACTGCATTGATGAAGAAACCCATTCTATCCGATTCCATCCACAGGACTTTTTCTAGCGCATCCTTCGGTACCACTTCATAGTAGACTGTCAAATCATTCGACGTGCCTCCATTCATGGTACCACCCCAAGCATCAACATTTTTTAAAAACCCGCCATTGGGCACATTTTCAGAACGTTGGAAAAGCATGTGCTCAAAGAAATGCGCAAATCCAGTTCGTCCAGGCTTTTCCCTGTTAGACCCTACATGCATCAGGATAGCCACCGCTACAATCGGGTCGGATTTATCCTCATGTAAAATGACATCCATGCCATTATCAAGGGTGAATTTTTCGTAATCCAGAGAGAACTGCTCTTTCGCAGGCTCGTTGGAGCTACAGCCATTAAACAGAATGGAGATGCAAATTAGGACGAGTAGTCGATTCATATGCTCACATGATTTATATGTTAACAAGGTAAAAAACTTATCCTAAACCTCCTTATCAAAAACCCATTGGCAAAATCCGTTAAATAGATTAACTAGGGTGTCCATGACAGAAGCTACCGCAAAATCAGGCCTTACCAGGCAAATGGGTATCGTAGCATTGGCTGCTACGGGCATCTGCTCGATGCTGGGTGCGTCGATCAACGTAGTACCGTTCATGATCCAACGCAATGTGCCGGGTATTGGGCCGTATGTACTGCCTGCTTTCATCTTTGCGGCAGTGCCGGCGATATTGGCGGCATTTGCGTACAGTATACTGGCTTCTGCTATGCCTCGGGCGGGTGGTAGCTACATTTACGCTAGTCGTGGACTCAATCCCTACCTAGGCTTTATCGCCAGCTTCTCGCAGTGGTTTGGTTTGTCTATTGTCATAGGCGTTGTATCGTATGTGATCGTGCCCTTCGTGCGCGATGTAGCGGTGGCACTCGAGTGGAGTGGCATGGCTGACGCCCTGGAGACGGGAGTCGTCAGGGTAGGGTTGGCATTGATCCTGCTCTGGTTGTTTGTGTTCGTCAATATCAAAGGGGCCAAGATGTACGAGCGCACGGTGATTCCGTTGATGATCCTGATGTTTGGGCTTGGTGCGATTGTAATAGTCGCTGGTTTCTATTTTACCCCCGATGATTTTCAGGTGGGGCTTCAAGCCAAAGAGGGTAGGAGCTTTGTTCCGGCGACTGATGGAGAATTCAACCTAGGTACCTTCCTTGCAGCAGCAGCGCTGCTTTTCTCCAGCTTTATCGGTTTTGACTCTATCGCACAGGCGGGTGGTGAAGCCAAGAACCCCTCCAAATCATTGCCCTTGGCGATAGCGTTGGCGATTACGGTAGTGGGTAGCTTTTATATGCTCTTCACTGCGGCGGTGTATCATGCTGTGCCATGGCAGTTTGTAGCAGAGGAGGCCATGAAAAAAGACATTACCGCTCCGGGCATGCTGAGCTATTTGATGCCCTCCGGTTTGGCGATAGCCGTGCTTGTCGGTGCTGCGATCGCTTTGATCAATGACCTACCGGCAATGTTGCTGTCCGTCTCCAGACTGATGTTCGCCTGGGCGGAGGACGGTATCTTCCCAAGACAAGTGGCCAAGGTGCACCCGACGCTGCACACACCGCATATAGCGATTATCATGAGTGGTGTGATGGCCAGTATAGGCATCATTGGCAGCCATTTCGCAGGTGACTTTTTCCTTGGGATCGACATCATGGTCACGAGTATGATGGTCAACTTCCTGCTGATGTGTGTCACCCTGATCACCCTACCTACCGTCAATCCGGCCCTTACCAAGGAGATTAAAGTCATCAAGAATCGCAGCATTCAGAAAGCGCTAGGCTGGTCGGGAGCGATCATCCTGACAGGCTTTCTTGCCGTGCATACCTGGAAGGACATCAACGCTGAGGTGAGCGCATGGTATTTTCATTCGACACCCATCTGGCTGATTGTGATGTCCATCGCTACCGCAATATTCTACTACAAGCATCAAAACCTCAAAAAGGAGGGCGTAGATACCAAGACATTGTTTTCAACATTACCACCAGAATGACCCATGGTACAATACACTGAGCTAGCACCGGGACTGAAGATCTCTCGCGTGCTCACTGGTCTTTGGCAGATCGCTGACCTTGAAAAGGACGGCAACACCCTCGATCCTCATGAGACTGCTAAGTCGATGCTCCCGTATGTGGAGGCGGGCTTCACCACCTTCGATATGGCCGATCACTATGGCTCTGCCGAGATCATCACGGGGACGTTCAAGAAGGAGCACGCCCTGGGCCCTAAGACCCAGCTGCTGACCAAGTGGGTGCCTAAGCCGGGCAAAGTGACCCGAGAAGATACACGAGCAGCCATCCAGCTTTCACTGGATCGGATGCAGCTGGATCGATTGGATTTGCTGCAGTTCCACTCATGGGTGTATACTGATCCGGCATGGCTGGACTGCCTCTTCTGGCTACAGGAGCTCAAGGAGGAAGGACTGATCGGAGCGCTAGGTCTGACCAACTTCGATAGTGCGCATCTGCGTATCGCTGTGACCAGTGGGATTGATATCGCCTCCAACCAGATATGCTATAGTCTGCTCGATCAGCGTGGTGGTCTCAAGATGCGAGCGACCTGTGAGGAGTTTGGCGTGAAGCTGCTGGCCTTTGGTACGATCGCGGGAGGCTTCCTATCGGAAAAATGGCTGGGCAAGGAAGAGCCTGCGCTGGACAACACGCTTACCATGTCGCAGGCCAAGTACAAGCGCTATATCGATACCGCTGGCGGCTGGGGCAAGTTTCAGCACTTGTTGGTAGCAATTAAAGAGGTAGCTGAGAAGCATCATGTGTCTATCGCTAATGTGGCCAGTAAGTACATGCTCGCACAACCTGCAGTGGCTGGTGTGATCGTGGGAGCTAGATTGGGTAAGAGTGCCCATGTCGAGGATACCCTGAAGATGTTTGACTATGAACTGGATCAGACTGATCTGGAGCTGATCCAATCGGCACAGGCGCAGCTTGATCCTATCCCTGGCGACTGTGGCGATGAGTATCGCAAGCCACCCTTTCTGACGGCTACCGGTGACCTTAGCGATCATCTCGATAGCATCCCCAAGCCTTTCGAACCTATTACTAAACTCGGAGGAGGCACCAAAGTCATGAGCGGCACCATCTGGGAAGAGGACTGTGGTTATAGCCGAGCCACGCGCCGTGGTAATCGTATCTCCGTTTCCGGAACGACCGCCACGCACGGCACCAAGATGATCGGAGGACTTGACCCTGGTGCTCAAGCGCACTTTGTATTAGACAAAATCCAGGGTGCGATAGAATCTCTCGGTGGCAAACTGGAAGACGTAGTACGCACGCGTATCTTCGTCAATGACATTAACGACTGGGAACCCGTCGCTCTGGCACATGGAGACCGCTTCAAGGACATCCAACCTGCCAATACATTAGTAGAAGCCAAGCTCGTAGGAGAGGGCTATAAAGTGGAGATCGAGGCGGAAGCGGAGGTTAGCTGACAGTTGAAAACTGATAGTTTAAAATCATTGCATAGCTGGATTATTTGGTCACAATCCAAAAGGCATCTTTGTTAATCTCTATCATGAATGATTCATGGTTATTGTCAAGTTCGGCTATTCGATTTATATAGTTTTCAAGAATGCCTAGAAGCTGTGCATTGGAAATGTTCCCAAGGTTGATCTTAATCAGTTTTTGAGGAGTGCGTTTTAGTAGGTAGCTATTTCTAAAATCCTGGTCTTTCGATATCAGAATTGCGTCATGAGTGTCGACGTAGGAAATAATTTCTTGATCCGGCGTATTCCACTTTACCAGGATGTTGTTGACATGCTCTGATTGATGTCCTAACTCTTCAAGGCGTTTGGATAGCCTAATAGAAATATGGACATCACATAGGAATCTCACCTTGGCTCCAGTTGGTACACCTCACCCGATACCGATAGGCGCGCATAATTCAAGCAAGCGGTGATGTCTTCCTTTTCAAGTTCCGGATGATCTGTAATAATTTGTTCTGTCGACATTCCAGCGCTTAGCATGTCCAAAATGACTTCAACGGGCCATCTCATGCCTCTTATGATTGGCTTGCCATGGCAAATTGCTGGATCGATCGTGATTCGTTTTGAGACTGTAGTCATAATTTAAATATACGAACAAAACTAAAGGAATGATATCTCTAGTTTGTCCCCGATTGGTTAGCGCACGCGTGTCGCGTGTGCTGTTATCAAACAAAGTCGATTTCTAGCAGTCCTTTGCTCCCACTATAATCGAGAGCACTGCTGTACCTCCAATGCCAGGGTTCGTTAACAAAGCCTGCTACCACTGGATTTTTATGGATATAGTCAACTTTTTGATCAATTACTTCGGGACTCCATAGCTCGATTGGCTTATTATGATGCTGCCAGAACTGGTACTTGGAAACGTTACTGCTTTTTGATCCTGCTCTCTCAAACATCCACAATAGCCATTCTTTCCTACTCTCTTGAGGGTTTTCTTTAATCTGTTCTACTAGTTTCTTTGAAGTGAACTCTTTAAATCTACCTAATACAATTTCTGGGTTTTGTTCTTTCGCGCGGATGATTAGGTGAACATGGCTAGGCATTATTACCCAACAATAGATTTCAAGACCCTTGTTCTTCCTGCAATAATCAAGGCTATCTACTATGGTTCGACAGTACTCGTCCCTCACGAATAAGTCAATCCAATTGACCGCTGCGAAACTCACAAAGTAGAGCCCTTCTTTGTTCAAAAATTTGTATTTCCTACTCAAGAATACCTGATCCGTTGTTTATTGTAAGAAAGATAATGACTGGATAACTAAATAGTGTGTCGCTTTCTAGGTCAAGTCATATTCAAGCACACGCGACACGCGTGCGCTAACGTGGGATTAGCTGATAGTTTTCATCTGTCAACCAATTGGAGGGGCATGAATCCCTGAACCTTTGTTTGTTCTGAGAAAGATAGCTAATTGATTCATTGTAGCGCTTACTATGGTCACACACTACAGGCGTGCGCTAGCAGGGGGATGTGTATGCAAGAAGTATTTTTTTTTGTTATATTTAACACATGGGAAAAATTAAATATACAATAGTCGTTGCAACTGCCGATGAGAAAAAGGCTGGAACAGATGAAGATGTTTGGATAAGGCTGGTCGGGAATTTGCGCCCAACCCATGCGTTTCACCTTGATAATCAAAGTAATAATTTTGAGAGAAATAGGATTGATATCTTCGACATTTGGGATGAGGACATTGGAGATCTCCAGCGAATTGAGATAAAAATGACACCATCAGGTGAGAAGGATGTAGAGGATTATTGGACAAAAAATGTTCAGGATATGACTGGAATTAGTATTCCGAAAACAGGGAAAAGTCCTATGTGGAAGCCTGACTTTATAAGAGTATACAGGGACGCAGAACTTATGGACTGGCAACCAGTGTTTCACGGGGGTGAGGTTTACGGAAATAGTGAAAAGGGAAGACACATTAAATCCTTCTGGTGGACAGGGAAGGTGATTTTTAGACGATGGATAGCTGCTAATGAAGCACCATGGAAAAATGATATTATACAGGATGAATTAGAATTTGACAAAGGATATCCATTTGGTCCTCGACCCAAAACTATTTTTGACATAATGAATGAGCATAACAACTTATGATTTTTTGTTGATTCAAAATGAAATAATTGTTCGCTGGATTTAGTCAAGTTAGCCATTCAAGTGGGGCTCAAAGAAGCCTTTGGAAAGAGCTTATTTTAGTACAACTGAGCGTTGTGAAAGCCTAACAGTAAAATTGGCCGATTTGAGTCTTTTACGTCGTGCCAACTTATCGTTCAAATGACCACTTGATGCCGTTGTTGGTCTTGTGACCAACGACCTAATACTTGTCTGAAATTGTGTCAATGAGCGTGGAGAAGAGACTAGATATTGGCCTGATCCAATCGTTTTTTGATGTCCGAAATATCTTGCTCCATCCTATCGAATATGTCCAACACGCTTTCATAGAAAAGATCATTTTCGGCCTTCATTGGTTAGCGCACGCGTGTCGCGTGTGCTGTTATAAAACAAAGTCGATTTCTAGCAGTCCTTTGCCCCTCTATAATTGACAGCACCGCTGTACTCAATATCCTATCCTGAGTTTCAAACTCACGATAATTAGTAGTTTAGTTACTCTTCAAATAGGCATTCAATTGAAGGTTGAGTTCGTTCAATAAAGCGGTAATATCATCAAGATATGCCTTATACTTTTTGATCACCTTACCCTTTTTAAAGTACATCTCACCGCCCGTAAGATCAAAATCTTCCAAGCCCATATCGTACTTGCTATTCAGCTTCAGCTGGATAGCAGTGGGTTTGAACTGGTACTGATCCTCTTCGAAGTTGAGACGAATGTGATAATGCGCAATGAAATATTTATCACTTAAGTTCACCGCATTCCATTTAATACTGGTTAGTTCGATCATCTCACCCTCGATCTTCTCGTCTATTGATAGTTTGTACTCTTCTTGATTTTCTTCAATCCAGGTCAGCGTTTTTTCATAAAGTTCACTGCTGGCAAGATGATCGATACTGGATGTACAGAATTTGGGTTCTAATCCATTTGTTGTGATAGCAAAATCACCTTGACCGTAGGCGGTGACTGTCAATAGTAACCCGATACATAGGATTAAGTATTTCATTTGCTATAGTACCATTCAGCTAGGTGGAGGTTAGCAGTCTGGCATAGTTGGCGTTCCACACTTTCACTTGCAATGGACGATTATGCTTTGCTGTTTATGACTTTTCTATCTAATAACTCTTTAATCTTTCTGGCCTGATTAGCCATGGTGGAATCGGTCAACCACATACCAAACTTCGATTTTCCATCATGAAAGATAATGTTGGCTTTTTTGTAGGATTCGGCATGTGGGAAAAATGGAACAACATTACAAATACACGTAATTACCCTAAGCCATTTGGCGAATCTGGGGAACCATGGATTATTGAGTTCAACGGATTGCAGATCATTATAAGCGTAGTAGCCTGAGTGATCTTCTGTTTGTTCATCGATCACTTGAAAGCCATTGTCCAATAGCTGGAATTCAATCTTTGGGCTTTTTTTAAGTAGAATGTTTTCCTGCATAATATATCAAGTTAACGATTCCTCTGAAAGCAAGCAAGACCTGGGAATGTGTATAAAATGAAGCTGAGGAAAGGCTTGGGCAGCAATTGCTCTGCCTCAGCAAGACTTAACAGGATGTATGCGCTAGAATTCTATACTTTTGCTTCTCATGATTGAATTTATTCAAAATAATCCTGAGTACCTGCTAGTACTGGGTGCTTCCGCGCTCCTTGTATGCAAGATCATGAAGATCGTCCTCAGCGTTGACCAAAATGAGGACGATGATCAAGACGATGATGGTGGCATCCCCAATCCTGACCCTGTTTTGGATTTGCCTCCTGGTGTAGCCCTCCCCGCACCGTCTTCCAAAGAAAAAGCATCAGGTATACTGGCATAGTCAGTTTTATAAAATCTGGACATGATGATCGCATGAGGAAGGGTGATGATGGATACCAGCACAAAAAAGGAAGTGATGATTGGCCAGGGTAGTGCTGTAAGTTCAAATAGTACTAAAATCAGACCAATACCCGCCCAGCTAATCAAAGTAAATGGGGTGGCCTCTTTTGACCATTTCTTGAGATTGAACTCCTGTTTGATCTGACTGATTTTACCGATTTGCATCTTTGCCGCATCCCACGAATGCCAAAATGCAAAGAATATTGCAAACCCGAAAAGTAGCGAAGTGAAGTAGCTAACAATAAACACGAGAATCAGGTCAATAATCTCCTTCCGAAGTATGCGCCAACCATTGATGGCTAAGCATCCGATCAATAGCGCCACAATGGCGATCAACATCCATGGCGCATAGCTGCCAAACCATGTCAGCCCAGATTCGGATACGAAGTAAGGCACTATATAATTGGCCACCTCATCTTGATGTGGCAACAGTAGAATGAGTAGGAAAGCTACGCCAGACAGTGATGCAGCGGCATGTGCCAGTTTGAGATTTTTCTGATAGGCCAGTTGCGCTTCACCGAAGTGATAGGCTGACAGAAGAATAAATGCCATAAACGAAAGTGTCGGGCTCAAAAACCAGCATAAGCCATAACCAGCCATGATGAGAAGATATCTTACCAGAAATTTCTTACTCAGCCTCTTAGGCTGGGACTGCCCATTATTGAATTGTGCTAACGTATGATCAGTGGCGCCATGAGGAATCCCAATGAGCAGAATCAGGCCAAAGGCGATGACATACTCCATGGTAGTGCCCATTACCAATCGGTAAATGATTAGTGAAATGAATACGACAACCAACTTAAAAAAGAAGGTCATGTCGTAGTTTTTTCGTTAAGCTATTGAGAAAAGGCATCCAGGGAAGCTGACCAAAAATCATCATTTCTTCTAAAGGATTGGTGTCTTCGTCGAGGAAGCTCAATACCCTTGGCATGGGTTGATTCTTGAAGAGGTACTCCATGATGGGTTTCACCTTTGTCGGGTGCTGCGCGATGATTTGCAATAGCAGGGTGTCGTAAAAATCAAACCTAAGGTCGGATGTCTTATTTGTTGACTCCCCTTGACCAAGTATTCTTTTGACATGGTCTTGGACATTGGTAAACGTGTAACCCGTGGTGGGTTTGGTATCACCTCCGGCAGTGCCCACGCGATAGACATTTTTTGAAGGTTGCTCATCAAACTCATAATTTGTCATAGGAATTTGACCTATTTCTTCATGCTTGATGGTATAGCGGTCTACCGACCAAATCGTTTGAATGTACTGCTGTAATTGGGTACGAAAATAGGATTGATCAATCGTCCAATTGGATGTGAATTGGGTATACTCGACCAAGGCCTCATTAGTAGAATAGGGTAGTACGTACCCGAAACAGCATGCCTCTTTCTGCTCTAATCGGAAATCCATGAGCAGTGGTTTCGCAGGATCAAAAGTCGGATTTTCCGTTTCTATCACCCATCCCAAAAACGATTGAGCAACGGAAATGGCATCAGCTGTTCTGAGGGAAGGCCTATTGATACTATCGATAACCTTTATTGCGGTGTAATTGCCTAGATCCGTCTCGACTTCTACCAAATCACCTTTGTCGGCTATATTTTTTACGCTAGTCTCCAATAAGGAAATGCGCGCATCATCACGAATCAACTGCATGATTTCTTTGTAAAAATCTATGCCATTGATGGTATAGTAGCGATACGGAAGTATGCTATCGTATTGGATATAATCGTCGGAAGCAAACCCGAGATGATCCCAGATCTGTTGTGTGGCGCATTGATAGTCAGGGGTCTCCTTAGACCAAAAACTCCACGTCCTGTCGTTGCTATCTTTAGCGTCTTTATCTATTATAAGAAGACGTTCAAAAGGCAACCCAGATCGAAGAAGATGGTTGACGAAACTTAAACCACCTAACCCTGCACCAGCGACAATATAGTCGTAGTTCATAGGTAGGAAATATTTGTCTCACTGTGAGGTGAGACAAATATTTATTTTAGTGAATCTGGATTATGAAGCTGAAGCCGCAGCTCTCGTCTTAGAAGCGATAGCCAAACCGTAAATGACTAGGCCAAAGCCGATCTTGTTAACCGCATCTCCTACATTGTAGATGAGATCCATAGAGGCTAATGGAAGTACGCCACTCAATAAGCCGTCTGTTTCGATAGCCATGTAACCAATCGGATAGATGGCCCATCCTACAAGTACAAACCAGCCAAGTGACCTAAAGGCGCTTTGAAGTATGGGATCATTAGACCCATCGGCTAGCTTCTTAGCGCTTCCCATCCAGATCTCATAGACAATGCCGAGATAGCCGATGGTAGAGATGGCTCCCCAAAGGGCGCTATTTTCCCTAAACACAGTTTCGCCGAGATAACCAGCTACAAGCATCCATACTGAGTAAAAGATCATCTTCCACATCAAGCCAATTTTAGCACCAAAGGCTTTGAGGATAAGATAAAACTCTACACACATCAATGGCACAGTCAATGTCCAGTCGATGTAACGTAATGCGGTAGGCGAATAGCCGTTCTCAATCCAGAACTCCCTCATGTAGTAGTAGTGTACTGCTGCGATGAAGGTAATAATTCCAGATACGAGCAAAGAGGTTTTCCATTTCCCCTCTACGTTGCTTCTTTCCATGAAGAAGAACACGGTCGCAGCGGCCATAGCCATTGCGCCAACAAAAAACGTGAATCCTACGTAATCAGTAGGTGACAGGGTGGCTGCCAAAATCGAATTTAGAGTATTCATAGTACTATAAGTTTGTTTGTTCAAATTGGCAACACCCTGTTTTTTTATTTTGTTTAATCTTCAATAAAAAGAATTAAACACCACGATTTTTGTATTAGCTGAGCCTACTTCATACAGGAATTGTTCAAATTGTAATTTTCGCTTGTGATAAACTCATATTCATAATTAGCGATCTTGATATTTTGTTAAATGCCGCTTTTACAAGTTTTTAGAAAACTTATAGACACCATGCTATTGTATAAGGATTTTGAGTTTTCATTCAACAGACGAATTGAGGCCTAGAGGGAAGTTTTAACCTCACCACTATTATGAACAGAACTATCGCTCTGAGGTGAAGGATTGTATCAATTATTAATTCTGCTGATTAAATATTCAGTTGGTCTCATTACAGGAATTCCTGAAGCTCTTCTTTCAGTGTGACGCACTCATGTCGCATGTGCTGTTATTAAATGCACTATCACTTTAGTTACGCCCCTTGATGATGAGGGTTCGATGAACGTAACGGTAAATCAAGGCACTGAAAGCAGAATGAAGTGTACCCCTTCGGCTTTAGCGAGAATGAATTATCAACAAGAGACCTCTTCACTAGCTAGTCTCGCTACATCTTGGTCGATGCATTTTTTGATAGATTTTAATAATTCTTCTCTCTGAAAAGGTTTCTGAATAAAATCATTGATGCCCACGGCCCTGCATCTATTAATATTCTCTTCATCTACGTTGGCAGATAGGGCTATGATGGGGTGATTGTAATTGCGTTCGCGGAGTATTGAAGCAACAGTGATCCCGTCCATTTCCGGCATTTGGATATCCAGCAAAATCACATCATATCTCTCATCTTTAGTCTTGGATAGAGCTTCTTTGCCATTTTCTGCTTTGGTCACAATAGCCCCTAGATTTTGTAGGGTTTTTTCAACCAGCAAGAGATTCAGAGGATTATCATCTACTGCAAGTATTTTCAGCGTACTGTTAAATGTGGTGTTGAGCTGATCCGCGACATCTTGCCTTTTTATACTACTGACATTTACCCTCGTCATCGAAATAGTAAACCAAAACCGAGACCCACTTCCATCGTCCTTCAACGGGCTTTCAAGGCCTATATCTCCTTGCATCAGATGGGCCAGCTGTTTGCAAATAGCTAGTCCTAACCCTGAACCCCCATACTTTCTTGTGATTGAGTTGTCCGATTGGGTAAATGTCTCAAAGACTGATTTTTGACGTTCCTTCGCTACACCTATTCCGTCATCCGTAACTTCACATCTGAAAAGGAATAGACCGTCCTGGGTATCAGTACAACTGAAGGAAACATCAATGGAGCCCTTGTGAGTAAATTTCAATGCATTACTCACAAGGTTGAGTAACATCTGATTGAGACGCGTTGGGTCTCCCTTAATTAGGTCAGGCACTGAGTCATCAAAGTCAAAATTGAAGGATACACCTTTTTCACTAGCGAGATATCTATAAGGCTGGATACTGGAAGTGATGGTTTCCCTAGGATTAAATATTACCTCCTCCAATACCAATTTATCAAGATCGATCTTATTAAGATCTAATATGTCGTTGAGTAGCTTAGATAAGTTATCGCCTGAGCCTTTTATGATTTTGAGGTACTCGCGATGCTCTTCATCCACGTTGGTATTCAGCAAGAGATCTGTAAAGCCAATAATACCGTTGAGAGGCGTTCGAATCTCATGGCTCATGTTTGAAAGAAATGCGCTCTTCGCTCGATTGGCTTCTTCTGCCGCCTCTTTTGCTTTGATTAGCTCTTCTTCTGCCGCTTTGGTTTTTGAAATATCCTTGGCGATAATCATAATACCATCCTTCTCACCATTTTGATTAAGGAGAAAGGAAAATGAAGAGGACGTAGGTATAAAAGTGCCTTGCTTAGTTTGAAAATAAAGCTCAGCGTCATGAAATTTATTATTCCTAGATAGGTCTGTATCTATCTGGTTCAACAGATCCTTGTTTGCCTGAGTATCGGCAAGAAGTTGCTGCAGATGTTGTTCAAACACTTCCGAATTATCAAAACCCGTCATCTGAGTGAAGGCAGTATTCGCTTTTTGAACTACCATATTGCAATCCATAATCACCAGCATGTCTATGACCCCATCATAGATACTCTGCATGTGATCTCTAGATACGGTAGAGATCTTGAGTTCATCTCCAAGCATGTTGACACCAGAGATGATGGCATCAAGCTCATCGTCTTCTTCAGACATAGGGATCTTATAGCTGAAATTACCTTGAGCTACTTCGAATATCAGAGTCGATATTTCTTCTATCCTCTGTTTAAGTCTGCTTTTAAAATCCTTTTGTCCTTGCACTTTAGTCTTGTTCTACTGCTAGTGTTGATCCAATCATTTCCATGATGAAATTATCCTTGGCGTTTACATAAGCCACACGCGGATATACCTTGGCTCCCATCTTTTTCTTTTCTATAGTCGCTGACACACCAAGGTTTACTCTTGGAGCAGACAGAGCTTTGGCTCTTTTCACTGTCTGATACAGCCCCTGTCTATATGCTCCGTACTTATAGACATAATTGTAGTCTAGTCCCACAAACATCCCACTGTAGGCACCAATGCAGTTCTTATGACAAAACCCATAGCCTATTGGTTTTGGGACTTTTTCATATTCCTCTTTGATCCTCAAGGTGACAATCTCCCAGTCGGGATCCTTACTGATTTGCTCAAAGAGCTTATCAGGAAAATCAAAACTGTTGATGGCGTAATTTCTACCCTTCACCTGACGGAAGAGTTCAATGGCATGCTTCAAATCTGCGTTATCCAATGTCTTCTTTACTTCCACGTCGAAGTACTTTTCGTACCGGCGCACTTCTTCTCTGAAATGCTTTTTTCCTCTCTTCGTTAATGTATCAATGAATTGATCCTGTGTCTCCCAGGACAAATCTTCAACGACACATGACTCGGGCATGTCCATTTTTACAAATCCTTGTTGGAGCATATAGGTTTTTAACTCCTCATCCTCTGCGGGGAAATCTCTAAAGATTAAATTATTAGCCCCGCACTGATCCTGCAACTTGAACATGGAATCAATCAACATGAAAAGGGCCTTATTCCAATAGGGTTTCTCACGATTGATGTACAGGTGTTCTCCTTCGGTGAACATACTGCCCATAATGACTGCTTTGGACGTCAGATAGTAATAGTCACTAGCTCTGGTTTCTTCTATCTGCTTAGATATCGACGCTCTTGAGAACGTGTCATCTTTCCAAATACCGACGATGCAAAACGTTAGCAGTATTACTTCTCCGGTATGATCTTTTACCATGAAGTATTTGAAGTCCCAGTTGTGCTCGGGTTTTTCATTACCAGAAAAGGAGGTCTGCAGAAATTGCATCCCATTCCAGTCAAACATCCCTCTATGCCCAAGTCTTTCATTCCAAGTGCTTTCGTCGATCTCTTCAATCTTATCGAAAGTCTCGAGTTTCAGCTCTTCTGCACTATGAGGTGTATTGGCTTCTTTCTTTTGATCAGATCCAAGAGGGTCTAGTTTAAACGCTTTCCTCACTTTCTCGTGAGTTTGCCCTACCTCGGCCAGGGAGGCTTCATAATGATGCTCGAGCTTCTGCACCATTTCCTCTATCTGATCATAATCGTTGTTGAGCGATACCGTGATTCTTACGCCTGTATTTTTTGCCGGTACAGCAGGAAAGGGCGCTGCATTAACGTAGACACCATCTCGACACATTCTCTGGATAAGATTGCTCGTCATGGCCATAGTACCTGTACCTATAAAAAAGATTGGACTTTCATTGCGCTCAATCAAAGGCAATTGGGTAGCATCAAGGAGCTTGTTACAATAATTTATCCTACTTTCCAGCTCTTTTTGATGTTCATAAATCTCATCACTCAGGTGCAGCTCGGCAGAAGCAACAGCTGATCCCAGAATAGCGGGTTCTAGTTGGACAGAAAACGTGTTTGGGCCTCCAAATATCTTTACTGCGTGATGCCATTCTTTGTTGGCGAATAATGTGGCACCTCCGCATGCGCCAAAGGCTTTTCCCAGAGTGGCCGTCAGTATCATTTTTTCATGGAGCTGATTCCCCAGTTGATCCATTACATAGCCCGTCCCATGCTTACCCTTCCAGCTCGTTCCGTGGGCGTCATCTACGTAGAGATGTAGTTGCTCATACTTATCAGCCAAGGCGACCATCTCATGAATCGGTGCAAAATCACCGTACATCGAGTACACCCCATCAGCCATGTACCAGATGCGACGATATTTATCCTTGAGCTTTATCACCGTATCCTCCAGCATTTGCATGTTGTTGTGACGTATCATCTCGACGTTCACTCCTTTTGGCAATAGCTTTTGTACAGCCGCTTGCACACTACTATGCACAAGGTGATCCATGATTACTGCCTCATCCTCTCGAATGAGCGTAGGGATCGTGGCGAGATGCGCTATAGTGCAGTTCTTTGAAACAACGACTGATGCACCGTACATCTGTTCGAGAGAACTTTCCAGTTGAGCATAAAGTGGGCTAGAGACATAAGACTTTGAGAGGGGAAACTGAGTGCCGTATCTATGAATTGCATCGATAGATGCTGCTTTAAGTTTTGGATGATGTTCTAACCGGAGATAGCCGCAGGTTCCAAAATTGAGAGCTTTTTGTCCATTGAGCGTAATGTGCCTACCGTCAATTACTTCATCTTCCGCATACAAGTGCAAGACGCTATTGTCCTTTGCCAAACTGAATATCTCTGTAGCTGTATCAATGATGTTATTGTGTCTAATCTTTGCCATGTTCTAGTAGCTTTGCTTTAATAAAAATTGATTTATTAGGACTCCTGATTTCACATTATAAGACTTATTCTTAAAGGCTCATCATAACGACAACTTGTTTCACGTATTGTTTGACTGATACTTTCTAGTGTATAGCACTTACTAGAGTAGGATATCAACTTAAAAGCCTTTTTAATTCAGTATAAGCATAATTAGGTCCTAACTTTAATTGACACATGTTAACATATTGAAACTCTAAAACAAGAAATAAAAATAATCTCATATAACTTGTAGTGTTTCTGTTTTTCGACGAGTGGGTGACATTCATCGATATAAGCATAACAACTACAATATTTAATAAGACGCTGTGTATCAGCAACAAAGCGTTGTGTTCAACTGTAATATTTGCTGTTAAGTGCTAATTTTGCTGTTCTAATTTGGTCGCCTAATACGAATGGTTAGCATGAAGGAAGAGCAGAGACATGATCACGAGCACGGTTACATTCTGATAAGGAATGGGATTATGGAGTGCTACACCCACCCTACCGGCGAGGTTGACTTGCAGCAAGCTCAGGCTAGTAGTCGGGAGCGCGTCGTGTTTTCTAATTCCATCAGTTACCCATGTCTATTTGACATCACTACGGCAAAGGAATTTAGTCGTGAAGCACGAGACTATCTGGCCAATGAGGGCAATGACTTAGTACTAGCGAGCGCTATTTTAATTGATTCGGCAGTGACTAAAATGGTTGGAAACTTCTTTATCGCAGTAAATAAGCCTAAAAACCCGACAAGACTTTTTATAGATAAGGCCAATGCATTGGAATGGTTGGAACAGTTCAAGCCTAGTGCTTAACTAAGCTATCACCGTAATTTCAAACTTACGGATGGAAAAGGTGTTTCCCTCTATCAATAGCGGTCAGTATTGCAATGCTACAGTCCACAATAGTGTTCACTCGCTTTGCGGCAGCTTGTGATAATATTGAAAGTCGAGAATGAACAATTCTCTATTCTCCATTCTCAACTCTTCATTAATCTTTACTTAAACACCTGAGCGTAATGCGCCTCCGCAGCGATATGACCAAAAGACGCCCAAACAGGTCCTTCGATCAAACCTTCAAAGACTTCCTTCGCCTTAGCTGAGTCACCAGTGTACAAATGATAATTGCCGATACCGTAGGCCAGTGCATCACCAGCCGAGCCACGATCTTGGTCGATCGTCATGTCCTCCACAGCAATAGTGCCGTTGTAAAGCAAACAGATCTTGTGATAGTCGAAATTTTCGATCACGTCCATATCGGCTGTAATACCAGCTACTGCCGCAGCTGCTTCCTCATCACGACCAAGATTGCGAAGGCTCATGTAGTACCAGTGCGTCGAAGACACAAGCTTGTCCACGTTATCCGCAGTTTCCGCTTCCATACCATAGACCTTGGCAGAGTTTTCATAGTCACCATTGAGGTAGTAGGCTAGCCCAAGGTGATAGCCCATGTTTGAGCGAAGGCTACCTATCGGAATACCCGCGGCATTGGGTGCGCCATCAGGCTCGACAATGTCCTCCTTACCCTCAATCAAGGAAGCACCAAGAGCCAAGTCAGCGATAGCTTTGTCCAAATCTCTGACTGAAATATAACGGTGACCTCTGTGGCGTAGTAACCAAGGGTCATTAGGATACTGCTCCAATCCCTCAGTGTAGATATCGATGGATCCCCTGTAGTCACCCGCATAAGCAGTGTACCTACCATACCAGATGAGATTCTCTAGCGATGGATCATTTTCGTACATCGCACGCACTGAGTCTAGGTTTGATAAGGCTTTGGCTGAAGGCTCGAGCATGTAAAGCTCATCTCCCAAAAAGGAAATGGCCTGGTATTCTTTTGCTTCTTCCACAGGCGCGGGTGTATCGGCACTGCTCTCTTCTTGCTTTTCGGCAGGAGCGCTACAGTACATCAGCCCGAGGGCCAATACCGCGATTGATAATGTTGATAATGGATTTTTCATAGTTGCGATCATTAGGTTACCTACTAATTACTGAGAAAAAGAGGTCTCTTCAAAGAGATATTTGATGGCTAGTGGACAAAATCCATCATGTCCTTACAATATTGCAGGCCACAAGTCGACATTACTGCATGACCAAAGCTCTCCACCACTTCAAAAGGATTTTTCTCACACTGCTAGGCGTTATCGTGCTGTTCGTGGTGGCCTTGGCATTATTCTTTGCTTTTGCTCCGCAGATAGGAGAGCTCCCTACCGGGAATCATCTCCAGCGGATCAGCACCTCGGAGCAGTTTAGCGATGGGGAGTTTGTCAACAATGTACCTACAGGTCTTGGCAACCCCACCACCATCATGTGGAAAGCAGGTATGCAATACTTCACCAATACAGAATCGCGAGAGCCTCAGGAAGTCATCAAGACCGTTCCTTTTGAAGCCGCAAAGGTCAATGCTATCAGCGAAGAGGAGGTTGCTATTACCTGGTTTGGGCATTCTACCGCGTTGATCAGAATCGAAGGCTATAATGTCTTGGCAGATCCCGTATTTGGCCCGAGAGCTTCCATGTTCTCCTTCGCTGGACCTGAACATTTTGACTATGATCCCAGAGCTACCATTGATGAGCTACCGCAAATAGATGCTGTGATCATTTCTCATGACCACTATGATCATCTGGATTACTTCGCCATTACAGAGTTGAAGGACAGAGTGAACCGATTCTATGTGCCACTAGGGGTGGGTGCTCGGCTGATGTCATGGGGCGTACCTGAGGAGAATATTACCGAACTCGATTGGTGGGAAGAAGCGGTGTTTTCTGATAGGCTGACGTTAGCAGCTACACCGTCACGCCATTTCTCCGGCAGGGGACTCACCGATAGGAATGGCACCCTCTGGGCCTCATGGTCGATTATCGGCCGTTCCAAGCGTGTATTCTTTAGTGGTGACTCGGGCTATTTCCCAGGTTTTAAGAAGATCGGTGACAAGTATGGCCCATTCGACTTTGTGATGATGGAGTGTGGGGCCTACAATGAGCTGTGGGCTGACATTCACATGATGCCAGAGCAGTCCGCACAGGCCTTCAAAGATGTCAGAGGTAAGGTCCTCATGCCGATCCACTGGGGTAAGTTTAATCTGGCCCTTCATCCATGGAAGGAGCCGGTCGAGCGACTTCATGCCGCGCTATCGGAGGAGCAGCCTATCATCGCCCAGCCGCTCATCGGTCAGGTATTCTACATCGATCGAGACATCCCGACAGCTAAGTGGTGGGAGGAGTATGAGTAGCTACATTGATGAATAGCGCGGTACGTTTTGCAAAAGTGCACCAACTGGAATTATTGATTACCATGAGAGATTGTTTCGGTCGTACCTCCCTGTTGCACTCGTTCGCAATGAACGAATAGTAGACCAATGCTCGTCTTCGCGAGGCACGAAGCGATCTCTGCGCAGACCTAAGGCGTAGGTTAATTCCTCTGTAGGTTTGTAATAATTCCCATAATCATATAAGGTCTAGATAAGCCTCCTCACCCCAAGCTCATGATGCTGCGCGTGATAGGTTGTGAAATGCATCATTTCCCTCATTGTCAGATTGCCCAGTAGTGGATGTGGGATGACGAGCTGATCCAGATCTTCTTCACTGTACCCATGGAGCAGTTGACATAAGGTGTCAACTTGAGACATCAAGTTATTAACGGACTCAGCTCTCTGGTCAACAGCAGCTTCTTCCGGAAGAAACTGCGGACGATCTTCATACCCCCGGGCCAGTGCCGCCTGATAGAAGGCCACTACACCATCATAGTCACGACTCGCCTGCTTCGCCAGTCCAAAGCTCTCGACTATGGCTTTCTTTTGCATCACCTTGTTGAGTGGAGCTACACTTTTGATGAGGTGATCCAGTTGCTGACCAGCTGTCCATTTTCCGGTAGGTGCAGCCGTGAACTGCTCATCAGAAAGGGCATTGATGAAGTCTGCAAACTGTTGGTATTGGAATTTCAGTCTTTGAGAAAGCTGATTTTTATTCATTGCAAACGCCTTTTGAAGATGTCTATAGCCCCTGGTTTAAACCAGGGGTCTAGTAGAATGATATCAAGCCAAATTCTCCTTGAAGAAACCGACCGTGCGCTCCCAAGAGAGGTCAGCCGACGGCTCATCAAATCGAGGCGTAGTATTATTATGGAAGCCGTGGTTCACATCGGGGTAGAAGTGAGCAATGTGCTTTTTGTTGTTGGCCTTGAGCGCCACTTCATAGTCAGGCCATCCTGCATTGACACGCTCATCGAGCCCCGCATACTGGAGCATTAGCGGTGCATTGATACTTGGAACTTCCTCGTCAGCTGGCTGACTGCCATAGTAAGGAACCGCAGCTCCAAGGTCCGGTATCTGTACCGCCATCATATTGGAGATCCATCCACCAAAGCAAAAGCCAACTACGCCGATCTTGCCATTACAATCCTCGTGTGACTTGAGGTAGTCATAAGCTGCGATGAAGTCTTCAAGCATTTCATTGCGATCGCGCTTGCGCTGCATGGTGCGACCATCATCATCATTGCCTGGGTAGCCACCCAGAGGAGTCAGCGCATCTGGGGCAATACTGATAAAACCTTCGACAGCCGCTCTTCTTCCAACATCTTCGATGTACGGATTGAGTCCTCGGTTTTCATGTACTACCACGATACCGGGCAGTTTGCCTTTGGCATCTTTTGGGGAAGAGAGTAGACCTTTGATGCTTCCACCACCCTTAGGAGAGTCATAGTTGACATAGCCTGTGTTAAGTCGTGAGTCATCCTGTGGCACCAGCATGGTGTCCTTGTAGTTAGGCATCATGAAACTCATCAAGGAGGGTACGGTCAACCCTCCAACCGCATAGATGGAAAGCTTCTCTATGAATTGGCGTCTTTCGAGCTTATTGTGGGCATAGTCATCATAGAGATCGAATACCTCCTGGCTGACGTCTTCTTTTTTGATCTTTTTCATGACAATGAATTTAATGATTTTTTAGAAGGTATGAAAAACTATGCATTAGACTCTTTTCCGATAGGCAATGCAGGAATTAGACCCAATAGTGACGTACTCTACTTTTGACCACCGATGACTATAAGGGATTAGACTGGTCAAATAGCGTATTGGTCTAAAAAAAGACAGACTGGTTCTCTGCGTGCCTAGTTTAGTAGATGTAAAGGCTAGAGATATGAGACTAGGACAAATGATATACCGCCATGGACGATGGAACGATATCAGACTGGTAACTGACACTGAATATGATTTAGTCCTCTGTTTTGGACAGAAGGATCTGTTAAGTACATCCGATTGGTACAGCAGCTTGAGAGCGAAATATCCTAATGCCTCGGTAATTTCTGCATCCACAGCTGGAGAAATAGCAAATACCGAAACTACTGATGACTGTATAGTATCGACGGCCATTGCACTGGAAAAGTCACATGTGGAAATTGCAAGAATCAACATCACCGACTTTAGTGATAGTTTGGAAGCGGGTCGAAGCATCTCTTCTCAATTCGATAGGCAAGACTTACGGTTCGTACTTGTGTTGTCTGATGGATCATTGGTCAATGGTGATGATCTGGTTACTGGGATCAATGAGAGTTTTGACAATGCGATTCCGGTAGGGGGTGGTCTGGCTGGTGATGGCGCTGATTTTACAAGTACTCTTGTTGGATTGGATGACAACCTAGCGGAAGGAAATATTGTGGCGGTTGGATTTTACGGAAAGGACTTAGAAATTGGCTTTGGCACTGATGGAGGATGGAGTTCGTTTGGTCCGACACGAACCATTACAAAGTCAAGTAAGAATGTAGTCTTTGAGATAGATGAGCAACATGCACTTGACCTTTACAAAAAATACCTTGGCGACTTTGCCGATAGGCTTCCAGGAAGTGCTCTTCTCTTTCCACTGTTGATGATAGAGCAAGATAATGCCGCTGTAGTGCGCACTATCCTTAGCATAGATCATGAGAAAAACTCAATGACCTTCGCAGGTAATATGCCAGAGGGTAGCAAGGTACGTCTCATGAAAACGACAGTTGATAAATTGGTCGATGCGGCTTCTTCCGCAGCAGAGATGAGCATGTCCAGTGTATCACCTTCTGGAGATAGACTTGCACTTCTGATAAGCTGTGTGGGTCGTAAGCTGGTGTTTAACAACAGGGTAGATGAGGAATTGGACGCAGTACGGCATAGCATGGGGGCTGACACCTTGATTGCTGGATTTTATTCTTATGGGGAGATCGCACCCTATTCTGACTTTATGAAATGCCAACTGCATAATCAGACCATGACGATCACTACGCTCTGTGAGGTTTAACGATAATTCTGATCATCTTTGATTTTGCTTACCAGAAGATGAAGTATCATAAGTTACTCAAACGACAGATTAGGAAATATCTTCAAGGCGAAGAACCCGAGTCCGATCCCCGATTGGCAAGTTTGCTAGGAGCAATAAGCCAGGCTTATGATAGCTACGACGAAGATCGTGAATTGTCCCAGCGCGCTTTTGATCTCTCGGACAAGGAGTACCAAGGCATTACAGAAAAACTTACCAAGGAAAAAGAGCAGCGTGAACAAAGTATCAGCACTTTGCTCAGGGCTATTTCCGAAATAGAGCAGCAATCGGGCAATTCATTTGAATATGATCGTACTGATCTGGTGACTGTCACCAAGTACCTCCAGCATCAGGTACAGATGCGTATCAAGACAGAGGATGAACTGAAGGAATCAGAGCAGAACTTTCGACAAATCAATGAGACTATTGAGGATGTCTTCTGGCTGTATGACCATCATGCCAGAGAATATCTGTACATCAGTCCTTCGTGCGTAAAACTGTTTGGAGCTGAACAACATGATTTTCTTGATGGAAGCGTCGAGGTAAACTCATTGGTAGACCCACAGGATGTCAATGTCTTTGAGAACGTCTGGAGCAATCTGGACGAAGATCAATCCTACAGCATTGAATATAGGGTCAATGTCCAAGGTGAGGTCAAGTGGATACATGAGAGATCTTTTGCCATCAGAGATGAAAAAGGAAATCTGATTAGACAATCTGGTGTATACGTCAACATTACAAAACGAAAGCTAAGCGAGGAAGCGACGAAGGTCTATGTCAAAGAAATCAACGAGTTAAAGACCTCCTTAGAAATAAGGGAAGAACAATACAGAGGGCTCGTTGAGAATGCGTCGGATATCATCTATGAGCTCGATGGTACGGGTAAGCCAACATATATCAATCAGATGTCTGAGTCTGTCATCGGGTACTCTAATGAAGAGCTGTACACCAGACATTTTTGGGAGATTATCCCGAAGGAATATGCGAAGGCTTTTACTGCGAAATATCTGGACCTTATTAAACGGAAGGCAAAGTACTCGTATCTGGAAGTACCGATTCAGAAGAAATCCGGTGAGGTGATCTGGTTGGGACAAAATACCACGATGTTCTTCAAAGGTGACTGGCTCTATAAGGCTCATGTTATCGCCAGGGATATTACCGTTCAGAAGAAGAGTGAAGACGAGATTCAACAACTTTCAGAATTTCAACAGAAGATTCTGGACGGGACAGATTATGGCATTGTTACGACCTCTCATCCAGAGGGCATGATTACGACATTTAACAGAGGCGCGGAGGACATGCTTGGTTATTCAGCTAAAGAGGTCATTGGTAAACAAACGCCGGCCCTCTTTCATGAACATGCCGAGGTTGAGTCACGAGCGCAGGAGCTCAGTAAGGAACTGGACATTCCTGTATCCGCGGGGGTAGATGTTTTTCACATCAAAGTACGTGAAGGCTTGTTGAGTGTAGACGTCAATGAATGGACTTACATCCACAAAACTGGAAAGCGGATAACAGTGGAGTTGTCAATCACGGCGCTGAAGGATAAAAACGATTCAATCACTGGCTACCTCGGTATAGCCAAGGATATTACTCAAAGAAAGAAGGCAGAATTAGATATTATCAAAGCCAAAGAGCAAGCTGAAGTGGCCAGTCAGGCCAAGTCAGAGTTCCTTGCGAATATGAGCCATGAGATCCGAACACCTCTCAATGGCGTAATGGGTTTCACCGATCTCCTGATCAAGACTAAAATAGACGAGACTCAGGCCAAGTATTTGTCAATGGTAAGTCACTCAGCCAACGTACTGCTGGATATCATCAATGACGTGTTGGATTTTGCGAAAATAGAAGCTGGCAAACTGGAGTTGGATATAACGGATACCAACATCCATGAACTATGTCATTCGGTCGTGCGGATGACCTCACCGCAGAGTGAGGAGAAGAAGCTTAAGCAGTATTGTATAGTAGACGAAAAAGTACCGGGGTTGGTCCTGGCGGATGAATTGCGGCTTAGACAGGTACTCGTAAATCTAATCGCCAATGCAGTCAAGTTTACACATAGAGGCAAAGTGGAACTGTCAGTACAGTTTTTAGGCTATGACGAGGAGGGCAGGTGTGAGCTGAGGTTCTCCATTCGGGATACTGGTGTCGGAATCAACCCTGTTGATCAACAGAAAATATTTGATGCTTTCGCCCAGGTAGATACCTCAACCACCAAGAAGTTCGGCGGTACAGGCCTTGGGCTGACCATTAGCAATAACCTTCTGTCGCTGATGGACAGTCAAATCTATTTGGAGAGTGAGCCCGATGTGGGCAGCTTGTTTTATTTTGACGTGAGTTTCACACCGGTAGTGGAAAACCCTCCAGAAGCAGAGGGATTGCTTGGCTCATCAAATGATGCTGACGCGATTGAGCGTAAAGAGAGATCCAATTTGATGCTATTCGCAGAGCGGGAATTGAGCGTGCTGATTGCGGAGGACAACCCTGTCAACATGCAGGTAATCAGGTATATCCTGGAAAAAATACTGCCGCAGGTTCAGTTGATAGAAGCTACCGATGGTCTGGATGCAGTGAGTAAGTTTCGACAGAAAGTGCCGTCCGTAGTATTTATGGATGTACAGATGCCTGAAATGAACGGCTATGAAGCGACTAAGGAGATTCGGAAATTAGAGTCATCGCTTCACTCTAACGGTAGTCCAGCTATTCACACTCCGATAGTGGCGCTGACCGCCGGGATCACCAAAGGCGAAAGAGAAAAATGTCTCAAGGCTGGAATGGATGATTACGTTAGCAAACCTATCGTCATTGAGACGATCAGGACTGTGCTATCGCAATGGCTAAATTAATCGAAGCTGGTCATGCATGCCAGAGCCACCATACGGCGCATTGCCCATCACGTATCCGGAATAATGTAGCGTATGAGCGCTCTCATATTAAGACAAAGTTGAGGAGTTTACACAAGGCTTGTCAGGGCTAACTGATGTAAACTCCCTCATGTTTTATGCTTACGGAATACTCTCCTCAAAATCTGAACTAATCACACCTACTCCCGCATCGTTCAATGACTCATTAAATGACGGGATGTCCTTATTGAGCATCTCCTGATACTGCGCTTCCAACGTTTTCCACTGTCCCTCAAGTAGCTGAAACTGCTCTTGAGAGCCTTTGGTCACGAACGGAACATTGCTATTCAATTGCCCATTGACGAATAGATAGGAGGCGGTCAACTTATTCTCAAAATTGATAGTGTCGTCATAAGCCTCCGATTTTCTCTGCACGAGCTCCTCATCCCAGTTGGTCAGTTTTTTGAGCAGTTCCTTGCCTTGACTGATGAGTTCCTGGTATCGCGGATCATCGGTCAGTCTTTCTACTATAGCTTCTACCTGATCACGCACTTTAGACAAGCTATTAACTTTCGTATGAATATCCGTGACTCTCTGTTCTATTGAAGACATGGTTTCATGCTGAAGTTGATAGTCAGCTGCTGTTGCTTCTATCAATGGATTGGCCATGATGGTGAAGCTTGAGGAAGAGGACTGATCTCCGGCCTTCAGGGTCACCGAATACTCACCAGGAGCTGCTTTATGGCCGCCATATCTACCTTCGATATACACCGTTGGCACTCCAGCGATCGTCGGATAGCGCATATCCCATACGATGCGATTCAAACCCACGCTGTTGGATAGAAGTGGATCAGCAGATGGACCACCTGGGTAAGAGACAAATGAAGGATCCTTAGTTGAGGAAAGCTTGCGTACCAGGTTGCCATCACCGTCTTTTATTTCTAACTCAAGCGCTAAAGAATCTGCATCCAGATTGTAGTAAATCACTACGCCAGAAGCAGGATTGACTCCTGTATAAGCACTCATACCATCTACATCCGGCGAAGAACTGTTCAGCTCACTTCCTCCAGATACGCGGTAGGCATCTTCAGGTTGGTAGAGTTTAAATTCATTGGTAGCCCCAGCATATTGCCTGATAAGGCCCAGGTCATCCAGTACCCAGAATGATCGACCCTGGGTGGCTGCCACAAGGTCACCATGTCTGACTATCAGGTCAGTGATCGGTACGATAGGTAAGTTAAGCTGAAGTGCGGTCCAGTTTTGACCACCATTGAAGGAGACATAGACACCCATTTCCGTACCCGTAAATAGAAGGTCTTTGCGTTCTTCGTCTTCACGAACTACACGACCATAAGATCCATAAGGCAAGCCATTACTAATATTAGTCCAAGTCTGGCCATAATCGGTGGTCTTGTACATCGCAGGCGTAAAGTCGTTAAACTTATATCTGGTAGTAGCGATATAGGCTGTCGCCGGATCGTGTGGAGAAACCTCAATGGCATTGATCAGACATTCCTTCAAGCCTGCTGGAGTGACATTCGTCCAATTGTCGCCACCATCGCGTGTGATCTGTACATAGCCATCGTCACTTCCTGTCCAGATAACTCCTTTTTCATGCGGAGATTCCACCACGTAGCTCAACGTACCGTAGTTCTCACCACCAGCACCTTCGTTGGTATAAGGGAATCCTCCCAGGCCTTGTTTGCTGTCTTCATTGCGTGTCAAGTCTGGAGAGACCTCTTCCCAGCTGATTCCGCGATCTTTTGTTTTCAACAATACCTGAGCACCATGATAATAGACATTGGACTCATGCTTTGACCAGATGATTGGGGCATTCCAGTTGAAGCGGTATTTCATATCTCTGGCTTCCATGGCCAGGTACTGGATCGGCGCTGACATTACTCTATTGCCTTCCCCGAGTCGGGTGTCCAAGACGTTGATTGCACCTTGATAACTTCCCCCCATTACATACCTCGGGTTGTCAGGATCGTAAGCTAAAAAAGCACTCTCACCACCTGCCGAACGTGTCCAATGGTGCTTGTCAATGTCACTACCATTTGGGTTCCTATGAGGAATCATCACAGAGGAATTATCCTGTTGACCACCGTATATGCGATAAGGAAATACGTTATCGACATTCACTCTATAAAACTGAGCTGTTGGCATATTGTCCTGCCGTGACCAGGTGTCGCCCTGATTGAAGCTGATACCAGCACCACCGTCATTAGAGATGACAAGATTTTTGCCGTTATCTGGATTGATCCATAGATCATGGAAGTCACCGTGGGTACCGGTCATTCTCGACCAGCTCTTGCCGCCATCTATAGATTTCAACGCATGTGGGCTGAGAACATAGACCGTGTTTTCGTCCGTAGGATCAGCGAATACTTCAGTATAATACCAAGCTCTCATAGTGAGACGATGATCTCTACTGACCCTACTCCAGGTTTTACCTCCATTGCTCGAGGCAAACAATCCACCCTGATCTTTCTGTGTATCACTTTCTACAATGGCATAGACCTTGTCAGGATTATCTCTACTTACGGAGATGCCAATTTTACCTAGTTCCTTTGGTAGACCTTCCTGAATCTTGAACCAGGTTTCTCCACTATCCACGGATTTGTATATGCCACTTCCGGGTCCACCGCTGACAACTTGCCAAGGCAGGCGTCTGTGATCCCACATCGCAGCATACAGGATGCGGGGATTGGTCATATCCATAGAAAGACTGCTCGCGCCAGAGTTCTGATCTACATAGAGTACTTTTCTCCATGTCTCACCTCCGTCTGTACTTTTATATATTCCTCGTTCCTCGGTCGGGCCATGTACTGCGCCTTGTGCCGCTACATATACAATATCAGGATTATTGGGATGGATTTTGATATTGGCAATATGCCTTGTGAGCTCGAGCCCTAAATGTTGCCAGGTCTTACCAGCATCTGTGGACTTGTAGACACCATCGCCATAGGAGGTCATTACGCCACGCGGAGCATGTTCTCCCATGCCTACATAGACTACATTCGGATCACTCTCGGATACTGCGATTGCACCTACTGACCCTGTTTTGAAGAAGCCATCCGAGATATTTTCCCATCTGTTGCCTGCGTCATAGGTCTTCCATACACCGCCACCTGTAGTGGTCATGTAGTAAGTCATTGGATCACCGATGACACCACTGGATGCTACAGATCTACCTCCGCGGAAGGGGCCGATGTTTCTCCATTTGACAGGTGCGTAGTGCTCGTTGAGGTCAACCGCAGGTTGAACAGGAGTGGCTTGTTTTCTCCTCTGTGCCCATAGGGTTGATGAGGAGAGCAATAGTAGGATAATTAGATATCTCATAGTTTAGACGATTTAATACAATTTAGCTTTAGCTTGAATAGAGGTAAAGCACTATTATTTGGAAGGTAGAGTTAAGTGAGCCTGATTGATTTCCAAATTAAATGAGCAAAAACTCGCGTCTTGACATCACTCTTGCACAGAATACCCAAGATCACTCAACTCTTCAGCAGTTAAAGACAGCACGTTGACCTCCATCGGTACATCAGTGAAGGGTTTGTCTAATGAGTCGGTATCCACTGTCGCAATCGTGTTGAGCACATCAAACCCCTTGAGCATTTGACCAAAAATCATATAGTCACCATCGAGCCTGGGAATGCCATCTTCATTATGCACAATGTACAGTTGACAACCGGCAGATAACTTCTCGGCATTGCCGTCTCTGCCTGCACCCAATGCGCCGTAGACGTGCTTGATGGTATCGTTGAACTCTGGCTTGAGCAGATAAGGTGAATCAGCAAATCCTTCCGGTGTATCGGGACATCCACCCTGGATCACGAACCCCTCGATCACACGATTAAAAGTATAGTCATGCCAGTAGCGCTCATTTGCCAGCTTGATAAAGCTCTTCTTATGGATAGGCGTCTCATCATACAACCAGAAGAGCATTTCGCCTTGTGGGGTTTTGATTTGTCCTACCGGAAAGGTCTCAGGCTCCTTAGGAGGAGCCGAGCAAGCCAGGACAATAAACAGTAGTAGGAGAGGTTGGAGTCGGTGTATCATCCGCTGAAATTAGGGCTTGTTGGGTTGAGTTGCAAGTAGGACGGTTACTAGTCAACGGAGGGACTTCAAAGATGAACCGATCTACCTCGCAAGCGGAATTGAAAACCTATTTGGCTAACAAATGCATCGTGGCGTATCAAATGTTAACCAGATTGGTTAACAATTTTATTTTTTTGCTGTGAATGTTAACCTTTTAGGCTAACCACTACTTTCATTAAGTGCTATTGTTGATCAATTTGGTTAACAATCGAGTCTTGTAAGTGACTCGTCGGGTCTTTGAGGTGGGTTAGCGCTGCTGCGCTGCTCTCAGTTGCTTTAGCTGGGAGGTGATCTGAAGCTTCATGTACTCCTCGGCGGGTACTCCGAGAATGGCTTCCAGCCGTAGGGCGAGCTTTGGTGTGAAGTTGCGTGTTCCATTGACATAGCGGGAAAGCACACCTCGCGATACGCCCAGTTGCTTTGCCACTTCCACATGCAGTATGCCTTTGTTATCCATGACTTGTCGCAGGAGTTGGCCGGCTGTTGTGGGAGCGGATGTCGGGTTAGCGGATGTATTTTCTTGGGGATCCATGTTAGTACTTTTAAGCCAGCTTATTTATGCTTCGAAGCATAAGAGTGAATGAACATTGAAAAACATCCGACTATAATTATACTTGGGATAACTACATCAAGATAATCAGTCAAACCAAGTGAGTTTAGAATTGGCCCTGCGATCGTGACCAATATTCCTACTATAATAAAAGTGGTTTTCATGCGATTAGCCACCTTATCAATAGCTACTTGTCCTTTCTGCTCAGCCGACAATGAATCGTATCCAGCTATTAAGTGAGGGTACTTCTTGACGAGAAACCCAAGAAGTATCAAAAATGCACCTGCTATTGAATGTATTGTAATCATGATCACTTGGGCTATTGCGTCTAGTGAGTCGCCATCAGGAATTGTAGGCAATGCTGCTCATCCAGCTTTGTCTTTACCTAAGTTAGACTACTCGAAAGCCATTGTCAATAGCTTAAGTTGATTCTGCTCATTCACCTCTGAGCTCAGACAAATCCGTTAATCAAGTATATTTTGATATTCGAATTTGTCCAATATCTTTGAAATGTTGATAAACGATGACGAACATAATCAGTGGCCGCTACGTTATCGCACCGAAAGCATTACTAATATGGGATTGACGCTAAAGATTAAGACCAATTCATCAGGCCCCAACGAACTCCGGGTCAACAAGTCAAAAGGTGAGGTGATGGGTAATTTTAATGTATTTATCATCGAAGACACAAAGCACATAGTGGCATATTGTCCAGTTTTTGAAATGACTGGGTATGGCCAAACTGAGGATGAAGCGAACGAAATGCTGAAAGAGAGTATTACCGAGTATTTCGCTGCTTTGCTTAACCTCAAGGAAAAACAGTTGGTATCTGAGTTGGCATCATTGGGCTGGCATCAAGATAAATATGCACACAAGCAGTTTGTGTCAGACGCAGTGGTCGGTCGCGATGGCGTGCTCCGCAATTTTGATTTACCAGAAAACACTCGCATTACTGAACAGCAAATGTCTACGGCTTAATGGGTGGGATTCCTCCCATACCTACTCGGTGCTTTGAAAAATGGCTTGAACAAAGAGGTTGCAAAGAGCAGAAAGGTACTAATCACCGAAAGTTTAAGTGCCCCAATTGCATAAGATCACTCACCCTTGATAGGAGCGATAAAGAGGTTCCACATATGCACGTCAAAACCAATATCCGACTACTAGGATGGTCTATGGTACAGTTCAAAAAATGGCAGCAGATTAATTGCTGATGAGACCCTTGAACCTCCGAGCCAAGGTTTCCAACAGCTCGGCTTTGCGAATGACGTGAAGCAGATTTATAGTCAATAGGTTGGAGGTGCGATTGTCTCGCTCCGTTACACCTGGAAATACGAATCATTGAGGTAGTGATAAGTTCAAGGTTCAATTCCAGACTCTATTAATAAACTCAAAAGCATTTTGACGACTCAGTTTATTTGCTATATCCGCTGAAAACCTGGTCAATACTTCTTCCAAAATATCCGGATAACACGTCGCGCTCTCATGTTCGACATGATAAAAAGGTGCCCTGGTTTGATCGGGATGCTCACCAGTATAGAAGAAGTCGGCCCCCATGCAGACTGCATCTTCTCCTCCCAAGTCAAGGCCATACTGGATATGATCATACATCGCTTCCGGCTCGTCATCATTTATGAAAGCCCTTACGAAATTGACTCCAATGACTCCTCCCCTTGTGCTAACCTCTTTGGCGAGTTCATCGGGTAGATTGCGCGGATGATCGAAGACCGGACGGTAGTTGGAATGACTAGCTAGGATGGGGATATCCAGACTATGCTTCGTCAAATGCTCGAGTATTCCATGCGCCAGCGCATCACTCGTGTGGGAGAAGTCAATCGCTATCTTTCTTCCATTGATGTAATTAAGCAATGCCTTGCCATCTTCTTTCAGACCTATCTTACTAAAGTTACCGCCACCAAACCTATTCTCTGTATGATGTGTCATGCTGATATAAAGCACCCGTTCGGTGTTGCTGATGATCTCCTCCAATTTCTTAAAGCCGCTATCCAAGGGTTCGTCTTCTTCACAGAACCCCGAGCCACTCTCTATTGCAGCAACAAGTCCTATTCGCGGTAGCGCTGGCACATCGTTAATATTATCAGGGGTGATCAGTGCCACCTGCTTTTCATACCTGGAGAACAAGCCTTTGAATATGCGGCTTTGGTTGAGGCCCAACTCAGAGCTGCCTTTTTTGGTAGCTGTATAAATCGCCAGTACTTGGAGCTTCACATTGCCTTCCGCCAATGCAGGAAAAGAGCAGCCGAGGGCATCTTTTCGTTGCGGATCAGGGTTGGGTGCACTATTCAGATAGGAGAGCAAGTCACAGTGCATGTCAATGATTGGGTACGGCATATCTGAGTTATTTAGGATAATGTATGGTTAGCTTCAAATCTATGCAATAGCCGATCGATTCTGGTAAGAAGACTTGATTCTGGTAACAGTGTATGGATAAAAATTGTCCATCTTTATCAACAACCCTATGTCGCGATTATCGTGTAGCTGCTATGAAGATTTTTGAATGTGGGCATTGTCAATATCCGTTATATTTTGAGAACAGCAGTTGCGAAAACTGCAACCACCTTTCGGGGTACCGAGACACTGATCGTAAGATGCTCACCTTCGATCCTTTGAGATCTACATTGATCTCCGATCGTGAGCAGATTGAATATCGATACTGCAGCAATCAGCAGTATGGTGTCTGCAACTGGCTGGTGGAGAAGGATGACCATAATCAATACTGTAGCGCATGTCAGCTCAACCGCACGGTTCCGAATCTCTCCGAGCAGGAGAACTTTGAGCGTTGGCGAAATCTGGAAGTCGCCAAGCATCGACTGATCTATCAACTTCAGAAAATAGGATTGGCTTTGCCTAGTAAAATGACTGAAAATGATGGGCTGTGCTTTGACTTTGTCGCTAAGCAGGGCAATCCCAATCTGATGACTGGGCATGCTGGTGGTGTGATCACCATTCTGCTAAGAGAGGCAGATTCGGTGCTGAGAGAGCAGGCAAGGAGGCAGATGTTGGAGCCTTATCGCACGTTGATTGGTCACTTGAGACATGAGGTAGGACACTATTTTTGGGAACGGCTCGTCATGGTCGACCCCAAGGTTCAGTCATCATTTCGTGAGATATTCGGTGACGAGAGTGTGAGCTATGCTGACGCATTGCAACGATACTATCAGGAGGGCGCACCGGCTGATTGGCAGGGAAGCTTTATTAGTAAATACGCTACATCACATCCATGGGAGGACTGGGCTGAGACGTGGGCGCATTATCTCCACATCATGGATATGGTCGAGACAGCTCATTTTTTTGGGCTCAACGTGAACCCAAGTGAGCTGGCACCAGCCATGCGTGCAAAGGTCTCATTTGACCCGTATTCGGCAGTCGATTTTGATGAGATTATTCAGACGTGTATGCCATTATCCTTTGCGGTGAATAGTATCAATCGGGCCATGGGTATACCGGATGTGTACCCCTTTGTAGTATCTCCGGTGGTGGTGCATAAGATGAAATTTATTCATCAACTGCTATTGCAGATGCGCAAGTAGTTTTTCAGATGCTTATTCCGAAAAAGGCTATCATCACCATATGGGTGTATCTATCCCCAATGCTCTTAAGTTGAAGTTGTTTTTTATGACCTCTCCCTAACCCTCTAAAAGAGAGAGATTTGGCAACTTTACTTAATAACCTGAGTTCGATTAATCAAACCTTTAAAAACACTATAAAATTGTCTTTTCGACGGCAGGAGAAACCTTATTATTGCTTAAAACTGAAATGAGAATACAGTTCTTTCCTCCTTTTTAAGAAGATACCTCCGCTACACTGCGATATGACAATTTTATAGTGTTTTTAAAGTCGAATTCAGAGTAATAGCATTTCCCTTAACGGCAGAGCCAAATGCAGGCTAGAAAATAGTAAGTTCTGAGTGCGTCGTAACTTCTTCCAAGAACCTCATGCCTTTGTAGGAGTTGCCATTTTCATTGAGACCGGGACTCCATACAGCGATGGTATAGTTGCCTGGGTAGAGCGCCACAATGCCACCACCCACGCCGCTTTTTCCCGGTAGGCCGACCTTGAAGGCAAACTCGCCAGACTCATCATAGAATCCACAGGTGAGCATGAGTGCGTTGATCCGTTTGGACTGACTTTTGGAGATGATCTTCTTACCATCTGAGCGTTTCTTTCCGGCATTCGCCAAAAAGCTAAAGGTCTGAGATAGTTCCTGGCAGTTCATTTCCAATGAGCACATGTCAAAGTAAAAGTCCAGTACTTCTTCGGGTTCGTTTTGGATGTTGCCGTATGACTTGAGGAAATTGCAGAGTGCAGCATTGCGGTAGCCATTGGATTTTTCTGAGTCGGCGATCTTATCAGAATAGTTGAGTGCGGGGAGGTCGCTCAAGTCTCTCACAAACTCCAGAAAGTCCTGCCTGGCGTTACCCAGCTCGGAGAGCAGGATGTCGCACACCACGATGGCGCCTGAGTTGACAAAGGGATTGCGCGGGATACCATGGTGTGTCTCCAGCAAAATGAGGGAATCAAACTTGGTACCCGAAGGCTCTACATCAATGCGCTCCCAGATCTGCTCGCCCATGAGCTTGTAAGCGAGGGCCAGTGAAAGCACCTTGGCGATACTCTGGATTGAGAACTTTTCCAGGTTATTACCGACTCCACAGTCTACACCCTCCAGGGGAGTCATGTGCACGCCAAACATATTGGGATCTACATTGGCTAACTCTGGTATGTAGGTGGCCAACTTACCCTCTTCCTTTATGGCGTTAGTGAGGGTATACGCTTTCTCTATGATACTTCTATAGTCAGCATTCATGCTTGTGAGTCAATGTTGAGAGGCGAATGTACTACGGCTTTATTGCTATTCGGGAGAGTTCGTCTTTTCTATGATCCCATAGAATGCAAAATCATGACCCTTTTCAATCGCCCAACCAATATTACCATTATCAAAATGCCAAAATTCTTTGAGGTCACATACGAAATCCTCCTCGTAAAACAAGCTCAGTAGTAGCTTTCTATTTTCCTTGGCCACTGCGCTAATGTCTGGATGATGCGGGTAGCATTTTTTATCAAGTTGAATTTTTAGGCCATTATTGCTTCCAAAATCTAGAATCTTGCTCGTTTTATCGTCATAGATAAGGGCATCTAATGCTCCACCAGTGGTGTGTGTTGATTTGGTAGGAGGAGCGATAAAATAGGAGGTTGTTTCGGATACTTCATCATCAGATTTTTCAGGGAATTTCTTTTTCATGGCTTTCCAGTTGCGCTCCCAAAGCAGTCGCTGATGCGCGAAGGATCTCCACGCTGATCTAATCACTAGTGTTTTATTCTGATTCGAGAGTTTTTCAGAGATGCGCTGGATCTTTTCGATCAAGGCCTCTCGAATCAGGTATTTGTGATTTTTCATGATAGAGGGTTCATAGATCAGCTTAAAGCCAACATCCCTTAGGCTGAGCAATCTTGAACCATCATCTACAATTGGAAAATTTACCTCAAGCTTTTTGTGAGAGATGTCTTTTGCTTCGATCATCTCGCAGTAGTCTACCGCGTTCTTCAATGAATATTTTTTGTTTGATTACGAATGGGGAAGTCATGGCCGCAACTAGCGCGGCATAGTTCACATTAAATCTTACCAGGCTTCCCAGTCTTAGTTGGCTTCTTTTTGGATTGATTACCATGTGGTTACTCGCTCCGCCTAGAATACTGATATTGCTTTTTGGCTCCAGTCCGTCGAAGGGAATATCTTGTAGTCCGATACCTAATATGGCTCTTATTTGGTTGCCATTGTCTTTGAATACGGGGGTTTGTCCGAACGCATTTTGTGCAATTTTGCCAAAAGGGAGAGATGGCTTTATTTTTAGCTCGACTACCTCCGCTACGAGCGTAAATGCGTCAGTGAAAAGATCAAGAATCGGTTTTCGGTGTAATGTCTCAACGCCAAGGAAGATGGATTCTCCTAACCTAAGACCATTGATCCTTCCAATTTCTGTGTTGTCAGTAAACCACTCATAGTTGGCTGAATTACCCCCGGATATGATCTCAAGATGTATATTGAATGTCTTTTCGATTTCGCAGGCTATTTCCGATAGGAACTCCATTTTTTCATGGTCTGGCTTGATACCGCCAAAGCAGGCTAGATTGGCTCCAATGCCTAGAAGCTCAATCCCTTCGAGTTTTATCACCTGTGAAACATAATCATTCAGGTCAGATGGCATAATGCCTTCTCTCAAGTCACCAAGTTCGACCATGAGTACCACCTTGTGAAGTCGTCCTTGTCTCACTGCAGATTCAGCCAGTTGCTTGATGATATCGATCTCAGTGTTGAGGCTGATGTCGGCATACCTGACAACTGCTTCAACCTCACTCAGCATTGGTGGGCCTAGAAGAAGAAATTGGCACTTGATGCCTGCGTTCTTCATCTTCTTGAGGTTGTCTATTCTCGCATCAGCAAGGGTTTTGATACCCTGCTTGATAAAAAGTCTGGCAATATCAATATCCCCCGAGACTGATTTGGTAACGGCGCTTATCGAGATGCCTCTGGCACCATAGAAGTTCTTGAGTATTTTGAGATTATGTGCAATTTTTGATAGGTTGATTTCTAACCTTGGAGTTGCCATAACAGGGGTTTGATATCGATGAGCTCTGGAAATACCTCATGCAATTTTTCGACAAGCTTGTCACAGCCATGTACGAGGACATCAGTGACTGGAATATCAAACTTCTCTTCGTAGGCGATGACCGTTTCGCTAATCTCCTTTTCTGACATATTCTCATGATTGAGCGTAATGCCGATCACTTTGGATTTTGAAAAAAGTTGGAGCAATTCGATTTCGCTCTCCACCGTAGGCATTGGGATATTAGGGAAATCACATCGGTTAATTCGTTTGGGAGGGTGCTGTAGAATGATGGCCTTCGGCATAGCACCCCTAATGATAGCGCTGGATGAGGTGAACGCCTGATGGCTAAGAGCTCCCTGTCCTTCAACGACTATGATGTCTGGATTTTCTTTTTCGGCTCTCAAGATGGCATGTTCGACTTCACCTGTTGCAAAACCTGAAGCCAACACATCAATGGCGACCCCATACTTGGAACCTTGAAGTAAGCCGGTCTGACCAGTAGTGATAAAACTGGCATTGAGGCCCGTCTTTCTCAATGCTTCCACCAACTTCAAAGCTGTAGTTCTTTTACCTACGGCACAATCTGTACCTGCTACAGAGATGATAGGTGTTTGGACATTCATGATCTCTCCAGTGAACATATGGAGGTCTTTTTTAGCAGGAGGCTTTCTGACGTCCTGAATTGACACGCCATACTGCTTTGCTAGCGCTACACACGTCTCATCATCGGATAGATATTCTGGAAGACCATTGACTATGTTCATACCCAGTTTGATGGCGGTATGAATGATTGCTTTCTCCTGTGCACTCAACTGTGGTTCTAGGGGAGCGATTCCATAGATGAAGTATTCAGGTATGTCGTTGCAGTGGGCTATTGCTTCATGCATGTCTTTGAAAACAAGAATCCCATTCTTTATGCCATCAAGATATTCGCCAGCATCACATCCGGCCTTATGGCTGTCTATGACAGCCAGTATTTCGTATTTATCAGATTGTCTGACCAGGCCATTGGCCACCTTACCATCCAGTTTACCGAATTCATTTTCACTATAGATTATGGCCGCTGATTTTCTCATATTTTGGGTGCAATTAATTGACGCTCGAAACACACGCGTTCTTTTTCCTTAGGATTATTTTGGTTGGTGCAGTAATAAATTTGATCTAAATAGCGTCTGATGACCAAGGGTAGGATGGGCCGTTCTTTTGCAAAGATGACAGCACCTTCTGAATAGCTGTTGTTCGTATATTGTTGTTTGCCCATCGCTTCATTTTTTAGCGTTAAGCATGAGTTGCTAGGTCTGTATCATGGCTATTTGCAGACAGCAGATTCGTCCCTATCGGGAAAACGTCAGCATTTACAAAGAATCCTGTTTGCCCTTCTTTTTGGCTGCCTTATCAGCTCGCTTTTCCTTAAGTGTACGCTGGGCTTCCTTTTTGCCTGACTTTGCTTTTCCTTCTTTTTCCTTCGACATAATTCTTCTGTCTATTTACAATGAGGACCTAGCTCCGCACGTACTTGTAAGGTGACCATTATTAAGAGGCAAAGCGTTACACAAACCAATGCATTTGTTACACATATCACATGTTTGGTAAGGTGACTCGACCTATTACGTCAGATATGAATATGAAACTCTACCCTTTTGTAAACAGAAGAGGCTGTTTTTAAATGTGCTGTTGGGCTCAAATAGTGACTGCTTCATACCCACTTTTAAGCACAGTTGAGACCATTTTGAACCTCACATGTGCTTTGATGGTATTTCGCGAATGGGCTGGAATAATAATGGATTGACCTGTTTCCAGTTGGTGGGATTCATCATCAATAAATATCTCAGATTCCCCATCGATTACTTGAACAAAAGTGTCGAATGGAGAGATTCTCTCCAGCAGTATTTCTCCCGAATCAAAGGAGGATACCGACACATTACCTGTAATTTTTTTAATAATAGTCTTGATCACCACCGAATTGGAGACATACGCTATACTCTCCAGTAGGATAAAGGCCTTGCCCTTTTCTTGTTCATTGTAGGAGTTTTCCATTCGCTGAAGATTGGATGTCTATTTTTCTTTTCTATTAATTCTTTCTGATCGCATCTCCCACGCCGATAAAGGGAATGGCACCTGAGCCGGTAACCGAAGGTAGTATCCCATTCCATTTCTCAATCGCTTTGAGATTAGCCTCTATCTTTCTAAGCTCGATAAGGTCAGGGGAAATATTCATTTTCTGTAGTCTCAATGCCTCAGCCTCGGCTGTTGCGGCAGCAATTGTCTGTTGCGCCTCTACTTTTATCCTGTCAAGGTCTCTTTTAGCCTTTAGGGCATTTTGCTCTGCGGTTTGCTTTGCTTCAATAGCGTCAGTAAAGGTTTGTGAAAAGCTGAATGAGATAATTGAAAAGGCGTCAACTGATATGTTTGATGCCAGCAACCGTGAGGTAAGTGCTTCTTGCATTTCGGTGCTAACCGCAGGTCTCTTGGTGATTAATTCTTCAGCAGTGTACCTGGCTGATACCGCTTTCATCACTTCCTGAATGGCTGGGTCAATGATACGCTCCTTAAACTGTAGTCCGATGGTCTGGTATACCAAGTTGGCCTTATCTGGGATAATGTGATAGTTGAGCGCAACGGATAGATCTACATCTTGAAGATCCGAGGATGACGATGCAGCATCTGTGTTTGCTTTTTGAATCTTCACATCCATTAGTATCACTGTTTGCACTACAGGTATTTTGAAGTGGATACCTTCTCCGAGCACCACATCTTGCACTGCCCCAAAATTCTGAACAACGCCTCGTTCACCTGCACCCACTTGAGCCCATGGCTTGAAAGCAAATAGCAAGAACAAAAGTCCTCCCAGAATAAATAAATTCCTCCATTGACCTTGTTTCAGAACGCTCTTGATCTCGTCCATTCCTTGATTCTCCATAGTCCTTACTTTAGTAGCAAAAGTGAGGAGATTCACCTACCAACATGTTACACAACCTAGAGAGAGTGTTACATATATCCCATGTTGTACTTGAGGCCGCCTATTCTTTGTTGACTTTGTGGCTATTTGAAGGAGCACAGCGATTATGAAACAGGGCATCAACCTACTACAGGTCTTCCAGGTTTTGCTAGCGCTTGTTTTTCAATTGCTTGTAGTAGGTTGGGGTAAGACCGGTGATTTTTTTGAACTGATTGGACAAGTGAGCTACACTACTGTAATGGAGTTTGTACGAAATCTCGGTGAGGTTGAGTTCGTCATAGATGAGTAATTCTTTGACCTTTTCAATTTTGTGTATGATGATGAATTGTTGGATGGTAATGCCTTTCACTTCAGAGAATACATTGGAGAGATAGGTGTAGTCGTACCCCAGTTTTTCACTGATGTAGTCGGAATAATTCACTTTGGGTAACTCGTCTGAGTAATGAATCATCTCGATGATGATATTTTTGATCTTCTCAATGAGGATGCTTTTCTTATCGTCCAGCAGTTCCAGACCTGATTGCATTAGGTTCTTTTTGAGCTGACGCCTTTGCGCAGTAGTCATATCCTCCAGGATCTCAACCATGCCCAAATCCACAATCACATAGTGCAATCCCAACTTCTTGAGCTCCTCCTTCACCAGCATTTTGCATCGAAGACTTACCATGTATTTGATATATATCTTCATAGACATGTCATGTTAGATGATTTAACGCAGAACTTTCGGTAAGGTGCGTTTCCATGAAGGTCATATCATCTTTTCTCGTTAGGAGAAGCCGGTTTCCCATTACAATGTAGTGGATTTGGAAACCTTAATTCCTCTTACATTGCCCTCAATGCCAGCTAGCGCAATGCTCAACCTGCAGAATCACGGATGTCTATCGTCGACTGATGCCCTACCGGAAAATTGCAGGAGTTGGCGACAAAGCACATTTTGTTGACGACTGTGCAGTCCCTCTGTTCCCTGCTGACCCTCTGATTTACGATACCAACAGGCGAGTTCATCATTTTTATAATTCCCTCTATTAAGTATCATAGATACTAGAAACAGGTACTTTCACCATAAGGATTAGCATTATGGTCTATCGTAAATTTCCTTGATGTTCCATCATCAGCAGTTATATACGAGACATAATCCCAATTGCCAGAATGTGTGAGAGCGTAGACGCCACCAGCCTGCTCATCTGAGACTACATTGTAGTAAGTTGTGGATTGAGGGTATCCCTCTGAAACTTCCATTTTGTCAAAGACTAACTCACTTGTCGCTGAAGTGCTCTTGTATTTCACCTTCATAGCTTTTTCGTCTGCCGAGAATCCTATCCATATCACCTCTTCGGAATCACCATCCTCATTGTAGCATATGAAGTAGGACAAGCCTGCGGAATCTTGATTTTCATCTGAGGGCTCAATGCTTGTGATGGTCTTAGTTTCTCTTGAGCTATAGTAAGTGGTCACATTTTTGCCATTAGCCTCTATTGTTCGGGAATTGATGAAAGTCTCGAACCGAAACTCAGAGCCATCTTCTCTGACTATGTAAACTTCGTCAGGCAAATCGCCAGATGCATATTGAGCGCCCTGTAGCGTGCCTGAGGTTGTTTTCCAATCCGGGTTTACGTCGCTGGCTTCTTGACCCTCTGGAACTATTTCATAGACATTAATATTCGCATGGCTTATTTTGTAGCTAACCATGACTGTTTCTCCGATGAGCTCATTGAGCGAATCGAGGGGTATGATGCCTGACTCCAAGTCTAGGTTAAGATCAACCGTCTCATTCCGCTTTGGAAAATGAACACTTAATACAAACATGGGATAGGGAGCATCTTCTACTGTCAGTAGTACTCCAAGTTCTTGCTCCTGATTTTCAGTGACCGCCAGCAGTTCTTTGATGCTCTGTCGGTCTATTTGACCGTTGCATTCCAAGGTATCATTAGGGACACTCAGTAATGCTTTCTTCACTACATCATAACCACCTGTGCCTTTCAGCGACTTAGTAAGACAGAGTATTTTATTCTCGCCAAGGTAATACGTCCTTTTCTCGGAGACTTCATCTGAGTCCCCTACCCAGAAGGAGCCTTCTTCAAACTTGAAAATGAGTTGACTATCCCAAAAATAGTAGGATGTCATATCCCCGCCGTGATCGTGATAGTTGTCTTTTGATGCGTAACGAATATCTGACCCTTCTGAAGCACGAACATATTCAGTCCAACCACCACCATATTCATCTTTGAGCTCGACTATGGAATAGGCATCAGAGGTCATGTTATGTGAGATAATACCAAACTTTTCTCTTATGAAGCGTATTTGGTCTTCAACTCTGTTTGGAGAATACTCGGTTTCCGTTGGCTCAGACGAGGATACAACAGGCTCAACCATCAAGGTACTGTCTTGGATTTCTCGTTGAACTTCAGGAGTCCTTTGATTATTCGTACAGGACCATAAGAGTATCATTATGGCTATTGGGTATACTACTGATCGATATTTCATTCTTTCCTTATTAATTGGTCAGGTGGTGATGGTTGCAAAACTGATATCTGAAGAGGAGGTAAGTAGGTAGTACCCTGCAGCAGTTGGGTAATATAATGAAGCCAGCTACTGTATCAACAGAGTGGTGAATTGAATTATAGGATCAATACAATTTCATTTAGCCGATGGCATGTTATACCATTGGCTAAATGATACTCAAGTCAATACAAAATTGTGAAAGTCACAGCGCAGAATTGATCTTGATCTCGAATGCATATTCATATCCCATTCAATGAATATCGTTATTCTCGACGATTGGTCTGAGCGAGACCACAAGACCGGATGTTGCTGCACCCAAAACCAAAGACAACCCATAAAACAGTGCTGTCTCGACTGATATTTTACACATTTTCGTGAGTCATTTATCTGTTGCTTGATTCACAGTGATTACTACATTTCCTTTTTTATGGCCTTTGTCAACATATCTATGCGCTTCCACTATCTGATCTAATGTGTAATTTCTATCGACTACAGGTTTAAAATGTCCTCTTTCAATCAGGTTTTTGAGGACATTCAACACTTCAACCGTCTCTGGTGAATTTTTCCCAACAACAATTTTTTTGTTGCTTGTTATTGATGTCCATATCATTTGCAGACTAGGTATTGGTCTTCCAATGTTTAAGTAGAATGCATCTTTGGAGAGCGCATTTTTGCAATCTGGAAAGGAGCATTTGTCTATCGTTATGAATATGATATCGTAGGTTTCAAAGTTCTCACTAAAGCCCTCCGTAGTATAATCAAGCACTTTGTCAGCTCCCAAAGATCTGACCAATGCCAAATTAGTAGTGCTACACACGCCTGTTACTTCTGCGCCAAAGTGTTTGGCAAGCTGCACGGCATATGTACCTACACTACCGGAAGCTCCATATATAAGCACTTTTTGCGCAGGCTTAACATCCGCAATTGTTTTGAGATAATGATAAGCTGTTCGAGCACCTATCGGAATTGCAGCAGCTTCTTCATAGCTAATATTGGATGGTTTCAAGGCAATTGGCCCATTCTCTGGTAAACATATATACTCCGCATATGCACCAAAAGATTGAAGCGATGCTGCAATGACTTTATCTCCTTTTTCAAACTTCTTAACTGCTGTTCCGCAAGATTCAACTTCACCAGAAAGCTCCATCCCTAAAATCGACTTTCTTGGTTTTAGAAGGCCCAGCATCAATCTGGCAGGCAGCCAGAACGACGTAGGGACATTGAAACTCCGCACCCTGTGATCAGCAGCTGTCACTGTGGTAGCATGTATCTTCACAAGTACTTCATCGCTCTTGGGAGAGGGTTTTTCAATATGTGTCACTTGAAGAACTTCCGGCGAGCCGTATTGGGTACAAATTACTGCTTTCATCATGTTTACTAAATAGGTAATCTCATTTTTTTCCGATATCCTAGACAAATCTATTTGTGCTGTGATATGGAGTCATTATTCTCTAAAGTCATTGCTCTGAGGTCTTCCAACCCCGCTCTTAAAAAGTTGAATACCATAGGCTCTATTAGCCAAAGCGGCATTTTTTTAGGATCAAATTGTACGCTTTTTACAGCATTGCAGGAGTTGTTTGATGTTGGAGCGCAATGCAAAGAGCCTCTAAAAGTTTCAACTCGATTTAGCTTCTTGGTGGGCTGAATTGAAGATTCATCCCATGCTTCTTGCCATCTTACCCCTGTACTTCCATCTTCTTCAGTGAAGAATCGGTACCTGACGGACATTTCAGTATCCTTAAATGGAAATGGTTCGTTGTGAACGACATAGGTCAAAAGACATTCTTCAGACTCCTCCAAGATTTCATAAGTTGGATACTTTTTATCTTTTTCATTGTCAGCTAGTTTGTGAAGATCCAATCTAAAAGCAGTATGGCAAGCTTTTGCGGTAGATTGTATGTCTCCTTCAATTTTGTATTCCAAGAAGTTAGTACCAGTAATTTTTCTTGCATATATTATCCAGGATGGTGGATCACTTTTGTCTTCCTTGACAGTTTTCCACCCCTGAATATCCTCTTTCAAAGGAATCCTATGTTGCGACACATTGCTGCCAAGTACTGGATATAGCAGGATACAGCAAACAGCAAAACAGATAATTTTTTTCAGACTCATTTCAATATTCATAATTTTGATTGGTGTCATCTTACGCTGATGAATTATTCAGCCAGTTCTTCGCAGAGAAGATTCATACTGTCCAATAAGTCAATGACATCTGACTCATTGATTTTTTCTGTCGTCACAATCCTTAACACATTATCAATGTCTTCCTGGTCAACAGACCATTCTTTGAATTGAGGAATACTGTCGAATCTAGAGCTGACTGTATTGAGCTTCTACTCATTGTCAACATTTGTTTTTAGTACAAGAACGTGCATTACCAGTGACATTTTGTTATTCGGAACAAAGGTCAGGCAAATTCAGGTATCGCACTTTTCTGCTAGGTTCAAATGCTTGCCTGAGAAGTCCAATCGATATTGAGAGGGTGTTTTGTTGTATTTGGATTTAAAAACTCTGGTCAAATGAGCGGGAGTAGTAAAACCGCAACCATAGCCAATTGAACTAATGGGATCATCGGATACCTTCAAGAGGTCAGCGACCTTTTCTATTCTCCTATCTATGATATATCGAGCTGGGGTAGTCTGATAGATTCTGGTGAATTCTCTCTTAAAGGTAGATAAGCTTGTATTGGTCAAATTGGCCAAATCCTCTACTGAAGCTGGAGTATAGAGATATGCCTCTACGGTTTCTTTAAACGAGAACATTCGCTCTGAAAAAAGGCTTCTAATGATTTGAGTAACCTGAGGATGGTAATCAGTCTGCATCAATAACAGAATGATTTCTTTTAGCTTCAGGACAAGGATATCCTCTGTTATGGCTTCCTTGTTTTCAAACAATCCCTTGATGCCTTCAATGTAATGTTGAATCAAATTGGAAGCCGCCATTTGTACAATATATTGTGTAACTGGCGTGGCAATCTCTTCCCAGTAGGGTGGCTTTGTACCTTTATAAACCTCTTTTAGAATTCCTGGATGAAAATGGACAATAATGGAGTTTACGCGACCAGATTCTTGTTCCATGAGCACTTTACCTAATGTGAATCCACATAGGGACAGCACTACATTTTTAGAAACTGCTGATACGCTGTGCTGTTTTGAAAGCACCTGATTATTACCATGCACAAAGTATGTAAAACAGGCCTCAGAAGGAATAGGAAGTCCCCCATCCATTGGGGTGTTTATGTCAATCCATGAAAATAGCGGTAGCCCAAATAATTCTATCGACCGATGTTCATTAATCATACTTCAATTTCCTGTTTTATTTCAGATCCTTCTTCGTCAGCCTGTAGTAGATGGCGGTGATGTAAATGGTGAGCCAGCCGGTGCTGATCAATAGGGCACTGATTGGAATATTGTCGACGATCTCCTGGAAGATGTACTTCTTGAATGGCATCTGGATCAGGTCGTTCAGCGCATTGATCGGTAAGAAGGGTGCCAAAGCTTGCCAAATGGTACCATCGAAGTAAGGCGTATACTCTAAGGTGGCCGCCAGTATAGGCTCGAACATCACTGTATAGAGGAATAGCGAGATGATGGCAAACCCTGATTTTTTGATCATCAATGCAATCAGGAAAGCCAGCGAACAGAATACCACTATTTCATAGAAGTAGGCAGCTATAAATTCAAGCTCATCGAACATGTAAGCCATGCCATTTACATTGGAGTAGATGGAGCCATTGATAAGTCCTGCTATGAAAAGGAACACCGCACTTATCGATGCTAAAAAGAGAATGAGAGCAACCTTGCTGAGTATAAATTCTCGCTTGCTAATGCCATCAATCACGTTCTGTCGGAGTGTGTTGTAGGTCAGGTCATTGTTGACTGATATGATGACGATGAAGCCCAGTAGTAGCTTTAGAAAAGAGGCGAGGTAGGTCGTGTTTTGCCATATATCTGGGAAGTCAAAGATTGGCAACATGGTAGGATCTATTCCGTCAAGGTTGCCTCCAACTGACTTCACCCACTCTAGAAAGAACATCCCAAAGGAGGTGGTGACCGCCAAGGCGACCAAATACATGCTCATCAAGATCCAGAAGACTCGGTAGTTTCTAAGCTTCAGCCACTCTAGTTGGAATGCTCTAATCATTTTCTTTTAGGATTTTGAGGAATTCCTTTTCCAGTGAATTGGTTTGGGTGACCAGCCTCTTAAGGACAATTCCCTTATCGAATAAGAAGCTGTTTACATCAGCCGCGGTGATGTCCTTGGATAGCTCCAGTTGTAGACTACCATTGACGGGTTTCACCTTAGTTGCGCCGTTAAATGCTGCGATGGTGGAGGTAAGTTTCCCCAGGTCATCGGATGCGATTTCGACGGTATTGGTTTCACCGAGGATATCATTGACTGGACCTTCGTGTAGTTTGTTGCCGTTCTTTAGCACACAAAAATCTGTACATACTTTTTGCACTTCGTCCAATAAGTGGCTGGCCAGGATGATCGTCTTGCCTTCTTTGGCAATAGCGATAATCAGCGACCTGATCTCCGCGATTCCCTGTGGGTCAAGACCATTAGTCGGCTCATCCAGGATGAGCACAGGCGGATCGGCCAAGAGCGCCGCAGCTATAGACAGCCGCTGTTTCATGCCCAAACTGTAGGCCTTAAACTTATCATTTTTGCGATCTGATAGATCGACTTGCTCCAGCACATGCTCTATTCTACTTACAGGTGCTTCTTTGATATGAGCTACTATCCTGAGGTTCTGAACAGCTGAGAGGTAGGGGTAGAAGCATGGTGTTTCCAGAATTGCACCAATTTTCTTCCGACTCTCTACGTTCGAATTACCTTCAAACCAACTGTAGCTCCCTGAAGTAGGTGCGACCACATCGAGTAACATGCCCAATGTGGTGGTCTTGCCACTTCCATTGGGGCCAAGGAGCCCGTAAACCGTACCACTGTTAATGGTCAGGTTCAACTGATTGACCGCCTTGATTTTGCCGAAGTGCTTGGTTAAGTCTCTGGCCGCTAAGATTATTCCCATTCTTCAGTTTGTAGTTCTAAGACGTTCAACAAATCATTTTCCGATAGGGTATTGATGAGCGTCGGTATCTTTTGCCATGCGATATTTCCTCGCACAAAGAAGGCAAACATTTGGTCCTTTATACCAAGAATTCCCACCATTTCATTTACGCGCTTTTCCTCACCGAGAATTACTGTGAAGGTGCCAGCTCCAACCATCGTAATATATTCCTCGAACCCTTCCTTTTCGTAATTGGCCAGCATTGGTCTGTACGATTTGTTAATCACTGACATAGAATCGAGTTCATAGATGAGAATCTTCTCAAATGAAGAAGCCATCTCATCGAAAGCCTCATTTCTTGTAAGATTGATCATGCGTAATGTACTAGGATATAGGCAATAGCTACGTGAATCATGTTCCTCGGCATAGGCCTTGATAATATCCTCTTGTGCCAATAGGGGCTGTAAAAGCCCCATTAGCATGAATATTATAAAAAGCGATTTGACCTTTACCATGATATACTAATTATACTCTTTTTTACTATTCAGCTATTTTGCTATGTGGTAATAAAAGCACCAAAAAACTGTCTTTTCGACGTAGGAGAAATCTTCTTAGAATTGATAAACCTGCATCACTTGTCGATGGGGAACCCTGTGTAAGAAGATATCTCCATTTCATTACGATAGGACAGTTTTTTGGTGCTTTAAAGAAATGATCCGTGTCGAGCTGAATAGCAGAGACGAGATCAGATGCTAATCAATTTTCTCCTTCGTCAAGCTTGTCGAGACCATTCAGCCCTTGGACATTCATGCCCCGTGCAATTTTGGAAATATTCTTTAGGTCGATTTCTCCATAAAGGCTCAAGACGGCAAATCCTTTTTTGCCTCCAGAGACCATGATCAATTCTGAAATGACACCTGATTTTTCCTTGATGGCAAAGTGGAAGTTTTCCTCCGCATCTAGTACGGTCATGAGCTCTTCGAATCCCGCCTTTTGCACTTCAGAGATGCCCTCTTTGTACAGTTTGCTGGAATTAGCAACACTGTCTCCATAGAGCACTTTCATGCCTTTTAGTTTACTTATGGCTTTTAGGAATTCTTGTTCCTCCTCACTGCCGGCCTCTAGTTCTGTGAAGAGGGAAAACATCTTGCTACTGATCGATGCTTTCACAAAGTCTTCATTGTCACTGAATTGGTCAAAATATTTGCTCACTACTTCTCCTTGGGCCATGGCACCAAAGGCAAGGAATAGGGCAAGTGCAAGTGTTGCTATCTTTTTCATAATTGTGCTTCTTTAATAATTTCTTCTGCTTTGCTTAATTTTTTTAACTGTGTCGAATGCGTCTGTGCTTCGTTTAATGAGACGGACATTTTACCAAGTACTGTTTGCGCTATTTCATAAGCCTGCTGCGGGTCCGTGATCTCAAAATCATGTTTTTTGCCGGTATCCCGTAGGATCATCGTACCCACCATTATCCCGATGGCGATGGTTGCCGCTACCGCAAATCTTGATCTAGAGAATCTGCTTCCTGGTTTCTTGAATGCCTTTGGAGAGACTACTTCAGCCTCCTTGTTGAGACCTCTGAAGTACATTCCGGTAGGGGTCAGTGAAGGGTTTTCAATGTAGAAAGCCTTCAATTCTTCCTCTTCCTGAACAGATGTTTCTCCTGCCCAGTACTTGGTCAATAGCTGTTCAATTCGCGATTCCATAGGCTTCAATTTTTTGTAATACTGACCTCACTTTGCTACGTGCGCGGTGAAGGTTCACTTTCACTTCTGACAAATTGAGGGACAATATTTCAGAGATCTCCTGATAGGTCATCCCGTCGATTTCTCTCAAGTGAAATACTTCCTGCTGCTTTTGTGGTAGAGTTTCCAATACCAGCGCCAGCCATTTTTGCTGATCTCCCATCAGGGTGTCATGATCGGCCTTTACCTGATCCGGTTCTTCTTCCTGCTCCCGGGGCAGAATGGTAAACCGATTGGTTTTCACCCAATCAAAACATTGATTACGCGTAATCCGCATGGCCCAAGCTTCGGTGTTGTCTACCTTTTGTAGCATCTCCCGCTTATTCCATATTTTCACTAAACACTCCTGCACCACGTCGTGCGCACTGTCCGCATCTTTGAGGATCGATAGCGCATATCGATACATCCGTTGTGATGCGGGTAAGACGTTTTGTTCAAAGAGTGACGACATTCTGTAAGGCAGACTACTGGCCGTGCGTAAAAGTTACAGGTAGTGTGAAATTATTTTTTGAGAGTGTAGAGCTGCTATGGTGAATATGTTAATCCTGAGTTGCAAACTCAGGATAGCCGGGTATATGAAACCTTTCGCACGTCATTCCTGTCAAGCAGGCGTAGACGGGAATCTGAATGTTGCCGATGTAGTTTATCACGGAAGTAACTTCCGCGCGAGGGAGTGAATAGAATTAGCTTTCAGGTATAAAGAAAGTTTGATCTTCTTGCCTAAGGCACAAGCGAGACGCTTGCGCCAGTACGGGACGGGGTGGAGGGTACTACCGTGAACGGGGCATCAGCATATTTCATAGGGGCGTACATGAAACCTTTCGTACGTCATTCCCGCGTAGGCGGGAATCTGAATGCTGGTGGGTTAGCTGAGAATGGAAGCAGCTTCAGTGCTAGATGATATTCCTATTCTTCCTAGCAGGAATGAAATGAGACAAAAGTTGCAAAGGGAGGTCCTACCGTGAATGGGTATAATCCTGAGTTGCAAACTCAGGAGAGTCACGACACGCTTGCGCCAACGGGGGGTGGTGGCTACAAGCGTGAATGTGGGGTAATGGTACTCACTAAACTGATGCAAGCCTGCCTTGACGGCAGTCAGACGTCCGCTTGGTCCTATTCTATTTTTGTGAAGCTCAAGCGGATGCTTGAGCTAGACTTTGTTTCATCTTCCTTGTTCTGTCATGAGGGATAAAAAATTCTCATTGAAGAGATAAGGATACTTTTTGAAATCAATTGTCACGTCAACGTCAAAGGAACTCCCTCCATTTGATGTTAAAACATAAAATACTACCATATCTTCGAATACAGCAAATGGTAAACTGAGAGCCACATTATACATTTCAGATTTCCGCTTCTCTATCGACCAAAGATGATCCTTTAACCAAATATCGTACTCTTTGCGTAAGACTTCTTCTGGACAAGAATGTTCATGAAATATATCTTTTGCCTCAATAAGCTTTTTATTAACTAGATCGAACGTCAACGGCTTCTTACGAGTCTGCCAACCATTCCCGCCATTGCCGGCAGACATATGTTCTTGTAGTGTTAATGATAAAATATATGGCGAGTGCAAATTGATTTTATAGGATAGAGAATATTCTTGAGGATCATGCCCTGCTGCTCTGATTAATGAATACAAGCTATCAGGAGAAATATTAGTCTTAGTGGAATCAATTGTTTCAGGGATGTTATTCATGATCGCCCGGTTGATTAAAGTATCGAGATCTGTATCATTAGTCAAAATATGTGGATAGTCCATTGAAATGATGTCTATGCCTAGATCATGGGGCCTAAAAATCTCGAACGTATCACAACGCCAGTAGGATTTGGTCAGGACACGAATATCACTTTTTTGAGCCAGGCTCTTTTCGAAAAACAGTAAAAAAAATAGGCAAAGTACAGATATACTAAAGTATTGAAGTTTGTTCATTCAGAGTGTTTGTTTACAGTAAGATATTTACCCTAAGGCAATTAGAAAGCCAGAAATTCGAGAAAAAATTTCCCATTCTTATCGTCCTCGTAACAAGGTTGGATTTTTCTGAGCATTCGAAATGCGATAAAACAAGTATGATAGTTTTATGATGAGAACTATCATACTTCCACTCTACATCTGTAGCGGCAGAGACAATAGTCCCCCACAGGTCTTAGCATCCCGATGAGACCTGTGGATAGGATAGGTAATGAATTAGCAGCGGCTATTTGGTTGAAATCTTGAAGCCGAGACTTAGTCTTATAGAAGAATTTCTTTGCTTAAGTATTGTAGCACCACTGTTGCCAATAAAATCGATATCTCGAAAGAAGCCATGTAAATAATTGATTTGTACAAGCGATCGTTTACGCGCAAAACCTAAACCGATTGTTAGCCCATAGTCAAATTCGTCATTTTCTGGCATCAAAAGTTCTTCTTGTAGTGGCTCTCCATCGACTGTAACTGACGTACTTGTTCTATCCAAGATCTGGTATGCAATAAAAGGACCGGCTAAGCAGTACACTTTACTGTTTTGAAACGGATATGAAAACCTAACAGGGAGTGTCAGGTTTGTGAATAATCCCTTCCTATCAGTCTCAACTACGAAGAGTGCAGCAGTTCCAGGATTACCGAAAAAACCCCCGTCAATAAATGACACACTCTCAACGCCTTCTCTCATGAACGAGAACTGGAGTTCCGGCATAAAAGAGGAACGGTCACTAAACTCCAAGTTTGGTGTACCCTGATCGCACAATTACTAATGCAGGTGCTAAGGATTAAGTCTGAGAGTAAAAAAGCATTTTCGACCATTGCAGCTTTGGTGAGAATACATCTGATCAGTCATTTGGAAGTATTCTGGATGATTGCAAATAGCCGAAGAACTTACGAAAAACGAAACCAACGTAATAAATCGCCATGCATCCAAACTGAGATGTTTTAGTGCTTTGAGGGGGGTAGGTTTGTCGAGAGGATATGAAATCAGCCAACCAATGAAGCTAGGAGTCTGTCGGACTTATGAGTATTCCCCAAGAATGATTATTATGGGGCATGATGTCATTTAAAGGAGCTGATAGAGACCAGGTTTCATTTATGCCTCATGATTTAAACGATTGGCTACCCGAGGATCACTTAGCAAGGTTTGTAGTTGATATAGTGGCAAAAATGGATTTGAGCAAAGTCTATTCAATGTATGCAGGCAAAGGCAGTACCCCTTATGATCCTAAACTTTTGCTTTCTCTCATTTTTTATGGTTATGTGACAGGCGTTTTCAGTTCCCGTAAGATAGAAAGTTCGACTTACGACTCAGTTGCCTTTCGTTTCATTGCCGGGAATCACCACCCTGACCATGATACCATTTCCAGCTTTCGCAAAAGATTCCTTCCCCAACTCAAAGGTTGGTTTAAGGAGATTCTTTTGATAGGTAATGAGCTTGGTCTTGTCAAAGTGGGTAATATCTTCATTGATGGCACTAAAGTACAAGCCAATGCCTCCAAGCATAAAGCAATGAGCTACAAAAGGATGAAGCAGTTGGAGGATAAGCTGGCCTGTGAAATCGAGCAATTAATGAGTCTTGCTCAACAGCAGGATGATAAGGAAGATGAGTCCACTGTAGATATCCCTGAAGAAATCAAAAGGAGAAAAGACCGCCTGGCTAAAATCGATACAGCTAAAAGAGTGATTGAGCAACGTCGCAAGCAAGCCTACAAAGAGGAGAAAGCGGAGTTTGATCAAAAGCTAGAAGCACGTAAGAGACAAGAAGAACAAACAGGTAAGAAGAGACGAGGAAGAGTTCCAAAAGAGCCTTCTCAAACGCCGAAAGACAAGGATCAATACAATTTCACCGATTCTGAATCTCGTATAATGAAGACCAATAAAGGGTTTGATCAATGCTACAATGCACAAATAGCAGTTAACGATGATATGTTGATTGTCGGCAACTATGCCAATGCTCATCACAACGATAAACAAGAATTCTTACCGGTCATAGAAGCGGTACCTGATCAGGTAAAAGCTCAAATCAGCTCCGCAGTTGCCGATGCAGGCTATTATTCACAGGACAATATCGATAAATGCCCTGTACAAATCACACCCATCATTGCAAGATCTAAAGAGAAGCACAACAGTTACATTGATGACCTTCTATGCCCAACCACAAACGGTCAAAGAGAGATTTATCGTAAACGAAAATATACAGTCGAACCTGTCTTTGGGATCATAAAGGAAGTATTGGGATTTCGTAGGTTTTCCTTTCGGGGAGAGGAAAACATCGATAATGAATGGGGATTGGTGTGCGTGGCTTATAACCTGAAGCGAATGTTCAAACTCAAAACGGCGTAAAATGAAGGGGAATCATTGCGAACTGACCAAAACAAGACAAAATAGTCCAGCAGGAAAACTATGATCAGTATTCAGCATCAAAAATTCAGTGCCTCTCAATAAATTATAACTTTTCAACCTGATCGAACCTCAAAGTCCGACAGACTCCTAGGCTCAGATATTCGGATCTTAACAATTACGCACAGCGATGAAGCCGAAAATTAGGATGCATTTTTTGACAGTTAGGTTTTAGTCATTGTGATTAGATAGCATCGAATTATTAACTTATTTTCGCCCAAAATATCAGATCACTATGAAAAGATTCTTCTTAACACTCTCTATCTCACTTTTTGCGCTTGGCCTCAGTGCTCAGTCCGTTGAAATCATGCCGACTTATGGCTATCAGTTTGGAGGTAAAATCAGAGGAGGGTTTGGAGACTTTCGGGTCGAATCAAGTGGGGCCTATGGAGTAAATATGGATATCAGTACTGATAACTTGCCTGTAACTATTAGCGCGTTCTGGTTGAGACAGGATAGTTATGGTATTTATCAACGCTTCGGTCAGAGAGAGGAGCGACTTTGGGGGCTGGCAGCCGAGTACTTTCAGGTAGGAATCACTAGACAGTTTGGAAATGGAGTTGCCATACCTTTCACGACCTTTACACTTGGAGGTGCTAACTTCTCACCAAAGACTGGAGATTTCTCTGATGAATTTCGATTTGCCGCGACTTTCGGTGGTGGCGTGAAAATCATGCCTAGTGATAAGTTTGGTATCCGCCTGCACGTGCGTATGCTAGCGCCATTCCAGTGGGGAGGCGCAGGGATGTGGTGTGGCAATAGTGGTTGTAGTGTAAATGCAAGTGCATCTACCTCTTTTATCCAAGGTGAAGCTGGTGGGGGTGTCATCCTCAAGCTCAACTAGGTCACATAGTGTAAAATGGATTGTCGCCAGATGAGTCATCGACTATAGGAGACTCACCTAGCAACTGCCTTAGATTGAGTTCGATGGTATTCGAGATAGCCGTCATAGGCGTATCCGAGGGCTCATTCTCAAAAGGGTCTTGCAATACCTTGGCCGTCCTCATCAAGAGGATAAAAGGAATAGAAACGAGCGTAGACAAGCCGACCTGCCAAATACCGATACTCTCGGCAATGGATATAGAGAATATCGCGAGAAAGAGGTAGATAAATGTAGTGAGCATAAAGGCATAAGTCGGAGGAAATACCGTCTTCTTGATTCGCTCTGCTTGGCCCATTGAAGTACTCAATCTTACCAACGTACTGTCGAGCTGGATTTGCTGATAGTCATTGACAGCCTTATCAGAATGCAATTGAGAAATGTCCTGTCCGTGCTGATCGAGTAGTGCTAGTGGTACATTGCTATGGTGCGTTACTTTTTCCAATTCCTCATGAGAAATGAGTTGACCTAACTGATCCTCGAAGCTAAGTCGGCGTAACGTTTGCTTGAGGGTATGGCACCAACCTAACCTATTTGCCGATAGGCGATTCTTTTGATTGTTTCTTGATACTTATTGGAAGGTTGAACAAACTGCTTAAGCTGAATGACCAAGGATCTTGAGTCGTTGACGATCGCCCCCCAAATCTTCCTAGCCTCCCACCATCGGTCATAGGACTGGCTGAGCTTGAAGGAGAGCAGCAAAGAGATCGATGTACCCATAAATGAAGGGATAGTAATGGATATATCAGGCAAGTCAAGATAGAGTGTGACCACATAGACAAGAGACGAGTAGGCTGTGACTCCAGCGATGATGGGCAAGGAGTGTTGGAAGATAATTTTAAGAGGTAATTTATCAGCTATGATCATCCTGGCATTGCTTGTTTATCTTCTCGGTGAATTTAGGCTAATGAAGCCAATTTCAAATGATTAGCGTATCAAGATAGTTTAGATGATTTGCAACGTGACGATCTATATTACAAACGCCCCTTGTATTTCAAGAAATCCCAGGCAACTAGTTATCGTTTTTTTCTATTTTCAGGATTGATTTGTATCACCTGATTCGCACATGACCGCATACCGCAAATCAGGTGATGAATAGTACTCTTTTTGATAAGGGGAATATTGGACTTAACTGTCTCTGACATATGCCAAGACTAAGCATCTTCTTACTAACCGTTTTCCTTATCAGTTCCTGTGTAGATGTATTTGAATTTGATCTTCCTGATACTGAACAAAACAAGCTTATTGTAAATGGTGCTATTACCAGTTTGCCAGGGCCTCAAGAGATCCGAGTGTTTCGCTCGCAGGGCTTTGGTGAGAGTGATACACAACCCTTCGCTGTGCGTGATGCGATTGTTTATGTGACGGATGACCTGGGTGATAGACGCAATTTCACGTTCGCGTTTGATGATCTACAGAGCAGTTTTTGTGTCGACCTTGTCCGAGATCTCGGACCTACTAATCTAGACTTGGCTCAAAATTTTCGTTATGTTTCTTCTTCCGGATTTCAAGGGCAAGTTGGCAGGACATACACCCTGCATGTCGAGCTGTCGGATGGTACAAAAGTGGTGTCATCACCTCAGCTCTTAGAGGCGTCTATTCCGGTAGGTGAGGTTACTGCGACTTATGTGGTAGATGAGACGCTCAGCGAGTCGGGCACGGAGATTCCGGATGATAAATGGATCGTAGAAGCTACGCTCGACCAAAGTGGAGAATCTAGCGAGGATAATTACCTGACCTGGCGCCACCGAGGTACCTTTAGGATATCCACAAACCCTGAACTCTATTGCGACTATAATGACTGTAGCGCACCAGGGGTATGCGTTCCAGCATGCTGCGACGAGTGCTGGGTTGTAGAGTACGGTCAGTCATTGACCAATACGTCGGCGGCTACCCTGGAGAGCCTATCGGAAAACAGGTTGACCGTGGCGACAATCCCTATCATCGCGATGCGTACAGAATCTATTTACCATCTTGATCTTTTTCAATATCGCATCGCCAGTGATGTGTACGATTTTTATGAGGCGCTCAATGGACAGCTAACCAATCAAGGCTCCATATTCGATCCACCACCTTATAGTGAGGAAAGTAATCTGACCTATGAGGATGGACGAGATGAACCGATCCTCGGATACTTTTGGGTGGCAGGTGCTGCCCATGAAGTGCTCACCATCTCGCCTACCACGGTGACCCGACAGTACAACTACTTTTTTCCAAATGACTGTCAGCGGGTGCCTGGTGCAAGCACAGAAAAGCCTGAGTACTATCAGAACTGACTTTCTTCATAGTGTTAGCTGGCCTCCTTAGACCTAAGTTCGATTTTAGGGTGAAGAGAAAAAACCATTGATCTCCTCATTTGGATTGGTCATATGCTATTAAGTCAAGCTGCCAAATATCCCTCTCATTGAGTGGGTTAGGGAGAGGTCACAGAAAAAATGCTTTACTTAATAGCATTGCCAATAGTTTGACTGTGAGAACACTTCTTTCGATGCAATCCCAAAAGTGGTTCGAAATAAAGAATTAGCCTTTTAACATTCTTTAACACTTCGACCGAAGGATCGCGTTGCTTTTAACTTCTAAAGAGGAAAGCAAAACTTAAATAATAGAAAGATGAAAAAGCTAATCGTAATAGTGTGCATGACAATCGTATCGCTTGGAGCCTATGCCCAACCTGGTGGAGGGGGTAGACGTTCTGCTCCGGATCCGGCAGAGATGATTGCCCGAGCTAGTGAAAATCTTGACCTTTCAGATAGTCAAGTGGCCGAATGGGAAACCATTCATGAGAAATATGAGGATGAGTTGAAATCTGCTAGAGGAAATAGAGAAGAAGGAAAGGCAGTGAGAGAAAAGATGCAAGCAGAACTGGAGGCTACTTTGACTGATGAACAGAAGGTGAAATTTGCCGAGATGAAAAGCAATCGCCAAGAAAGAGGCGGAAGAGGAAATAGAGGTTGATGTTTGGTTGAAGTAGGGCATGGGACTACTCTTTCATGAGTAGTTCCAGTCCTTCTGGTGTTCTTGCCAAATCTTTGCTAAGGTTTTCGCACCCATCCGCTGTGATCAACAGGACATCCTCAGTAAAGACAGATATCTCCTCATCATGATTGTAGTACCAGGGCTCTATCGTGAATATCATCCCGGGTTCTAGGGGTGCTTCCGACAAATTAGGGTCTCCCGTAGATAGTCCGAGATGGTGACCAAAATACAGGCCTACTTGCATGTACTTTTTGGCATCTTCTGGAATGATACTATCAGTGAGTTGCTTGATGTCTTGGAACGTAATACCTGGCTTGATAAAGTCAATGACCTGGTCAGAGATGCTTACTTCCATAGTCAATATCTCCCTTTGCCTATCGGAAAATTGACCTGAGACTGGGAAGGTACGCCCCACATCACTTACATAGTGCTGATACTCACACCCCACGTCGAATATGACGAGATCACCGGATTCCATTATACGATTCCGGCGGTCATAGTGGGTGGCCAGAATGCGCCATGGCCAGAGTGAATTTGATCCTGACTTGATGATCGAGCCAAAGGCCAACCTTTGAGAGCCGTTCACTTTGTAGTTGCCCTCTAATACCCCTTCAAGATATCGTTCATCTACGCCAGGTTTGATGGTTTTGGCAGCCGTCGTGATCCCCTCCACATTGATTGCTGTAGACTTTCGCATGATTTCGATCTCAGCAGGTGACTTGATCATTCTGACTTTGGCTATTGCGGCATAGCTATTTTCAAAGTTCAGGCCTTCATGATTGTTTTGAAGAGCTTGCATCAGGATTTGTACGGGTGAGTAGGTAGCCACATAGCCTGCTGGTGCCGGCACTACTTTCCCCTGCCTACCGGAATTGACCAAGATAGTCCGATCCATCTCAGAAAGACCGTCAATCATGGCCGGGAAATCATTGATGTCTTTCATCGAGAGCCCAGACAGTCGCTTGATTTCAGGGTCCTCGAGCAATGGCCTCCCTGGGAAGTCGTTCGGACGGGAGGAGCTTTCGAATCTTAAGTCTGCCTTTGGGGTGTAGACTGTAAAAATCGACTGTGCTATGTCAATCACCAGTAGCCCATTGGGTATTTCTAATCCTGTGAAATAATAAAAGTCATCTAGTTGACGGAAGGTTTCTCCATAAGAGAAGCCATCGCGAGCAGGGATGATCACCAAACCCGTTTTACCTTCATCTTGGAGCACCTTGACCAGCTTCGACCTGCGTTCAGCAAGTTCTTCTTTAGTGAAGGGAAGATCGGTCCAATCAAAGTAGCGTTGCTCAGGAGTCTGGGCTACTAAGGCAACTGATACCAATAGAAAAGTAATTAGGGCTAGATAGTTTTTTATGGTCATCGTTGGAGGGATTATGCAAGTCAATCTACCTAATCTCGAGCAGTTGGAACATATGACGCAGGACTAGACTACTTCTCGTCCTGCATCCTAATCCATTCTTTGACGACAGTTTCCAAGTTTTCCTTTTGGCTTTCTATTTCCTTCATATCTGAAAATTTCGCCACCCTGCCTTCTTTTCCATCTCCCTGAAGTAGCCCTGAACTGTCGTTGATTGCCGCGCCTTTATGAAACATGAGACTCACATGCTTCTTAGCATTCATGAAGTAGGAGGCCATGTTGCCCTTATAGATGAAAGTCGGACTTTGCCATTTGATGGTTTCTGATATATCTGGATGTACCCCAAGTATGATTGCTCTAACCCTTTGGATTTCGGGTGTCATAGGGTGTTCTTTTTTGACTAGGTAGCTGTCAACCTCGGGATTGGTATTCTTCATGACCAGTAAATTAATATTCATTAATATTAATATTAATATTAGTAATTACTAATATAGTAATTTTGAAGAATGAATACTACTCTTGTAGTTCCGATTTTCAAAACACTTGCGGACGGTCATCGAATGAAGATGGCGGAGCTGCTTGCTCAAAATGAAAGCACTGTTGGAGAAATTGAAAAGCAGCTTGGACTTAGTCAGTCAGCGACTTCCCAACATTTGAAACTACTCAGTGATGCCGGGCTGGTATCCGTTAGGAAGCATGGCAACTTCCGCATTTACTCCCTTCAGACCTCTGTGCTTCAGGAGGCGATGAACTACTTTGACAGGCTCTGGGATGATAGTCTGCTCCAGTTGAAAAACAACCTTGAGAATGATGAAAAATAGCCTACACAAAGATATTTGGATAGATGCACCAGTAGAGCGTGTGTTCGCCTGCTTCACTGATGAAAAGTCCATGCTCAGCTGGCACGGTAAGGAGGTCGAGCTTGACCCACGACCGGGTGGCATCTACAAAGTAGTTTTTGAGAATGGTACGACCATCCTGGGTGAGTACAAGGAAGTACAACTCAATGAACGAGTGGTCTATTCTGCGAAGTATGGGGAAGTGGAGAGCCTGATTTCTATAGAATTCCTATCTAAAAATGGGGGCACTCGATTAATTCTTCATCAGGATTTTGATCCTACTCTGGACACTTCGTCCTTCAATGAAGGTTGGGATTACTTCTTAGACTTGCTCGTAACCAAAATTGGAAAATAGCCCTGGACACTCATGACATCTACTTAATTGATCCTGATCAGATTCACGTCGAAGACCAGTACTGTGCCTCCTGGGATACCGTTCGTTCCTCTGTCACCATACCCTAGATCAGAGGGGAGGAGTAGGATGCCACTACCACCTTCTCTGAACAGTTGGATTCCTTCGGTCCAGCCTCTTATGACATTATTGAGACCGAAAGAGATACCGTTAGAGTCACTTTCGTCAAACACATTGCCATTGGTGAAATAGCCTTTGTAAGCCACGCGCACGTTAGAGGTAGCAGTCGGACGATCACCTGTTCCTTCATCTAAGATCACGTAGTAAAGGCCTGAATTCGTCCTGGTTGCGTCCAGGTTGTTATCGGCAATATAGGCTTGGATTTCTTCGTCGTTAGTCCCGTCGAAGTTAGGTGGGCCATCATCATCTCCACATGATGCGATGAATACGACTAAGGCTACTAATATTATGTTTCTCATGACTCTTTTTTTGCTAGCGCAAATGTAGGTCAACAAGATGAGGTAAGAAAAACTCTGCTTGATGGTTTTGTGGGTGTTACTGACTTACATTAGGAATTATTGCTCGTCTGCAAGACAGGCACAATTGATCATATATTGAATAGTGCCATTAGTGTCAGTCCGCTCTCACTGAATGACTTGATAACAATCATAAATGGCTCATGACGACAATCCTGTTTATAAGTACTGCTAGCCAGTACCTTTAGATTTAGGGATTACGAAATCAAAGCGAGATTTTAATTGCTACCAAAATCTGTACTTATGTTTCTCATCTCTCTATTGGCGTAGGTTCTCAAGATAATGCTAACGTCCAGAACAAATGGGGTTAATCAAAATCGTATTGATATTCTTATTGCTAGTACATGGCATCATCCACCTCATGGGCTTTGCCATGGCCTATGAGATGGTCGATGTTTCATCAGTCATCCAAGAGATAACCCCATTTGCAGGTATACTCTGGCTGTTGGAAGGACTTCTGCTACTATCTATACTTACACTACACGACTTTGGTATCCGACTCTGGCCTTTGATAGGCATACTAGCATTGATATTGTCTCAAACTTTGATCGTCGCATATTGGAGTGATGCGCGCTACGGCACCCTTGTCAATATGGTGCTGTTGATCTGGCTGTTGCCTTCGGTTGGTGACTATAGGTTTAATAAGAGCATCGAGAAGGAGAAGCAAGAGGTGCTACGCTCAGATCCTCCGTTGCAAGAAGTGGTCACTAACGACCAGCTTCAACACTTACCAGAAATCGTAAGAAGATGGCTCAATCGCTCAGGAGTAGTAAATAGTCCGAAGATATCAGCTGTATCATTGCAGCAGGTGGGGAAAATGCGTGTAGGCGTCAATAATGAATGGATGCCTTTTGTAGCGCAGCAGTTTTTTAATACGACCGAACATTCATTTCTATGGACCTCAAAGTTACAAATGATGCCACTACTGTATCTAACGGGTATGGACAAACTGTACCAGGGACAAGGTCAGATGAAAATTAAGCTACTTTCTCTGCTGGAAGTAGTCAATGAAGTACCCAATTATAAAATTAATACCGCTACTATGATCAGATACCTGGCGGAGATATGCTGGTTTCCGACCGCCGCTTTGAGCGAAGAGATCAGCTGGCGTGAAGTAGATCCGCATAGTGCCAGCGCTACATTTACCTTGGGTAGTACGTCAGTTTCTGGACTATTCAAGTTTAATGATGATGGTGATATTACCAGTTTTGAGGCGATGCGCTATAGGGATGGAGGGCCAGATGCTACAAAAATGCTGTGGGTAGTAACCAATACTTCATATCAACACTTTGATGGAATGTACCTTCCAAATAAGAGTGAGGTGAGTTGGATAAATGGGGATGAGAGTTTTCATTGGTTGACGCTAGAAGTGACGGATTGGAGTGCCAATCATTTACCTCACACCTGGATAGTAGCAGATAAGTTTAAAGTGTACTGAAAAGTAAAATAGAGAGCTATTCAGCCAAATAGAGTTTCCTGACTATGGCGAGCCTTCTTTCTCTCAAAATTCAAGAGCCAGCGCTTACGTTCAAGTCCACCGCCATAGCCTGTTAGTTTACCGTCTTTGCCTATGACCCGATGGCAAGGGATAATGATCGAGATCCTGTTCATGCCATTGGCACTTGCCACAGCTCGCACCGCGCTAGGCTTGTCTAGTGCTACTGCCTGTTGCTGATAAGATCGGGTCTCACCATATAGAATATCACCTAAGCCCCTCCATACTTCGTTTTGGAAGTCAGTGCCAGGAGTATCTAGTACTACCGCAAACTCCTTCCTACTTCCGTCGAAGTACTCGGCTAGCTCTTGCTTGAGCTGCTCAAGGTGCTTGTTTATTCCCGGTAGGATGACCATTCCTAGGCGCTGGGTTAGCTGCTTGAACTCAGTCTCGAGCATCTTGCGGTTGGTGAATTCCAGCAGACAGACGCCTTTTGCGGTGGCACATCCAAACATAGGACCAAGAGGTGTGGCCAATCTGATAATATTGATGACTCCTTGTTGAGTGCGTGTCGGTGAGCCGCCAAAGACATTGTGGTAACTGCTATTGAACCCACTCAGTGACTCGAACCCACTCCCAAAAGCTGCGGAAGTGACTGGCTCTCCTTCGGTGATCTTGGTGTAGGCAGAGTTGATGCGCAACATCCGCTGATAGCCATGGAAAGTGAGTTGGTGATGCTTTTTAAACCATCGTCTGATCTTGCTGGGCTCGATATCTCTCTGACGTAGGTCTTCATCCTTTATTTTCTTGAAGGGTTGTTCGTTCAGCTCATCGAGAATCGACTGGATGTAGTTGGGAGTTTCTTCAGCTTGCGCCACCGGCTTACAAACTTTGCACGGTCTATAGCCATTGAGGATAGCCTCATGGGTGCTATCGTAGAAAAGAACGTTCTCTATTTTCGGTTTTCGGGCGGTGCAGCTCGGCCTACAGAATATGCCTGTAGTTTTGACGGCTGTATAAAAGATGCCTTCATACGCTGAGTCCTTCGCTACAATGATTTGATACTTCTGTTCGAATGATAGTTGGCTTTCCATAGGTCAAAAGTAAGGCCCACTTCTGCTAGCTGCTACCGAAAATTGAACAAGCATTTTTTATCTATTTGACTTTCTTCTTTTTGGGCTTGGGTTCGGGAAGTTCCTCGGCGCTGATGACAATCAATTCAGACAACCAATCGCGATCTTCAAGTTGAGCTTCAATTAGAAAGAAGTTCTTCGATCCGGGGTAGGCGGGTGCCTCGACCACATCACCGATAAATTTCCTACCCGCCTCAGTGGGTTTCATGAAGAGCTTATTGTTACAGATCAGCCCGAAGATCTTGGAACCTACATAAATGCCATATTCTCCAAACATGGGTCTGGCCGCTATTTCTCCAGCACCACTTGCCTGCTCCACCACATACGCTACGAATGCTTTGTCTGTTGCCATAATTTTGAAAGTCTAACTAAAGATAGCATTATCCTGAAACCCACTCACAAACGATGATACAATGGATGATCAGTTTTTGTCCATGTATTCTATTGGATTGACCCTCGTTAGTTAGCACGGAATATGATAATTTCGAAGAAAAAACGATGAGTAGAATACTAGTCACAGGTGGCGTTGGGTATATCGGATCGCATACCGTGGTGGAGTTGATCCATGAGGGGTATGATGTCGTGATCATTGATGACCTGTCCAACTCACAGGCTGAAGTGATAGATCGGATCGAGGAGATTACCGGTAGGAGGGTACCCTTGCACGTTTTCGACCTTTGTGACAAGTCACGGCTAGATGATTTTTTTAGCAGTGAGGGCTCGTTTGACGGCATCATCCATTTTGCTGCTAAGAAGGCGGTAGGAGAGTCAGTGGAAAAGCCGCTGCTGTACTACCATGTCAATATCCTCTCATTGATCAATCTGCTGGAAGCTCAGAAGGAGTACAACATCCCCAATTTCGTATTTTCTTCATCATGCACGGTATATGGTCAGCCGGATAAGCTGCCCGTCTCGGAGGGGACGCCCCGCAAGGATGCAGAGTCGCCCTATG
>JAVKDO010000150.1:0-65367 GCA_040222235.1 Cyclobacteriaceae bacterium
CAGCCGTCACCGATTCGGATACGCTCTATGTCAACTATGATGGGGCATCCGGCAGCTTTGCTGATATATCTACTAATCCACTGGGAAGTTTCGTAGAGAAGATACCGCTCAATACGGGTGGCGTATCTAATGTGACACTAGACCTTGCATTGATACAAATCAACCAAACGAACGGCGTTACGATCAACCACACTTCTAGCACTACCGGAAAGCTGAAATGGCTTATTCAGGACAATAGCAGTGCACCTGTTTTAGCTGCATTTGACAGTGACAACTTAGGTGGGTTTGGTATCGATAGCATCACGGTCAGCTCCACCAATGCGGTCGAGTCAATCATTCAGGGTACTGGTCTGGTCAACGGAACCACCTACTATCTTTATGCGATAGCTGAGGATATCAATGGTGCAGCCTCAGACATACAGTTTGTATCATGGGTGGCTGATGGAGTAGTGCCGACGATCATGAGCGCTGCTGTATCTACCAGTGACCCAACAAAACTGATGATCACTGTTTCAGAAGAGATTAGCGCTTTCGCAATCAATGGATTAACTGTCTTAGATGCACAAGGCCAGTCATTATCCACTTCTACCTTTTCACTAGTAAGTCCTACTCAAATTGAAGTGACGCTCACGAGACCGGTCGTTGAATCCGACGTACTGACGCTGAGTTATATGCCTACCGGAAATGAGATCATTGATGATGCCACCAACAATCTCGAAGCTACCACGGACTTGGACGTTACCAATGAAGTGGTGACGGTACCGCCAGTACTCACCAATGTTGAAATCACGAACGTCACTGGTGTGGAAAGCATTGATATTAGCTATCAGGTGAACAAGTCCGGCACCATCTATTGGATCGCTGCACCGACTGGCGGCAGCTTTACCACAGCTCAAATCAAGGCGGGTACTGGCAATAATTCCGGCTTCTCCAGTTTCGAGATTGGCAGTATCGATGAGCTATTATCTCAGACTATTGCACCGTTGATATTAGCTAACAATGAAATTTTTGACATTCATCTTTTTGCGGAAGATGAGGTTGGCGTGGCTAGTGCTATTGAAGTAAGGACTTGGGAGGCAGACGGCAAAGCTCCTTCAATGATATCTGCCGCAGTTGTAAACGCCACTCCATCACAAATCACCTTGGTATTTGATGAGGCATTAGTCTTTGACAATCTGGATGGGTTCAGTCTTGAGTTTATAGGCAGTCGACTTGCGCTTAGCTCTGTAGAATCACTAGATAATGTTACGCTCATTCTCAACTTAAATGGAAGCCTTATTCAGTCCGATAGGGTACTACTCTCCTATTCTCCAACTAATGGTAGTCTTAGGGATAGCTTTGACAACATAGTTCGTATCATTGAAGACTTTGAAGTGGACATTGATATTCTGGATCCTCCAGCTAACCTATCCAATCTGGAGATCGTAGGAATAAATGAGCTGGTGTCTATTGACCTACAGTATCAGTCCACCAAGACTGGAAAGATGTACTGGGTAATGACCAACAGTGCAGCTATACCCACAGAGATTGAGCTAAAAACAGGCGGATCTGACAACTTTGGTAGTGGGGTGTTTGACATTGCGGTAGCGGATGAGACATTGATTGAGAACTTGCTCGCCGAAGGCCTTGAATATTTGACAGCCTATTATGTTCATGTTGCACAAGAGGATGATGATGGCAATCTTTCTGAGGTTTCCTCATTGCCATGGATTACACCAAAAGGACCTCCTACTATTGATCCGATTGCCGTACTCAATATTGAATCCTTACAAGTCGATCTGCAGTATAGCTCCTCCAGTGAAGAGAGTCTAGTCATTCACTATGCGATATACAATAACGAGCAGCCCAATATCACCACGGCGGCTATATTGAATGGCTTAGTGACTGATGATGGTGACGTGATCCAGTTTGAGAACTTTGAGGCCAATCTCAATGGAGAATATCTTGAGCTAATCGTATTTACAAATGAATTATCCTCCCTAGGTCATTTTATCTATGCCTTTGGTATCAATGAAAATGATGTCAGTTCTCAAATAGCTTCTGCTACATGGCTACCCGTACGAGAATCGGGTACTGACCCGCTGATCAGAAACTTGATCACTCCTAATGGAGATGGTGATAACGATCGCCTCTATATTGAGAACCTGGAATTGTATCCCGGCGCTCATACAGTTACTTTGGCTGAGCGCAATGGCAAGCCTGTGATTACAATGAATAATTTCAGCAACGATAATATCAGTGTTTCGGACGATTTCGAAAGACTAGAGCCTGGAGCATATATTTGTGTGCTGGTCTTGGCTGATGGTACTAAGTTTATGCAATCCATAACTATATTGAAGTAGTGAAGAAGTTACTAGCACTATCTATAGCCATTATCTGGGTAAGCGTAGTTTGGGCACAAGATGTACCGATCTTCACTCAGAAGCTGACCAATTCCTTCTTCTACAATCCTGCTGTCGCAGGCCATACCTATGGTTCGATGACATTTTCGCATCGCCAGACTTTTGATAACCTGATCACCAACAACTTTGCGAGCTTTCACACTCCCTTGGCTAATCACAGATTGGGCGCAGGCGCAAATGTATTTACGGATAAGTTCAGCTTTGTACAGCGCACCTATGCATCGGCCGCTATGGCCTACCATATCAACTTCTCCTCGTACAATAACCTCTCGTTTGGTCTATCCGCAGATTACACAGCGGTCAATTTTGACTTCAACGAGATCAATTTCGACTCAGGTGTAGATGATCCGATTTTTGGTCAGCTGCAAGATGACAATGGCCTGGATTTCTCCTTCGGTATGCATTACCAGCACCAGTACTTCAAGCTGGGTTTGGCTGCCAATCGATTAGTGCAAAACTGGTTCAACAACGAGGACAACATCCTTTTTGATGGCTTCTATTCTGTGATGGCTGCTGGGCTCATACCCTTTGCAGATCGTCGAGATATTCTTGAGCCTACCTTCAATTATGTAAGTTCGGCTACTAACTCGCTATGGAATGCTGGCCTATACTACACTTATGCTGATGCAATAATGCTTGGTGGTGCCTATCGCCAAAATGATATCATCAGTATGAGCGCGTCGGTAAAGCTTGCCAAAAAAATCATGCTTGGCTATACGCGTGAGATCTCTAACGGCAATGTTAATCTTGGAAGCACGAGTGAGATTGCCTTAAGATTTGATTTCTCTAACTACAATTATCAAGAACGCTTCAAAGAAGACTACAAGTCAGCAGTCTCCTACCGTCGCAAGGCGCTCAACACCAGAAAACCAGGAAAAATTGGATCGAGCAATCCTGCCACAGCCCAAAAGAAGAATATCAGGAAGATCAATAGCTATAAGTCGCCCAGTGCGCGCTATAGCAATAATAAGAAGCTTCCGAATGTAAAGAGGAATAAATCACAAATGGCTAATCGTCGCAAGTTTGGTAAGCAAAGAAGATCTACCAAAAAACGCTACAAGAAAGGCAGACGCTAAACATGTTCAGCTCATTCCACATGAGCTGCACCTGCACGACTCTTCTACTTGACCATTCACAGAAATTCGCTTTCATGAGAATCTGAGCGTCCTTACTTCGCTGTAAACCACAATCATCTCTTATGCGAAGCATTACCTTATTGATTCTTACCATTTTTGTGTTTTCCGCCTGCTCTACCGGTAATCAGGAAGTTCAGTTGAATATGCCACAAGTTGATTTCTCAGCTTCAAGCCATCAGGAGTTGGTCGACTTCTTTTTTGATTGGAGGGCATTTCACAATCCACAGCTGCAAGATGGTGTGCCAGATTACTCAAAAGCCACCATGGACAAGCAGTACGCTGAACTCGCTACATGGCAGGCCAAACTGGATGCCTTTGACACTACTGGGTGGAGCATTGAGGAGCAGATCGACTGGTATCTCGTCTGGACAGAGATGAACGGCTTAGATTTCGCGCATCGGGTCAAGCAGCCTTGGTTTCGCGACCCTGCGTTTTATGTATGGTTCTATCCTGGTAAGACAGACGTACCCGAAAGAGAAGGCCCCAACATTCATGGTAATATCGAATACGCGTACTTCGACCAGCCATTGAGCACTGAAGACGCTGCATCTATCGCCTCTAGACTCAAAGCAGCTCCTGCCCTCTATGAGCAAGCCAAAAAGAACCTGACTGGAAATGCCAAAGACCTATGGGTCACTGGTACAAGAAGCATTCGTGAGCAAAGTGAAAATCTTGAAAGACTGGCCACCTCTATAGAGAATGATCATCCACAGCTCGCTACTGCAGCAAGAGAGTTAATTGCAGCCTCTAACGATTTGGCTACATGGCTCGACAGTCAGGCCGCTTCAAAGACGGGTACCTCGGGTGTTGGCAAGGACAACTATAGCTGGAACCTGCAAAAGGTTCATTTACTCCCCTACAGCTGGAGGGATGAAGAAGTATTGATGAAAAGGGAACTTCATCGGTCCCACGCCTCCTTGAGGCTAGAGGAGCAAAGAAATAATGACCTTCCTAAACTCGAAAAAATCACAGATCCGGAGGAATATGATCGTCTATTCAATGCTGCAATTGACGAGTACTTAGCGTTTTTTGAAGAGACTGATATAGTACCCATGAAGGATTACATGGAGCCTGCTTTAAGAGCCAGGGTTAATAAGTTTGTGCCTTCTGAGGGTATAAGAGGCTTCTTTGCTGAAATTGGCTACCGTGATCCGATCATCATGCGGACGCACGACTATCACTGGATAGACCTGGCGCGAATGCGAGAAGAGCCGCACCCCTCACCTATTCGAGCCACACCATTATTGTACAACATATTCGATAGCCGCGCGGAAGGCATGGCCACAGGAATGGAGGAAATGATGATGCACGCTGGCTTTCTTGATGATAAACCGAGATCAAGAGAGTTGGTCTGGATACTCTTAGCTCAGCGAGCTGCTAGGGGCTTAGCTGGTCTATATCAGCATGGTCTCGAGTTAGATTTTGACAGTGCTACTAAGTTCGCTTCCAAATGGACACCATGGGGACTGCTTCCAGCCGATGGTGGTACTATCCAGCACGAGGAACAATTCTACCTTCGTCAACCAGCCTATGGCACGAGCTACAATATGGGCAAGCTAGAAATTGAAAAAATCATAGCCGAATACGCACGTCAGCGTAATGGTGAGTTCAGCATGAGTGAGTTCATGGATGAATTCAACAAATGTGGTATGATTCCTACCTCTCTCGTCTACTGGCAAATGACAGGTGATAAGTCGCTGCTCAATGAAGCATTAAACATGGAATAGCTAGTTCCTCCCAACTAAGATCAGTCAAGACCCTACCAACGCTCATTGTATGAAATGGTAGGGTCTTCTAATTTCATGGCAACAATAAAATAGGCGGCCATGAACAGGATTAAAGACTTGCATGATCTCTTCATCGAACAGTTAAGAGACTTATATAATGGTGAAACTCTGATAAAAGAAGCATTTGGAGAGACATTCGAACGTGCGACTAACAAAGACTTGAAACAAGTACTTACCAGTTATAAATCTGAGCAGGAAGAGCAAAGGATAAGGCTACAGCAGGTATTCGAAATAATCTTCTATCAAAAACGCGGAGAAAAAAATCAAATCATCATGTCAATGCTGGAAGATACAAAGCGACTTTCTGATCGATGCGACGACATGCACACTAGAGACGCAGCGTTGATCACCACCCTGCAACACATCATCCATTACAAAATTGCAGCCTACGGAGCATTATCGACCTACGCGCGCAGGTTGGAGCATTATGACGCTGGAGAGATTCTACATCACAACCTAACTATCGAAAAAGAAATTGATCGAAAACTGGTCGTCATCGCAGAGAGTTCGGTCAACTCAGAATCACTTAGCTCTCTAGAGTAGCGTTATGAGCTTCGCTTCTCTCCTGAAATGTCCTGAAAGAAGGAGTTGAGCACTGTCAGCACAAGACTGAAGAGTAAGGCCCACCAAAAACCCTCCACTTCAAAGCCAGGCACAATCGAGTTGGCCAGTAGAATAATCAATGCATTGATCACCAAAAGGAACAGCCCCAAGGTGAGGAATGTGAGTGGCAGGGTAAAGAGAATCAACAACGGCTTTACCGTCCAATTGAGTATTCCCAGAATAATGGAAACCACAATTGCTGCAAAAAAACCATCTACGTTTACTCCTGGCAGTATATAGGCAGCAATCAATACGCCCAGCGCAGATAGTACCAATCTGATAACTAAACTCATAACTTATATTTTTCTTTAAAGATATTCATATGATGATTGAGGTGGCCGGCCATAATATATACTATGCTGCTCAGGCTCATCTGCGTGCCGTTGGCATTGCCTACGTTTGTGATGGCTTGATCGTCTAGTGAGCGCAGCATTGTGAGATTAGCCTTTCTTGAAAACTCAAACTCATCGACCAAGGAACTAAAATCTCGATGACTAAACCTGCCTTGATCTACATAATCGTTTTGATCAAAGCCTGGAAGTGCCCCCTGTTCTCCTCTCGCAATAGACATTATCCTAAAGGCAAATACACGTTCGGCATCAATGATGTGACCTACTACCTCGGCAACCGTCCATTTCCCCTCGGCATAAGTCAATTTTTGTTGGTCAACAGTTAAGCCCCCAAGCCAATGTCCAAATGTAATGGTCTGCTTTTCCAAATATTCTACAATCCCAGTTTCCGGTAGGGGAATAACATAGCCCTGATAGAAGGCTGGCACCTCATCAATATTCGGTTTTCTAATCATTATTTTCAGTTTTGAACCAACTAGCGTACTTGACGTAATTGTTGGCCGTGCGTCCTATCATGGCCTTTACATCTCCTTCCGCCATTTTGACCTTCTTAGCAGGAATACCTGCATAAATAGCGCCGGCCTCCACAACCGTCTTAGCCAATACCACAGCACCTGCCGCGATAATCGCCCCTTCTTTCACCACAGCATCATCCATCACTATCGCACCCATACCTACCAATACATTATCTTCCAACGTACATCCGTGTATGATGGCAGTATGTCCAATAGATACATTAGATCCTATGGTAGTCGCCGCTCGCTCATATGTGCAATGAATGACTGCATTATCCTGAATGTTGGTTCGGTCACCAATTTTTATTGAATTGACGTCACCTCTAATGACAGCATTGAACCAAACAGTGCAATCCTTTCCCATGGTCACCTCTCCTACTATTGTAGCATTTGGTGCGATCCAACAAGATTCTGGGATTTCAGGAGATTTATTGTTTACTGGCAAGATGACAGGCATGGGATAATTTAATATTAATGTAGCTACATTTGTTTTTCAAAATCAGAAACAAACATATATATCCCTCGTTTGTTCTTCCCTTAAACCTTAAAACTATTATAACTATGAATCTAAAACAATCACTCCTAGCACCTGCGGCTATCGCTATGCTCGTCTACGGTTGTGGACCAAAACCGAGTGGTGAAACTGCTGAGACTGGTGAGGCAATGGAAGTCGCTGACGCTTCTGCCGGAGCTGAGACCTTCACGGTTGATACGGACATGAGCAAAGTAACATGGAATGGCTACAAGCCTACCGGAAAGCACAACGGTACTATCGGCATCACAGATGGTAGCATCGCTGTTGAAGATGGCGCTATCTCTTCTGCTAGTTTCACAATTGACATTACTTCCTTGACTGTGCTGGATATCCCCACGGAAGAAGAAGGAAATGGCAAACTCAAAGGTCACTTGATGTCAGGCGATTTCTTCGATGTTGAAAATCATCCTACTGCAACTTTTGAAGTGGTAGACGTGGCTTCCTATGCAGCTGACATGGCTATTGAAGATAAGGAAGAGTTCCAGACGGAGTTCACTCCTGCTTCAGCAACTGAAATCATGGTAGCTAATCCTACGCATATGATTACTGGCAACCTTACGATGAGAGGAGTCACTAAAAGTGTGAGCTTCCCAGCTGCTGTTACTTTGGCAGATGGTGGTGTTACTGCTACCGCAAACTTCAACATTGATCGTACGGCATGGAATCTTGCCTATGGTGATGAAGCCAATGCAGTAGATAAGGCTAAGGACAAGTTTATCTACAACACAGTCAATGTTGGCTTTGAGCTAACAGCTACAGCACCTACAAGTGCGACTATGTAAGATTTAAGCATTGAACTTGAAATATAAATCCCGGCTCGTCCGGGATTTTTTTTGTCTAATGCTAAAAGATATTACCGTCATCATTCTTCCATAGCTATACTTTGACAAAGCAACTGACATTTTGTCGGTATTAGCTAAATTTGCACTCCGATTAGGAAATAACAAGAATGACCGAATTAATTAAGGATATAGATATTCTGACTGCTGATGAAGCAGCATGTGAGACATTCAAGACTACCGTTGATAGTGCTCAGGATGCTCCTAAGAAACTGTACATCGAGAGCTACGGCTGTCAAATGAATTTTTCAGATAGTGAGATCGTCTCTTCTATCATGCAGAAGGATGGATTTGCCACTACTTCCAAGTTTGAGGAAGCAGATGTAATATTCATCAACACCTGCTCCATTAGAGAAAAGGCTGAACTTACCGTACGCAAACGGCTGGTTCATTTCAATGACCTGAAAAAGAAAAGGCCAGAAATGAAGATCGGGGTGCTTGGCTGTATGGCCGAGCGGCTCAAGTCCAAACTGCTGGAGGAAGAAAAGGTCGTGGACATTGTGGCAGGACCTGATGCCTACAGAGACCTTCCTAACTTATTGATGGAAGTGGAAGAGGAAGGCCATAAAGCAGTTAACACCTTCCTGTCTCGTGAAGAGACTTACGCAGATATCAGCCCTGTAAGACTCAACTCCAATGGGGTCACTGCCTTCATTTCCATTTTGCGCGGCTGTGACAATATGTGCTCTTTTTGCGTAGTGCCTTTCACCAGAGGCAGAGAGCGAAGTAGAGATCCTCATTCTATTGTCCAGGAGGCCCAAGATCTATTTGATAAGGGCTATCGCGAGGTGACGCTTCTAGGTCAAAATGTAGATTCTTACAAGTGGAGTGCGGAAGAGAACAACAAAGCAAGACTCGAAAAGCAGGAGTCTGACACTACGGATATCGTCAACTTCGCTAATCTCATTGAGATGGTTGCACTTGTAAACCCCTCTCTAAGAATCAGATTCTCTACCTCCCATCCCAAAGACATCACAGATGAAGTACTTCACACGATGAAGAAGTATGAAAATATCTGCAAATGCATCCACTTACCAGCCCAAAGTGGGAATTCCAGAGTATTGGACCTCATGAACCGGACTTACGATCGAGAGTGGTACATCAACCGTGTGGATGCCATTAGACGAATTCTCGGTCAGGATTGTGCTATCACTTCAGATATGATTGCGGGTTTCTGTACAGAAACAGAAGAAGAGCATCAGGACACTTTGACATTGATGGACTATGTCCGGTATGACTACTCCTATATGTTCTATTATTCTGAGCGTCCAGGTACTCTGGCAGCAAAGAAATTTGAGGACGACATTCCGCTGGAGACTAAAAAGAGGCGACTCAACGAAATCATTGCTAAGCAGCGGGCTATATCCGCTGAAAGAAACCAAAGTGATGTTGGAAAGACTTTCAAAGTGCTAACTGAAGGAGTGTCAAAGAAATCTGAAGATGAGTTGCAAGGACGAAATTCTGAAAATAAGGTAATTGTCTTCCCACGACACAATTTTAAAAAAGGTCAGTATGTGAAGATCAACGTCACAAAATGTACTGGCGGTACACTAATCGGAGAACCTGTACTATAGACTATGAGTCCAGCAGAAATACAGAGCATCAAGCAGCGGTTTGGAATAGTCGGGAATGCACCTCAACTCAATCATGCCATAGAAGTGGCTGCTCAGGTCGCCCCTACTGATATGAGTGTCTTAATCACTGGTGAAAGCGGTAGTGGTAAAGAGAGTTTTTCGAAAATCATTCATTCACTCAGTCATCGTAAGCATGGCCAGTTCATCGCGATCAACTGTGGTGCTATACCTGAAGGCACTATTGATTCAGAGCTCTTCGGACATGAAAAAGGTTCTTTCACAGGTGCTCATGAAGCCCGAAAGGGATATTTTGAAGTAACCAATGGCGGTACCATCTTCTTAGATGAGATTGGCGAGATGCCGATGAGTACACAAGCCAGATTATTAAGGGTACTGGAAAATGGCGAATTTATTAAGGTCGGATCTTCGAAAGTCCAGAAGACTGATGTAAGAGTAATTGCCGCCACTAACGTGAATCTCCTGGCCGCCGTGGAGAAAAAGAAGTTCAGAGAGGACCTGTATTACCGACTCAATACTGTGCCTATCTATGTACCGCCGCTGCGAGAGCGTGGAGAAGACATTCACTTACTGTTCAGAAAGTTTACTAGCGATTTTTCTGATAAGTACAATGTAAAGCCGATCGTCTTGGACGAACCAGCCAGGCGCGCATTGATCAATTTTAGATTTCCAGGTAATATCAGGCAGTTGAAGAATTTGGCAGAGCAGATATCTGTGCTGGAATTGGACAGGCAGATTGGGCTGGAAAAGCTACTTAAGTATTTACCTCAGCAATCTTCTTTGCCAGCATTGGTCAGCAAGGATCAGGAAAGCGCGGAGCAGTTCTCTGAGCGAGATCTACTCTACAAAGTACTCTTCGATATGAAGGCCGACATGACAGAGCTCAAAAAGCTCGTCTTAAGCCTTCTAAAAGGAAAGCAATCAGGTGGTGATATCCTAAAAGAACATGAGGATCTATTTCAGAGTGTATCGGATGAAGAAACTGATAAGACTCCACTAGTACCGAGTCAGTACTTGTTGGAACCTCACGAAACCAAACCAGCCCAGCATGATCTCGATTATGAAAAAATAGAAGACATCACGCACGAAACTGAGGATGAAGAATCGTTATCTATTGAAGCGAAAGAAAAAGAACTGATCATCAAAGCACTATTGAAAAATAAGAATAAGAGAAAGTACGCGGCTAAAGATTTGGGCATTTCTGAGCGAACACTTTATAGAAAGATCAAGCAGTATGAGATTGATGAACTTTAAATATCAAGTACTCGGTGTAATCTGCATAGTCCTACTTCCCCTACTCCAAGGGTGTGGAGTCTATGGCTTTACGGGAGCTTCTATATCTCCAGACATAAAAACCATGTCCATCCAGACGTTCTTCAATAATGCGACACTCGGTCCGTCAAATATGAGCGTACTCTTCACTGAAAGAATAAAGGATTATTATCAGCAAAATACAAGTCTAGTGCTGGTAGACGCTGAAGGTGATCTACAGCTAGATGGCACGATAGATAGCTATCGGTTGACCCCAGTGGCACCTCAGGGTGGCAGAGGGGATGATCAACAGAACTTCACGAGTCTTACGCGATTAACTGTTGCAGTAAAAGCAGAGTACATCAACACTAAGGACGATACCTACGATTTTAACAAGAGCTTCAGCTTTTTTGTTGATTTTGACCAAAACACGACTGACATTTCGGCTAATGAGCAAGAATTTCTGGAAGAGATATTTGACCAGATAATCCTTGACATCTTCAATAGTTCAGTGGCGAATTGGTAATTTTTCATATATTAGTGTCAAAGCCAACAACTCAATGCGTCCGTGAACAAAGAAAGTTTTATTCAAGTACTCCGGAACCCCAAAAGCATTTCAGCCGATCAATTGGCTCAAGTGGAAGAGGTTGTCGAACAATTTCCTTATTTCCAGATAGCAAGAAGCGTAATTGCTTGTGGTAGCAAATCTCTAAGTAAGGAAGATGCACAGTCCAAACTAGCGAATGCGGCCATCTATACAACTAATAGACAGCTTCTGAAGAAGTATGTTAATGGTCAATTTGATTTCGATGTTGCGGACAGTATTCAGGTCGGCATCCATAGAGAGACAATTAAAAGAGCGATTTCCACGGAGGGTAATAGTACTTCTACAGGCACTAAGAAAAGAGCCAAGTTCAGAATCATAGAGCGCAGAAGTCATGACGATGAAAAATCTGTCAGTTCTGGTAAATTCGTCGACCTCACTAAGAAACGAGAGGAAGACGACATAGATGAAGAACTAACCGTTATCGACGCTCACGGAGTAGAAAAGACCACTGTAACGCATACCTCTATTCAAACAGCTAAAGAACAGGCTGATAAAGAAACATCAGAAGAAATAGAGCAGAAGCCTCAAGCGGAAATATCCACCGCAGCTATTGATCAGGCATCTGCAGAACAAGAAGAAGTCAAGGAGAAACCTGTTTTAATTAGAAAAGAAAAAGTCATAGCGTCGGAGGCGGTTATTGAGGAGACCGTCGAGCCCAAGCTCAAGGCGGGGGAATTGGTTGATGATGTCCATAAAAATCTTGAACGGTATCGTCAAAGTAGAGATCACTATCTGGAAGTGGAGCAAAGGATTCTGAGCAAGCAAGAATCAGATGCCATCAACGACGCTATAGAAAAGGCAAATACCAAAATCGAAAAGGTAGATGACAAGCCGGCAGAGACGTCAAAAGTAAAAGCGACTACTGCAAAGGATAAACCAAAAGCTGACACACTTAAAACTGAAGCGAAAAAGGAGTCTCCTAAAAAGACACCTCCCCAAGAAGCGCCAAAGGCTAAGTCTATAGTAGCTAAGACTAGTACGCCAAAAGAAGAGCCACCGATAGAGATGGTTCCTGAAAAAGTGGACAATAATATTATCGATAATGCAGCGCAAGAACCAAGTAATTCTAGCACTGACTCGGCAGATAAAAAAGAAGTGCAAAAGGAAATAATAGAGCGCTTCATCAAAAGCAATCCAAAAATTCTTCCTGCTGACGAGGAGCCAAAAGGAGAAATCGCAGACCTCTCCATTGCAAGTGCCGAAATGAAAGATGATTTTGCGACGGAGAACCTGGCAGTCATCCTTGTAAGACAAGGGAAAAGGGAAAAAGCAATCGAGATATACGAGAAGTTAATCTTGAAAATTCCTAAGAAAAAGAGTTACTTTGCAGCGCGAATTGCAGAATTAAAATAAATAAGAATGTACGCTGTATTGATTAGTGTGATAATATTGGTAGCTATACTACTAGTACTAGTGGTTTTAGCTCAAAATTCTAAAGGTGGGGGTCTATCTAGCCAATTTGGCGGATCCGGAGCTGGGCAGTTGATGGGAGTAAAAAAGACGACTGACTTATTGGAGAAGTTGACTTGGGGTCTTGCGATCACTATGGTGATTTTAACGCTTTCTACGAACTTCCTGTTGTCTCCTCAAAATAACGGTCCTATCATCAATAGCCCCAATCTTGAGAAGGCTCAGGAACAAACGATCATCCCTGGTTTTGAGGGTGTTGGTCAAGAAGCAGCTCCTGTGGAAGGAACTGAACTACCAGACTTAAGTGGTGAGGAAGAACCTCAACCATAAGAAATAGAGAATTGTGATTTAAAAAAGGCTTCCCGGACGGAAGCCTTTTTTGTTTCTGGTCGCTAGTATCCCCTACTCTTCCTTTTTTGCCTTCTGCTCATTTCGCCAGGTCTGATCCACCATGGGGCCTGTCTCCATTCCTCCTAGCAGATGCATGTGAATATGGAAGACAGATTGACCGCTATCCTCATTGTTGTTTATCGCTAGACGATAACCCGTTTCGGCAACACCAAATTCCTTGGCGATCTCACGAGCAGCGATGAACATATGTCCTAGCATCATAGCATCTTCCTCGGTGACATCATTCACCGTCGGAATCCGCTTCTTAGGGACAATCAAGTAGTGCACAGGAGCCTGGTTACCCAGCGGAACAAACCCAATGACATACTCATTCTCATATACAATGGTCGCCGGAAGTTCCCGATCAATGATTTTTTCAAAAGGAGACTTGACAGAGAGTTTCTGTTCTTTTTTCTTATTGTACTCAGCACTTTGCGCGTGCACGGTACCTATCGGAATAAGTAGAAGGAGTAATAGATATTTCATGGCTATACTTTTGATAAAGTCAATATAGCCACAAAGTTATGAATACATTAAATCCAAAACCCTTTCCGCCGATACCTGACTATCAGAGTGTTAGACCTACGAGGTTTCACTGGGATAAATGAACGCTGGTAAAGCCTATGTCTTTTGTTATCAATGATTTAAGCACTAAAACCTCGTAGGTCTGCGGATTTAGGAAATATTCGAAAGTGTCTAACCGTTGCTCTATGAAGGGTTATGAATATTCCGTCAAATGGTCACCCGACTATTGGTCTGAGCGGACTTATAGATTGCTTCAACGATTCTGATGTCTGCCAGCCCCTCTTCTCCAGGCACCAAAAGAGGCTCGTCGTTAATAATCGCCAATGCATCATCATCCATTTGCTTGGCCTGTTGATTCGGAATGTGAGCATTGAGTAGCTTGCCATCACTCGTCCTGCCTCTTATTCCTCCATAGGCCTGAAAAGGCCTCAATTCATACCATCCTTTGACACATTCCACGCGGAGTTCATTGAGGCCCATCCCAAAGCTCGTTCGACAATTAGCGATAGCACCAGAATCAAACTCCAAAGTGAAGTCCATCGTTTCATCTACTTCTGTGTATATCTCAGGGCGGTTGGTGCTTGCACTCGCTGTAACCGCTATGGGCTCCATACCAGTTGCATAACGCGCCGCATTGATGCAGTAAACACCCATATCATAGGTTGCACCACCTCCCATAGACTTCTGTTGCTTCCAGTGATTTGAGCGACCATCATAGTAGCCTGCCTCGGCCTTGACGGTTTGTATATCACCATAGGATAATGCTTTGGCGTAAGACATGATCGTCTGTGTATTAGGCTCATGCTGCATGCGATAACCAATACTGAGCTTAACACCATTCTTATCGCAAGCATCGATAATTGCCTGGCATTCACCAACTGTCTGCGCCATGGGTTTTTCACACCAGACATGCTTACCAGTATTGGCAGCCTTGATGGCATATTCGGCGTGCATTCCGGTAGGAAGTACGATGTAGATCACGTCTATGTCGTCATTGTTGGAGATCTGATGCATGTTTTCATAGTTGTAGACATTCTTGTCAGGAATGCTGTACCGCTGCTGCCATCTGGGAACCTTATCAGGACTACCTGTCACTATACCTCTCAGCTCGCAATGCTCAGTCAGTTGTAAAGCAGGTGCTAACAAGTCGGTGCTGTAGTAGCCCAGCCCGACAAGTGCTACACCTAGCTTTCTTTCCTGACCCCTACCACCGTACGGATATAGTAAGCTAAGCGTACTGGTAGCCGCTATTCCTTTGATTGCTTCTCTCCTTCTCATGACATGATATCTTAAATATTCATTGGTAAAGGAATTCTATCTTTAATAGAAGATCAATAGGTTTAATTAATCCATAAGAGTAATCAAGAAAAGATTAGCCTAATCTCTTACAATGACGCGGAAATGAAACAGATCGAAGGAGAAAATACATACTACGCCCAATCGAGCCTAGACTGGCGTAAGTGGCTCGAAAGAAATGGGGATGATGTCAAATCAATTTGGTTGATTATCTACCATAAGGGAAGTAGTACATCCTCAGTGACCTATCCAGAGGCGGTGGATGATGCCTTGTGCTACGGTTGGGTAGATAGCACACCTAATAAACGTGATCATGAGAGCTACTACCAGCTGTTTGCTAAGCGCAATCCCAAAAGCAACTGGAGTAGAGTGAATAAAGAGAAAGTAGCCAGAATGATTAAGAAGCGCCAAATGACAAAAGCTGGTCATGAAATGATTGCGATAGCTAAGGAAAATGGTACCTGGACAGCTCTGGATGATGTCGAGAATCTCATCATCCCAGGTGATCTGCAACAGGCCCTAGCGGATAACAGACCTGCTGAAGGGTACTTTGAAGCATTTCCGAAATCAGTGAAGCGAGGCATTCTGGAATGGATATTTAATGCTCAGCGTGCCGAGACCAGAAAGAAAAGGATTGATGAGACAGCTACTTTGGCCAAAGGCAACATTCGTGCTAACCAATACCAGAAGTAGCCGTCACATCGAGTTACTCGTATTTTAGCGTCTTGGCAGGGTTCAACACAGCCACTCGATAGATCTGAATTCCGACTGTTCCAAAGGCAAATAACATCACGATAACCGCTGAAAAGACAACTGCTAGCCATGGGAAGCTAATCCGAAAAGCATAATTATCCAGCCATTGGTTCATTCCTAAATAGACCGTAGGGATCCCGATCAGGGCAGAAATACCCAGTAGAACGAAGAAATCCTTAAAGAAGATTAATAGGATTTGCGGAATTGAAGCACCAAGTACCTTTCGGACACCTACCTCCTTTTGACGCTGTACGGCGATGAAGCTGGCAAGTCCAAATAGTCCTAGCAATGCTACGAACATAGCAAAAGTGGCGAAAGAGGCAAATACATCTCCAAAGCGCTGATCCTCAGCATACAACCTGGCGAACCGATCGTCAAGGAAAGTGTACTTCAAAGGTGCTGTTGGGAAGAAGTTCGACCAGGATGATTCGACATGTGCTAAGGCTTCTCTGGTGTTTTGAGATGAAATCTTCACTATGGTCTGACCAGGATTTTCCCAGCTATAATACACTGTAGGTTCAATTTTATTTTTAGAGCTGCCCCGACTCACGTCCTCAATGATACCGATGATCTTAATCTCCCACGGATCAGGCCCTACTCCAAACCGTACGGTTTGACCAATAAGATCCTCTGATACCTGAAGGTTGAACCGCTCGATAAATGCTTCATTAGCAATCAATGCCGCAGTATCTGAAGCCATGTCTTCAATAAAATTTCGACCATGAATGAAATTGACCTCCAGCAGCTCCATGGCCTTGTGATCTACACCTTGGATGTAGGTGGTGCTATTCATTGGGTCGGTCAGGCCGATAATGGAGACTACTCCGGCGTTGGAATTAATATCAGACGGCCCGCCTCCGGGCAAGTTGGACATCTCAGCTGTTTCAACTATGGCATTATTAGACGTAAGCTCATCAAAAAAGGCCTGTTTTTTTGAAGTGTACTGCTCTCGCTGTTCCTCTGATACTCTAGGGTTAGCAAAACCAATCACTTGATCTATATCCATACCTATATCACGCGTTCGCATGTGATCTACCTGTTGATATACAATGAATGTGGCGGCTAGTAAGACGAGTGAAGCTCCGAACTGCACTACGACCAGGCCTTTTCGCAAGATCACACCCCTACCGGAATTGCGAAACTTCCCCTTGAGCACCTCAACCGGCTTGAAGCTTGATAACACCAAGGCCGGATAAAAACCCGATATAAAAGCTCCTGCAACAAAGAAAATGAGCAATGAGTACAAGAAGCGAGAAGACTCCCAAGTATGCGCCAACATCGACTTATCCACCAACGCCTGGAAATAGGACAAGGATATCTCCGCTATGATCCAGGCTATGACTGCTCCGAGCAGATTGATAATAGCAGCTTCTATAAAAAACTGCATGAGCACCTGTCGCTTATGTGCTCCAATCACCTTACGGAGACCTACCTCTTTGGCTCTGTCAATCGCCTTGGCCGTAGAGAGGTTGATATAGTTGACCCAGGCGATGATCAATATAAAAATACTGATAATCGACAGGACACTGATCGCTCTTGCATTTCCATTGAGCTCCGGCTCGTAGGTACGATCTGACGATAGATGTATTTCATTGAGCGGTTGAAGGGTAAAAACCAGATTGGCTTCATCACTCAAATACTTATCTGCCAAAGGGAAAATCTTATCATTTACTTCTTCATAATTGGCTCCTCTTACGAGTTGGACGAATGTATAATAGTTGTATCCATTCCAACCATCTTGGTCAATTCGCTCTTTTAATGTAGCCAGAGATACGAGGATATCGAACTTGTAGTGCGTGTTCTGTGGAGTATCCTCAATCACAGCAACTACTTTAAAAGGTCGTTCCAATCCGCTATGCACGAAAATAGTCTCCCCGACAGCATTCTCTTTGCCGAAGTACTGGAGTGCCTTACTTCTGGTGAGCACCAATGTGTTCGGCTCGATCAGTAAGTCTGACCCGTCCTCATAAAGCACCGCATAAGTAAACAAATCAAGAAAATGCTCATCAGCCCCGACAACATTGGACTCTTCAATAACATTATCTCCTTGCTTGAAAGCTATTCTGCGATAGTCATAGGTCGTAGTGAAGGCGGTGATTTCCGGTAGGTCATCAGTGAGCACCTTACCAGAAGGTGCAAAAGACATAGCATCTCGTACTCCAAGCACTCCATCCGCCACCTGATCAGTAGTAAGTCTATAAAGTTGATCAGCGTCAACATAGTGCTGGTCATAACTACGTTCAAACTGAACATACTCGTTGATCAGCAGAAAAGCCGCCAAGCCGATAGCGAGCCCAAAGACATTCACGAATGTGTAGAACCGGTGCTTGACCAAGGTTCTGATGCTTATTTTGAGATAATTTCTAAACATACCGTTATCCTTAAAAATTGAGTTTTCAAAAAATGATCTAATGATAGAGGGTCTGAAGAGCAAAAGGACGGCTATCAAATGTCTCCATTCAGAGAAGCTTTGTTGGTCGCGCTGATAAAGCTCTTCCAAGTCACCCTGGATATCATGGTAGTAGTCAGGGTCGCAGTACCATTTAAAAAAACCGTCTGCCAGGCGCTTGATCATGACATTTTCAGATCGAAGGCTATGGAAGGAATTGCATTCCACAGCTCTATTCTTATATCCTTGTTGTACTCCAAGGCCTTCTTGCCATATGAGGTAATGGTGAAGTAGCGTTTGGGTTTACCTCCTCGTTGCTCATTTGCATCTCCCACTCGTGACATCAAGAAGCCTTTATCCTCCATTCGGCGCAGTGCGGACTGCAGCGCGCCAACGCTCACTTTACGTTGTAGTTTTTCTTCTATCCTATCTTTTACAGCCACTCCATAGGCTTCATCATATAAGACCCCTACCGTCAATAATACGATCTCTTCAAACTCTCCCAATTGATACTTCTTCATAGCAAACTCCTAAATGTAGTATTGCAATACTAGTGACTTTTGTCGAATGTCCTAAATGTAGTATTGATTTTTTCATCATAGAAAGATCAATAGTCGTCCATTACCAACCGCTCGTCGGTGCGAACCGGTTGTTGATTGGAGCGACTTGACCAACAATGGTCATGCGCTATATTCGCCAGATGAACTACAGACAACTTGGGAAATCGGGCATTTTCGTCACAGACTTATGTTTGGGCACTATGATCTTTGGTGAAACCGAAGGTCGGGGTACACCTGCGAAGGAAGCTTCAGCAATGATCCGCGCCTATATCGACGCTGGCGGCAACCATGTCGATACTGCCAATGTCTATGCTGGTGGTGAATCTGAGCGGATTACTGGTAAGGCTATCAAAGCAGACAGGGCTGATATCATACTGGCCAGCAAGGTCAACTTCCCTACCCTGAAGGGTATCAACAACTTCGGTCTGTCACGTCGCAATATCATCAATAGTGTCCATGACAGTCTTGGTCGACTGGATACTGACTATATCGACCTACTTTATGTGCATTGCTGGGATCAGTACACTCCTCTAGAAGAGTCATTAAGAGCACTAGACGATCTTGTCACTGCTGGTAAGGTGCGGTACATAGGCGTTTCCAACTTCAAAGCCTGGCAGCTAATGAAAGGACTGGCCATGAGCGATAGCAATCTTTGGTCACGGTTTATAGCCGCCCAGTATCAATATAGCCTGGTCAAGCGCGATGTAGAGTATGAGTTCTCCGATCTGCTCTTATCAGAAAATGTTGGCATGGTGCCGTGGGGACCACTGGGTGGTGGCTTCCTATCGGGAAAATACAAGAAAGATCAGCGACCAGAGGACTTTGGAGATGGCAGGATCGGTGGCACACCAGATGGTAACGAAGAGTCCTGGGAACGCCGAAATACAGAACGGAACTGGCAGATCATCGAAGCAGTTGGTCAGGTAGCCGAGGAACTCGATGCGACTTACTCCCAGGTAGCCCTGGCCTGGTTGCTGGCACAGTCAACGGTTGCAAGTGTCATCATTGGCGTTCGCACTATGGAGCAGCTCACGGACAATATCGGGGCGTCAGCACTGAAGCTCTCTGTCTCACATCTCGAGTTGCTCAATCAAGCGAGTGAATTGCCAGAGCTCTACCCCTACCGGATGATTCAGGCATACGGTCGTAAAGTCTAGCGGGGCTATTTCTTCGTGATGTTCAGCGTGATATTGTAACTTGACTTCTTCTGAGGCTGTGGAGTCGGTGATTTCGGTTTGGAACTCACGATCTGGTAATTGACCTGTGTGGTACTAGTCCGTTGAACTTTCTTGGGTAGCTTGAAGTGTATCTTGATATTTCGTTTGCTTGTCGTACGAAAGCCTCTGTTGATGGCCTTTTCGAAGACCAATGATTTCACAAGCCTCAATGCTTCATTGTCACAGCCATAGCCGATTCCGTTTTTGACCTCCGCCTGGTTCACTTTTCCAAGACCATCTACGACATAGTCTACATCGACTGTACCTTCTATTTTGTGCTCAAAAGCTTCCATGGGGTACTTCAGGTTTTCAGCGATATACTTCTTCAAGGCGGCATTACCACCACGATAAGTCGGAGCTTTGAAGAAGTCGTTTGCCTTTTTAGGCTTACTCATACTGCAATCTATCAAAACAATACCTCCTCGCAAAGAGCGTTGGCTTTTGTGGAATTTCTCCACGGGTATATCTAAATTGTGGTAGAATTAAAGGATAGTAAAATGAAAAGAATCAGTCTAATTGTACTTCTATTTGGATTATTCGCTGCGTCAACGAGTCATGCGCAGCAGATAGAGTTTGCATCGACAGCCATTGACTATGGTGAAATCGAAAGAAATGCGGATGGTGTTAGAGAATTTAATTTCACTAACAGCGGTGATGTGCCCCTACTTATCTCAAGTGCGAGAGGTAGTTGTGGATGTACAGTTCCTTCGTTTCCTCGTGAGCCAATAGAGCCGGGTGCATCTAATGTGATCAAGGTGAAATATGATACCAACAGGATCGGGGCGTTCACCAAGTATGTGACATTGACGACCAATGCGTTAGAAAATCCGACCGTCAGGTTAACGATTAGAGGTGTCGTGAAGGCTGCAGAGCCCACCGCTGGTGGTGAATAATCGGACTTAAATATTATCAATACTCAATCCCGCTGTTGCGGGATTTTTTATGCCCTCACCATAATCCTATGATCAGAATAGTCCAAGCCACCGAAACTCATCTCGACCTGCTCATGCCCTTATTTAACGACTATCGTCAGTTCTATGGTCAGGAAAGCGATATCATGGGTGCAAGGATATTTTTACAACGACGAATCGATAAGAAGGAATCTGTCATCTTCTTAGCTCTTGAAGAGGATAAAGGAGTGGGATTTACGCAGCTCTACCCTACTTACTCTTCCGTTTCTATGCAGAAATTCTATATCCTTAATGACCTATTCGTATCAGAAGAACATCGCAACAAAGGAATTGGTGAGAGACTACTACATCAAGCCAAAAGATTTACAGCTGACTTCAAGCTCAAAGGGCTGGCCCTAGAGACAGCCAGCGACAATCCCGCACAGAAACTCTACGAACGTCTAGGCTGGATCAGAGACACAGACTTCTATCACTACTTCTGGACGAATACCGGAGATAAACTAGACTGAAGTTGCATATAACTACTGCGGCTTGGTAAGACAATACTGTTATTTTAAATCGGATTCTAGACTTTCATTACTAATACGGATCCAACCGTAAGCAATTCATGCAAAATGAATGGGATAATCACCTAGCCAAAAATCAAGGTTTCCTCCATTTTCTGAGAATCCTGCGCAAGCTACTTTTGTCCTATCAGAATAGTAGCGCTAAGATCAACCAGCTATTTTATCATTAGACTTATGTGCTGCAATGCTAGAGTTATTCTGATCAGTTAATCAGAGAAAAGCCATTCGAACATTTGAATGGCCTTTTTTATACCTTTAGCCCAAAGTCCAAGCCTTAGTATCCTTATCAATCGTGGTGCAGGGATCATACTTACCTGGAATAGGGTCGTAGGCCAGCAAGCTCTCACCAGCCAGCTCGGTGGAGAAATATCCCCAAACGACCATATCCTTCAGTTTTCCGAAGAAGTTTTTCTCAGGAGAGGGCAACATTTCTGTGCCCCATATCTTCGGATACTGGAAAGGATTGTCAGCTTCTAGCTGATCCAGGTACTCCTTCTGTTGTTCTATTGAGCATAGTTCAAAAGCCTGACCATACTGCGATTCACAGGTCTGCATCAACTCATCAAGATCTGATTTGAACTTGGTGGTATCTTCATCGGACATCACATTGCCCAGTAAAGCGTCCAGAAACTTCGGCACTCCTAGGTCCTTGGCACCTGGGGTATCCGTTTCCGGTAGGATCGTCTCTGCCAGTGCCTCAAGTGTGGCGGCTTGATGCATGCTCAACTGCTGAGGTGTCCAGTATACCTTCGGATCATAGGCACAGCTTGAAAACAAACTCGCTAATGCCGGTACTGACAAAGTATAGCCCATTGCCAGAGCCATATTCTTGACTGCTTCTCTTCTTTCCATGGTTATAGGTTTCCTTTTTTGAGTTGATCGATGGCGTAGTTGGCGGCACGGGCAGTCAATGCCATATAGGTAAGCGATGGATTCTGACAGGCGGATGAGGTCATACATGCGCCATCTGTTACGAACACATTTTCTGCACCATGCACCTGATTCCATTTGTTGAGTACGGCAGACTTAGGATCATTGCCCATGCGCGCTGTACCCATCTCGTGGATGCCAAGCCCAGGAGCTCCGAGATCATCGAATGTAGATATATTCTTAAAGCCAGCCTGCTCCAGCATCTCTCCGGCCGAGTCCTTCATGTCCTTGCGCATCGTGAGCTCATTCTCCTTAAACTCGCAATCGAAAGTCACTGTCGGTAGCCCAAATAGATCTCGCTTGTCATCGTTCAGATACATACGATTGTCCGGATCAGGTAGCATCTCACCAAAGCCTACCAGGTCCATGTGCCATGGTCCCGGTTTCATCAGCTTGTCCTTGTAGTCAGCGCCATAGCCATCAGCATAAGTAGACTGCCCCCAGTTGTCGCGGCTTGCCCCGCCTTGGTAGCCAAAGCCCCGAACGTAATCGGCTCGTTTTGATGCATCGCTTATATTGCGGAATCGTGGAATATAGATGCCATTGGGTCGTCTGCCCTTGTAATACTTGTCGTCAAAGCCGTCTATGAATCCCATGGCGCCAACCCTGTAGTGATGATCCATCAGATTGCGCCCAAGTTGGTCACTGTCATTGCCAAGTCCATTGGGGTACCTATCGGAAATGGAGTTCATCAAGATGGCTGTAGTGCCGATGGCGGATGCATTGAGGAAAATGATCTTTGCAAAATACTCAGAGGTCTCCTTGGTCTGTGCATCGATCACGCGAACTCCAGTAGCCTTACCGGTCTTATCATCATAGATGACAGAATGAACAACTGAATGCTCTCTAATGGTGAGGTTACCCGTCTTCTCTGCATCCGGGAGTGTAGAGGACACACTGCTGAAGTAGCCAGCGAATGGACAGCCTCGCTCACATCTATTACGGTATTGACATGGGCCTCTCCCATTATGCGCTACTGTGAGGTTGGTCACCCGTCCGCTGGTCATGGCGCGTCCGTCAAAGTTCTCCTTCAAGCTATCTCGCAAGTGCTGCTCTACGCAGTTGAGCTCCATGGGGGGTAAAAACTGGCTATCTGGCAACTGTGGTAGTCCTAATGACTCGCCACTGATGCCCACATAGCGCTCCACATAGTCGTACCATGATGCTAGGTCCTTGTAGCGGATAGGCCAGTCGATCCCTATGCCCTCTTTGGCGTTGGCCTCAAAGTCGAGCGGACTCCAGCGATAAGTATGGCGACCCCAGGTCAGGGAACGACCTCCCACTTGATAGCCTCGGATCCAATCAAAGCGCCTGTCCTCATCATAGGGATGCTCCTTGTCATTGACGAAGTTGTCCTTGTTGGCATAGCCAATCCAGCCCGTACGGTTTTGTTTATCATACTGGTTAATCATTTCTGCTGGAAGAGCTCCACGATTAGGCATGTCCCAATCATCAAGGTTCGCCTTAGGATAGTCGAGGTGCTTGATCATCCTTCCACGTTCGAGGACAAGTGTTTTGAGGCCTTTCTCGGTAAGTTCTTTTGCGGACCAGCCTCCGCTGATCCCAGAGCCTACGACAATCGCGTCGTAGGTATTAGGGTTGTCTTGTTTGGGCATAGGATTGATTAAAGTGCTTATGGTCAATTTAACTATTAATCTGAATTATCGAAGTGCCATATCACGAACATTGACATAATGAAACCGGAGATCTCGCCCTGTATTATTCGTGCATCATTGAAGTTTGGTTACATTAGAATTGTATTAAGAGTTATCCAAATTTCCAGGTAATGATAAGACACCTATCCCCCACTGAAAAATCCCAGAAAGACTTCTATCAAAGCTACAAATGCAAAGGCCCCATTGTGATGCTGAATATGCTCAAATTCAGGAAGCTCACCGATTATAAGGATCATCCATCGCTCGATCCGGGTAATGAGATTTCAGGTCAGGAAGCCTACCGGTTGTACTCAGCGGCTACCCTACCCCTGGTGCAAAAAGCGGGTGGTGAAGTGGTCTATTTCGGTAGTATTGCCAACTTCCTCATCGGACCGGAGGACGAGCATTGGGATGCTATCCTGCTGGTCAGATATCCTGCTGTAGAGAAGTTTATCGCCTTTGCGGGAAGCGAGGAATATCTCAAGACCGCAGGACACAGGACAGCATCACTAGAAGACTCCAGGCTACTACCGACTGCTCTACCCTCTATGTGAGGCATTGGAATAAGCGGATCGGGATTGATAATTACGCAACATTCTTTACCTATTTTCATTAAATTAGAAATATGAAGAAGCATTTGGAGATCAAGGATCAACTGTATAAACTCATTGAAAACTCAGAGGATGAGCATCTACTTAAAATGGTTTGCGCCATATTAAACGATGAGATGAAGTATCAAGCTAATCCCATTCAACTTACAGTTTCTCAAGAAAAGGAGCTTCTTCAAGCGTACGATGAAAGCCTCGATGAATCCAATCTCCTGGAACTTGAAGAACTCAAGTAAAAGAACACCAAATGGCTTGAAAAGTAAGATCAACCAAGAGAGTCAGCCATAGATTTGAAGAAATAAAAAAATACTTGAGCAAAGAATTCGGCGAGCATACGACGGAACGGTTTGTGAGAAGAGTATTTTCCTTTTATGACGTCATTTCAGCATTTCCGAGAATAGGAACTCTTCATAATCGGGAAAAAGGGATTTACGGATATATCTTGGAAAAATCGATATCTGCCTTTTATCGATTCGATGATAAAGAAGTCGTAATCCTCAACTTCTTTGATAATCGCTCCAGGCCAAATCGCAAAAAACATTAGCACTATTTACGTGGGACTTGTCGATGTACGTTTATGCGCCGCATGTCCGTCAAGGCGAGCTTTACCCGACCATGCCGACCTCCCAATCCGTCGGAAACCTTACTACCTTAGCTCCTAACCTAACTGATATGAAAAACCTGATATTTATTGCGGTAGTGCTAGCGACATGGTCTTGTACTCCAGCATCAAAAGCGCCAGAAGTAGAGCAAATGGAAGTTAAACCCATAGAAGCGGATTACATCTCTCCCGCAGCTTTTGCGGAACTTGATCTTCCTTTTTCCCAACTGGTAAAATATGGTGATGTGCTCTACCTCTCCGGTCAAATTGGTACTCTGCCTGGTGCGGGTCAGCTCATCGAAGGAGGAATCGTCCCAGAGACGCAACAAACTATGAAAAATATCAAGGCCGTGCTCGAGGCTAATAATTCATCTATGGATCAAGTCATCAAATGCACATGCATGTTGGTAGATATGAGCGAATGGCCGGCGATGAATCAAGAATATGTCAAGTTCTTCCCTAACCAAAAACCAGCTCGAAGTGCCTTTGGCGCTACAGGGTTAGCGCTAGGTGCAAGAGTCGAGATTGCGTGCGTGGCTTATGCCAAGTAGGTATCGCCTAACTCAATTACCACAGAAATAGCTTCATGACTGAACTCAAATACACCGCCAACTACTGCGAGGAGAACATCTGGCAGCTATGCCAACATCCCGAGCTGAGAGATGCGGTCAAGCAAGTGCTGTTTGTCTCTAGCCTTAGCAGGAATAGCCCACTCCAGTTTCAGAAGTCAGCACAAGGCGGACTACCCGTGTGGTGGGACTATCACGTCATCCTACTTGCTTCCAAAGGACAGCATCATCAGATCTACGATTTTGATACTACCCTGCCCTTTCCATGTGAGGCTAAGCAGTACCTCACCAGCACATTTCAGGACGCGGAGGGCATGAAGCCAGAAGATCGTCCGCTTTTTAAGATCATTGATGGCCTGGCTTACCGCGAGAGCTTTCATTCCGATAGGAAGCATATGAAGGATGAAGAGGGCCACTGGATTTTCGAGCCACCCACATGGCCGCTCATACAGTCAACCAACGCACAACTGACCTTAGACAGCCTCTTTGATTTTTCTGATAAGAGTGAGCAGCCTATCAACACATTGGACGAATTGATCATCCGACTCTACGGCTAAAGTACGGGTAAAAGAATCGTGCCCAGCCTCTGAAGGGCAATGTGAGCACGGCCTTGTTGCAAATACTTGTGCTATGACCTACTTTTAGCTTGTACGCGGTACCCATGACAATGCAGCAACCACCATTTCTACATGAGATATTCAAGCCACAGCATTTTTCCTCCAAGGAGCTCGAGCTGGTGCTATCACAGTTTGTCCGTGTGGAGTTTAAGAAAAACGATTTTCTGGTAAGGGCGGGCAATGTAGCCAATTACTACTATTTTCTTGAAAGCGGATTTGTGCGCTCATACGCCATAGACCTGGAGGGTAACGACATCACCTCCAAATTTTATTCGAGGCAGGATATCGTCATCGACTGGCACTCCTACTTTCTCAAGGCGCCTTGTAAGGAGTTTATACAGGCGATCACAGACGGTGTAGGCTGGAAGATCACCTTCGCTGATTTTATGAAGCTCTTTAGCATCGAGGCTTTTCGGGAAGTCGGTAGAACCAAGCTGGTCTATGACTACTTTGGACTAAAGAACCATACGGTAGCGATGGTGACCGAACCCGCTAAAGATCGGTACAAGCAGCTCGTCAAGGATAAGCCAGATATCGCACTCAATGCACCACTCAAGCACATCGCCACCTATCTGGGCATTACGGATACTTCGCTCAGCCGTATCCGAAAGGAGATCGCTCAGGAAAAAGACCAATGACATGATCGCCTTCGCTGAAAATATTCCCTTTTGGGCTTCTCTGCTTTTCCTATTGATCATCCCTATCCCGATCTTGATGATCGCCAGGTTAGCCAAAAAAGGAGCCTCAAGCTCACCTGAGCTTCATGACCGGGCCAATACCATCGGTCTTGGTGTAATCATTTTCTACTTCGCCTACCTCAGCTATGTGACCTTCGCGAGCCACCAGGGATGGTTTGACGCGCTTATGCTGCCGCCGAAGATTCTGCTCTTCACCATGTTTCCACTCCTGGCGTTTCTGCTGTTGGTGGTCTTCAACCTACCCCAATACAAGGCGATCCTGCGCAATATCCCGCTTGATGATCTGGTCAGGCTTCACATCTTTCGTCTGATCGGTTCTTTCTTTCTGATCCTGTTCTTCTTTGGTGTGCTTCCCAAGCCCATTGGCCTGATCGCTGGCATTGGTGATCTGGTCACTGCCTTGAGTAGCGGCTATGTGGCCAAGGTCATCAAGGAAGGCAAGCCATTTGCGCGAAAGCTCACTTTTGCCTGGAATACCTTCGGGCTGCTAGACATAGTGGCTACTTCGGCAACCGCCCTCATACTCACTAAGTTGTCGATAGACTATGGCACGCAAGGCGTGGAAGGTCTTGCCGCTTTTCCATTCTGCTTCATTCCGGCTTTCGCCCCAGCTACCATCATTTTCCTTCATTTGAGCGTTTATCGTAGGCTTTACGGGTCATCTCACTAGCCTACCGGAATATTTTTACCTGGCTTGCTTTCCTGTCATAGGACAAGTTTTTTTATTTCTCGACTCATCAGTTTTGTAGGGAACATTAAAAACTAAAACACTACAAACATGAAAGAGGCAAAAGAATTTATGATGATTTTCCGATTTGAGCCAAAGGCTGATTACCAACCCACTCAAGAAGAGATCAACCTTCAGCGCAAGCAATGGGGAGGGTTTATTGGACAGTTAGCACTCAATGAGAAACTCGTAAGCACCCATCAACTAGGGTCTGAAGGGGCACAGCTAGCCGCTGACCATTCTATCACTACTGGCATGTGTTTTTCAGAAGGCAAGGCCGTTGGTGGTAACATGATCGTTCGAGCCAAAAGTCTTGAAGAGGCTACCGAGATGGCCAAGGGGTGTCCCATCCTACACATGGGGGGAACAGTAGAAATAAGAAGTATCACCCCGATGCAAGCTTAATCTAAACCCCTACTAAAATGAAAATCAAAATGATGCTATCAATCATCGCAGTGGCCTTTGTGCTATTCATAGCTTTCGGCTTGTATAAGGCAAGCCAGCTTACGTATATCGAGATCAACAAAAGCGTCACCATCTTTGGTGAAAAAAAGAAAGTGTTCGATATGGTAAAGTACCTCAACAACTTCCCTAAGTGGTCGCCCTTTCTTGCGCAAGATCCCACACAACAGGTAGAAGTAAAAGGCACTGACGGCACAGTAGGTGCTCAATACCACTGGCTGGGAAACAAGGGCAAGGATGTGGGCTACCAAGAGATCGTGAAGATCGACGAACTGAGCTTCGTCGGTATGAAATGTGATATCCAGAAGCCATTTCAAGCCCAGCCTACCTTTGACTATAGCTTCAACGGTGGAGACGGCAATGTGACGGTCACCCAGCAGTTCAAACTGAGTTCAGGGCTAATAGATGCTTTTTTTATGTGGCTCTTTGGAGTCCGCAAAAACATGGAGTCCACCAATGAGCAAGGACTACAGCTGCTGAAACAAGCAGTGGAAAAATCATGACGGAGACTAACCAATATCAAAAATCACCCAAGTTGGGAAACCGCTTTGGTGATTTTTTTGATTTAGCTCGATGATGGTAGACGTGACATCCACCTATATTGCAGCTTAATTTTTCTTTGCGCTGATGTTCGTCGAACCCTTCATCCCCTTCCTGCTACTTGCCCTTGCGCTGTTTGCTACGCCAGGGCCAGCCACTTTGAGCATTGCCGCGAGTGGTGCAGCATTCGGATTTGGAAAGACGGTCTACTACATCTTCGGATTGATCGTCGGCATGATCATCATTTTCGTCATGGTAGCACTCGGGCTGGGGCTGCTATTTGATCAGTATCCGATAGTGCATACTATTTTTCAGTGGGTGAGCTTGCTATATATGCTGTATCTCGCTTTCAAGATTGCTACCGCTCCACCTCTCCATTCTGCTAAAACCAAGCCGCTTGGCCCTGTGCAGGGAGTCCTGCTCAACCTGGTCAACCCCAAGGCCTACTTTGCTGTGATAGCGTTGGTCAGTCAATACACCCAACCAGGAGAAGAGTATTTTCGCAGCTTTATCCTCTTGATGATATGGAGCATGGGTTATGCCTTTTGCACCAATCTGGGGTGGGCCTATGGTGGCACTTTCATCGCCAGCAAACTTTCTTCTGATAAGGTAGCTACCAAAATCAATATTGGTTTTGCCGTATTGCTGGTAGTTAGTATTGTCTGGACGATGTTTTTGTAAATTGAATGCCATTAGCACTGCAGTTGAATCTAGTAGTAACCAACTAACTTAAGGTATGGATGAGCTTCTAAATAAGGCAGTCAGTTTCACTGCAATGAAGGAAGGCAATGTTCTTGACTATAAGATAATAGCCGCCAATGATGCAAAAACCAACGATGAACTTCCAGATCGACTGATCGAGCATTTGAAAGAAATGGCGAAGGATGATGGCGCCTATCAAATCAGTCGGCTTGATCATGTCTTACAATGTGCCACCCGCGCGTATAGAGATGGCGCCAGCGATGATTGGGTAATCGCCGCATTGCTCCACGATATCGGAGATGTGCTAGCACCATTCACACATGGTCAGGTGGCGGCTGAGATACTTCGCCCATTCGTATCCGAAGAAGTCACCTGGACGGTACGGCATCATGGGGTTTTTCAGATGCACTACAATGCGCTCTTGACAGCCGAAGAAAGGAAAAGTCGTGAGCAGTACAAAGACCACCCTTATTACGAAAGTGCGGTCAGATTCTGTGAACTTTGGGATCAATGTTCCTTCGATCCCAACTATGATACAGAGCAATTGGACTTTTTCGTACCTATCATTCGAAGGGTTTTTTCAAGAGTTCCGTTTAGTACCGACATCTCACAGGTCGGAGATGATAAATAGGATTCAAGCTTTTAGGCGTTACTCATTGAGGTGAAACTTCTACTTCCTCTCTGAGCTTTCTCAGCTTCTGGAAAGAAAATTTCTCTCGTTTCGCAACTATTTTTCTAATTGCAGGTATAATACCCTTATCTATATTACCTGCAATTAGAAAATATTATGTCGAAGAATCAATTAGGTGAGTTTGAAGAGATCGTGATGCTCACCATCGGTGTGCTTAACGATAACGCCTACGGTCTGGCCATCAAGAAAGAAATCGAAGAGCGTACAAGCCGGTCGGTAAGCATGGGTGCGCTCCATACTGCCCTTTATCGTCTGGAGGACAAAGGCTTCCTTACCTCCGAATTGGGAGAAGCGACTAAAGTTCGCGGCGGCAAGCCAAAGCGCTTTTTCAAGGTCACGATCTTTGGCCAGAAGAACCTGCAACAGGCCATGGAAGACCGTCAGCAGCTTTGGAAAGATATACCATCAGGCGTTTTCGAACTCTTCCCTTCATCCAAATGAGCGCACCTCCAAAAATAGTACTTAAGCTACTGGCATACTGCACTCCTTACAGTCGGATCGATGATATCGAAGGTGACACCCTAGAGCTTTATCAAGAACGACTAGAAGAAAAGGGTGCGGCGAAAGCCAGGTTATTACTATTGACTGACTGCCTTAGCTTGCTCAAACTCAAAATACTCACAACATCAAAAACCTCAGGGACTTATATCATGATCGGTAACTATATCAAAACCAGTTCACGGGCACTACTCAAAAACCCGGTAACCTCCGCCATTAGCATCTTCGGTCTTGCCTTGGCCATTGGCTGTGCTATTACTACGTTCATTTTTATGGACTTCCAGTTGCATCTGGATTCATTCCACCCTCATGTCAACAACACTTACCAAGTGGTCAGTAAGGTCATCGAAAAGGACGAATTGGTCTTACATGGGCCTTCCCCACTCCCACTTTCGCAAAGTCTATTGGCTGATCAACCAGAAGTGAAGTTCGCTGTGCGGATGCAATACGAACAGGCCAATGTCCGCTTCGACAGAAATGTCTTTCAGGAGCGGGTACTTTTTGCCGACCCTTCTTTCATGCATGCTTTTGAATTTCCTCTGAGATATGGAAGCAGGTCAGCACTTGAAACCAGAGGTAATATCATGATCAGTGAAAAGATGGCCACCAAATACTTTGGGGAGTACAACCCAATGGGTCAGCAAATGAACCTTCAGTTTGCCCAGGGTGCTAAGCAGACATTCGTGGTAGCGGGAGTATTTGACGAACAACCCGTTAATGCCAGCTTTGGCCCTTCCTTGTTGCTTCCAATAGAGCATTATTTCGATCTTCAAGACCAAAGAGAAAATGACTGGTCAGCCTTCAATAGTGCCACTTTTGTAGTGCTGGATGAATCAAATCCTTCAGCACTCGATGAGATACTAGCCACCTATGCAGGGGTTCAAAATGCAGCCAACGGCGAGCTTAAAGTAGATGGTTTTGAGCTCATCCGCCTACCGGAATTGAGCCATCGGTCTTGGGAAATCCATCAGTCAGTATCTCACGGTAATAGCCTTGATGGCGTTTATGGCATGCCATTCATCGGAACCCTCTTACTGATCATGGCTTGCTTCAATTATGTCAATGTAGCTGTATCTACGGCAACCAAAAGACTCAAAGAAATAGCCGTGAGAAAGGTAATGGGTAGTGCTCGTCAAGGCATAATTTGGCTCTTTCTTGTAGAGAATCTACTCATCTCTCTGTTTTCTATTTTTCTGGGTGTAGCACTCTGCTACTACTTTTTTCAGCCTGGATTCAGTGCTATGGCTGGTATTGAAATACCACTTGCGTTCTCCTCGCCGCAGATTGCTATTTACTTCTTTCTAGGTATATTTCTATTGACTGGAATTGTCTCTGGTGCATATCCAGCCTTCTATATTTCTAAGTTTCAACCTATCGCAATTATGAAAGGCAGCTTGAAGTTTGGAAACTCCAACCTCTTTAGCAAGGTACTATTGACCCTTCAGCTGTTTATTGCCTTCACCAGCATCATCGGTAGTCTGATCTTCACTGACAATGCCATGTTTGTCAAGGAGCTCGATTGGGGGTACGATCCTGACAATATCCTTGCCATCAAGGTCAATGATCAAAAACAATACGACTTACTCATGGAGGAAGCATTGAGTAATAATTCGGTAACTGCCGCTGTAGGAGCTACTGGTCACATCGGAGTTGATAACAGGTTTACGGTAGTCAATCAACTTGAAGATCAGATCAAAACATTGTCATATGATGTGAGTCCCGGTTATCTGGAGACTCTCAATGTGCCGCTACTGGAAGGACGTTATTTTGAAGAAAACAAGTCACTTCAGGAGTCCAAGAGCATGGTTGTCAATCGGGCCTTTTCAGATCGTATGGGCTGGGATTCTCCTATCGGTAAAACCCTAACCTTCGACGGAGTAGATCGAACAGTCGTAGGACTCACAGACAATTTCCATCACACTTTCTTTGGTTACGATGAGATTCGTCCAATGATTTTTACAGCCAATGAAACACCACAGTATGATTATCTAGTGCTCAAAACAGAACCGGGCAATACCGTGATGGTGGATGGTGCTATGCAGGAGACTTTCCATCAGATCGCCCCGGATGATCCCTATTCAAAATACTATCAAGACGAGATCTTTAATAGAGCCTACAACAACGTGGACACTAACATAGCGCTGATGGTGACCATTGCAGTTATCTCCATTATTCTGTCATGCCTGGGCCTCTATGGTCTGCTATCCTTCAACATCCAGAAACGATTCAAAGAATTCGGCATACGCAAAGCACTCGGAGCAGAATGGCAGCATATTGTCAAGACTATTGCTAAGCAATACGCTCCAATTATCCTGGTGTCTTTCGTTATTGGGGTACCGATAGCTACCTACTTCATCAATGGCACAGGCCATAGCATGTTCTCGATTACCAAGCCCTTAAATCCATTGACAGTGCTACTGGCACTCACAATCATCATTTCGTCACTTGGCATCACGGTATTCTCTCAGATATATAAAGCCACAAGAGTGAATCCTTCGGATGTGTTAAAGTCTGAGTAGTATAACCCTGTTAATCCTATTATGTCAACTTTCAAAACTGTCACATCGTGGCTCTCGAAATGTACACTATCCAGGATTTCGACAAGCTCAATCTGACAAGACTATGTCTAAAACGACAACTTAACAAAGTAGGATTACTGAATCGATTTTCACCACGAGATATACTTATAAAGCACCCGAATGAGTCGGTAGGCAGCATCCATGGATTCCGCCTCATACTCAATGGTCACACCATCGATGCGCTTCATACCAGGTATGCTCATGGCAATATCAGCCCTTGTAGTACGGGCACATTTCATTCTTAAGGTAGTAGGTTCGGCTACCTCAAGAGGCTTAGCCGACTTAAGGTTCTTTAGCGCAGCTAAGGTTTCTTGCTTCAGCATCTGTTTGACTTTGTCCGGATGAATCAAGTTCGCGGCACTTGATCCTACAGCTGTCTTGGTAGTGACTGTTCGTGTGGGCACAATCTTGGTAAACTCCTCGACGAACACATTGTCGCCACTAGCCAAGATGACGGGTACACCGAGCGCACCAGCGAAAAACGCATTCAGACCACCTTCTCCGACCTCTGTGTCGTTGATCCACAATCCTTTGACTGATCCTGAGCCGGTATGTGCGAGAAATCCACCTTCAGTGCCCGCTCTCGCATGATAACCAATGAAAATAGCAGCATCAAATGTATCGTCTAGCCCCTGCACCATACCGAGAGGCTTTATGTTGCTCTGAAGATATCGGACGCGCGGGTCCAATTGGGTATGCAACAGGTTTTGCATATCACCATGACTGTCATTTACTAGTATCTCGGCCTCTCCAAACTCAAATATGACCTCTATCACCGCATTGACTTCATCGGTCATCAACTGACGTCCGGTCGAATAGTCTTTTCCTGTACTGCTAACCATTTTTGGGGTACCAATCCCTCCAATACCCTCCATATCGACTGATATGAAGATCTTCAATGGAGATTGCGCCGAAACTTGTAGAAATAGGCCAATGGTCAAGGCCAAGCATAGTATCCTTTTCATTGTATCAAAGTAGACATTAACACCGTCTGAAGCAAGCTGGACTACACACTCCTATTTGGTAATTGTTTCTATTTTGGAAATTACCAAATTATTTAAACTACAATTCAGGTAAATATGTAACCTTCTCAAAATCATCTCGTCTATTACTTGAGGTTATTAAAACTACAAACTAGGTAAATACAAATGGGTAAGACTTATATAGGTGAATTTGAGGAGATAGTCATGCTTACTGTGGCCATACTCAGTGGTGAAGCTTATGGTGTCGCTATTATCGAGGAGATGGAGGCACGTCTCAATCGGGCAGTAAGTATCGGCTCGCTGCAGACAGTACTCCGAAGACTTGAAGAGAAGGGATACCTCTCATCGGAATTCGGTGCGGCCACCAAAATGCGCGGGGGTAAAAGAAAGCGTTTCTATCAAGTCACCCCTATTGGTAAAAAGGTACTCGATGAGACTAAAGAGCAACGCATGGGGCTCTGGAATGCAATCCCCTCCCAAAGCACCGGAAATAGCATATGAGTGAAGAGCAACAAAGTCCACCAGAGTTTTGGCTCAAGTTCTTCCTTTGGTTTTGCAGACGAGACTGTGTAGAAGATATCGAGGGGGATCTTATAGAGCGCTACGAACTTCGTCGTGTTAAGGTAGGCCACAAAATAGCTGCTCAACTATTTAGAAACGACGTACTCAAACTCTTCCGGCCGTCCATGATCAAAAACTTTGAAGGAAATCAAAAACTCAACCAATACGGCATGTTAAAACACAATCTACTCGTCAGCTTCAGAAGCTTCCTACGATATAAAACGGCATTTCTAATCAACCTCATAGGGTTATCAACAGGGTTGGCTTGTGCGCTCTTCATTTATTTATGGGTACAAGATGAATATGCGGTAGACAAGTTTCACGTGCTCGATGAGCAGCTTTATCAAGTGATGCTACATCATGAAGAGTCAGGCGCCCTCAATACCGGTACTGACACGCCTGGTCTACTTGCTGAAGCGCTAGAGGAAGAAATACCAGAAATCACTTCTGCGGTACAATCCACGCCCTCATTCTGGTTTGGGAAGATGCCGCTGACTCTTGAAAACAAAACAATCAAGGCTGACGGACAATTTGTTGGAGCCAAGTACTTTGAGTTATTCAGTTTTCCTCTCATTCATGGTAATGCAGGGGAAGTTCTGAAGGACAAAAAATCCATTGCTATCTCAGAGTCTCTGGCTAAAAGTCTCTTTGATAGTCCGGAGGCTGCCATGGGCCAAACACTAAACTGGTCGCTTTTCGAGTTCAACGAAGTATTCCAAGTCAGTGGTGTATTTGCAGATCTACCCCCTCACTCTACCGAGAATTTTGACTTTCTCTTGTCCTTCGATGTATTCGAGGATATGGTGGGAGGCGGTATACAATGGGGTAATTATAATGCTCATACCTTTATCACAGCTGCAGATGGCACTGATCTTGACTTGTTAAATGAAAAACTCGCAGGGTTCATTAAAGGGAAAAGGGAAAGTAGCAATGTGATCGTTTTTGCTCGCAAATACTCAGATGGCTATCTCAATTCAGCCTATGAAAATGGTCATCAGTCCGGCGGTAGAATAGAATATGTTCAGCTTTTCACAGCGATCTCCATATTCATCTTACTAATTGCATGTATCAACTTCATGAACCTTTCAACAGCCAAAGCCTCTCGCAAGACAAAGGAAGTCGGTGTAAAGAAGGCAATCGGAGCAAGTCGCTCCGCACTGATCATACAGTTCATGTCAGAGTCATTCATCATGACGCTTATTTCCATCGTGGTTGCGCTGGGTCTTGTTCTATTGCTGCTACCGCAATTCAACTTGTTGACGGGAAAGGCAATTCAGTTGTTCTTGGATGGTCAGTTGCTACTAAACCTAGCGATTATCCTTCTATTTACCGGGTTTGTGGCTGGTAGTTACCCTGCACTATACCTATCCAAATTCCGTCCAGCAGAAGTGCTTAAAGGTCAGCTGAGATCATCCGTCGGTGAGTTCTGGGTAAGAAAAGGTTTGGTCGTATTTCAGTTTACGCTCTCGGTTGTGCTTATTGTAGCAGTGATGGTCGTTCACCAGCAAATACAGTTCGTACAGAACAAGAATTTGGGTTACCAAAAGGAGAACGTGATCCTTTTTCCCAATGAAGGGAAAATAGCGGAGAAGCAAGATGACTTCATCGCTAGACTGAAAAACACACCAGGCGTCATCAATGTATCTGGTACCTCACATACTATCGTAAATGGGGGTTCCTATACGACAGGCGTTTCTTGGGAGGGTCAAAACCCAGACGTACAAACTCGCTTTGGGAACATGAGTGTACACTATGACTTCTTGGAGACCCTGGGAATGGAGCTGATCGAAGGCAGAGCTTTTTCCAAAGATCTCAACAGCGAGCACGAAAAGTTGATCTTCAACGAGACAGCCATCAGATTGATGGGGATTACTGACCCTATCGGAAAAAAGGTCAACTTATGGGGTGATGATCGAGAGATCATTGGTGTAGCTAAGGACTTTCATTTTGAATCGCTCCATGAGCCTATTACGCCACTCTTTTTCAAACTTCTCTCCGGTCCTGCTCAAACCATAGTCGCGAGAATCGCTCCTCAAAATCAGTTTGAAACCTTCGAGCGAATAGAATCAGTGTTTCAGGAGTATAACCCAAGTTTCAATTTCAACTTTCAGTTTCTCGATGCAGAGTATGAGAAGCAGTATGCGGCTGAAAATGTAGTAGCCGTCCTCTCACGCTATTTCGCAGGAATTACAATCCTCATCTCATGCCTTGGACTATTCGGGTTAGCTTCCTTTACCGCTGAGCGCAGGTTCAAAGAGATTGGCATCAGGAAGGCCTTGGGCGCTACCAGCTTCTCCATTGTGAAACTATTGAGTGCTGACTTCAACAAGATGATCGCTATTGCGGTGTTCATCGCGCTACCTCTGAGCTATTACTTGGTCAACTTATGGCTCGAAGGATTTGCCTATACCATCAATCTTGCCTGGTATTATTTCATAGCAGCGGGATTGAGTTCATTATTCATCGCGTGGCTCACCGTAGCGCTGCAAACGATGAAGGCAGCTAAGCTAAATCCAGTGCAGAGTCTGAGAAGTGAATGAACAAGAGATAATCGCCTCAACTACTTGTGCTCAAATAACGATGTAGCAATACAAGTATGTCCTGAGGATCTTTATCAGATTGGCCATAGTGCACGAAGTAAAAGTCTCTGAGCGACTTAAACAGTTCCCATTCTTCCTTCGAGTCTGGATCAATATTTTTGAGCTTGGTCCACAGCTCGAAGGTTTTACTTTCTGTAAACTGCCGACAAGACTGAGAGCATTCCAGATAGCGTTCAACAGAGCGATTGATCAAGAGCTGTCTTTGAAATGAGAGCGCTGATTTATGGACCATTATTTCTTTCGAAAAGAGCTGCTCAAACTTTGTATATCCACTCATGAGCTCGCCAAACAGCTTGTAATTCTCGATGTGCTTTCCCAGCAGTTGGGCTTCAAACCCAGACATGGTCTTGAAGTAATAGTAGAAACTTGACCGACTGAGACCTACTATGTTTGAGAGCTTCTCAGCGTTAAGCGCTTCCGGGCCAATATCGCCGAACAAGGCATATCCGGCTGTAATCCAGCTCTTCTTATTGTCATTGGCCTTGCCCATAAAAGTCACAATTAATCAACTGTTGTGTACAATAGTGTCCAAACAAAGTAACCGCGGTATCGCGTATTACAAAACATACTCAAAAATTAATTTACTCACGAAACATAAAATTATGAATCAGAAACCTTCAAGTGCATTTGTATCGGCTTTATGGGTCGCATTGATGACCGGAATGATCGGATACTTAGTTGGACTATGGCGAGCTGAAATGCTGCTCAATGAAAAGGGATACTATTTTACTATTTTGATGTTTGGCTTGTTTGCGGTGATTTCATTGCAGAAAGCTGTTAGAGACAAACTGGAAAACGTACCGGTCACTGACCTATATTATTCTTTATGCTGGTTCGCCACACTACTCTCTCTTTTGCTTTTGATTGTAGGGCTGTGGAATGCCACTTTGCTACCTAGCGAAAAAGGGTTTTATGCATTTGCTTTTATACTTTCCGTTTTTGGCGCGATCACTGTCCAAAAGAACACTCGGGATACCATGTCTGTAAATCAGTCATAAGTAATTCACACACTCAATTAAATGTCGCCTCGTGGCGACATTTTTAGTATTATATTAATCGAGTTTTACTCCTATCATCAACCTATGAAGCAACTAGTCTTACTGTCCCTGATTTGCATTATTGTAAGTTGTGATGAAGCGCCGCGCTATCAACCGATAAGCGAAGACTATTGCGGCAGTTTCAGCAGGCCTGAAGTAGCAGGACTTTCTAACTACGATAACCTGATTCCCGATTCTACTTCCGGCGTTTATTCTCTAGAGGAAGGTGACGTATCCATGGCTTATAGAGCTTGGTTCACTTCAGCAGCAGAAAAGACCATTGACATTCAGTACTTCATATTCTCAGCTGATAACATAGGGCTTATAGCTGTTGATTATCTTCTAAGTGCCGCCAATCGTGGAGTCAAAATCAGGATCATCGTGGATGATATATTGGTAGAAGCTGATGCTGATGAGCTGCTAGCCCTTGATATTCATCCCAACTTAGAAATCAAGATCTACAATCCAACGACTAATATTGGGAAGACATTTCCTGCCAAAATAAAAGCCCTAGCCACAGACTTCAAGGGTTTTAATCAACGGATGCACAACAAGACCTTCATCGTTGACAATAAGATAGCCGTAACCGGAGGCCGGAATATTGCCGACGAGTATTTTGACTATGATCATGAGTACAATTTTCGCGATAGGGATGTGTTACTCACTGGACAAGTCGTAGACGATCTTTCCAACTCCTTTGGAGACTACTGGGATAACGCATTGAGTGTTCCCATTGATGAGCTCCTAGACGCTACGGCGGCCCAACTCAACATTGATGTCAAATACGAATGGCTCAGACAATACGCATGCAATCCGGATAATTTCTGGCCAGAGGTAAGGAAAAACATAGAACGGATGCCTACCTCATTTGCCAACCTTATAGAAGAAGGTGATATGGTATTTACCAATGACATTTCCTTCATCTCTGATGCTCCTGGAAAAAATGAAGAAGACGGGCTTAAGGGTGGTGGAATCACGACTGACTCTTTAGTTGCATTGGTTAACAACGCCCAGCAGTCTGTTATGATCCAGTCACCTTACTTGGTCACCACAGCGCTGGGTCAGTCTTTATTTGGCGCTGCTGCAGCACGAGGAGTAGACATCACCATATTGACAAACAGTCTAAACTCAACTGATAACCTAGAAGCATTTAGCGGCTACAAGCGAGACAGAGCTAGGTTACTAGAAGCGGGAGTAAACTTGTATGAGTTCAAGCCAAATGCAGCCATTAGGTTTGAGGTAATGACAGGTGCCCTTCAGAAAAAAATGGACTTCACGCCTATTTTTGGGCTACATGCCAAATCAATGGTGATCGATCAGCAGATAGCTGTTGTGGGCACTTTCAATCTCGACCCAAGAAGTGCCAATCTCAATACGGAATGCATCACTGTCATTCGAGATGAAGTCATTGCCAGCCGAATGCATCAAGTTATGATGAGAGAAATCCAACCCGAAAATGCGTGGCATACCACTACCAACTTCAATCCTGATGATGAGGCCAGTATAGGAAAGCGCATAAGTCTATGGATGAGAGGTATAGTACCTAAATCGATACTGTAAACAACAGTCTCTCGCTCAGTTGTGCGATATCAGAAATCCCACTCATCATTCAACCTCGAAATGGCGTGGTGTGCGGTGAGATCAAACTGACAGGGTACTATTGAGACATAGTTGTTGGCGATAGCCCACTCGTCATTGTCTTCACCCTTATCATGATTGACAAAGTTGCCCACCATCCAGAAGTAGTCCCTTCCGTTAGGGTCGCGACGCTGGTCAAATTCCTCCTCCCAGCGGGCATTGGCCTGTCGACAAATCTTAATCCCGCGTAAAGATTCATTCTGCTTGTGCGGAATATTCACATTGAGTGCTGTAGCCTTAGGGAGTCCCTTGGTCAGTGCCTCTGAAGCAATCTTCTCGAGGTATTCGTCCACATGAGAAAAATCAGCATTGGGGCTGAAGTCGCAGAGCGAAAATCCAATCGCGGGAGTTCCTTCAATTGCTCCTTCAATTGCTGCCGACATGGTACCGGAATAAAGGACGCTGATCGATGTATTACTTCCATGATTGATACCACTTACTACAAGATCGATCTTTCGATCCTTCAGCACATGATGCTTCCCGAGCTTGACACAATCTGCGGGTGTACCACTACATTTGTAAGCTTCAATACCAGGGAAAATATCCGACTCTGTCAGTCTCAACGTGTCACCGACGGTAATGGCATGTCCCATCCCGGACTGAGGACTGTCAGGAGCGACGACTACCACCTCTCCGAGATGTTGCATCACTTCTACCAGTTTTCTAATACCTCGGGAATCTATACCATCGTCATTGGAGACGAGAATCAGCGGCTTGCTCATAGTCAGAGTGAATTGTAAAATGCCGTAATCCTTACCAAATCGCGCATTCTATCCGTTTTGAGTTTATTGTCTTTGATGAATTCTTTGACGCTCCCGATCTTATTGCCCATCAGGGCTGTGAGCTCGCCCTTCTTACCATTGTAAAGGGTAATGTTTCCTTTCTTATCAAGGAAGTAATAAGTATAAGCTAGCCGCTGACGTGTGTTGTAGCCACCCATCGCGTAAGTCTGCATTTGGGGTACCGTCTCTTCTATGATCGCCTCCCTGACCAGCAAAGTCAATGGGCCTTCATACAGCACCTCGAAGAGAATCGGCACCTTGTAGTCATAGTTGATGGCATACGCCAATGAGTAAAATTGGCGGTAGTTCTCGACCGATTCATCAAAGATCTCAAAGAAAAGCATCTTGCGGCTACTGTAGGTCTTCATCACTCCTTCGACCTGAATCTGGACTGCATCGGCTGTCATATCATACTTGATATTGCCTTTGAGGGTATCCTGCTCGGAGTTGACCATCCAGCCCTCATGCCACATCTGTGAAGGAAAACTCTGGGCGAAAAGTAGCTGCCCAGTGACTATCAATAATGCTATCAGCGTTAGCCGTCTTACCATCCTATTTTTTCAGTATGCTGTGTCCCATCTTGTCCCGCTTCGTCTCCAGATACTTCTGATTATGCTTATTGGGACTGATTTCTATAGCCACATTCTCTACAATTTCCAGGCCATAACCCATCAAACCGACACGCTTTTTTGGATTATTTGTAAGTAACCTCAATTTAGTCACGCCCAAGTCACGGAGGATCTGAGCTCCTACCCCATAATCGCGATTATCCATTTCAAAGCCAAGTTTTAGGTTGGCCTCTACTGTATCATAGCCTTGCTCCTGTAGTTTGTAAGCCTTTAGCTTATTGACTAGACCTATACCTCTTCCTTCTTGGTTCATGTATAGGACTACACCTTTGCCAGCTTTCTCTACCTGCTCCATAGCGGCATGTAGTTGATCGCCACAGTCACAGCGGCATGAGCCGAATATATCACCTGTCACACACGAGGAGTGCACACGAACCAGCACCGGTTCATCCTCATCCCAAGTTCCTTTGACTAGCGCCAAATGGTCCTCACCTGTACTTTTCTGTTTGTAGGCATACAGTTCAAAATCACCAAACTCTGTTGGCATATGGACGTCAATTTGACGCTCTATTAGACTTTCCTTATCCAATCTATATTCAATTAAATCTTTTATAGAAACCAGTTTTAGGTTGAACTTATCAGCCACTTTTCGCAAGTCTGGAAGCCTCGCCATAGAGCCATCCTCGTTGAGAATTTCGACCAATACACCAGCAGGGCTTAATCCGGCTAGTCGAGCAAAATCAACAGCCGCCTCCGTATGCCCAGTTCTCCTTAATACACCGCCCTTCTTCGCCTTCAGCGGGAAGATATGACCCGGTTTACCAAGTTGCTCGGGTTTTGTATCAGGATCTACCAATGCCTGGATAGTCTTATATCGATCAGAAGCAGAGATTCCGGTAGATGTACCATTACCTATAAGATCAACAGAAACTGTAAATGGTGTCTCATATGCTGCGGTATTCTTACCGACCATCAACTCCAACCCAAGCTCATCACATCGATCTTCCAGCAATGAGGCACAAATTAGCCCCCGGCCTTCTTTAGCCATGAAATTGACAATCTCAGGTGTAATCTTCTCAGCTGCACAGATAAAGTCACCCTCATTCTCTCTGTCTTCATCATCCACTACGATGATAATTTCACCATTCGTGATGGCTTCAATCGCTTCGTCTATGCTATCAAGCATGCTTTGGTCATTCATTTCTGGATCTCGTTTGTGCCCGCAAAACTAACATGTATATAATTAACGAGTAGGTCAATTAGTTTCAATCAATCCGCATTATCTGGCGGTGACATTGCCCAGCTCGCTAGCGATTGATATTTCAAGCTTCTTGAGTTCATTGTGCATGCGCAAAATGTCCTCTTCATTCTTATCAGCCTTATCTTCGATCAACTTCTCCATATTCGCTTTGATCATTTTCTGGACCAATCGGAATTTCAGGCGCAGGACGCTAGTAAAGGCTGACTTCTTTAGAGAATCAACCTCCTTGGGCACAATGATCTTGAACCTATCGTGCCACAGACTACTGATCTCATACCTATCCGCCAGTATATCGATCATTTGCTTTTGGGCATCTTCGCTCACCTTTCTCATCAGCACCTGCTGATTTACCAATTGACCTTCTCTGAGATGAACTACGAAGTGCTGAAGTATCTCTTGATAGACAGGAGTCTCGAAGGCCACATCTTCGAGCTCATGAAGAAAATAACTGATAAACAACTCATCATTGTCCTCCTCATCCTTCACCTGTTGATCTGCATAGTTGAGCAACATCCTGATACATTCTCTCTCCTGTACCGAAATAGCATCCTCAAGGGCTAATTTTGCGATAGTAGGCTTATCCAGCGCTTCGGTTACGAGCTCGTCAACGGACTCTTGTTGAGCTTTCGTTTGAGAGCTGCGCTGCTCCCTTACCAGAATCTTGTTTTGCTCAGTCACGAGCACCGCTTCATCAATATCAAGAAGGTTGCTACATTCCTTGATATATACTGTACGCTTGATTGGGTCAGGAATTTTGGAGATACTGGTCACAATATCTCTAATGGTCTCCGCTTTTCTTACCGGATCGTTTTTGGTATCCTTAACCAGCAGATCGGCCTTGAAAACAATAAAATCTACAGACTCTTCCTTGAGGAAATTTTGAAAAGCAGAAGTACTCATCTTCTGAGCATAGCTGTCCGGATCCTCGCCATCCGGAAACGCTACAGCTCTGACATTAAGGTCTCCCTCCAGGAGCATATCAATGCCTCTCAATGAAGCCTTGACACCCGCCTTATCTCCATCAAATAGTACGGTCACATTGGAGGTGTATCGGCTGATCAGTTTGATCTGATCTTCAGTCAGTGATGTACCTGAGGAAGCAACCACATTCTTGATGCCATTCTGATACATACTCACCACGTCGGTATAACCTTCCACCAGATAGCAGTTGTCTTCTATCCTTATTTCCTGCTTGGCCTGCGAAATACCATAGAGAACCTTACTCTTTTGATAGAGCTCCGTCTCTGGGGAGTTAATATACTTTGGCTGATTCTCGGCCTTCTTCAGGATACGAGCTCCAAAAGCAATCACCTTACCCGTGACGTTATGAATTGGAAAGACTACCCTACCGCGAAATCGGTCGTAACTCCGATTTTCTTTCACAATTTTGAGCCCAGCCTTCTCTAGTAGGTCTTCATTATACTGCTTATCCTTTGTGGCTTTGATCAGGCCATCCCAAATATCCAGGCTATATCCTAGATCAAAGGCTTTTACGGTCTCCTCAGTAAAACCTCGCTCCTTAAAATAGCTCAGCCCTATGGCTTGACCCTCTTCATTCTCCCAGAGCAGTTCTTTATAGTAATCCTTCGCGAAGTTGAGGATGATGAACAGGCTCTCTCGCTCATTGTACTTCTGCTGATCCTCATCGCTCGTTTGCTCCTCCTCAAGCTCTACATTATATTTCTTGGCCAAGTATTTAAGCCCTTCAATATAACTCAGGCCGTCTACCTCCATGATAAAGCTAATCGCATCACCACCTTTTCCGGTAGAGAAGCATTTGAAGATCTGCTTGGACGGGGACACAAAAAAGGAGGGTGTCTTTTCTTGCGTGAATGGGCTCAGCGCCTTGTAATTAGAACCTGATTTCTTCAGTTGTACAAAGTCTGAAACCACCTCTACCACATCCATGCGGTTCTTAATTTCATCAATGGTTTTTGGACTGATCATAGTTCTAGGATAGCAGTAATTTGCTGTTGGGGCAATTTATAAAAAAGCCAACTCAACTTATTTGAATCTTTCTTTGTTCAATCCTTGTTGTAACTGCTAAATTGCAATGACCGCAACTTAATTGTAGCCTTAGTTTACATGAATTTCAATAAAGAAGATATAATAAAAGCCCTAGCTACGGTTGACGATCCTGATCTCAAGAAGGATCTCGTCACTTTGGGCATGATCAAAAACCTGCAGGTAGACGGAAATAAAGTAAGCTTTCAAGTGGAGCTAACTACACCAGCATGCCCCTTGAAGGAGCTCATCAAGAACGACTGCCTCAAGGCTGTCGCAAAAGTGAGTGAAGAGATAGAGGTTGATATTGAAATGACATCCAATGTGACCAGTGTAAGGGATAATTCTCCCATACTGCCTGGCGTGAAGAATATTATTGCGATAGCATCAGGAAAAGGTGGCGTGGGCAAGTCTACGGTCGCTTCTAATTTGGCGGTAGCCTTAGCAAAGACTGGTGCTAAAGTCGGGTTAATCGACGCTGATATTTTCGGTCCTTCCGTGCCGACCATGTTCAACTGTGAGAAAGAGCAGCCTGGAATCAAGCAAGTAGACGGTAAAAATGTCATTATTCCGATAGAGCAATACGGCGTAAAGCTCTTATCCATAGGTTTCCTCACGCCAGCGGATAACGCAGTGGTTTGGAGAGGTCCAATGGCAAGTTCTGCCTTGAAACAGTTCCTGGGTGATGCTGAGTGGGGTGAGCTCGATTATCTGCTCATCGATATGCCTCCAGGGACCAGTGACATTCATCTTACTCTTGTACAGACTGTACCGGTGACCGGAGCGATAATTGTGACGACACCTCAAAAGGTGGCTATTGCGGATGCTCAGAAAGGATTGGGCATGTTCCAGCAACCTCAGATCAATGTGCCGATCTTGGGAATTGTAGAGAATATGGCATATTTTACTCCTGAGGAGCTGCCCGATAATAAGTACTATCTATTTGGCCAGGAAGGCGGCAGAAAGCTTGCGGAGAAGCATAATGTCGAGTTTCTAGGCGAGATTCCTATCGTACAATCCATCCGTGAAAGTGGAGATTCGGGATATCCGGCAGTACTTAAAGATGATGTAACGGCCAACGCATTTCATGGACTAGCTAAATCAATCGCAAGACAGATAGCTATCAGAAATGCACAGCTTGATAAAACAGAAAAAGTAGAAATTAAGGTCTGAAACAATGGAATCTATAACCTCAGAAAATAGCGAATTGGTTGATCAGGTTGAACAAGCACTTCAGACTATTCGCCCTTACCTTGAAGCCGATGGCGGTGATGTCAAGATCGTGGAGATTGATGATCAGATGGTCGTTCACCTTGAGCTTCTCGGCGCTTGCGGTTCATGCCCAATGTCGACTATGACTATGAAGGCAGGCGTGGAAGAAGCTATCAAACGTCGTGTTCCCGAGATTACGGCTGTTTTGGCAATAAATGTGACTGTTTAGCATAAGCTGAAGGGCCCTTGAGACGTTAACCTTGCTATCGACCCTCTTATCTATTGAATGAAGGCCCTCCGACTTCTAATTAGTAGTATTCTCTTGTTTTCACTGACTGCCCAAGCTCAGGAAAAATGTGGTACGCTGATGCTACCGCAAAACGCTAACTATCGTGCTGAACAAGCAGTAGTCTTTGAAACCTGGCTAGCGCAAAAAAGTCTGGAAAGACGACTGCAACGGGCCAATCTCCGGTCAGCAGAAGAGGAAATGACGATCCCAGTAGTCGTCCATATCATTCACAATGGTGAGAGTTTGGGGAATGGCTCCAACATTCCAACTGATCAGGTATTGAGTCAGATCGATATACTCAATGCCGACTATCGCCGAACCAATGATGATGCGAGCGAAACTTTTCCTGAGTTTCTTCCAGCAGCGTCAGATGCTATGATCAACTTTCAGTTGGCTGTGCGCGACCCAGAGGGTCTTCCTACTACCGGAATTATAAGAGTAGCAGGTAGCCGCGCTAATTACTCTTTGTCAAGTGGTCAATTACTCAGTGATTTGAGCTATTGGCCATCAGAGGACTATCTGAATATCTGGGTGACGGATCTTGGATCCGGGCTGTTAGGTTACGCTCAATTTCCTGTATCCAACCTGGAAGGCATGGATGTCGATAGGGTGAGTAATCCATTAACAGATGGTGTCGTCGTTGATTATGAGTACTTCGGCGCAGGTTTCAACACTGATGACTTCAGCCAAGGAAGAACGGCTACACATGAAATCGGGCATTACCTCGGGCTAAGACATATCTGGGGGGATGGCGGCTGTGGAGTAGATGACTACTGCGCGGATACCCCTGAGCAAGAGCGTAGCACCAGCGGCTGCCCTGTCAGTCCAGAAGAAAGCTGCAATAGCTCAGATATGGGTCAAAACTTCATGGACTATACCGATGATATCTGCATGAATCTTTTCACAAATGACCAAAAAGAACGGATGCATGTCATTTTGGAAAACAGTCCGAGAAGAGTCAGTCTTACAAATTCACTGGGCCTGGTTCCTCCAACCCTCGTTGATAATGATTTAGGCGTTAGACAATGGGTATCGCTTTATAATAGCAGCTGTGGTGAAGTGCTTAGCCCGATCGTCGAAGTGCGAAACTATGGGAATAATGTGATTCAGGGTTTCGAAATTCAATTGCTAATTGACGGCCAGCTAATCGAAGAGCTTCAAATCAATTCCCTCAACCTACCGTTTCGAGAATTGCAGTTAGTACAGTTTAGCGATGCTACACTCACTGGAGCAGGCAACTACGCTATCGAGGTACGCGTCAAGTCAGTAAATAACGCTGGTGATGATAATTCTGCGAATGATACTATTCTGCAAACCATAAATCATACCGTACCAGTGACGGGAGACTACTTCACCGACTTTGAATCGCCCAATGATTGGGTACTGCAAAGCGGCTCTTCCCTATCTCTGGTCAGCGCACCTAACGAAACAGCTGGTAATACTGCTGCTCAGTTTGACTTTTTTGATTCACAAGAGGCATTAGGCACTACGAGCGGGTTAGAAAGTCCGGTCATCAAATTGAACCCCTCTTCGAACCCCAGGTTAGAGTTCAAGTATTCCTACAATCATCCTCCCGACAACCTGGCGGAAGCCATGTTTGTAGTGGTGTCTACTGATTGTGGCTTGACTTACCTACCGGAAAACACTGTTTTTCAGAGTTACGGTAGTGGACTAAATAGCAGCAGCCAGCCAGCAGACCAGGCTTATACTCCAACAGGTTCAAATGAATGGGAAACAGCGAGCGTGAATCTCTCAAGGTTCTTGGAAGATAACTTTATTAGGATAGCGTTTATCGGACAAAATGGAAATGGCAATAGACTTTACCTCGATGATGTCTTGATAAGTGCAGGGCCCAATGCTGATTACGATCTATCTATAGAAGACATATCCGATTACCCAAATGTCACATGTGAGTCTACCATCAGTCAAGAAGTAACGGTTAGCAACAATGGCAATAATTCTGTTAGTGAGTTTGAGCTCACCTATCTCATCAATGGCGTTGAGGGGAATACTGTATTGTATGAAGGCGTGAACCTTGATCCGTTTGAGCGGGCTACCGTTAATTTGGACATATCCGACTTACCGCAAGGCACCATTTCAGAGCTAGACGTAGTAGTGAGTCTGGTAGCAATTGAAGATCAGGTCGCAGAAAACAATCAGTTCATAACCTATACCTACTTTGATCAATCCGAGATCATTTTCCCTTATCGTCTCGACTTTGACAACCCTGACTGGTTCAATTATAACCCTAAGGGTCAATCAGGCTGGGAGTTTGATGATGAATTCACTAGTGTGACGCTCAGTACAGGCACATCACTCAACCAGGAGTTTTGGCTGGTAAGCCCAATTATCTATCCCAGTGAGCTGGACGGATTATCCATGAGTTTTGATGTTGCCTACCCACATCTTGACGGTAAGAGTGATGGGTTGATTGTAGCCATTGACTGGGACTGTGACGGTATTTTCGAAGAGCAACTGCTCAATAGATCAGGGGAACAGTTGGCAACTGCTGAGTTTACCACTGGATGGGAACCTGGCGAAGATGATTGGAGACGGGAGTTTATAGACCTGAGCAACTTCTTGATATTTGACGAAGTGCGTATTGCCATCAAAGCGGTAAGTCAGCAGGGTACCTCCATTTACCTCCGGGATATAGAGGTATTTCCATCGAACCGCCCTTCCATTGGCATCACTAACGAACTGAGGGTGTATCCTAACCCTGCCACGGATCTGATCTTAGTGAAGTTTAATCTTGACAAGACCGAGCCTGCAACGATTCGATTGGTAGACATGAAAGGTCAGGTGCTTTTTGATAAGACCTTTGAAAATACTCTCAACCAAACGTATGAATTGCTCACTGCCAATGAGAACAATGGCATGTACCTAATGCAAATAATCACCCCCAGTTTTAAATCAACTCAAAGGGTCATCATTTGGCATTAATTGCCTTAAATTTGATCGAACCACAAGATTTATGAGAGTAGGGATTTTTTTTGGCGGCCAGTCAAGAGAGAGAGAAATTTCATTTGCCGGCGGACGCACAGTCTACGACAACCTTGACAAATCCATTTTTGAGCCTGTCCTAATATTCGTTGATAGTCTTGGTAATTTCATAGAACTCGACTGGAAGTACGTCTATCAAGGCACTATTAGGGACTTTTATCCACCTGTCGATTTCACTCCCTCCTCTCCCAATGGTTTTCAGGTCTATATTGAATCCCTTGGTCAGCACGATGATGACTATTTGGAAGCACTAATCAGCAAAGTGGGCAAACGGAGAGACCCGCACGAACTTGCCCGTTTAATGGATATTGCCTTCCTGGCATTGCACGGTCCTTACGGTGAAGATGGCAACCTCCAAGGCCTACTTGAGTGGTACAACATACCCTACACTGGTGCAGGAATCTTGTCATCAGCTATTGGAATCAATAAAGCCGTCCAGAAGGATCTACTCAGAGCCTACGGTTTTAATTCGCCTGATCATGCGATCATCAGTCGCTTGGATTGGGATACTAAGGACAAGTCTGAGTTAGCACAAAACTGGGTGAAAGATCTAGGCTTACCTCTTGTCATTAAGGCACCACATCAGGGCTCCTCGATAGGTGTCACTATCGTAAAAGAGGTTCAGGAAATAGAAGAGGCTATTAATAAAGGTTTTTTCAACAAGACCATCGACCTGCTTGAATGGGCTAAACAGTCACAAGAGCAAAAGAGGTATCAGATAGCGGACTTGGTAGATATACGCCAAGGCATTGGCATGCCTGTATACTTCAATGCTCAACTCATTCTCCATCCTGAAGATCTTTGGGAGCATTTGGATGAAGCAGCACTCTCTGGAGCAACTCAGGCCCGCTTGAAGAGTGTGAATTCAGAAGAGTTCGTCCTGCTTGAAAGCTTTATCGACGGCAAGGAGTTTTCATGCATAGTCATCCAGGGGGAAGGAGAAGGAGCCATCGCACTGCCTCCCACAGAGATCGTGAAGCGTCAGGAGATGTTTGACTACCGCTCAAAGTACCTACCGGGAATGAGTCGTAAGATCACCCCTATCCAGCTACCTGATGCTCAGATTGATCAGATACGCACCGAATGTGTTCGACTCTTCGATTCTTTAAAATTTGATGTATACGCCAGATTAGACGGCTTCATTACCGCTGATGGTCAGATTTTCTTAAATGACCCGAACACCACGTCGGGCATGCTACCCTCTTCATTCTTCTTTCATCAGGCAGCCGAGATTGGTCTTAATCCATCTAAGTTTCTGACTTATATCATCAGGACGTCTCTGTCTGCGAGAGTAAAGGCAGGAAAGCATAATACAGAATTTAGCACGTTGCTTGCCAAACTTGATCGTCGCATATCAGAGATGTCGGCTCATGCCTCAGATAAGAAGAAGGTGGCTGTCATTTTGGGCGGTTATTCATCAGAGCGGCATATTTCGGTAGAAAGCGGAAGGAATATCTATGAAAAGCTAGCCTCAAGTCCTAAGTACGCGCCTATTCCTGTGTTCTTGACTGGAGATGAAGACCACCATCAACTCTACAAACTCCCCATCAACGTGATGTTGAAGGACAATGCTGATGACATCAAAGAGAAGGTGGATCAAAATCATCGGCACCCACTGCTGGATCAGATAGTCAAAGAAGCATCAGCTGTCACTTCGAATTATGGTGGAGAGAGTGATTTTGGAATCAAGCCAATGTCTTACGCTGAGCTCGCCGAGGAAGTTGATTTCGTTTTTATTGCCTTACATGGTCGCCCTGGTGAGGATGGCGCGGTACAAGAGCGATTAGAAGAGCTGGGTGTTCCCTACAATGGTTCTGGTCCGGACAGCAGTCGTACTACCATCAACAAATTCGAAACCAACCAACGCTTAAGAAACCACGGGGTGCTTGTCGCGGACCACTGCTTAGTCTTTAAGCGAGATTTTGAGTCCAATCAAGAGAAAGTTGTAGCTCAGGTCGAGTCGGACTTCCCCTATCCGATCATTGCCAAGCCAGCCGATGATGGCTGCAGCTCTGCAGTGAAGAAAATCAACAACCGTGCGGAGTTGATTGCCTTTAGCCAGCAGATATTCCGTCCAGACGAACCGCTACTTCACGAAGCTGCACAAGTGCTGGACTTGCAAGAGAACGAGGAATTTCCTAACAAGCACCACTTCTTGGTCGAGACACTCATTGCCAAGGGTGACGCAGACCATTTCTTAGAGATCACCGGAGGTTTATTGACACATGTCAAAGGTGACGGTGAATTAGCGTTTGAGATGTTCCATCCATCAGAGGCCCTTGCCTCAGGCGAGGTACTCTCATTAGAAGAAAAATTCCTGGCAGGTGAAGGGCAGAACATTACCCCACCACGGTATTCAAAGGACGCAAAAAGGCAAGCAGAGATCTCCGATATAGTAAAGCGTGAATTAGAAAAAGTAGCTCGTATTCTGAATATCGAAGGCTACTGTAGAATAGATGCCTTTATTAGGATTTTTCCTGATAAGGTGGAGACCATCATCATAGAAGTCAACTCCCTACCGGGAATGACACCAGCAACGGCGATATTTCATCAAACTGCGCTCAACGGTTACAAGCCTTTTGAGTTCATCGACGGAATCATCGAGTATGGCTTCCAGCGTAACCTAAAGACTGTCTAATTATCATTATCTTCACTCCAAAAGTGCTTTTTGACTTATGAAATTGGGAAGACGTTCATTCAAAGATCTAATACTGCACCTCATCATTATGGGGGTAGTGGGTGTCGGCCTCATTCTGTTCTTCTTCTTCGTCTACCTTCCCAGCTCCACTAATCATGGAGAGACTATTACAGTGCCCGACCTTCAAGGCGTCACTATCGACGAACTAGATGACTACCTGATCAAAAGGAATCTTAGGTATGAGATCACCGAAGATTCAGGATACTCAGCCAATTATGCGCCCTTTGCCGTGCTGAAGCAGTTTCCGCTAGCCAATTCCAAAGTGAAGGAGAATAGGAAGGTCTACCTAACACTCAATGCAAAAAGCCCTCCTTTAGTGAGAATGCCGCGTCTGATAGACGGGTCGGTCAAGAACGCTCAACTGGTACTTAGAACCTATGACTTACTACTCGGTGACATCACCTACATGCCGGATATTGCTGCCAATGCCGTACTAGCGCAGTACTATAAGGGAAACGCTATCACCGAGGGGGAATATGTGCCTAAAGGAGCGAAAATCGACCTTGAAGTTGGTGATGGATTAGGCAATCAAATCTTTGAATCCCCATTCCTGATAGGTCAAAACCTGGAGGATGCGCAGTTTGCTATCATAGGTAGTGGCCTCAAAGTTGGGGACGTCTACTATCAGAAAGATGGCAAAGCCGAATTGGAAGTAGAAGATGAGGATGGAAATATTCGGCGCGAAGAAAAAGATATCCCGGCTGGGAGCGTTTTCAAACAGAGACCAAGGGCAGGCACTAAGGTTAAGCTGGGTCAGTCAATTGATCTTTGGGTGGTGGAGCAGGATACTGTCTCTGTGCTCGATCTTATTGAACCTATTCAATGACAGGACAAAAACGATTCTTCTTCTTTTTCATTTTCGTAGTTGCAGGAGCACTTTCTGCCCATGCGCAGCTCACACTTAGACCTCTGGGTGCTACCGCAAATCAGAGAATTCTCTCCGAAGAAGATACTGTTGCTCTACCCTTCTGGGATGACTTCTCTGGAACAGACCCCTTCCCAGACTCCAGCAAATGGCAAGGAATAGATAGCCGAATCAGCAGAACTTTAGGGATAAGGCCGCCCTCTTTGGGAGTAGCGGTCTTTGACGGAATTACGTTCTTAGGCACTCCACACAACGCTACCACACAATTTGTTGGGCCAGCAGACAGTTTGAGTTCCAAGTTTATTGATCTTGAAGGCATACCTGAAAGTCAAAAGCCTTCAGTATGGCTTAGCTTCTTTTGGCAACTAAAAGGAAATGGCGAGATCCCAGACATGGAAGATTCGTTACGACTCCAGTTCTATGATGTGGAAGGCAATTGGTCAACCGTATGGAGTCTTACAGGAGGACTAGACAATCAAAAAGATGATTTCGAACAAGTACTCATTCAGCTCAATCGCCAGGAGTATTTCCATGCAGGCTTTCGATTTAGGTTTCAGAGTTTCAACCGCCTGACCGGTCCTTTTGATACATTCTTCATTGATTATGTCTACCTCAACGAGGGCCGATCCATTTTAGATAATGTGTACTTTGATAGAGCACTGACTAGCCTTCCCTCCTACACCCTCGATGGCTATTCGGCCATACCCATGACGCAGTTTCGCAGTAGCCCGCAAAGCTTTATCACACCACCATCCGTTGGATTTTACAATCTCGATAATCAGATCCAACCGATCGAGTACAATGCCTACATCAGTAGGCAGGAGACTGGCGAAGTGATTGACTCACTGAATAGTCAGACTGTGGTAAATCCCGTGCCCGGTGGTCTTGAACGTAGAGTCTTCGTGGCTAATGAACCTAATACCAATGAATGGCCCTTGGAAGAGGACTCTTTGAACCTGACTACCACCTTCTTTATTACAAGCGGTGATGATATTATCGATGGTATCAATTATCGCGTTAATGATACGATCCGCACCTCCTTCGTACTCGATGACTACTTCGCCTATGATGATGGTACAGCCGAGTTTGCTGCTGGTATCAATCAATCAAGAGGCCAACTAGCCATTCAATACTTCGCTCCCGAGTCCGATTTTCTGACGGATGTTGATATCTACTTTCCTCAGATCTTTCCTCTATCTAACGGACAGCCCATTGAGTTACTCGTCATGAAAGACTTAACTGGGGAGGTCGGTAGTATTCTCGCAAAACAGTCCTTTATTTCGCAGTTCGGTGCGAGTATCGACGAGTTTGTCAGTTACAAGTTTGAAACGCCAGTGCTTGTAAGCGATACGTTCTTTATCGGTTTTCAGCAGTTTACTGATAACTTCATCGGGATTGGACTTGATAAAAACACTGATACAGGTAATAAGGTTTTTGCCAATGTCGGCGGTGACTGGGAGCAAAATACGACAGTACCGGGAAGCTTAATGATAAGACCCAAGTTTGCTCGCATTTCTTCAACGGTTACGTCCATTGACGAAGAGCTGATTAACCAGCTCCGCATCTACCCTAACCCTGCTCAGGATCAAATCACAATTGAGTCAATAGGCCTTGATAGGATTACGCTGATGAACATAACAGGCCAAGAGCTCTTCATGATCAACCAACCGCGGAATCGAGAAACGCTATCATTAGCGGGATTATCAGCAGGAATTTACCTCGTAAAACTTACGCTTGGCCAACAGCAAGTGACGCGAAAGATCATTTTGCGGTAGCTCTATATAGAGGCATCACTCTGCACCAAAAGGGCTGGGACTAAAGCACAGTATAAATACGATCAAAGCTACCCAGCCTAGCACTTTTCTCTCGATGGACAAAGGCCGATCATCCAATACAGGCGGATGATACACACCAAGGAATCGACCAATTAGAAAAGCAAAAACCAACCAGCCTGTATAGCCCTCGAAATCAGGCCAAAAGAAACTGATGAAGAATTGTACCGAGAGTACGATTGATGCATACATCAGCCTGTTTTTCTTACTTGGTGTCATCGAGTAAAACATGTAATAGAGCATCGCTAAATAACCGACCAGGTAAAGGGCAAAGCTCTCATCCATCTGATGAGGGTTGATGATGCCTATGCCGGAATAAGTCACCAAAAGGACAAAGAGCGTAGGTGCTATCCGTCTGTGCCATTTCGCCCCTACAAGGCCATAAAGTATATGCCCGCCATCAAGCTGACCTATCGGTAATAAATTGAGTGCGGTAAAAAACAAAGCGAGATATCCCGCAAAGAGCAAAGGATAGTGTATGACTTCATTAGCGTTAGGCACTAGAGCCGGATTAGCAACGTAATTTTCAAACAACCAAAACATGATCGTCGGCCCTATTTGAAAGCTAATACCTTCACTATCCTCATAAGCATGTTGCGGATAATCAAGACCCCATTGCTCATATTCCGGGTGAATCTCGAAGATGTATTCTGCCGGTGGAAGATTCGTGAATCCAATGAACAAAACCGCGACTGCCACCACAAACCCTGCTAATGGTCCTGCTATCCCAATGTCAAAATACTCCTTACGACTTTGAATGTGATCTTTGATCTTGATGAATGCCCCCATCGTACCTATCGACAGACCAATGCCAAAAAACCACATGGGGATATAGTACGGGAGCGTCACTTTTACTTTATGGTACTGCGCAGTGAAGTAATGACCAAACTCATGAACAGTCAAAATGAGCAAGAACGGAAAAGAGAAAGCAAAGCCATCACTGAACTCTGACCACTGAAAGTCCTCCATCCATACCGAGCGCCCCAACCATTCCAGCCCGGCCATCGTGGTAGTGAAAATGGTAAGCAGAAATAGGCTGATCTGTATGATCAACTGCTTGTTTTTCTTTAGCATTGGCTCAGAATAAAGATAGTATCTCGTTTGGAAATTTTACTTGATGCGCTTGCCAGCCATTCTTCTTAGCCGCTTCAAGATTGTCTAACCGATCGTCTAGAAAAAGGGTTTCCTCAGGCTTGATTCCATTTTCGGTTATCACAAAATCGTAAATCTCAGCATCTGGCTTTCGCATGCCAATATCATGACTGAAGCAGACTTGGTGCGCAAACGCATTCAAATGCGACTTGCCACTTACTTCTTTCAGAATACGATGGAAAGCCTGCTCATGGATCTCATTAGTATTGCTTAGCACCATCACTTCATACCTCTCTTGCAACTGTAGCATCAAATCAAGCCTAGGCTGCTCTATAGCACCCAGCATCGCATTCCATGCCTGATCAAGCTCCTGGTCACTCGCTTCTACTAGTAGCAGGTTTCTCAATTCATCTCGAAAATTCTCTGAGGAGATTAAGCCTTTTTCATAATCGAGAAACAGCTGATTGTGCTGGAAAACATCTAGCATTTCTGTTTCGGGCTGTCCTGATAGTTTGGCAAACGACTTGACAGTAGCAGTGGTATCTAGGTCGATAATTACCCCTCCTAAGTCAAAGATGATTGTTTTGATGTTTTGTAAATCCAAGGCTTGCTAAATGAGCGGCAAATATCTAATATTGCACTCCTATTTCAAAAGACTTGAGCAGCTCATTAAATTGGGTTTCATTTCTGATGGAAGGGCCTATAGCTCAGTTGGTTAGAGCACCTGACTCATAATCAGGTGGTCCCTGGTTCGAGTCCAGGTGGGCCCACATTGATAATCAAGCACTTACTTCTGAGAATGATGTGAGTGCTTTTTTGTTTGCACGCAATTTGCACTCAAACCTCAACTAACAGTGCTCCGAAGCGGATTGACTTTGGCACTAGTAAATCAACGTGAAACAATAACTCAACAGGGACAGACTCTTCTATATTTACGCCACTCTTTCTTATACTCGGCCTATAGGTAGAGCATAATACTGAGTGCGCAGCTAGAATGGCATTTTTGCCAAGTTTTGAGCATGTGCCGCTCTCATGTGATATTCTTAGCCCATCCATAGAACTTCTTATGGCCCAACCTTAAAACTCTGGCTCGGCGTACCTGACATACATCTTGAGATGACTGGAAAGGCCTCCGTGATCACATAGAAGTAGCCGAAGTTCTCCCCTCCTACGGTGATGGACTGGCTGATACCATTGCACTCATCCAAGTCGCCAATACTTGAGATGTATTCATAGTCGTTAGTGTATTTGCCGTTGTACTCACCGCAGGGTTCTGAGATACCATCTCCCGAACGCTGGCCAGCCTTCACTTGATAGCTCGGCTGAAGTTCTGTAAGTGCACCTAAAGCATTAGGCCCGTATTTGTACACGATGGGGAAGCCATCTGCAGCCCAACCAATCAATAATGGCTCGCTAGGTGTGGTATTACCCGATCCTATTCCCGGTAGGAGATCATCTGCAAAGTCGGCCATATCGCCGTGGTAGTGTATCCTACCCAGCCCGCGAGACTGATCCGGCTGTAAGTGCGAAATATTGCAGTCCAGCCCCACCTGCTCCATGTTGTTGGTCGGCTCGAAGACCCAGTCCCAATTGAACTCCCCAGTATTAGCGTCTGTGAAGATGAAGGGGGTGCCGGGTGCTGGATCGATCGGCACGCCATTCACGGCCACACCGAACTTCCAGTTGGGTGTAAAGTCATCCTTGAGAATGCTGGTGATTGAAGAGGCAAGCGATGGGGTAGCGTCTACAGAGTAGGTTTCAGTATCCGATATCAGGTCGGTGATCCCAAGGTTAGCGACCTGATTGCGAAAGTCATGCTCCGGGACACCATTAGTGACAATGGTACGTGTATCTCCAGAAACCGTCATATTGTAACTATTTGCCACAGTGGGAGATTGATTACAAGCGAAGAAATCCTGATCCATAGAGTTATCGTTACTACAGCTCACCAGCACCTCATCATCATCCATGATCGTTACTTCAACCATGTTGGGGCTAACTAGGATATAACCTTGCGGTAGGTCAGCCTCCAAAAGGGTAAGTATAACAGTCTCATCAGTTTCTTCTTCAGTGTCATCGATACTCGTGAGGGCAAAACTGCCACTTTGGGTGCCATTGGCTATGGTCACTGCGCCAGACAACATTTGATAATCCATCCCGTCAGTTGCTGTGCCAGATGCTTCATAGCCAATAGTTACATCGGCACCTGTATCATTCGTCTTCGAAAGTGATACTGTGATCATAGCCGTCCCATTCTCGTCTATGGCTGGCTTGTCTGTCGCTATCGTCACCATTACTGTCTCGGCGGTTTGATCATTGTCAGTGATCATCAGTGTGACCGCATCTGTGTCGGATAGTTCATAGTTTTCCGGTAGGCCTGCAGTCGAAAGAGTTAGCACCAAGGACTCCCCTGACTCTACGTCTTCATCGTCGATCGTTGCTATATCAATGGTACCGCTGCTCTGTCCGTCAGCAATGCTAATGGACCCAGAGAGCGCTTCAAAATCATCCACGCTGGTAGCATCCCCGGAAAGGCTATAGGCAATGACCACAGGACTCCCAGTACTATTCGCCTCCGATAGAGAGACTGTCAACTCCGCAGCTCCCCCTTCTTCTACCTCGATTTTGTCTAGACTGATACCTACCAGAATAGCATCAGGTGAGGGTTCGACATCATTATCAGTAATCGTCAGAGTCACATTGGCAGGCGATCCCATGGAGACACCTGATGGTAAGGCATTAGCGGATATCGCTATCAAAAGTGACTCGGAGGGTTCTAAAGTATCGTCATCTAAGGTGCTGATCGTTACGTTCGAGGTAGATTGACCGCTAGGGAAGCTCACCGCACCCGAAAGGGTACTGTAGTCATTGGAAGATGCATCACCACCTGTGGTGTAGCCCACGATCAGTGTTGAACCAGTGCTATTGACTTCTGTCAGCGTAAAGGTGAGCTCAGCGGACTGACCTTCTTCGATGCTGCTGGGAGATAAACTAACAGACAAATTCGCCATAAATGGCTCAATAGTGGTGTCGTCATCGCCTCCGCCACAGGCGAGGAGTAGAAACAAAAAAGTGAGACTTAGTAGTGAGGATAAGTACTTCATGGATAAGTGATTTTAGTGGACATTCGGTCTTTATCCAGGCGAAAGGTCCTGGACTTATCAGTAATATTTAATCTGAACAAGTTGATATGGTCGTCTACCTCGGCGACAAGGCAGGTGTTGGTAAACTCTACCATTTCGACTTTGGAAAAGTCGTCGGTCAGGAAGTAGCTGATCTCTACAAAATCATCAGTGATCTCAGCATTTTCGAGCTGCGGAACGATGGGCTGTTCATTGATGAGCAGTACCATGTGTTGGCCGACATAGTCTTGAAAGCATTGATCGACCTGGTTGTAATCGCTGCAAGTGATGGCTTCCAACAGGTTGAGTCGGTCTAATCGTACTAAAAGTGAAAGCTCGTCCCCCTCTCGATTGATCTCAAAAAGGCCCATTTTAAATTCGTGGGCTCGAGCTGTGATGCCCGACCCTGCTATCAACAAAACAATGAGTAATACACGCATAAACGGTTGGTGGTTCTTGTGTGACAAATACTACTTAAGATCGCAATTATTGGCTGACAGGGTAAAGACGAAGAAGACTGAGCGTTACCCAACCCCCTGACTAAAACATCTAAATCATTAAATCAATCTACCGAAATTTGACATTGCTAGATATCAATTGTCCTAATGACGAGATCATTTATAATAAAACCAAAGACGCTCCTCTTGATTGATGCTTTCGGGGCTGTTTTATCCACTGTGTTCCTGGGGCTAGTACTTGTAGCATGGCAAGAGCACATCGGGATGCCTGCAGAGGTACTTTACCTACTCGCTGGCTTGGCCTGCTTGTTCGCGATTTATTCTTTTAGCTGCTATCTCTTGGTGGCGAACATTAATAAAAAATTTCTTGAAACCAACTATCCCCTGGTCGGGCACCCCGAGGCAAGCCGTCGGGGTACCCGTCTGCCGACGAGGCAGGTTTCGTTGGTTTCATTTTGATCTGAAGATCAAAAACCGAAATTATTTATTTGGATCCCCGCCTTCGCGGGGATGACGGTTTTATTGGAACCCCGGGGAAGAGCCCCGAGGAATTCATTCGATCAAAAAACATGTTCAAGTCATTGCCTATGCTAATCTGACGTACTGTTGTGTAACTGCTATCTTGGTGGTCTATCTATTTGACGCTCTTACCGCATTAGGTGTGCTATACTTTGTTGGAGAGATGCTTCTAATCGTTGGGCTGGTACTCACGGAATTGAAGACAGCTGCAGGATTATCCAAAAAATAGAAACCTCCAAGGTTTCGAAAACCTTGGAGGTTTGGTCTTAAAAGTGATCAGATGAATATTGAACCAATATTGTCCGTACTTCATGCTGTTATAAAGCAACCAACAAAACTCGTCGGACCACTAAATTCTGGTAGGTTACCTACTCGGAGGTGTCGTTGGCCGTACTTCGATCTTACTCGGTAGCGTTCTTGGGTGCATGTTCAACAGATCAATGACCATCTGACCCAGGTCTTCAATTTGGATCTTCCAGCCATCCGCGTCATTAGGTGTGTGATCGTTAAAATAGGTGGCCACCGATCCCGGCATTATGGTGGTCATCTTGATACCGTACTTTCTCAAGTCCAGCATAGCAGCTTGTGTGAAGCCCGTCAAACCGAACTTGCTGGCATTGTAAGCAGAACCTCCAGCAAAGAAGTTGGTGCCAGCCAGGCTTGAAATAGTGATATAGTAGCCCCGAGATTTTTTGAGTGCTGGTATCGTTGACTTGAGCGTATAAAATGCTCCTGTCAGGTTGATGCCTATCGTTTCAGTCCATTGCTCTGGAGTGATGTCCTCCACAGACCCAAAGTGACCTAACCCGGCGTTGGCAATCACTACATCTATCCCACCCCAGTTATTGACAAGCTCATCTGCAACAGCCTGCTGACTTTCAAAGCTTCGCACATCTGATGCAAAACCGAGGATCTCTCCTTTTCCGATCTTCTTCAGTTCTTCCACCGCTGCATCCGCACCGACCTGTGTTCGGCTGGTAATCGCCACTTTCATTCCTTGTTCGAGCATTGCCTGTGCTATGCCGTATCCTATGCCTTTGCTTCCTCCTGTGATGAGGGCTGTTTTTCCTTGTAGATTCATTTTGTTGTTGGTTATTAGTACTTGGTCGCTAGTCGTTGGTCCTTGGTAGTTAGTAAATGAAGAACAGCAGCGAATGATATAAGAAGTAAACCACAAACAGAGCGCGAAGTTCCGCTAATAGCGAATTATTGAATAAACTGTCTCAAATAGGCTGCACTTTGGTGTAAGGCAGTTTTGCGGCGCTCCAGGGAGCCTTCATACGCTCTGTCCTCTACTTCAACGCAAACCGGCCCATCATAGCCTGCATCCGTCAAGACGGAGAAGAACTTTCCCCAATCTACATCTCCCATGCCTGGCAATTTGGGCGTGTGGTATTCGTTAGGATGCGCCATGATGCCTACTTCATCCAGCTTGTATTGGTCGAGTCTGACATCCTTGGCGTGCATATGGAAGAGCTTGTGACCAAACTCCCGCATAGCCTTGAGGTAATCCATCTGCTGCCAGATGAAGTGTGATGGGTCGAAGTTCAACCCAAAGTAATCTGAAGGAATGTCTTCATACATCCTTCTCCAGATCGCCGGAGTTGTTTTGAGGTTCTTCCCTCCTGGCCATTCGTCTTTGGTGAAGCTCATAGGACAGTTCTCTATGCCGATTTGGACCTTGTACGACTCAGCATACTTAATCAGTGGTCTCCATACCTCTAGAAATCTTGACCAGTTGTCATCCACGGACTTAGTCCAGGCTCGTCCAATGAACGTGTTGACCTTATTGATACCCAATAGATCGGAAGCCTCAATCAATTTCCTAAGGTGAGTTATGGCCGTTTCTGCCTCATCTTTATCAGGACTCAAAGGATTAGGATAGTAACCAAGAGCGCTGATTTCTACTCCATATTTCATGCTTGTAGCAAGCACTTTATTTGCTTCTTCTTTGCCGAAGTTGGTCACATCGATGTGGGTGACACCCGCGTAGCGCCGGGTGGCTTTACCGACTGGCCAGCACATGACTTCCACACAGTCATAGCCTTCATCGGCCGCAAATTTTAATAGTTCGTCAAAGGACAATTCTGGTAAGATGGCGGATACGAAACCGAGTTGCATATTCTGGTAGTTAGTTGTTCGTCTTTAGTTATTGGTCGTTGGTTATTAGTTTTTGGTCTGTGGTCGCTAGTTACTGGTTGTTAGTTGCTGGTTCCCGATAGCTATCGGGATGGTTGGTGGTTGAAAGTAGGATTAATAGAAGTTCTTGCCGATTTCATCGTAAGGTAAATCACCATTGTAGAAGCCAGTTGCGTGTACGTATTTGAGTTCTTGGCTAGCCCCAATTTCGGAAGTATAATAACCGTAAATGGTCATATCTTTCAGTGTGCTGAAGAACTCTGATTCTAAAGGATCTGATGACTTTTCCCATGATCGCAAAGTCTCAATTTGCTCCACTTCATTCATTTCCAAAAAGTCAGTCTCTGAGAGTTTATCCAGACCATTGAGAAATTTAGTCTTTTCATTTGGTTCACTTACTCGTGCGAAAACTCGATCAATGTATTGATTGACGCCTGCAGCACGTGCTCCTGGCGTCTCAGTCGTAGGTATGATGATCTCTACCAATTGCGCTAGCAACTGATCCTGGGCAGGGCTCAGCGACTGTAGTACATATCCAGGATCATAGGCTGGTGTGCAACCTTCCAAGGCACTCAACAAGGCTGGAGAGAGTGCCAGGCCCATTCCCGATAGGGTGAGGTTCTTTAATGCAAATCGTCTGTCCATAGCTTATATATTTCTCTTCTTTTTCTGATCAATAGCATAATCCACAGCACGAGCTGTCAAGGCCATATAGGTGATACTGGGGTTTTGGCAGGGTGAGGAGGTCATGCAAGCGCCATCTGTCACGAATAGATTACTCACTTCATGCGACTGGTTATAGCCATTGAGGTAGCTGGTCTTGGGATCACGTCCCATTCTCGCCGTACCCATTTCGTGGATACCAAAGCCTGGAACGGCTCCTGCTGGATTATCGATCGCCTCAATGTCCTGACAACCGGCCTTTTCCAACATCTCAGCCATGGTAGCGAGTGAGTCTCTGCGCATGGACTTCTCATTGTCCTTGATTTCCGCATTGAAGACTAGCTTCGGTATTCCCAGTTCGTCTGTCTCCGATTCATGGAGTCGTACGTGATTATCATAATAGGGTAAGGTCTCACCAAATCCCCACATGCCTACCTGCCATGGCCCGGCTTGCTGCACTTCTTTCTTGAAGTCAGCGCCAAATCCGTCTAGTCCGTAGGCTTTGCCCCAGCTTTCCCGGTAGGCTGATCCCTCCCATCCATAGCCCCGGATAAACTCAGACATGGGCTCCTGTCCATTCAAATTGCGGTAGCGAGGTATGTAGAAACCGACGGGGCGATTGCCCATAGTGGTCTTGTCTTCAAACCCAGGCATGGTTGCGTTGATCTCAAGCCCCAGATGATGATCCATGAGGTAGCGCCCTAATACCCCACTTGTGTTGCCAATGCCCTCGGAGAAGGTATCGCTCTTCGAGTTCATCAAGATCTGTGTGGATGCCATCGCTGATGCGCAGACAAAGACGAGATCGGCGTTGAACTCGATCGTCTCCTTGGTCTCTGAGTCGATGACCACTACGCCAGATGCCTTACCAGAATTCTTGTCATACATGATGCTGTGTGCAACGCTGTAGGGCCTGATAGTGAGATTACCAGTAGCTTCTGCCGCTGGTAACGTCGATGAGACAGAGCTGAAGTACGAACCTGTACTACACCCTCTCCAACAGGGGCCGCAGTAGTGACACGGTGCGCGATCACCGATTTGCTCTGTCAATACTGCAGCTCTTGCGATCGTTAGGTAACGGTCATTGTATTCTTCCTGGAAGCGCTTGCGGATATGCTTTTCTACCACATTGAGGTCCATGGGTTTTTGAAAATCGCCATCAGGCAGATGGGACAAACCCAGTTTCTCACCGGAAATGCCAGCAAACTTCTCGACGTAGGTATACCATGGAGCGATATCATTGTAGCGAATGGGCCAGTCGACCCCATTGCCATCCATCTTATTCGCCTCAAAGTCCATCTCAGAGATCCGAAAGGTATACCGGCCCCAGGTAATCGACTTGCCCCCAACCTGATATCCACGTGCCCAGACGAAAGGCTTCTCTTCCAGATATGGGCTTTCACTGTCTTTGGCAAAGAAGTGAAGGGCAGTTTTATCCAAATAGCCTATGCGGGCATTTTGAGAGTACTCCTTTTTCTCTTCCCGCGTGAGATCACCTCGCAAATCAAAATCCCAGGGTGCCTTATGCTCGGTGATGTAATCCGTACGATGCTCAATGGGCCTTCCTCGCTCTAATACCAGGGTCTTCAGGCCTTTTTCGCAGAGTTCCTTAGCAGCCCAGCCACCAGATATGCCAGAGCCAATAACAATGGCATCATATTTTTGTGGTTGTTTCTTTATTTCGAAGTTGTTCATACTCACTATGGCTTACATAAGCAGCTGGCTCCCATCAAGGGAGCATTCTCCAGCTTACTGACTTTAATTTCGATTGATTTAGTAGCAGACGGAAAGGGGTGCTTTGACAATCGCTCCCACATCGCCTCTTTAAAATACTCAAACCCTTTGGCGACAGAGCCCGCCAGGACAATCATCCCCGGATCAACTGCCAACCTAATTATACTCATGGCATGTCCGACATGGTGTCCAAGTTCCTCATACAGCGAAAGTGCATGTTGATCACCTCGCTGAGCTTTTGCATACACCTCATCTCCCTTTATCCCATGCACGTTTTCGAAAAACTGTCCACAAGCATAATATTCGATGAAATGATCCAAATAAGGAATCATGCCAAACTCGCCGGCTCCTCCACTACGTCCATTGACCAGCCGACCATTGGAAATAATTCCAGCTCCCAGACCTGTCCCCAAAGCAAGACCTACGAGTTCTCTCACTTTGTGCTTTCCCAGGTAATACTCCGCCAAGGCAAAGCAATTCGCATCATTATCGATGTAGACTGGGAGTTCATATTTAGTCTTGAGATGTTCACCTAGTCCCACTTCACTCCAAGAAGGCACATTGAGCAAGTCGTAAATCACACCGTTGGCTTTATCCACAAGGCCTGGTACCCCAATTCCGATCGAGGTAATTTGAGAACCAATGACCTGATCGATGGCGTCTGTGAAAAGCGAGAGCAATGCTTGTTTGTTCGTCTCCTTAGGCACTTTAATCTCCATCTTGTCGAGTAGCATATCATTCTCAACAATACCCAGCGCGATCTTTGTCCCTCCCATGTCTATCGCCAACACCTGG
>JAVKDO010000151.1:0-6970 GCA_040222235.1 Cyclobacteriaceae bacterium
TGATTTTGCTCTAAAGCATCCAACTCCTGCCCTTCTCACTCTCCTTCTTGCCTGTGTCCTGCCCCCTTCACTAAAGGTACCTGGAGGGAAGTTGTCAGTGTCTAACTCCAAGAAACCTGCAATGGTATTATCATTGTCTGGGTTTTCTAATAAGTCTACTGGACTATCGATCATAGTAATGTCTACATCAATTACGTTTTGTCGAAGCTCAACGGTATCTGCTGCGGACCATGTAAAGCTATTCTTATAATAGGAAGGCAAATGCTGAGTTAAGTCACCAATTAGCCAATGTATATAGTCGCCTAAGACTACATTAGGAATGAGGTATTGGTTGCCATTGTAGTCATAAGTGCCTACTGAATCATAGGCTGTTCCTAGTGGCCTGATCCCCCAAATAGTAACCTCTCCGTCGGTGATAGGCTGACCCTCTATAGAGCGCGCGCTACCGCTAATATTTGCCGTGGCGAGCAACTCTTGATCTCCTGTTTCTAATCGGAAACTAGGGTCTTGGGTCGCTATAAGCTGATCTGTGATGACTAGGCGATAGTTGCCCATATCCTCAAAATTGACACTGTCAATTGTCAAAGTTGCTGATTTTTCTTCAGGCAATTCTGCCCCATTAAAGAACCATCGATACCGAAGACCTTCTCCACCTACCGGAAAATCAAAAGTATAGGGTGTGCCTTGTGGAACTTTGTTCGTAGCTTCTTCTGCTAAGTGTCGTTGTGGTGAAAAAGAAAAGTTTGGGATTGTAAGGTTCGGCTGAATCGCATCAAAGCTCAGTCTATTGGACGTAACATCCAGAGTTTGCAGTCCAGAAATATTTGCCAGACGTGGTAGCTCTGTAAGCTCATTGTTAGCCATATTCATCTCTCTTAAAAAAGTCATGGCCGTCATCATAGGCGGCACTGGACCAATCATACCTATAGCATTGAGATTGAGTTGCTCTACACGCACACCACTCGCATTGAGCTGTATATAAGACCACTCACTGATGTCGGTATCTTGATCCCATCCTCTGATTTCGGCTCCTAGTGGATCTTGCCAACCTGGACCATTGGTCGAGTCATAAAGTGCCAGCAACGCTCTTCTATCCCGCTCCAAAGAAGATACATAAAAGTCAACGGGCTCGGTCAACAATGTAAGGTCAGGCACACGGCTATTGGTTACCTGAGCGGTATAAGCACCTTCGTTCTCAACTAGTGCAGAAGATATGTCAAATACGCCTCCAAGGCCGCCAGTGATATCCTGTTCGTCTTTTTGCCATGTATAGGTGTTAGATTCACCGCCTACCACCCGTGACAACCCTATAGGATCGCCTAGTTCGGCCACTGCAGTAGTACGGGACAAAGCCAGCGACTGAGGTATATAATTTATTATACCAAGCTGGCTTTGATTTTCAAGTGACGAAAAATCCAGAGAATTGTCGCTGACGTCAACAGCCGTCAGTCCCGACAATGCATCCAGGTTCGGCAGTGTTGAAATCGCATTTTCCGATAGGTCTAAAGTGGACAGTTCTGATAAGCGCGGAATGGATGCCTCCGAAAGGGCTCCTTTAAGATTGTTGGACGATAGGTCGATCTCATCTACTCGCTTGTCCACAAGGCCTACACCAAACCACTCATCGAGTAGCGTCGTGCGCCAGCCAGTAGTATTTGCCCAAGCGCCACCTCCAGTTTCCTCATATAGTGCGACTAATGCCAGACTGTCACTTACACGCAGTGTCTCGTCAAAGAACCGCCCTATGGCTAACCTGCCAGGAGGCACAATCCCTCCACTCGTGATGAGCCCATCCTCTAAAGTGCCCGCAACTGAAGTCCCTTCTATAGCCCTAAACAAATCCGCGCCCTGCGGTGCATAAGCCATGGCAACTTCGGCTATTTCTGTCACCACATCCTCATTTCGCACTGCCAACTGCACCTGAGCCCCGGCAAAGTCTGCACTCTCACCAGAAATATCCCAGTACCGGGCGTTGGACAAGCGCGCCAAGCCTCTACCCGCGAATCCATCTGGTGAATCCCCAATCACGGATACAGCTATCTCTGCGGATGTAGCCCCCCCTGCTTGCAGCAGCGTCATTGGAGCGTAGATATTGTCAATGCCTACCGGAAAAAGCATACTCGCACTCCCGCTTCTGATCAGCCTTCCCTCTACATAGCTGGTATCTGATCCCAAGCTGACAGACGCTCCTTCGCTTATTAGCAAATCGTTGACACCAGTGGTAAGCAAACCATGTGTGAGGGTCAAAGCTTCGTTTACCGTGACACCATGCTGAAATGTCTTGAGTTCTGGGCCGTCTGTGGTTAGAGTACCAACAGTGACATCTCCTCCAAAGTCAAGCGACTGCTCCTCACCTCTTAGGGTAACATCGCCCTGGCCTGAGTAAGTACTTAAGCTCAAGTTTCCCGATAGGGACAAAAGACCGTTGTTGATGACCGTCCCTTGAGAAGTAATATCAGCTGTACTTAGGATAGCACCCTCAGTGATGCTAATAGGCAAGCCTGTATTGGTAATCTGTGCTCTGGCCTGACTTAACCCCAACAGTAGCGCCAATATGTAAAGTAGTCTGCTCATCACTACTCAGCAGATAATACCTGATAGCGAACTCGGATACCGGTTATTGCGCCAGAGCCGGTCTGAGTCTCTACCCTGATCAAGTAATTACTACTTTCGTTATCTATCGCGACAGACAATGCAGGCGAATCATAGGAATTGGTACCTGCCGCTCCACTGGGAATAGTCGCTAATAGTGTCTCATTTAGAGCAACCGTACCGTACGATTTCTCAACCAGGTATACTTCCGTATTGCTCAAAGAAGAAAAAGTCCTGCCTACAATCTGTATTTCATATATCACTGCATTTTCTGGTAAGTGTAAGGGAGCACCAAAATTTATAGCACTCTCAGGTCCTGCCGAGCTAACTAAAGCTTCAAAACCATTCGCACCGTAGTTCATGCGGTAGTCATTATCTGCTGTTTTAAATAACACAAAGTCCGCAGGGGTAATGGCGTAGGTTCTATTCTGTGCAGTCGGATAAGCAAAGTCCGTGGCGGTGACGGTACCGTTGACTTGTAAGGGAGTGATAGGATCGGCTGTGCCTATACCAACATTGCCTCCGCTGAAGAGCGCTGCGTAATTGCCATCTACTCCACCTGATACTGTCACATCCAATCCGATGTTAAAGTGATTCGATCCACCCGTACCCCATGCTCCAGTAGACTCCACCTTCAATCCAATCTTATCACTGTTGGATCCGCCAGATGTCTTAGTACTAAGATTGCGCACCAGCATACCATTATTATCCACAGTTCGTTCTCCCTGATTCGTAACTTCCAAAGCAGTACCATTGATCCCTGATACATTATTGATAAATCTGCCAGCCGTCCCTGTGCTAGAACTCGCCGAAACATCAAATCTGATATCAGAGGGAGGGGTCCCTCCAATACCGACATTGCCGCCAGAGTATGAGATGTCGGTAGTTCCTGTCCATGGAGAGGTGGGTGCAGCCTGCCAACCGGCGTTACCAGACGCATCGGAGGTAAGTATATGGCCATCTACCGCACCATCAGGATAGTTAAGGCCGCCGGTAATGCGCATATCACCTTGGACATCAACGATACCATCGAATCCACCTCCACCCTGCGCTCCTGGCTGGAGTATGATATCACCACCGCTGAATGTCCCAGATGCGGCATCACCAGCAAAAAGTGTCAGGTTATCCCCAAATCCTGATAAACTAGGCTGAATGCCTATAAAACGATCCTGGCCTTCTAGAAACTCTGCGTCACCTTGAAACTCTATAAATCCGTCAAATCCAGCGCCATCCCCCAAGCCAGGTGCAAGTATGATATTTCCTCCATCTGCATTACTGCTCACGGCTGCATTGGCAGCTGCCAACTGTAAATCTCCTCCTGGCCCGGAGACAGGATCCTCTACGACAATTTGTCTTACTGGGTCAGAAGTAAATGTAATGTCAGTGGACAAAGCGCTGACATCAGTTCCCGTGAGACTTACCCAGCCGAGACTTGTGCCATCTACATTACCTTCGAAAGCGTTCAATGTTGAATTGAATCTAATGTTGCCAATATCATCGCCTCCTCGTTGACCGGAGGGGCCGATAGGTAGTCGAAGTGCAGTAGTCGCATTGATACTTACAATTCCTGTGTTCGCAGCGTCGAAACCAAGTCCGGGAGTAATCTGAATGTCCCCGCCGGTGGCACCTGGTGCGCTTCCGGCTGACAAAACCAATGACCCTCCTTGCACACCTGTGCCTGTGGGTGTCCCTGCTGTAATCAACACATCTCCTCCAGTATCAAAGCCAGTACCGCTGCTCAAGACAAGGTTGCCACCCGTGCCTGATGCCCCATCATCGTTACCTGCAATCACACTCAAGGCCTGTCCATTGCCACTGGCTGGTGCAAGCATTGTAATGGTTCTTGGCAAGCCTGGATCAAAAGTGATGTTAGTGGTTAGATTAGCTAGTGAAGAAGAGATGCCAGTCAATGCACTGCCATCCCCAGAGAAACTTGTAGCTGTAACGGTACCGCTGAAATTAGCATTTCCATTGAGCACCTCGAGTGCTAAACCGGTACCTGAATGGTCAATAGTTACAGCAGAAACGCTATTTGAAATATCAGTAACGGTAAAACTGGCCGCACCTCCCTCATCATGATTTTCGACTTCAAGGGCCATAGCCGTATTGACTAAAGGACTCTGATTACTGAAGCGAGCAGCAGGCCCTGTACCTAATCCGAACGCCACCAGACTAGCACCTGACCCTCGTGTATGGGTGTAAAGTGCCTGGTTAGTAGCACCACTATTATCATTGATAAAATATCCTGCAATACTATTGTTCGTTGACTCAGCTCGGATCACATAATCTCCTGGATTTGGGCTACTATTACTTACTTCTTGGGTGGTCCCTCCTCCGTTGTGGATGATATCTACCAATGGCCCTGTATCCGTAGACGTTTCGACTATCGGCAAAATTGATGCATCGTTTATCCATTCAGATCCATTGAACTTCAAATAGTCATTTAACGTGGGCGTGGAGACCGTAACATCCGATAATCCGGACAAGTCTGAGGCCCCAGTGTTGCTGTCTACATAAAACTTAGTCGCCACATCTTGAGCATTGGTAGGGTTCAAAACATTCTCTATTGATAGACCGCCAGCATCATTACCCTCTCCGAGTACCTCAGATAAATTTTGGATTTCATTGATCACACTAGCATCCGCATCATCTATGGATATGCCTGTCAAGGCCGATCCGTCAACAGCAGGTAGTATACCTAGTCCATCTAACTGAACAATTTGATTGGCACCAGTACCAGTATCAATGTCGAGGGCTCCTGTCACTCCATTTTGGATCAACCCAACACCCGCTACGTCTGGATTAATCTTAGCTGCGGTAACACCATTGTCGGCCAGCTCGCTAGTGCCTACAGTCGCAAAAGCAATATCATCAGCAGTAATCGTGTTGTCGGCAACAACACCTCCTGCTCCCCCACTCACTGCACCGTTTGCTAGGTTCACTTCTTCAATTGTATTTGCCGCAATTTTTGCTCCTACGGAAAGACCCCCCGTGATAGATTGATCAGCTATTTCTGTATTCCCAATGGCCGACTGCTCAACAGTGGCCACACCGGCAGCATCGATAGTAATATCTCCTGAGATCAATCTAGCGACGGGCACTCCTCCACCATCTCCTACAAAAATCTGGCCTGCTGGTAAAGGCGCTACCCCACTTGCAATAAGCACTTCAGCCTGGAGTTCTTCAAGCGCTGCTTGTACATTGGTTGCTATTAAATCGGCGCTAGGAGTCACAGGAACCTGCAAAGCAGTTTGATCATCTAAGTAAGGAGTCAAGTCGATAGGACTGGCATCAGCATTATTAGAAATATTAAGTTGATCGCCAACTAGGGTTAGTTCCTGTATCTCGTTGGTGACATCCAGGTCTCCAGAATTAGATATCACACCAGTATTAGAGTCAATGCTGATTCCATCACCAGCGCTAAGCTGTAATCCACGTACGGTTTGCCAGGAATCAGTCAACCAATAGTAGAAAAGACCTTCACTAATATCAAAAACCAGTAGTCCACTTTCTGAAGTGGAAAGATTTGTCGTGAATGATGTTGCGTTCCGTTGTGCTGTTGTCAAAGTCGGAATAAGCAAACCCTGATTTGACCCTGGAGATACCAACTCTAATACTGCATTTGGATTGGGTGTTTCCGTACCGATACCTACTGAATTTTGCGCCCATACTGCTTGACTAAGACACAGAAAGAACATCATTAGACCGGAGATGCATAGCTTACTCATGCTTGGATTTGTTTAATAATAGCTTAGAATATTTATAAATGTATGAAAAATATCCGTTTGGCAAAAAAACAAAAGCAAAAGAGGTAACGCACGATCACGATCACTCGGCTTGTACTATTTAAAATTATTGTCCCAGAACGCAGAAAGCCGCTATTCGCGGCTTTCTGTTATTGGTTGGTAATTGGTATTAGCGTTCAATTATGAACTTCAGGGAGGTAATACTTCTCACCCCTTTCTCTTTATCCATGAAGGTCATGACATAGATACCTGGAGTAAGATTGGAGACCTCTAGCTGCACGCGCTGATCAAATCCCTTTGGTATCTCTTGTTCTATTTGGATAGCGCCGTTCAAATCCATCACCTGCATCATGATGCCGTCAGTGTTAAGCCGCTCATAAGTGATCTCCAAATAATCATCTGCTGGGTTAGGGAAGATGTTGAGATCCTTGAAGTAATTGCGGTAGATACCCGTTTCCCGGACTTTTGTCAACACTATTCCCAGAGGGGTTATATCTGCTGCCAGCCTGATTGAGTTCTCGTCAACAAACCCAGCTCCCCCCAGCTCAAACTCCACAAATGAATTAGGATCCATTGGGATACCAGGGAATTCAATAATCATGCGATACAGTCCATCGGGAAGATTGGGCACT
>JAVKDO010000152.1:0-13567 GCA_040222235.1 Cyclobacteriaceae bacterium
TGATAATTTACCCACTGAAATGGGAGCTTTGAGGATCAGATACAAGTCGTTCAATTTGGGAAGAATGACGAACGAAAAAGTGTTCTCCAAAGCATTTGATGTTTACAACCAAGGGGAGGAGCCTTTCACTTTCTTATCAGAATATGAAGCACCAGATAACCTCCATGTAGTATTCGAGCCGTCGACAATTGCTCCCGGTGAGCTTGGGGCGATGACCCTTAACTATGATCCCACAAATCCCGAATTGCTTGGCTTTAATAGTCATAAGCTTTTAATCAACACTGACGAGCTAGAGGGTGGGCAGAAGTCATTTAATGTGCTAGCCACTATTGAAGAGTATTTCGCAAAACTGAGCAAAGAAGAGGCAATGAAGGTTCCGATATTGACTTTGAGTACTGACCAGTATGAATTTGGAACTGTGGACCAAGGTGAAATCGTAACTGGTGTTTTTACAATCACCAACAATGGTGTGAACCCGCTCGAGATAAGAACCACTCGCAGCAACTGTGATTGTACAAAAGCTCAAATGGACAAATCATCTATTGCTTCCGGTGAGTCTACTAATCTTCGCGTGATGTTTGATACTGTAGGACGAAAGGGCAATCAGATGAAAATGGTGACCATCTTCTCAAATGATCCTAACCATCCAACGCAAACGGTGATGCTCAAAGGGAAAGTCTCCTTTGAGGAAATAGACTAATTCTAAATCACATCAGATCTGGCTCCCAGAAGTGTGATATTGCCTATTGGATTTTCTTTTTCGCTACCTTTCACTAGCTAACGAAACTACATATTTCAATGAGAAGAATACTTACAATGGTGGCCATATGGCTTATCATCACAGGTACCTTGTCTGCTCAGGAGTCCTTCCCGATCAATGGGGTTCAGGACAAAAGGGTCGATATCTATGCCTTCACGAATGCAACGATCTACGTTGATTACCAGACAAAAATAGAAGGAGCAACTCTGCTGATCCAGGATGGATTTGTATTAAGTGCAGGTACGAATGTGGGCGTACCTGCAGGTGCAATTGTCAAGGATTTATCAGGAAAAACTATTTATCCAGGGTTTGTGGATCCTTACTCGAACTATGGCATGCCTGAGGTTGAGCGGGCCGGCTTCAACTTCATGGCGCCCCCTCAACTTGACACTAAGAAGGAAGGTGCCTATGGCTGGAATGAGGCGGTCAAAGCAGAGATTAACGCAGCAGAAGTATTCAAGCCTAGTAAAAAAGATGCTGATGAACTGAGAAAGATAGGGTTCGGTGCTGTGGTAACACATCACCCTGATGGCATAGTAAGGGGGAGTTCTGCTCTCGTGACGCTGGGAGAAGGGCCAGCACAAAATATAGTGGTATCATCCAAGGTCGGGGCGAACTATTCCTTTGACAGAGGCAGCTCCGCCCAAAGCTTTCCGAATTCGATTATGGGAGCGGCAGCCTTGATCAGGCAGATGCATTATGACGGACTTTGGTACCAATCCCCACTCAACCGCGATCAGGTTAATCTAAGTTTACAAGCATTCAATGAGTTGCAGGGCTTGCCCCAGGTGATTGAGTCAACTGAAAAGCATCGGACGTTGCTAGCGGATAAGCTTGGAGATGAGTTTGGCAAACAGTTCATAATAAAGGGTGCTGGTGATGAGTATCAGAGGGTTAACGAGATCAAGTCGACTAACGCCAAGCTGGTCATACCGGTGGACTTCCCTGAGGCCTACGATGTAGACGATCCCTATGACGCATTAAATATTTCCATCACAGATTTAAAGCATTGGGAGATGGCGCCAAAGAACGCTGCTATGCTTTCTGCTAATTCGATTCCATTTGCATTTACAACCTCAGGATTGAAAGACCCAAGTCAGTTTTTGACAAACGTCAGAAAGACCGTTCAGTATGGTCTTGCAGAAGTTGAGGCATTAAAAGCATTGACCTATAATCCCGCTAGTTTCATGCGGGTTGCTGACAAGGTAGGTTCATTGAGAGCTGGATTGTTGGCAAATTTCACGATTACTGATGGCAATATTTTTAATAACTCGACTAAGATTTATGAGAGCTGGGTGAAGGGAGCTGCCATGACGGTGATTGATATGGAGGCTGCTGACCGTAGTGGTTTGTACAAGCTGAGCCTTGATGGTCAGACTTTCGACCTTGAAATCTCTGGGATTCCCGGGGCTCACAAGGCTAAAGTGATGACCGGCGATAGCACAATTATTAATACTGCCAAGATGGATGAAGTGAGCATTACGCTAATCTTTAATCCTTCTGATGAAGGCGATTTGAGACTGTCCGGTTTCTTTGGTGATGGGAAGATCACTGGAGAAGGTCAGACATCTGACGGCACATGGGTCAACTGGTCTGCCGAGAGGACTGGCGATGTTGCTACCAGTGAAAGTGAGGACAAGGATGCCGAAGTTCCAGAGACAGGAAATATCATCTTTCCATTTGTGGCTTTTGGTAGTGAGCGCATGCCTCAAGCTGAGACCATTCTCATAAAGAACGTCACCGTATGGACAAATGAAGAAGATGGCATCCTGGAAGAGACCGACGTACTCGTCGAAAACGGTAAAATTAAGGCAGTAGGTAAGGGGCTGGGTGCAGCAGGTGCAAAAGAAGTCGACGGTACAGGCAAACACCTCACTCCAGGCATTATTGATGAGCACAGCCATACGGCATTATTTGGAGTCAATGAAGCTTCACAGGCTATCACAGCTGAGGTAAGAATGTACGATGCAGTTGACTCTGATGATATTGACATCTATCGACAATTGGCAGGTGGGGTAACAGCAGCGCAGCTACTTCACGGCTCGGCCAATCCAGTTGGAGGTCAATCAGCATTGATCAAGTTTAGATGGGGACTGGGGCCTGGTGAATTGGCTATCAAAGGATCAGATGGATATATCAAGTTTGCGCTAGGTGAAAATGTAAAGCAAAGCAATCGACCTCCGGCACATAATATTAGATTCCCGCAGACCAGGATGGGAGCAGAGCAAGTCTTTGTAGACGGATTTACACGAGCTCAGGAGTACGATGCACAATGGAATGCTTACAATGCACTATCAAGCAAGGTAAAGGCAAGTACACCAATGCCAAGGAAGGATCTGGAGCTTGAAGTCCTAGCGGAAATCCTAAACAAGGAAAGATTCATCTCTTGTCACTCTTATGTCCAATCGGAGATCAATATGCTGATGAAAGTTGCGGAACAGTTTGACTTCCGAGTCAATACCTTTACTCACATCTTGGAGGGCTATAAAGTAGCAGACAAGATGGCTGAGCATGGTGTTGGTGGATCAACCTTCGCCGACTGGTGGGCCTACAAGTTCGAAGTGAGAGAAGCGATTCCATACAATGCTACACTGATGAATATGGTAGGTGTGGTCACTGCGATCAACTCTGATGACTCGGAGATGGCCAGAAGGCTCAATCAGGAGGCAGCCAAGTCTGTCAAATACGGTGATATGCCAGATGAAGAGGCCTTGAAGATGGTGACCCTCAACCCTGCGAAACTTCTCCATTTAGATGACAGGATGGGTAGTATAAAAGTAGGTAAGGACGCTGATTTAGTGCTATGGTCAGATCATCCATTGTCCATATATGCCAAAGCGGAGAAGACCATGGTAGACGGTGCGGTCTATTTTGATATTGAAAGAGACAAGGTGCTTAGAGGGGAGTTGAGGAAGGAGCGAGCTAGGATTATCGCTAAGATGCGAGACGCAAAGAATTCTGGTAAGCCCACCAAAAAACCAAAGATGAAAGAACGCAGAAGATGGGAATGTGAAGATGTGGTAGACTATGTATCCGTTGTAAATGAAGACTTGCACTAACATGAAGACGACAATAAAAATATTGGCAATAGCCGTCGGCGTATTTTTGTTTACGGATGTAGCTGCTCAGGTACCTGAGCCAGTGGCTGACCAGAGTGGACCGATCATTCTTATGAATGGAGTCGCACATCTTGGGAATGGAGAAATCATCGAAAATAGTGCCATCGCTTTCGAGAATGGCAAGATCACGCTGGTCGGAGATGCGCGGGTCATGCGCTTAGATCTTTCGAAATATGAGGTGGTGGATGCAGCAGGTAAGCATATCTACCCAGGTCTCATCTTACCCAATACCACGCTCGGATTGGAGGAGATTTCTGCGGTACGAGCAACCAGAGATCACACCGAGGTAGGGGAGATCACTCCCAATGTACGGTCGCTTGTCGCTTACAACACGGACTCAGAACTAATTGCTGCATTGCGCTACAACGGTATTCTTCTGGCCCAGCCTACGCCTCGCGGAGGGGTAATTACGGGTACTTCGTCGATTATGATGCTGGAAGGCTGGAATTGGGAAGATGCCGCCTACATGAAGGATGATGGCGTGCATTTGGATTGGCCTTCGAAAACGTATGGCGCGAGATGGTGGATGGGAGAGACTTCCGGTAGGGAAAATCCAAGATATGCCGAGACTGTGGCTCGGGTGGAACAGTTCATGGCAGAAGCAAATGCATATGCCCAGGTGACTAACCCTGAGGTAACTAATCTCAAGTTGGAAGCCATGAAAGGAGTAATCAGCGGAGAACAGCGCCTGTTTATTCATGCGGATGCACGAGATGAGATATTGGAGTCGATTACGCTAGCCAAACGTATGAGTATCCCTAATATAGTGCTGGTAGGAGCTAGGGACGCCTACTACTGCACAAGCTTTATCAAGGAGCATAATGTGCCCATACTATTAGATATGGTTCACAGACTACCCTCAAGAGAAGATGAGGACGTGGATCTCTCGTACAAACTGGCGGGACTACTTCATAATCAGGGGATCAAGGTCGGGCTGACCTATCCAAGTCTCCAAAGCTCTCGCAACTTGCCATTTTTTGCGGGTACGGCAGTCGCATATGGCCTAGACAAAGAGGAGGCACTCAAGCTGGTCACTTCAAATACGGCAGAGATATTGGGGATTGGTGCAATGACTGGCACGATCTCTGAAGGCAAGGATGCGAATCTGGTCGTATCAGAAGGTGATCTTCTCGATATGCGCACAAGCAAAGTAAAGCATGCTTTTATCAAAGGGAGATCAATACAACTAGAGGGGAAGCAGCAAGTACTCTATGATCGATTCAAGAGAAAATATAGTGAGGACAAATAGTCAGACAGTCCACTAGAATAAGATCAATATTGGTTTAATTATCATGAATGCATAATTTCAAGTTTAAGAACGAGAACAATATGAAAAAAACACTTTTTACATTCTTGTGCGTGATGGGCTCACTGAGCCTGCTAGCGCAAATGCCAAAAGCAAAAATTCCATTTGAGCTTTTTGGAGAGCACATTTTTATCAAAGTCAGTGTCAATGATTCAAAACCACTGGACTTTATATTTGATACTGGTGATGGGCTTACTGTCTTGAATATTGAGACCGCTCGCGAGCTGGATATGGTTTCCGATGGTCAAGTGAAGAAGACTTCCGCTGGAGGAAGTGTTACGGGTGCGTTACTTAAGCATCAGAAGGTCGAGCTTGGTGGACAAGCAGTGAATGATATTGAGATTTATGAGACTTCTCTCAATCACTTGGAAATCAGTGTTGGTCGTAATATTGATGGCATCATCGGCTATGATGTGCTTGATCAGTATGTGATTAAGATCGACTACAGTGAAAATGAGTTTTTAATTTATGATGAAAATGCCTTCCTCTATAATGGAGATGGAAAGAGCTTTGATCTCAAGCTCAATTCATACATACCTTATGTGCCCGCTTCTGTGACCATGTCCAACGGTAAGAAGTTGAAAGGTGATTTCTTCGTAGATACCGGAGCACGCACTTCAGTTGACTTTAATACACCATTTGTCAATAAGAATAATATGGTGTCTCAGATTGGTGAGAGCTACAACTATACTGTTTCCGGATTGAGTAGTACTGAGACCAAACACTACAAGGGTAGAGCAACAGACTTTACGTTTGGAGGCTTCAGTTTTGAAGGATTGCCCATCGGCCTTTCTCAAGCTGAGCAAGGCATCCAAAATAATAGCAAAGTGGCTGGAATTTTGGGTAATGAGCTGCTCAAGCATTTCAATATCACCTACGACTATGCTCACAAGAAAATCTACTTTGAGCAGAATAATGTCTTTGACAATAAGTTTATGGTAGATGCTGCCGGTATCGATTTTCAGTATGATAAGGACATGGAGAATATCTTAATTCACCAGGTTCATGAGAATAGTCCAGCGGCTGAGAAGGGAATCCAAGTGGATGCCAAGCTCTTAGAGGTCAACGGAAAGGCTGCTACCGATTACACCCTACCGGAATTAAGAGACATTTTCTCCAGCGATGGAGAAGATGCGACGGTTAAGATACTTCAGGGTGGAGAGGAGATGATGCTTGACTTTGCGCTTAAGAATCTGATCTAAAAAAAGATTGATCAACTTTATCAAGGGCTTGTAAGATCATCTTACAAGCCTTTTTTATTTCTTCTTCTGAGATGATCAGTGGCGGGGCGATTCTCATGGAGCAGTCATTGAACAAAAACCAATCCGTCAGCAATCCTAGCTCAAGCGCCTTATCGATAACCGCTTTCAGAAAGTCAAAGGATTCCATTTCGACAGCCATCATTAGGCCCACATTTCGGATAGACTTAATCCTTGGATGCTTGAGTTGATCGTGAAAGAGTTGAGCTTTATGCTCTACTTGGTCAAGTAACTTTTCCTCATGAATGATCTCAATAGTGGCTATAGAGGCGACTGCACTCATCGGATGACCTCCGAATGTCGAGATGTGACCCAAAATGGGATTGTCTTTGAAGACAGACATGATCTCTCGCGAACTAATGAATGCTCCAATCGGCATGCCACCACCCATACCTTTGGCAGCTAGTAATATATCCGGTGTGATGTCAAAATGCTCGAATGCCCAGAACTTGCCTGTACGCCCAAAACCACACTGAATCTCATCCAAGATAAGCAAGGCACCTACTTCGGTACACCTCGCTCTCAACGCCTTGAAGTAGTTGGTACAGGCATGGATGACACCAGCTTCGCCTTGTACCGTCTCTATGATTACGCAGGCGGTTAATTCATCGATCTTTTTGAGGTCGCTGAACGCACCATAGTGGATGTGACCAACACCAGGAAGCAATGGTCGAAACTTCCGTTTGAATTTCTCATCTCCCGAAACTGACAATGCGCCATGAGAGGAGCCGTGATAGGCATTTCGACATGACAACATTTGTGTCCTGCCCGTATATCTCTTTGCTAGTTTCAGTGCTCCTTCTACTGCTTCGCTACCAGAGTTGAGTAGATATATGTTATCTAGGTGCTTGGGTAAAGTACTCGTCAGCTTTTCTGCTAAGCGCACCTGAGGGGTTTGGACAAACTCACCATAGACCATCAGGTGTAGGAATTTATCAGCTTGCTCCTTTAAGGCATTCACAACCTTGGGGTGTCTATGTCCTACATTGCTGACGCCAATACCTGAAATAAGATCTAGATATCGCTTACCATCTGTAGAAGTCATCCAGACCCCCTCAGCATGTTCTATCTCCAGCATCAGTGGAAAGTCTGACGTCTGAGCTAAGCTGTCAAGAAAAAGCTGCCTATTGGTCAGCATGGATTATCCCTTCTTTCTTCCGATGGACTTTTTAGCGGCTTCTGCGATCGCTTCAGCGCTCAATCCATATTTGGCCAGTAACTCAACAGGTTTGCCACTTTCACCAAAACTGTCATTGACTCCTACCATTTCTAATGGCGCAGGGTTGTTTCTGCTAAGCGTCTGTGCCACACTATCACCAAGACCACCATTCAGTTGATGTTCTTCAGCTGTTACAGCACAGCCGGTCTTGCCGACACTGTCAAGGATCGCTTTGTGATCCAGTGGCTTAATGGTATGGATGTTTATGATCTCAGCAGAAATGCCCTGATCCGCTAGTATGGCTTCAGCCTCTATTGCAAGCCATACCATATGGCCAGTTGCAAAAATCGACACATCTTCACCTTCTACGAAAGTGATGGCTTTACCTATCTCAAACTGCTGATCGGCAGGAGTGAAGATGGGCCAGGCCGGGCGGCCAAACCTCAAGTAGACAGGACCCTCATATTCTGCTATCGCAATGGTAGCCGCTTTGGTTTGATTGTAGTCACAAGGATTGATGACGGTCATACCTGGCAGCATTTTCATCATACCGATATCCTCTAATATCTGGTGTGTAGCACCATCCTCTCCAAGGGTGAGTCCCGCATGAGAGGCGCAGATTTTCACATTCTTATCAGAATACGCAATGGATTGTCGAATCTGATCGTATACTCTGCCAGTAGAGAAGTTGGCGAAAGTACCAGTAAAAGGAATCTTGCCACCGATGGTTAGTCCCGCAGCGATACCCATCATATTGGCTTCTGCTATGCCTACCTGCACAAATCTTTCTGGAAATTCCTTGATAAAAGCGCCCATCTTGAGCGAGCCGATGAGGTCAGCACACAGTCCAACTACATTCTCATTTCGTCGACCTGCTTCTAAGAAGCCATCACCAAACCCTGAACGAGTATCTTTTTTCTCAGTAAATGTATATTTCGTGTTAGCCATGTCTTCTTATTAGTAATCACCAAGGGTTTCTTCTAATTGCTCTAGCGCAGCAGCTAGCTGCTCATCATTTGGGGCTATGCCGTGCCACTTGTGCGTGCCTTCCATGAAGTCGACACCTTTACCCATTGCGGTAGTCATGATGTTCATTACGGGCTTGCCTTTTCCCGATAGGGTCCTGGCGAGCTGTAGGGCCTTGACAAGCTCACGCATATCATTGCCGTCAGACTCTATTACTTCCCAGCCAAACGATTCCCATTTGGCTTTGAGATCCATCAAATCATTAATTTCTTCAGTAGGGCCATCGATCTGCTGACCATTGTAGTCAATGGTCGCGATCAAGTTGTCAACTTTGTTGTGTGCTGCGAACATGGACGCCTCCCATACCTGTCCTTCCTGCTGCTCACCGTCTCCCATGAGACAGTAGACGAGGTGGTCGTCCTGATCTAGTTTTTTAGTAAGTGCTGCACCTATCGCAACGGATAGACCTTGACCAAGAGATCCGGATGCTATCCTTATTCCCGGTAGGCCCTCATGAGTTGCAGGGTGACCTTGAACTCTCGAGTTAATCTGGCGAAAAGTCTTCAGTTCCTCCAGAGGGAAGTAGCCTGACCTTGCCAGAACACTATACCACACGGGGCTGATGTGTCCATTGGAAAGGAAGAAAAGATCTTCACCTTTACCATCCATGTCGAACCCTTCATTGCGACGCATAATCTGAAAATACAACGCCACAAAAAAATCGGTACAACCAAGTGAACCACCAGGGTGGCCTGACTGACAGCCATGTACCATGCGTACAATATCTCGCCTCACCTGAGAGGCAGTTTTGCTCAATTCTTCAATATTAGGTTGACCGCTCATATGATTATTTTTCGCTTTCACGAAGGTATAAAAGTTAGCCGTGTGTTGACAAAATAATAGGGAATATCACACTACCATCATGACGACATAATATTCCGACTAAAGACACTATGTGTTGACTAGATTAAGGCAAGCTGCTGTGACTCTTTGGATCAAACTAAGCAAATATTTGTGCTGTATGATCTTTTGTTTTCACCTTATCAATGACTTTTTCAATTACCCCATTTTCATCGATGACGAAAGTCCATCGAGCTGTGCCCATGTACTTACGTCCATACATTTGTTTTTCGATCCATGTGCCATACTGTTCATGGATGACTTTATCAGTATCAGCAATTAGCGAAAAGGGTAGTTCCTGCTTTTTAATGAACTTTTGATGCGACTTCTCTGTGTCAGAACTGATGCCTAGCACAACATAACCTGCTGATTGATACTGAGCAAAATTGTCTCTTATGTTACAAGCCTGCGCAGTACAGCCTGGTGTGTTGTCTTTTGGATAAAAGTAGAGGACGACCTTCTTGCCTTTAAAGTCTGCCAAGGAAACATCATTTCCATTCTGATCTTTACCTTCAAATACTGGTGCTTTGTCTCCTGCTTGTAGTGCCATGTTGATCTCAAATTTTGGTTGTGAATATTGCTTCATTGCCAGCATTGTCACTGACTTGAAGTATAAACTCTCCTTCAAAGGGTATGTTTTGCAACTTTTTCTCGGACTTAAGCAATTTCCGTTTGTAATCGTACTTTAGAAGAACCCATTCCCCGTTTATTTCAGCTCGGTACGATTTGATTCCTGATCTGTCATCATCTATGTAGAACTCCAGAGCATCGGCGTTAGACTTTTTCTGTCCGATTGAAGGTGGAATAGTGTCGATGGCAATAGTGTACTTCGTAAAGTCTCTGATATTGAATGAGATAGTGCCATTGTTCCATTCTCCACCGACAAAGCCAAGATTGTCCTTGGAGTCAATCGTGTAAACAGATGACTTGTCCATGTCATATTGAAGTTTTGGATTCAAAGCCATTTTTATCCAGCTCTGTATGGGTGTGGTTTCGTTTTGAAAATGAAACTCTTCGGAGGACTCATTAACCGCATATGCGTATCGAAGAAAGAGTGTATCGTAAAGGTCTCTTCTCGTGAAATTAAGTTCAAAGTCTTCGTGGTAATAGTTGAATTCCGCACCAGGAAGTATTGCATGCTCAAAGTTGAATTTCAAAGGTTGGCCACATAAATCAGCCGAGTCAGGTATCCCTGCCCGCATATCCCAGAGGTAGTAGGCTTGATGTGCAAGGGTATATGCTGGAGATAAATCGAAGGCTAGTTTATCTACGTAGAGGGTGATGTTGGAAAGTTGATCGGCAATAGGTGTGGTAAGTTCAAGTGTATTGTTAAGTACCTCATACTGCTCATAGTTGAGATAGCTTTGCACTTTATGGCCACCACTCTTGAAATCCAATGATCCAGAGAGCAAAAATGTCAGTTCCCTTGAGTTATTATGGGTGTCTGTTAAGCGGATACTTACATCATGAGTGAGAGAGTCACCGATATTAATCAGTCCATAGGTTGATTCTCTATCGAGAAAACTTAAGCGAGTGCCATTGTCGAGATAGAGCTTATTGAACTTATTGCCAGCCGCTTGCCAGAGACTATAGTCAAAGTGATTGATGACAGATCTCGTTTCGCCAAAGCTTACACTCGAAATATTCTGTGTAAAGACAACTTCATCGTCTAAGAGCATCTCGACACATGGGATGCCATTCTTGTTTGGTGCTCCATTGAGTCTGTCATAAGCATAGACCTGCACTCCAATCTGTCCGGAGACATTAATCGGTTCTGAGATCTCATATTTCCCATCGATTAGTTTTACGTCGAAGATCAACCGTCCAAACTGCCCATTGATCCTGGAATCGATGTTCATCGTCTTGAGTGCTACTTTGCCCACTATTGGCGGAAGATCGTCAACGATTTCTTTGAAGTCATACTTCAGCGGGTCAATCACATGTTGATTGATATCACGAATTTCAAAATGCAAGTGAGGACCTGTTGAGGAGCCACTATTACCTGAGTAGCCAATAATATCTCCTTTTTTGAATGCAAACTGCTCCCTTTGAGGAAAGAGTTCTATTTCGAAACTCTCTTTCTTATACTGAGCATCTCTGACAAAATCCTGAATAGGGGCGATGTACTTTTCGAGATGTGCGTAGACTGTAGATTTTCCGGTAGGGTGGAGCATGTAGAGCGCATTGCCATAGCCGCCTGTAGCCACTTTGATTCGTGATATATACCCGTCGGCGGCAGCATATACTGGCAGTCCAATGATACCACTCGTTTTGATGTCAATACCCGCGTGGAAGTGACTGGCTCGTAGCTCTCCCATGGTTCCAGCGAGATAGTTTTGTTCGCCAGGTCTCACCGGGAACATAAAATCGTCCACTGGTTGGGCAACCAGACTTAGTGCACAGAAATAGAGACTACTTAATATTAAAATCGAGAAGCTTTTCACCAGCGAGATAGCCTTTTATGTTGTCACCAATTGCGATAGGGCCTACGCCCTTTGGTGTACCTGTAAACAATAGATCACCTTTTTTGATCGTGATGAACTTTGAAACATACTCGATGATCTCATCTATAGGATAGATCATTTGTTGAGTATTTCCCTGTTGACGAATTTCTCCGTTGATCTCAAGTCTGAAATCGAGATTTTGAATGTCGTCGTAATCTTTCTTAGCAAAAAACTTAGACACTGGGGCTGATCCATTAAAGCCTTTGGCCAGTTCCCAAGGTAGACCTTTTGCCTTGAATTGAGACTGAAGGTCTCTGGCAGTAAGGTCTACGCCCAGACCTATTTCGTCATAGTACTTGTGCGCGAACTTTCTCTGTATGTTCTTGCCGTGGGCATTGAACTTAACCACCACTTCGATTTCGTGATGAATGTCTTTTGTGAAATCTGGATAGTAAAAGGGTTGGTTTAAACGAAGAATGGCCGAGTCAGGCTTTATGAAAATGACTGGCGCATCTGGTTTTTCGTTATTCAGTTCTTTGATGTGATCCACATAGTTGCGTCCTATACACAAGATTTTCATAGCTCTATACGGTTATTCAATACCACGTAATTATTTTCGTTTGTCTAACATTGTGTAAAATTTAAAATTATCGAACAAATACAATCCCCGGGACATATGAGATACATTAATTTATCATTTCTGTTATGCGCGGTGCTATTCTTCACTGAATGTGCTACTGTGGCCGTAACAGGTAGGAAACAGCTTTCACTTGTTTCAAATTCTGAGATCATTCCAATGAGCTTTCAGCAGTATGAACAAGTCAAAACAGAAAGTCAGGTGATCACTGGCACTGACCAATCTGCCATGGTCGAAAGAGTAGGCCGCAAGATTCAAGGTGCAGTGGAGCGGTATATGGCTGAGCGTGGCTTTTCTGACCAGCTCTCAGGATTTGATTGGGAGTTTATATTGATCAAAGATGATCAAACGGTCAATGCTTGGTGTATGCCTGGTGGAAAAGTAGCATTTTACACAGCAATATTACCTATCTGTCAGGATGAGACAGGGCTGGCTGTGGTTATGGGTCATGAGGTGGCACACGCTATCGCAAATCATGGAAGAGAGCGGATGAGCCAGGGTCTGGTCAGTCAGTATGGACTTGCATCAGTCCAAATGGCCATGGGACAAAACCCAACTGGTACACAGCAGCTATTGATGCAGTCTATTGGTATGGGGACTCAGATTGGAATGCTCAAGTTCTCGAGAACGCATGAATCAGAAGCTGATCAAATGGGACTCACATTCATGGCGATGGCCGGTTATAATCCAAGAGAGGCTCCTGAGTTTTGGAAGCGCATGTCAGCAGCCTCTGGAGGGGAGGCCCCACCGGAATTCATGTCTACGCACCCATCTGATGAGACACGAATCAGTGATCTCAATGGATGGATGGATGACGCGCTGAAGTATTACAACAAATAGTCACTCACACAAGTGACATAAAAAAAGGTCTGATTGAAATCATCAATTATTGACATCCGACTAAAAAGAGGGAGTTAATGTTATTTCTTGTAAAAAGACAATTTTACTGACGGGGCATCATTTTGTTGCCCCGCCAGAATTTATGATGTTTGAGTTCCTACACATCGAACATCATGG
>JAVKDO010000153.1:0-11321 GCA_040222235.1 Cyclobacteriaceae bacterium
CGATTTTATGGAGGTGAGGTAGATGGTGTATCACGCCAGTTGGCCAGATACGTCCATCGCATGACGAGCACCTACATGCCTGAGATGAAGCCGATGATGGTATATCGCCTTGACAGGTTTGGAAGGGGAGGGCACCACCGCCCTTTTAATGATGCTGGTTTTGCAGGGATACGGATCATGGAGACGCATGAGCAATACGAGCGTCAACATCAGGATCTGCGCACAGAAAACGGCATCAAGTATGGCGATGTGATCGAGAAAGTCGACTTTGACTACAATGCTAAAATGACAGCCGTGAATGCCATCAACCTAGCGGGAATCGCCTGGGCACCACCTCAGCCTTCAAAGGTGAGCATCGGTGGTGCCGTTAGGCCGAGTACGATCCTGGCATGGGAACCCGTCGAGGCTAAGAACCTGGCAGGTTATAAGATCTACTGGCGTGAAACCACAGAAGCCCAGTGGCAATACAGCCGATACGTTCCCTCTGATGTGACAGAGTACACTTTGGAGGGTATCGTCATTGACAACTTCCTGTTCGGAGTTGCTTCTGTTGGTAAGGATGGTAATGAGAGTCTTGTGGTCTTCCCAAGTGAAGTGATCAGGAGGTAGCACAAGGAGCTTCTGGGTAAAGGAGACTGTGGCTCATGGACTTACTCTGGCAAACTATTGACATCCGATATCTACAGAATATCGGATGTCTCGCGAAAGGAAGTCAAGGTTTCAAACCTTGACTTCCTTGTTTTAGGCATGTTCATATCAAGATTCAGTTTTTATTCTTGTCAATTTTCCAAAGTGCAAGTTGGTGAAAACCCCAATTTGGACTGGGCAGTGAAAGTGTGCTGGTGTTCCATGTGAAGTGATCAGGAGATTGGAAAAAACTCATTACTTAGCTAACTTAGCTAAGTAATGAAAACCTACAAAGTACATGAGGCTAAGACCAATCTCTCCAAAATCCTGAACGAAGTGCAGGAAGGGGAGACTGTCTATATCGCGAAAGGCAAAGAAGTGATCGCCGAGCTCATACCTCACAAGAAGAAGAAAAAGCCGTTCCCTCTCGGGATTTGGGCGGATCAGCTTGAGTTGGACGAAGATTGGGATAGCCCGGAGACGAATAAGGAAATCGAAGATCTGTTTCTTAATTCGAAAATCTTTCCTGACGAGGGGGAATGAGAATACTACTCGATACCCACCTACTGCTTTGGCTATTAATAGACCATCCAAGGCTCAGATCGGACACACGTACTCTTTTAAAAGAAAGTGATCTTCTGATTAGCAGCTTGAGTTGCTATGAGATTCAGCATAAAAGGGCAATAGGAAAGCTTCATGGCAATGTGGAGATTAGCGAATTGTTTGTTGATGGTATGTTCACTGAACTACCATTCACATATCAACATGCAGAGTATACACTCCAATTACCGATGATCCACCGTGATCCCTTCGATAGAATGATGATCGCACAGTCTATCGTAGAGGGTATTCCTTTGGTTACTGCGGACAAGACCATTCATCAGTACGATTTTGAGTTTATTGCTGTCTGAGTAGCGCAAGTCTGCGGGTCTTCAAAGCATAAACCTGTGCAGTAGGAACTTTCCAAAAGTTCTAAACTTTTGGAAAGTTGAGAGGCCTACTAACTGCCTTTCCAATACACCTCTAGCTTCCAAAATGGCGGCAAGTGTCCTTATTGCAATGATTCTTCAAATCAAGAACGTAATAGCAAAGCCCGCTTTATCGGCTGAGCTACATGAGATACCTAGATCCGGATGCGCTATATTCACTAGTCAGCATTATGAAGAAACTTCGAACTCTTCTAACCATAGGTATTGTGACTTTAGCTCTTGGGTGCAAGCATTCTAAAAGCGAGCGGATCACAGATTCAGACCAATCATTTTTCGAACAGGTAAAACAAATTCCTGACAGTATTGTGGTTGGGGATGTGGTGGTCTATAACCTCTTTAAGTACCAAATTCTTGCCCATCAAAACAACTCATTTGATAGTTTGATGATAGTCAAACAAGTTTACGAACGTCACCAAAAAATATGGACAGAACTATACGGTGTGCTCTTTGACAAATCCATGTTTTCTACGGAGGCAGGTATGGTTAATTGGAACCGTAGAATTTTTGAGGAAAGAAAAGATTCAATAAAGTTGAGAGTGAACAGGTTAATGGAATTACAATTCGATAGTAAGCTAAAAGCGCATCTAAGCGGAATTGAGAAGTTAACTGGACGAACCCCAAAAAGCATTCGGTTAAGTATTATTCTTTTTCCTGAAGAGGGAATTGGCTTTGGGGGCATGGAGAACGAAGCGTTCATTTTGGATTTGTTGGACAACAACTCCGATGTAGTAAATATGGTGGAAGAGGGTATTCCTCATGAGCTTAATCATTTTGTGTATGACCTGACAAGAGAGAATGATCCAAATAAGGAAACTCCGCTCAGATTTACAATTGACGAAGGTTTTGCTTGCTACTACACCTATAAGTACTTTGAAGGCAGAATTACCAAAGCTCAGGCGGTAGAGCAGATGAGTGCGGAGGACTGGCAGTGGTACTTGAATCACGAGCAAGAAGTATTCAAAAAATGTGAGCCTTTCTTTTACTACCAAGGAGATGAAGATCCTTTGAGACAATCGGACATAGAATTGGATGCGCCCAAAACACTTTTTTATTGGTTTGGATTTAGAATCGTGGAGTCTTATGTCAAAAAGCACGGTGAGCAATCTTGGTTGGATATCTATGAATTACCAGTCAAAAAAGTTCTAGAAAAAAGTGGGTATCGGAATCACATTGATAGCCTTTAAATTGGGAGCATGAGTACTGATTGTAATGCCTCTTCAAATCAACAACTCGATGGTAAGAACAGGTTGATCGTCATACGATAGATATATAGCGCATGTGTACATTCTCCACTAGCCATAGCTCATATCTGCAAACCTCAAAATTCATTGCACCTTCAATAGGCTTTTGTCATGTTCCATTATTAGTTAACTTTGTAATATCGAACGTCAAAGGCAACTTGTCTTTTTCAAGCACTACTTCAAGGAGTTTTTCGAACCCTTGGATGATAAACTGAAGAACAAGATTGACCAAGTACTCTTTATGATTCGAATTGCTGAACGGATTCCATCTAAGTTCTTTAAGCATTTGACTGGGACTGATGGTTTGTTTGAGATCAGAGTTGAATTTCAGGGTAATACTTACCGAATTTTTTGTTGCTTCGATGAGGGCAACCTAGTTGTTCTTGTTAATGGGTTTCAAAAGAAATCACAGAAGACTCCAAGAAAAGAGATTGAGAAGGCTTTGAATATCATGAACGAATATTTTGAACTTAAAAAACAATCCCGATGAAAGAGCATATAACAACACTTGACGAACACCTCGATAGTCGATATGGCCAATCTGGAAGTGATCAGCGAACGAACTTTGAAATGAAGGCGAAGGCATTTGCCATTGGTGAGATCATCAGAGACGCACGGAAGGAAGCCCACCTGACTCAGGAGCAACTTGCCGAACGAACCGGCACCAAAAAGAGCTTCATTTCCAGAATTGAGAACGGACATAGCGATATCCAGCTGTCAACGCTCTACAAACTGTTGGAAGTTGGGCTTGGAAAGAGAGTGAACTTAACGATCGGATAAAAACGAGCCACACCAGAGGCTCTAATCAAGTGAGGACACCAAAGAATTGAGGAAACCTTGGTCTCCTGGGCTCGTTTTCAGATCAACTATCAACTATCAACTATCAACTACTCCACAATCCCTGCATACTCCTGCACAAACTGGGGACAAGCGGGCTCGCCGGCATAGAAGCTTATGTCCATGCCTTTAGTCATCGCCCAGCGGTGAAGCCAGGTGATTCCAGCTCTGAGGCTGGTGGTATCCTCCGAGCTGTAGGCAGGGTCTTCTAATGCCTCAGTAAGGCTGATGAATTCATAGCCAGATTCTTGCAAGGCTGCTAACAGCTTTCCGAAGTAATGGGCATTGAGAAAGTTGTCATGAATCAGCAGTGTATGGCTAATAGTTCGTCCAAAGAGTGCTTGTGCATTTTGCTCAAAGTAGACCGTTTTCTCCATCATGTACTCAACATATGAGTTACCGATGCTGTCTGCCATCTGTATCGCATTAGTTTGCAAGGCTATTTCATAGGCCCTTGCGAAAATCCACTCTGAGTTATCGATTGTGACTGGTGCCTCAATATAGCCTTTTTCCGATAGGAAGTTAACCAAGCTATCTACCTTACCTTTAGTGTCCCCTCTATGTAGAAAAGGATGTCTGAAGTACTTATACTCCTTCTGATATGACGACATGATTGACTTTGTCATCTCTTCTCCCTTGGTAATATCCTCGAAGAATTCTTCTGGTGTCAGATTGTTGTAGTCAGGGTGCGAATAGGTATGATTGCCCAGCTCAAGGCCAGCTGCTACCCAATCTACTAGCATTTGTCTACGGATAGGAACAACCTCTCCGTCATTATCATAGAGCTTCCGTTCATTAACAAATCCAATCGCCGGAACATCATATTCTGATAAGTGCCGTATGAGGTCACGGTTCATCAATAGCAATAGCGAGTCGTCCTGCTCTAAAGCCGCCATAGGCAAATCATCGATGGTGATGGCCATCTTTTTGGTCGACTGAGCATAAAGACTCAGTCCCATAAACATACCTACGAGGAAGGGAAGGAGTAGCTTCATCACTCGATTAATGATAATAAACGTGACCATCGGATGCGCATAGGGAAGGTATACCAAGGCCCTTCTTCCACTGAGAAGAATACGAAGAGCGGCTTGCCTACGATATGATCTTCCGGAACAAAACCCCAGTATCGCGCATCCAGTGAGTTGTGTCGATTGTCACCCATCATCCAGTAGTAGCCTTGCTTGAAGGTGTAGGTGTCGATCTTGTCCCCATCAATGTAAACGCCTGACTCATCTATGGAGACATTCTCATTGTCTTCATAGTAGATGATCACATCACGGTAGAGGGAGATGTTTTCCTCTGTCAACTCGATTTCGTCTCCTGCCTGTGGCATGTAAAGCGGCCCAAAGTTGTCAATGGTCCAATGAATCTTACCATCATTAGGAAAGACATTGGACTGCATCACACGCTGATTGTAGTTTATAGGTTCAAGACCATCTACAAAGTCAAGCTGCTTTACCTTTTCCACATTTTCCCTGAGCATGTGCACAACATATCCTTTGTTGACTTTATAGTAGTCTCGGATGTTGTACTCCTTGAATATCCTCTCGTTGATCTGAGTATTGGTGACGAGTAGATAAGAGCTCTGGTGCTTGCCAATAGTCTCTTGCGGTGTGCTGTTGATATAAATCTGCTGTTCCTTGATCGAAATGGTATCTCCGGGGATGGCCACACAGCGTTTGACATAAAACGTCTTGAGGTCATCTGGGTATTCATGCTCATGGGGGAGGTTAAATACCACGGGTTCATTGCGCTTCACTTCACTGAATCCCGGCAGCCTATAGTAGGGCAGCTCTATCCAGTCGACATAGGATGGTATCTTGGTACCCCAAATGAATTGATGGGTGAGGGGCATTTGCAAAGGAGTCTTGGGTATGCGTGTACCGTAGTGGAGTTTGCTTACAAAAAGATAGTCACCTACGAGCATGGACTTCTCCATCGAGGGTGTTGGTATCACGAATGCTTCTAGTGTAAGCCACCTCACGAGCGTTGCTACCACTACCGCAAAAAGAATGGCATCAAACCATTCTTTGAGCCATGCTTTAAAAGAGTTTTGCGTCATTTACTTGCTGATATATACTTCTGGATTGACAGGCTTTTTGTTGTGCCTGATTTCATAATGGAGATGCGGCGCAGTTGATAAGCCAGAGTTACCTGATTCACCTATGATCTCACCTTTTACGATAGTCTGGCCGACGGATACACTTGCACGGCTCAAGTTAGCATAAAGCGTCTCATAACCACCCGTATGGCTAATGATGATATGGAGCCCGTGACCGTTGGGATGGGTTTCAGTTTTTACCACCGTTCCATCTGCAGTTGTTCTGATCGGCGTATTCATTGGCACTCTTAAATCTATTCCGTTGTGATGCTGGACTTCCTTAGCAATAGGGTGAATGCGATCCCCAAACCCAGACGAAATGGGATATTGATCAAATACTGGACTTATATCAGGACGTTTCTGTGCGTCAACCCCAGCGACCACTAGGAAGATGAGCATAGCCGCCATACTTCCCACGCGCTGTAAAGTTGTCATCCATGGCGTCCCTGGATGATAGGCTAGATAGTTTTCTTCAATGGCCTTGACTTCCTCTATATCGAAATGGACCTTCAATTGCTCAAAGGCCTGCTCGAATGAGGAACCATTGGACATGGCAGCTTCTACAAAACAGCACCAATGGTCAAAAAGCTCATGCTTGACTTTGGCGCTATTCCCGACTGAAGAGCTAAGTGCTTCCAGGATCTTTTCTGTTTCTGAATTAGATAGTCGTATCATGTCTTCGGTGCTAGGCTTGGGTTCAACAGATAGATTACAGTTTGGACAAAGTCAGCAAACTCGTTAGAAAGTGAGATCGCCTTTTCATCTCCCTCGGGTGTGAGCTCGTAATATTTACGGATACGCTTGCCAATTGACTGTGTATTGGTAACCAAATACCCTTCAGCTTCTAGCTTATGAAGGAGAGGGTAAAGAGCCCCCTCAGTGAGTACGATCTTACCACCAGTAAGTTCCTTGGTTTTCTGAGTGATCTCATAACCATACATTGTGCCATGCTCAGCGAGCAGCTTGAGTACAATGGTTCTGAGTGTTCCTTTGAGCAGTTCTTTAGAATACATGAAGCAATAATACCTATTGTTCTTATGTATTCAAATTATTACCTAAGATATTTAGGTAAAGGCTGTTATCCTAGAACTTTGGAAATTTGAAATTGTAGGTGATTGCTGGGATAGGGACACCAATCACAGCAAGCTGATAGGCTCTTGCTGCTTGGCCGCCTTCACCTCTAAAGAACACAGAATAAGGATTCTTTCTACCGAGTACATTGTAGATCGAGAAGGTCCAACTGTCATCCCATTTCTTGATACGCTGTGGTTTGGGGGTGTAGGTGATGGATATATCCAACCTGTAGTAGTCTGGTATTCTGAATTGATTCCGGTCTGAAAACTCTGCGACTATCAAATTTTGACCTTCTAGATAATTGACGACATACTTGGAGACCGGGGCAGTGACCGGTCGACCTGTATTGTAGACAAAGTTAAGACCCGCGTCAAACCAATCGTTCACATCCCAATTAGCGATAAGTGATACGTTATGTGGGCTGTCCCAGTTAGAAGGGAACGCTTGGCCATTGTTGATCGTTTCACCCGGATTATCGCCGATCATCGTGCGAAGAGATCTGGAGTAAGTATACGAGATCCATCCTGTCAGGTCTCCGCGATTTTTCTTAAAAAACACTTCAGCACCGTAGGCTTCACCTGTCCCTATGATGAGATCAGTCTCCAAGGCTGGATTGAGTAGAATATCAGCACCATCCTTATAGTCTACCAAGTTTTGTAAGTCCTTGTAATAAACTTCAAAAGAAGTCTCGTAGGCATTATTCTTAAAATTCTTAAATAGGCCTACAGAATATTGATCACTGATCAATGGTGGCACATGGCTGTCCACGGGTCGCCAAACGTCAAGGGGGGTGGAGGCCGCAGTATTTGAGACTAGGTACAAGTATTGATAGTTTCGGGAGTAGCCACCCTTGAATGAAAAGGAGGGGCTAAACTGCCAGCGGATACTGGCTCTTGGCTCCAGACCATTGTAGCTCGTAATCTTTTCGCCTTTGGCGTAGCTCGTAGTATCGTTTAAGCTGACCAGGGACTTCTCACTAGCATCATCGTAGGAGTAGACATCTTTAGGCCCGAGTGCTGTGTATTGGGCGTATCTAAGACCAGCGTTGATGGTTACACTCGGATTGATGTTGTAGTTGACATTGGCATAATAGTATGCCTCACCACCTAGTTCATTTTGTAATGTGAGTGGTATGATGCCCGATTCATTGCTGTTGGCGGTCAACTCTCCAGGTTGGATGTCATAGTAGTTATATCCAGCTCCAAAGTCCAAAGTAAAATTATCTCTGATGACGGAAAAGTCCCCTTTGATCGTCTGCTGATTCAGACTGTAGTCCAGCGTGAATGGATTGATGTCAGTGACATTTTCAGCGGAGTATTGATAATTACTATTGAAAGCCGTGATTGATCCCACCAATCCCTCATTGAAGAGGTAGTTGACTTTCACTGTATTATTGAAAGTAGACCAATTATATACTGTATCCTCAGCAAATTTGAAGCTATCCTCGCTGTAGTAGGAGGTATATGATACCTTCAACTTGTCAGTAAATCGATGACTCACTTTCATGCTGAAGTCACCGAAGCTTGCACGGCTTCTTCGAATGTCGATATCCTGTATTTGCTTCAGGATCCAGTTGACATAGCTGGCACGCATAGATATAGCATAGTTGGTCTTTTCTCCGATAGGACCATTGGCACTGAGCCGGCTCGATATTGTTCCCACTCCACCACGGATGTTGAACCTATCGGAAGAGCCTTCTTTCAACTTGATATCCAGCACGGATGATGCCCTGCCACCGAGAGAAGCAGGCATGGAACCTTTATAGAAATCAATTTCGCCAACAGCATCCGGATTAATAGTAGAGAAAAACCCAAACAAGTGAGAGGTATTGAAGATGGGTGCATCGTCGATTGTGATAAGGTTTTGGTCAATATTACCACCCCGTACATTCAGACCAGTAGCACCTTCACCTACGGTATTGATACCAGGCATCATGAGCAGTGTCCGCACAATATCAGCTTCTCCGAGAAGTGTCGGCACCTTATCTACGATACCTGAGTTGAGCTTGATCAAACCAAGATAAGGAGAGGCGATATTGATATCCTCGGCTGTACTCTCGATAGACACCTCTTGTAGTCGGATGGGTTCCTCGTACATTTCCACACTCAGATCACCAGACGAATAGAGTTGGATCAACTTACGCTGTGGCTCCAGGCCCACATAAGCGAAGGTGACGAAGTACTTCCCGGCTGGGATTTCCAGCGAGTAGCCACCGTTGGTATTGGTAGTCACCGATCTTTCAAGACTCTCGAAAGTGATAGTGGCACCAGCCAGCGGCTCGTTAGTCTTTTCGTTAGTCAACCTACCGGAAATCTGAATAAGCTTACCAAGAACATAATCATCTTCCCGACCGATAGACACTTCAGCAGCTTTCTCAGAAGGTGCCGAGATCGCCTGTAGTATGGAGACATCTCGGGTCAGCACTACCGTGAATGGATCAAAGACTACAAACTGCAGATCATAACCTGAGAGTGTCTTAGACATAAATTCTGCTAAGGTGGCATCTTGAAAGTCTCCTGTCACCTTGAGGTCCTCTACCCAGGCTTCAATAAAATAAAAACGTGATGGAATTTGAGTCTCGATCTCTTCGATTACTTCAAGAAATGGGCGATCCACATACGACCCGGTGACCCGGTAAGTGTTAAGGTCTTGTCCGTGAAGGGACAAATTCAGGAGTAGTAGAAGGCTAACGGTAAGTTGGTAGGTTTTGCCCATAATGGGGGATATTTTTCATCAGAAACAGACAGATATGCAAAGTACCCTTAACGTCACGAGAACAAAAATTGAGTAATTAGGATGAGGACAAGAGAAACCGCATAACCCAAAGCGCCAATAGCTAGGAAGATAATCGCCCCTCGACTTGTGAACTGCTCTCTATTTCTTTTTGTCAAATCGAGAATTAAGCTCTTCATAGCTGTTTTTTGGATTGACTGCTTATGAGCTACAGTCATCAATCCTGTGCGACCAATTGTGGTAATCATGCATTGGGTGTGTGAACCATCTATAATGCATTCGTCGACATCAAGCCACTTGATCGCTCTTATGTTAGCGAGCGAGTCATCCTTGTTGATTGGAAACATATCTCCGATCAGACGTTTTTTACACCGATTAGCGTGAGGTGATTGCTTAATCTTGATAGCAGCAGGGTAAGGATAATCGCTATTAGCATAAGTGCCACAAAGTAGGACAGACTTGCGAGTGGAGTAACTAAGAAAGAAAGGAATCCAACACCTATTATTAACATAGTCAGCGGTAGGCCTAGAATCAATGAATAGTGACCTCTTACTAATAGCGGCTCTTTTCTGGTAAGGAAGTGCAAGCCAAATACAAAATTAATACTGCCCATCATGGCATAACCAATCGCACTGACGATGAGTGGATCTGTAAAAGATGGATTGGTCATTTATGATATTCTAAAATAGCGGAATAATAAGAATATAGGATAATGGGTTCTCAGATCAAATGGGTGCTGACCATTTCGCTAAGAAATATGAGCAGAATCCGTGACCCAAAAATTTCCAGTTTATGGATTGATTGCAGTTACTTATGCCGTTGGGGACATAATTGAGCCTTTGGAGTAATTCAGAATGCCTAGATACTATTTAGTACTATTCTAAATAATATTCATCAATGCATTTTACGAATCTCATGGCTCAAGTTTTTTATCTTGGGCTCCAAAATTGGCTCATATGCTTCAATAGCCGGATTAGGCAAGAAATATCTCTTTGAAGTTATGGGTTCGGATGTTAGATTTGTAGCCGTCTAGAAAAGGAATACCTAAACTTAAGAAATGTCGATCAACCGATTAAAAAACATTAACCACCTTCTCTGCCAATTCCTCCTCATTTTCACGCTGATCTCGTCTTTCTCTCTTGGTGCTTATGCTCAGGAAGAAGCTGCACCAGCTGAGGCAGTAGATGCGGGTGCTGATCCTGCTTTAGTCTCCCAAGGGGAGTCTTTATTCAAAGGAAACTGTACGGTTTGCCACGCCATCAATGAGAAGGTCATTGGACCTGCTTTAAGAGGTGCGCACGAGCGTCAGAGTGAAGATTGGATGAAGGCATTCATCAAAAACTCATCTAAGGTGATTGCCAGCGGAGATGAGTATGCTGTGAACTTGTACAATGAGTACAACCAGACACAGATGACTTCATTTGCCTTTTCTGATGACGAACTCAATTCTCTTATTGCCTACATCAAGGCCGAATCTGCTAAGCCGATAGAAGCGGCAGTAGCCACCACAGCTGCGGCTGATGGAGAGGCTGTAGCTGCAGGTGGGGGCGGAGTAGCTTCTGAGTACATCACGGCGATCTTGATCGGGTTTGTCGTTGTGCTTGTTTTGATTCTTATTGTACTAGGATTGATTATCTCAGTTCTGACTAAGTACCTCAGCCAGAGTAAAGAGCTCAATGAGGAGGATAAAGATATTGTCAACCAAGACTTCAATCTTAC
>JAVKDO010000154.1:0-21516 GCA_040222235.1 Cyclobacteriaceae bacterium
TGGCGTTTCTGATAGGCTTTCAGAGTAATGCCGCTTACGGTCGTATATGGGAAGCCCGCCAGATCTGGGGTGGTATTGTCAATGATTCGCGGATGCTGGCTATCATGGTCAAAGACATGATCACCAATGAGTATGCAGAGCAACCTGCTACAGAGGAAGAGATCAAGAAACATCAGAAATCAATCATCTACAGACATATCGCCTGGCTCACTGCTCTTCGACATGCTATGAGACAATCACGGCCCTGGGAGGTTTTCCACAAAGCAAAGATCAATAATGAATGGAAAGAGATTATTCATATTCCAGAGTTTGAGAATGAACTGAAAGATGATCTGATCCCATTGCTGTCCGAAGAAGAGCGAACCTACACCCTATCGAAAACCAACAAGCCAGCCACATTGCTCTCATTACAATCGAAAGAGCTTCGAGCGTTAAAAGAGCGAGGACTGTTATGGGAGTTTTCATTTTTAGAGATGGAGAGCAAGCTCAGTGAATTGATGAACCATCAAGGTAAATCGGAACGCATCAAAAACTTCCCGTATCCACGTCAGTTCGCTACACTTGGATATGATTGTGTCAACCTGTTCAACTTGTTGCTTCCTTTTGGGGTCATCCCTGAGTTTTCACGAATAGGTCTGGAGTTGAGTTCCAGCTATGCCTGGACTGAGAATTACTTCGTATGGCTAGGAATCCCATTTTCAGCTTTGGTCTCCTGGATTTTCAATACGATGCAACGCATCGGTACCGTTGGCGAAAACCCTTTCGAAGGTTCCGCTAATGATGTACCAATTTCTACCATGTCACGAGGTATAGAGATTGACCTGAGGGAGATGCTGGATGAGTCGCCAGATCAAATCCCGGAACCTCTACCATCGAACTATGATGTGCAGATGTAAGTATAATGGCCGAGATCATCTCAAAGGTTAATAAAACGCTCAACGCGCCCCTTCCAATGGGGACTGGGTGGAGGTATGCTCTTCTGCCAGGGATTATAGTCTTCCTATTGCTTTTCATACTAAGTCCGTTCAATTTTGATCAATTGGATACACTTGACCGGTTGGTCAAGTCAACTATTTTCGGAATGATTACTTCTTGTTCCGTAATCATTCACTTTTTCTTTGGAGAACTACTCCTTCCTAGTGTTTATAGCGAAGACAAATGGACAGTCAAATTCGAGATCGTTACATCCTCATTTGATATCCTATTGGTGGGGTTGTGGAATACACTATTTCTCAAGGTATTCGAGTTGGCCGAAGTACCGTTTTGGTGGTTGCTGTGGAAGATTCAAACCCACACCTTCCTGATAGCCATTTTTCCTATGATTGCGATAGCGTTGTTAAAGTATAACGAGACGCTCAAAGCACAAGTAAAAAGAGTCCATGAATTCAATACTGTGCTACTAAATCAAAGGCATGCGGATCAACAAACTACTATTGTGCTAACGGATGAGAATGGCAAACCTGAACTTAATCTGCATCCAGGCGAAATCAAACTACTGAAGTCCGACGGCAACTATATAGATGTGTATTATGGGTCTGGAGAGGTTCTTCAAAAGCATCTGTTGCGCAATCGGATGAAAAATGTAATGGATCAGCTACCACAAGACACATTCTTTCATTGTCATAAGAGCTATGTCGTCAATCTCAGGAGTATAAAAGAAGTGAAAGGTAATGCTCGCGACCTGCGTGTGTCAATCACCGGTTTAACGCAATCCATACCGGTCTCTCGTAGCAAGACCAGCGCGCTCATGGCTACACTTAAGGCGGCTTAGCGCTTTATCTTTCTATTCCCATTGATCACAATCTTGTCCCATACGTCACAGAAGAAAGAATTTTACAGTTCATGCTAATTCCATTCCGTTGATTTGTATCATTATCATGCAAAAACAGTTCAAATGAAAGACAACAACAGAATAGAATCCCTTGATGTCATCCGAGGTTTTGCCGTCCTCGGTATTCTGATTATGAACATTCAAAGCTTCTCAATGCCTGGACCGGCTTATCTCAATCCCATGGCTTATGGCGACATGGCAGGTGGTAATCGATGGGTTTGGATCGTAAGTCATGTTTTCGCAGATTCAAAATTCATGTCCTTGTTCTCAATGCTATTTGGGGCTTCCATCCTATTGATCTCTGATAATGCAGAGAAGAAGCTTGGGAGTTCGATTGGTATGCACTATCGGCGAAATTTTTGGTTGCTTCTAATCGGCTTATTTCACGCCTATGTCATGTGGCAAGGTGATATACTGACACCTTATGCGGTCATCGCCTTTCTGGTTTACCCAATGAGAAAGATGAAGGTGAGATCACTTTTAATCGTAGGAACCCTCCTATTCTCAGTTAGCAGCATATTGTATCTATTCACAGGTATGTCTATCCAGTACATGCCTGCTACCGACCTGGCTGGCCTGATGTCCGGTTGGCAACCCACAGTGGAGCAGATCCAGCTCGAAATCGCTGCATTTACGGGTACGTTTAGTCAGCAAATGGAGGCTCGGGTTGAAGAAACCATCATGATGCATACCACCGTATTCCTGATCCTCTTCCTTTGGAGGATATCTGGATTGATGCTCATCGGCATGGCTCTTTACAAATCAGGATTCTTCCAAGGCGGATTCTCCAAAGCATTCTACACAAGGACGATGTTGATTGCTGGAGTCATTGGGTTTGCTTTAGTCGTTTACGGAGTAGTTCAAAACTTTGGACATGAGTGGTCGCTTGAGTATTCCATGTTTATAGGTTCTCAGTACAACTACTGGGGTAGTCTGGGGGTGGCTATTGCTTATGTAGCCATCATGAACCTGATTATAAAATCTGGCGCACTCACAGCGATAAGAATCCGGCTTGCAGCTGTAGGCAAATTGGCATTGACCAATTACCTCAGTCAGACATTGCTTGGCACTTTTATTTTTTATGGGTTTGGTCTGGGGCTGTTTGGTCAGATAGAGCGTTCGGGTCAGATTGGGATTGTGATATTGATTTGGGTCTTTCAACTGGTTGTTTCACCTATTTGGCTCAAACACTTTCATTACGGACCTGCCGAATGGATGTGGAGAAGCCTGAGTCAGATGAAATGGCAGGCGTTCAGAAAGGGTTGAAGCCGCTAAATTGGTTTCAGCCAAGAAACATCAAGTCTCGTAAAACTATGGTTGAAACCCAGCGCCAATAAATCATTAGCCCGAAATTCGATCCAATCGATACCCATAGGCTTGATATGGCTGATCTTACTATTGAACATTTCACTATACTAATTTGGGTGCTCAATCCACTTTTGGGTTACCGATTCAAGGGCATTCCCAATAATGGGTTTACTCAGATAATCGTCCATGCCAGCTTCAAGGCATTTTTCTTTGTCACCCTTTACCGTACCAGCAGTTAAGGCAATAATGGGGACTCTTTCTGTATTTGCTGGTACTTCACCCATATGAGCATTCTCCATTCTTCTGATCTCTCTGGTGACATCATATCCATCCATCAGTGGCATTTGCACATCCATAAATATGATCGAAGGGTGCGTCTGTGTGAACTGGGCTAACGCCTCTTTGCCGTTGATAGCTTCGATCAAAGTTGCGTTTGGCATCAGTCTTTTGAGAAGTGTCTTTATTAAGATCATGTTCATTGCATTGTCCTCTACAATCAAAACTCTTATGTCCTTTCTTTCTAAGAGTTGATTTTTTTCATGAACAGAGCTTACAGCGGCTGGGTTTTCAATCGGGTAACTAGGCTCTGGGGTGTCAGTCACTATTATTTCACTAGTGTTTTGAACTATCCCAAAAGACACATCGAAATAAAATGTACTTCCCCTTCCTAATGAGCTTGATAATTGCAACTGACTACCCATCAAACCCAACAATGTATTGGAAATGGTAAGACCAAGACCTGTACCTGCAAATTTCTTGGTGATGGAGGTATCCTCCTGTTGGAATGCTTCAAATATTTTCTGTTGGTTACTCTTATGAATACCAATTCCTGTATCTATTACAGAAAATCGGAAACTCATTTTATCCTCCTTCATCGCTGATCTCAGTTCAACTTTAAGTATCACCTCACCAGTATTGGTAAATTTAACCGCGTTCGCGAGCAGGTTGACCAGTACATGTCTCAGCCGAATAGGATCAGTGTAAACCAATGGCGGGATATTATCCGAAATTGAAAACGTCAGTTTTAGCCCCTTTTGATCACTCTGATGTGAAACCATTTTTATGACCGACTGGCAGAGATCAGTCAAGTCTGTTTTTTCAATCACGACATCTAATTTTCCTGCTTCTATTTTGGAGAAATCCAGGACATCATTGACAATATCGAGCAAACCATGCGCTGATTGGCTTACGTTGGCGACATATTGCTTTTGCGTATCGTCCAAGGGGGTGTCATTCAGCAGGTCATTGAACCCAATCACACCATTTAAGGGGGTTCGGATTTCATGGCTCATATTTGCCAAGAATTCGGACTTGGCAAGATTTGCCGCTTCGGCCTGTGCTTTTGATTCAAGTATTTCCTTCTTTGACATTTCTTGCTGTTCAAATGCCTGATTGAGCTCCTGATACTTCGATGACAATGCCTTGGAATACCCGTGCGTTATATCGCGATAAATGCTCATCTGCAGAAATACCAAGCCGAATGAGAAGATTAAGATGAAATAATAGAACACTTCATGGTTAAAGGCTGGATCAGGTGAAAAGGGTCGGGAAACATCGAAATTGTGAGAAATGGAAAACATGACGAAACTTGCACAAAAAGCCAATAGAGCAGATAATCTTTTTTTGAAAATTATGGATGCAAAACAGGCTACTGCTAGTATGCTGAATTCCACTCCCATTCTGCGGTTGGCCATGCTATAAAGCATTAAAATCACCATGGAGCCCCAATAAAAGAAAATTCGTGAGAAGAGGTAGTGATGCTTATAGTTAGTCCAAAGAACTACAGCATATATAGGAAGAAAAAAGAGAGGTTGATAATTGTTTACAGCACCGAGAACCGTAAAAGTAATTGTATTGAAAATGCACAGCAGAATGATTGCTACAGATACAATATTCAGCATTTTCAGTCTATTTTTTTCAAGACTGGATAGGTCTTCACTCAATCCCAGACTGATGCTCCATTTCCATAAAGCTGCAAGACGTGAAATCATGAATGATAGTAATTTGTATCTTGTTCGATCACTTAATGTCGAGTTTATTGAACCGTATATTTGTCACATTACCGAGTGTCGCATTATAGATAGGCTTGCCCAGGTAATCGTCCATATCTGCTTCCAGACATTTTTCTTTTTGCCCTTGCACTATGTCCGCTGCTAAGGCGACTATAGAGATTCTTGTCGTTTTGCTTGGTGATCCATTCATTTGACATTTTCCTGATCTCTAGTGGCATCATATCCGTTCATCACTGATAAAGCGATCCGCTCCTAATTATTAGGTGAGCCACACGACTAGAGAGGGCAAATGACAGAAGGATATTTACAGTAAGCATTAGCTTGGAGTTTATCTGAATATCTTCAAAAGATCGTAAATTTAGGCTTCCTATTTTACAATTCTAAAAATTTAGTGCGCTAGAACTAGAGTCGTCATGCCCCATCCTGGAACACCTCTTCTATCGACCTATCGAAGAGCCGGGCGATCTTGAAAGCCAGGGGTAGGCTGGGATCAAACTTTCCCTTCTCAATCGCATTGATCGTCTGGCGAGAAACAAAAGTAGCATCCGCTAAATCGGCTTGTGTCATGTCACGCTCCGCACGCAGCACTTTGATTCGATTTTTCATTTGTACCTAAGATTACCCATGATGGTACTTGCGAGATAAGTCAGACCGATGAGGATCACAAGATGTGATATCTCAGCATCATATGAAATGATGTTGGTGATATCGAGGTTGGAGTAGGCCAAACCGGCTACCACGGCCACACCTAATGAAATTCCCATGGCATCCATAGCGACTTTACGCTGCATTTCGTCCAGCACTTTCAGGTGACGAATATTGGCAAGGATCATGCCTGCACCAACACCTAGATTTACCAAAATAGCCGTGATGGTGAGACCTGTATGGTGGTCCCAGAGGAAAGTAGGCCCAAAATTAGCAATGGCCATAGTCATGACCCATCCTCCTGTCCACAATGCCAGATTTCGCGTGTCTTTCAATAAGAGCCGCTTTCGAGTTTCATTTGTTGTTGTCATAAGTCAATTGAGTTTGATACAAAGTAAAGTTTGCTTTACACAAAGGTATACACGTTATCCTTAATGTAAAGGTTACTTTACTTTAAGCTATTTCAAATTGAGGCAAAAAAAGACCCGAGATCTCCGATCTCGGGTTATCTAGGATAGATCATTGTCTATCCATTTATACACTTGACTTTAGAAACTCTGTATCTCCTGATCCATCCAAAGGGTTCGGTTTTCCAGATATGCTCTTAGACTAGCCACGCTCTCAGTGTAATTAACCGGGCTGGATAATGACCATACGTTGAAATTGCGTTCAATAGCACCATTATCAACCAGATAGCCAGCATTTTGATCGACAAGACTTTGAAGACACGAAGTACTCAGCACATTGCCTCTTAGCTCACTCCACCGATCCTTTATAGCAGTTCGAAATAGAGGGTCTTCAAGAAGCCTTGGCCACCAGAAAGGCATCATCCAGGCATCAGAGTCCACGTAATCGTTATAATTGATGACCCAGCCGTTAATAGGTACACGGTCTCCAGTGTCATAGCCGATATTCAAGTCCCAAACCGGGCCCATGGCTAATTTTCCGCCCCTGTCCTTCTGCAAATAAGTACTCAATCGATAACCATCCACATTTCTCACCACTTCATTGAGCAAGAAATAATCCACGAAACTATTGATGTCAATAAAGTCTGTATAGGTTCTTTCCTCAGTTGAGAAGTTATCATTCAGCAGGGCCGTTTCAAACTGGTGAATATAGTCGGCTATATACTCTTTCTGTGCCTGCGTGATCACGTCTGCTGAAGGCTCTTCGTAGAGAAAATAGGTTTCTCTGAACATGCTGCTATGATATGGCTCCCCAAAAGGCGGAAAGTCCATCGGCTGACCAAATACATCATACTGAGACCTAAAGCTGATCTGTGGTGTATATCTCGCATCATCGGGCCAGTTATTTAGTGATTCCTCCAAGGTCAAATTATCATTGACATCACCCCCGCTAGTCTTATCTATTTTCAGGATATAGCCACCAGTAAGCGCCTCTCCTTCATTATCTTCTGGATTCAATTCTTCAATATCAATGCGCTCAATGTCACGCTTTAGCTTCTCCATGAAAGTATACACTCCGAGATACTGACCATTCAGCTCCAGCTCCACAAAGCGGGTTCTACTGGCATATCGGCCCATATCACGATAGAGTTCGTACCCGAAATAATGATACATGAGCGTTCTATCGAAAGTATAGTTCTGCCCAAGGTTGACCACATGTCCTTGTAGTATCCAATCTTCCTCTTCGGGGAATCCGAAAATCTCCATGTCTGTATCATTGCCATCCATGTCCCAGGTCTCCACACCAAATGATCTCTTATCAGAAAGTCTGAGGGAAGTAGAGCCACGGTACTCTATGCCGATATTACCACTTAGTACCTCTGCCGATTGCACATAGACTTTCATTGTCGCTGGTACCTTCGGTTCGTTTAGGATGGTCTCACCGCCAGTGTTGATCACGATGTAGGGGATCTCGCTATCGCCAATATCCACGGCAAACGTTACAGGATCTCCACCTCCAGGTGTAGGAATAGGATCGGGATCAGTAGTGGTTGGGGTAGTTCCGGGTTCATCATCGTCTCCGCATGAGACAAACACGAACAGGGAGAATATTAATGCTAAATATTTCATATGATTCATTGTGTATGTAACGGTAGCTTAAAACTAACACTATGGTAACAATGGCCTAAAATAAACCCCTATGTCGCGATTATCAAAAATTCAATTGTCATTTGAGGTCAGAACTATTACCCCAGAGTGCAACGCATAAAAAAAGACTGTCCTAGTGGAACAGCCTTTTTTAGGTTTGGGTAATTAAGTCTTAATGTCTTACATCATCTCTTTTAGAGAAGCTAGTTTGGCTTTCAACTCTTCATAACGATCATAGGCGTCTTTGCCAGGCTTCTGATCCGCTTGCTTCAGCATACTGCCCAAGTAGCTGATCTGATTAGTCAGCATGGGCTGCATATATATACCCGGCTGCATGACTAACTCCACATCCAGTTTGGCTAGCTTGGCGATCTGCTTCTTGTTCTTGGCAGTCTTCTGCTGCTCTTTTACCTCAGCGAGGAATTTGTTGGCTTCAGTTTGTAGCGCTACAATCTTAAGAGATAGTGCCTCCTGCTCTTTGAGATCAGCCAAAGAGGTACCAGTTTTTTTCACCCTTGGATCCATCATGATGTCAAAGGACTGGCTCATGGTATTATCACCCACTGTTAACTTAGCCGTGTAAGTACCAGGAGCCACCGACGGTCCTCCCAGATAGGCTCTTTTGGCATTAGATGACCAGGCACCCATGTGCTTCATATCCCAATCCAACCTGTTGATCCCAGCTACTTTGGTCAATGTAGCTTTACCTCCAGCACTATAATATCCAGTGGCCATATTACGGCCTCCATTTCCTTCCGATCCTTCGGCACTGCTGAACGTATTGACTACTTTGCCACTAGCGTCCATAATTTCCATCTTCACATCACCACTGGGCACTTCACCGAGGTGATAAGAGATGGTCACTGCCGGCGCAGGGTAATGTGGCGCCTCAGACTCCTTGTTTCCTCTATAAACGTACTTGATCGTATTGTCCGGCTTGAAAAGATGAGCCGCTGCGCTAGCTACTTCATCAGTCAACTGATGCAGAGGAGTCACGTCATCCATTACCCAGAAAGATCTACCCATGGTAGACATGGCCAGGCCATTCCTAACTACTTTGATGTCCGTGATTGGCGTTACCGGTAGGTTTTGCTGGAATGTTGTCCAACTAGCACCATCGTCAAGAGAAACGAACATGCCAAACTCGGTACCAGCATAAAGCAAGCCTTCTCTTGCGGGATCCTCGCGAACTACACGCACTGGATAGTCGGCTGGAATACCATTGTTATCAGAGATCAGTTCCCATGAGGCCCCAAAGTCCTCGGTCTTATAGATATAAGGCTTATCATCACCAAACATGTATCTGAGGGAAGTGAAGTAAGCTTTTCCATCGTTATGAGGAGATGGCTCAACACAGTCAATTCTTCCACCAGTAGGCATCTCAGGAGTAACATCAGTCCAGTTGGCACCACCATCTTTGGTGACATGTACCGGACCATCATTAGCTCCCGTCCAAATAACTCCTTCCGTTACTGGAGACTCACGAATGGCATAAATGACACTGTAATATTCTTCTCCAGTCACATCTCTTGTGATTGGGGTACCAGGTACCACCTGCTTGTCTGGCTCAAAAGCCGTCAAATCCGGGCTAATCTGCTCCCAGGTCACACCATCGTCTGTTGTCTTATGCACATATTGTGAGGTATGATAGATGACATCAGGGTTGTGCAGGCTCACGTGGATTGGAGCTACTCTTTGAAACCTGTACTTCAAGTCCTTTGGATTGTGTCCATACATATTAGTGGCTCCTACGTAGTATTGCTTCTCCTGGCCTGTTCGCTTGTCAAACACTCCAAATCGTCCTTTACAGTCAGAATACACAATATTGTGATTACCTGGCTTAGGCACAGCCGGGCCCGTTTCGCAACCACCTGTGTTTATAATCCAGGCATTTGGTCCGGCCTGTACACCAAATGGAGGTCGACTAGGTACGGCAATGGTTGTAGAGTTATCCTGCTGACCGGAATACAACCAGTAAGGATACTGGTCATCGACTTCTACAGTATAGAGTTCAGCGGTGGGTTGGTTAAGCTGGGTAGACCATGTAGCGCCTCCATTAGTGGATACATTGACTCCACCGTCATTGGCTTGAATCCAGATGCTCGTATCATTCGGATTCAACCAGATCGCATGGTTGTCACCATGAGGGACGTCAAATCCAAACCATGTCTTACCACCGTCCAATGATCTTCTAGCTCGACCTGCATTAGAAAATAGCGCATCGGGATTCAAAGGGTTAACATCAAGGTTAGTGTAATAGAAAGGTCGATTAGTCAACGTTCCATCGTCACTTACCTGAGTCCAGTTGGCGCCACGATCGTCAGACACATAGAATCCACCCTGCTTTTCTGGAGCTTCTACTATCGCAAATACCTTCTCAGGTGCAGCAGGAGAAACTGCCAAGTCAATCTTGCCAATCAAACCCGTGGGTAGTCCATTGGAAGACTTGTTCCAAGTCTTGCCACCGTCAGTCGACTTGTAGACTCCACCTTCCGTTGATCCACTAATGATTGTCCATGGCTTACGCTCTGCTCTCCAAAGTGTAGCATACATCGTATTGGGATTGCCTGGTGCAAATTCAAAATCAGCTACGCCGATGCTATCTGAGTGATAGAATATTTTTTCCCAGTTCTTACCACCATCTGTGGTTTTGAAAAGGCCTCTCATCTCGTTGTTGGCAAATGCAGAGCCAATGGCTCCCACAAACACGGTATTAGGATCATCAGGATGTATCTCCAACGAGCCTATTTGACCCGCTTCCTTGAGTCCAATGTGTTCCCAAGTGGCACCAGCATCCATAGACTTATACATTCCCTTACCAGGAATCACGTTAGATCTCAAACCATCAGAACCTGTGCCTACGTAGACAATGTCAGGGTTGGACTGGACGACTCTGATTTCACCTATAGACGGTGTGGCGAAGAATCCATCAGAAACGTTATTCCATGTAGTACCATAGTCTGTGGTTTTCCAAACACCACCACCTGTCGCTCCTGCGTAGAACGTACCCGGAATATCAGCAATACCGGCAATGGCTGTCACCCTACCACCTCGGTTGGGCCCAACATTACGGTATTTCATTTCTTTGAACAGCGACTCCATGTCCTGACTGAAAGCCAGATGTGATGTCAAAGCCATCACGAAAAGAAGTGCATTTTTAGTTATTTGTTTAAAGCTCATATGACTTGTTTTTAAGGTCTGAATGATCAGGAAGTGAAATTAGCAAACTCCATAGGAAGAGGTATTGCCGCTCGTATAAAACTGGCAAGGTGCTGACAGGGTTCAGAAGTTTTGGAACTCTCAGGACACCTAACCATACTACAAAATAAAGAGACTATTGAGTGAGTTGCATGCGAGTCGTCCGACGACTTTTGATCCCAGTAGATCTATATATTTCGAAGACCAGATGTTTTGCGTAGAACAGTCGTCCGACGACTGCTGCGAATGAGCCTCCCTAATGGATTTTCGAACTAAGTCGGCAGTTTCTAGGTTTCTCCTTAAATTCGCGACATAATCAATACAATTAGATGAAAACAGCAGAAATACAGACCCAAAAGGGTACGATGAAGATTGAGTTCTTCGAAAAAGACGCTCCTAAAGCGGTAAAAAACTTCACTGATCTGGCAAGTAAAGGATACTATGATGGCCTTACTTTCCACCGTGTAATCCCCAACTTCGTGATTCAAGGCGGATGTCCTGATGGCACTGGTGCAGGTGGGCCTGGCTACACTATAGATTGTGAACTAGATGGTGACAATCAGTACCACGACCGTGGTGTATTGTCAATGGCCCATGCCGGACGCAATACAGGAGGTTCTCAGTTCTTCGTATGCCATAGCAGAGACAACACTTCTCACCTAGATAGAAACCACACCGTATTTGGTAAAGTGGTCGAAGGTCTTGAGGTAATCGACGCTATCCAACAAGGTGATAAGATGGATAAAGTAATCGTTCACGAGAGCTAAGGATTAGCGGTTGTCAGAATACCAAAGCGATGGGGAGACCTGTCGTTTTTTTGTTACAATCAGTCTCAGAGTCTGGAGCGCTTTTGCAAAGCGTTCCCGTCTACTGGAAGAAAGTAAATGCGCACGCTTTGCAAAAGCGTGCGAGCGACGTTGGTTTAACGACTCTGGCTAGCTCATATAAAGCCCTGGCTCTTTCTCAAAGCTCTCTTTACAGCCATCACAGCAGAAGTATACTTTTTCACCTTCATGCTCTAGTACGTACTTGGCAGTACTCTTCTGTACGGGGATTTTGCACACCGGATTGATGTATAGATCTTCCTGCAGTTGATCTGCTTCTCCGATCACATCATTTTTAGCGTTCTCGTCTGCCGAACGCTTAACCTGGATGATTTCTGCTAAGATGGAGACGGCTACTTCTTCAGGTGTTTTAGCGTTAATATCAATTCCTGCAGGAGTTTTAATCTTTGATAAAGTCTCGAAGGGTACGCCTTCCTTTTTCAATCCTAAAAAAAGACTGTTGGCTTTCTTTCGGCTAGATACAAAGCCCAAGTACCGTGGGTTCGCATTGATTGCGGTAGCGAGACTCGACGCATCGTCCTCTCCCTGCGTACATACGACCACATAGTCATTACTGAGGCTTCTTTCCTTGTCGAAATCTTTTAGACTAGAAGTGCTCGAGGCAGCCTCAAACATGCCATCATCCGCAAGATCAGAGACCATATGAACTTGGTAACCTGAAGCACTTCCAAGTTGACAAAGTGCCTTGGCGATGTGAGATCGACCGAAAATATAGAGTTGTGTTGTTGGCATGATTGGTTCGATATAGACTTCAACGGACCCGCCGCTCATGCAGGTCATCTTGTAATTTTTCACTCCGGCGGCATCTGAAAGATTATCGGCGGGTAGTATTCTAACAAGGCGAGGCGAACCTTGACTAATCGATTCGAGCGCTTCTTTAATCACTATGCCTTTGGTGCAGCCACCGCCGATCCAGCCTTTGACCTCACCATCGGGCATGATGATAGCTTTATCACCAGGCTTACCAGAAGAAGGTGCTTCCCTCCTGATCACCACAGCCATAGCGGCCATCTGATTTCTGGCTTTCAGCTTTTCAAGCTCATCGTTAAGATATGGACTATACATGTGCTAGTATATTTTCGAGCTCTAACAGACTATCCAGATTATGGGCTGACTTGAAAGTATCAACTTGCGGTAGTGCGGCTTTCATGCCTTTTGCCAGCGGTTGATAGCCCTCCATCCCTTTCAGCGGATTAAGCCATACGAGCTTGTTGGTTCTTAATTTGATTCTTTGTGTTTCTCGAGCCAGGACTTCCGGTGATCCGGTATCTAATCCATCGCTCAAGATAATGGTGATACTCTTACCGTTAAGTACACGCTTGCCATACTGCTCGTTGAAGTCCAACAGGCATTCGCCAATCTTCGTTCCGCTGGACCAGTTGTCGGCATGTTGGCTCATCTGCATCATAGCCATAGAGACCTCTGCTTGATCGACATAGTCTGTTATTCTGATCAGCTTGGTACTGAAGATGAAAGCTTCAATTTGCTTAAAATTGGCCTTCAACAACCAGATAAACTTAAGCAGGTAAAAAGAGTACTTGTCCATTGAACCACTCACGTCCAGCAGGACATTAAGCCGATACTTTTCAAGTTTCCGATTCTTCTTAATCAGATGTATAAAGTCATCACCGTGAGACAGATTCTTACGAATGGTCTTTCTAAGGTCAATCTTACCATCCTTTGAAGTTCGTAATCGTCGCTTAAGCCGATGGTTCATTTGCTGAAGCAACTTCTCGACTAGTTCATCAAGCACATCATTGTCTATTGTTGCTACTTTCGAGAAGTCAGTCTTACGCAGCGCCTCCATCCTATTCGCTCCGGTGACATTCTTGGCATCTTCCTTCTGATCCTCATCATCTTTAGTATCTCCGAAACCCATCATTACCACAGAGCCCTTGGACTTTTTGGTAATGTTTGAATTGCCGTTCTTACTCGTTGTAGGTGAGTAACTATGTTTCTTTTTGCGCCAATAAATATCGAAGAGCTTGTCAAACGCGGGATATTCTTCTTTGCAGGTGCAGTACAACGATCTTAGTGAGTACTTGAAGCTTTGTTTATCATTGATAAAACCCTGATTAGCAGCAAGTAATGCTTCCTTCGTGTGATTAATGCCAATACCTAAATTACTTCTCGTGCGACAGTAGTCATTGAAGCCAACTATTGCTTCATTGATCCCATCGTAATTAGAGTAATGGGTAGTCTTCATTAAGCCTCAGCATCTGTGAGCAGTTCTTGAAGATTTTGTCCCTTGACAAGTTGGATGTCATTATCAGACTTGAGCACACAGCCTAAGGTGGCTCTTATGTAGTCTTCCGACAGTTTCTTTGCGCCGAGAGCTGCTAGTCCATTAGCCCAATCGATCGATTCGGCAATGCCTGGTGATTTGTCAAGTTTAAGCTCTCTCAGATACTGTACAAAATGTACCAGGTCAGAGGTCAGTTCCCTATCCATTTCCGGTAGGTGCTTATGAATGATATTGAGCTCTTTATGAAAATCTGGATACTCCACCCAGTGGTAGAGGCATCTGCGCTTCAATGCATCACTGAGTTCTCTGGTTCTATTGGAAGTCAATAGTACTACAGGCTTATGCGTGGCCTTAATCGTGCCCATCTCCGGGATGCTCATCTGATACGCTGATAGCAATTCCAACAAAAACGCTTCAAACTCCTCATCAGCACGATCTACTTCATCGATGAGCAGCACTGGAGCTTTATCTGATTCTGTAATGGCCTGAAGCAACGGACGCTTGAGTAGAAATTCTTCACTAAAAATATGAGACTCCTTCTCTTCTGTACTAAGATGAGAGTCCTGATTGATTTTGATGGATAATAGCTGCTTTTGATAGTTCCACTCATAGACAGCAGAATTGATGTCCAACCCTTCGTAACACTGTAAGCGGATAAGTTTGGTATCTAAATGATTAGCAATGATATGAGCGGCTTCTGTCTTACCCACACCAGGAGGGCCTTCTAGTAATAGTGGCTTTTCTAGCTTCAACATCAAAAGAAGAACTGTTGCCAGTTCTTCTTCTACTACATATCCTAGTTGATCGAACTGCTCGATCAGTCGTGTCACCTCAGGGATCATACTATCCTTCTTCTTTTTTCTTGAATATACCAGAGACTTTGCTCTTGAGCACAGAGCCCATCATTGAGCCAGCCTTGAGAGTATTGTCCACTTCTCCTCCATCCAGGAGTGCTTTGAAGTTGTCGATGAACTGATTTAATAATTGGTCAGAGACATCATTGATCAATCTCGATCCAAACTGCGCCAGTGTACCTTGGATGTTGACGACCATTTTGAAGTCTACATCAGTGCTGCCTTCACCAGTGCTTTTTGCATCACCGTTCATGGTCATTTCAGCACTACCCTTTCCTTTGGAATCCAATCCCCTGCCCTTGAGCGTCATATTATGGTTATCATTATCCATCTCAACGATGGCTATTTCACCATTATACTTTGACTTTACGGGACCAAACTTCAAGGAAACCTCTCCTTTATAGTTGCTATCATCAATCTGCTCTGTGATCGATGCTCCTGGCACACAACCAGAGATTTCCATTGGGTTGCTCAGACTCTCCCATACTTTCGCTATGGGCTGATCAATACTAAACTGTTTTGTTATAGTTGCTTCCATCTAATTGTTAGTTGTTTGAAGCTCTCTTAAAGAATTTCCCACATTTGTCACATTGAGCTTGTCGAAATGTATTAATGAACATTCAAACGGTTTCGACAGGCTCAACCTGACTCAACGGAACTTTAAGAGAGCTTTCTCTAATTTAAGCTGTTCTTATGTCTGTGTCTAATAAGCCTCTTTTCTTCAATTCTTCGAAGATCTTAGCAGGCGTAATCGGAATATCCATGTGAGTGATACCGTATGGCTTCAAAGCATCCACAATCGCATTGGCGATAGCTGGAGGCGCTCCCACTGTAGGTGACTCACCGATTCCCTTTGCACCGATAGGATGATGGGGAGAAGGCGTTACCGTGTGTCCAGTCTCCCAACTTGGTGACTCTACGGCAGTAGGTACCAGATAGTCCATCAAAGTACCATTCAATGCATTTCCGTCCTCATCATAGATGATTTCTTCATACATCGCCGGTGCAAGACCTTGTGTCAAGCCACCATGAACCTGTCCTTGAGCTACCATCGGGTTGATGATATGGCCTGCATCATCAATCGCTACGAATCTTCTTACCTTGATTTCGAAAGTATCCGGATCAATATCTACTACGCAGATATATGCACCAGAGGGGAAAGTCAAGTTCGGAGGATCATAGTAGTGAGTAGCCTCAAATCCTGCTTCCATTCCCTGTGGGTGATTTGTGTAAGAAGCAAATACCAATTCCTGAATGGTCTTAGACTTCTCAGGCGCTCCTTTGACGGAGAACTTACCTGGCTCCCACTCCAAATCATCCTCGCTCACTTCAAGTAAATAAGCTGCTAGTTTTCTAGCCTTATCACGAAGCTTTCTGGCGGCTATCGCAGCAGCGGCTCCAGCAGTAGGCGTTGATCTTGAGGCATAAGTACCTAATCCATAAGGCGCTGAATCTGTATCACCTTCTTCTACCGTAATGTCACTTGAGGGAATACCTAATTCCTCAGCAATGATCTGGGCGTAAGTGGTTTCATGACCTTGGCCTTGAGATTTAGTACCAAATCTCGCTATCGCTTTTCCGGTAGGATGTACTCTGATCTCAGCAGAATCAAACATCTTAATACCAAGGATATCAAAATCCTTAGAAGGACCGGCACCCACAATCTCGGTGAACGTAGATAAACCAATACCCATCAATTCACCCTTCTTTCGCTTCTCTACTTGCTCTGCTCTGAGTTTATCGTACTCAACAGCTTTCATTGCAAGCTCCAAACCAGCGTGATAATCACCTGAGTCATACTCCCAACCTGTCGGCGAGTGATATGGAAACTGATCTTTCTTGATGAAGTTGTCAAATCTCAACGCTGCGGGATCCTTACCAATCTCCAATGCGTAGCGGTCAGTAATACGCTCAATAGCGTGTACCGCCTCTGTTACACGGAATGAACAACGATACGCCACTCCCCCCGGTGGTTTGTTGGTGTAAATCGCATCCGCTTCCATGAACGCAGTAGGATAGTCGTATGACCCTGTGCCGATTGAAAACATTCCGGTAGGGAACTTTGATGGATTGGCAGCTCCGTCAGTATAGCCATGATCAGCCAATACCTTCATTCTTGTCGCCAAAATCTTACCATCCTTGGTGCCTGCCATCTCCGCAGTGATATGGTAGTCTCTAGCGAATGAGTTGGTCAAGTTGTCAGATCTGTCTTCGATCCACTTCACTGGCTTTCCGATAAGGAAAGATGCGGCTATCGCAATAACGTAACCAGGGAAGACCGGCACTTTACCACCAAAACCACCCCCAATATCTGGAGAAATCACTCTTATTTTTTCCTCAGTCAGACCGACATGACCTGCAACCAAGGCAATAACCGTTCTGATCGCGTGAGGTGCCTGAGTCGTCATGTGCATCGTCAGGTGATTATCAATCTTGTTATAGTCAGCTACACAGCCACATGTCTCAATAGAAGCCACGTGAATTCTAGGAATGTGCATTTGCTCTTTAACTACTACATCAGCTTCATTGAATACTTTCTCAGTAGCGTCCTTATCACCTACCTCCCAGTGCCATGCCTGGTTGTCTTTTTGTCCCTCTTTGTCAGGACGCAAAAGGGGCGCATCAGCGTCCAAAGCCTTGAAAGGATTTATCACTGCCTTCATCACATCATAGTCCACAACAATGAGCTCACGTGCATCTCTTGCTGTCTGACGATCTTTGGCAATTACCGCCGCTACTTCCTGCCCTTGGTGCATCACTGTATCCGTCGGCAGTACCATTTGTGTATCGGACATCAAAGTCGGCATCCAATGCAGGTTGTATTGCTCAAGGTCTTTGCCTGTGATGACCGCAACAACTCCATCTACAGCCATTGCTGCTGAGCTGTCGATGCTTTTGATCTTAGCATACGCGTACGGACTTCTGATGATGTCCATGTGAAGCATACCTTTCAACTTGACATCATCTACATAATGTCCCGTACCGGTAACGAATCTATTATCTTCTTTACGCTTGACGGAATGTCCCATTCCGCCTATTTCTTTCGAAGTTTTACACTGTATCATTCTATATCAGTTTTCTTTATTCAACAAACACTGGTTCTGTAGATGGCAATTCCTCACCGCGCATTTTCGCACCAGCATACTGAATTGACTTCACTATATTATTATAGCCTGTACAACGGCATAGGTTACCCGATATACCCCATCTGATTTCTTCCTCAGTAGGATTTGGATTCTTCTCGAGCATTTCGACCGCTCTCAGCATCATACCCGGTGTACAAAAACCACACTGCAAACCGTGATTTTCTTTGAACCCTTCCTGAATAGGATGAACTCCCTCTGAAGTCGCAAGACCTTCTACAGTCGTGATTTCCTTGCCATTGGCCTGTACTGCCAGTATCGTGCAAGACTTAGCTGACTTGCCGTCGATGAGAATGGTACAGGCACCACAGCTAGACGTATCACAACCGATGTGCGTACCAGTCATGTCCATCTGCTCACGAATAAAGTGAACGAGCAACGTCCTTGGTTCCACCTCAGCGCTGTGCTCTTCGCCGTTTAATTTTAGTGTAATCGATTTTTTCATTTTCTTCAGAATCTATGGTTAGGCGTGCGCTCTTTCAAGTGCTTTCTTTATCATTTTCTTAGTGATTGCTTTCACTACTCTCCTTTTGTAATCTTCAGATCCTCTAAGGTCAGAAGAAGGGTTGCAGTCTTCGTATGCACATTGTCCAGCAGCTTCAATAGCCGCTTCGTCTAGCTTGGTTCCGACTAGCGCCTCCTGTGACCTTTCAGCTCTGAGCGGTGTTGGGTTGACATTCGTCAAACCGATACCAGCAGCCGTACATGTGCCACTAGCGTCAATTTCAAGTTGAACAGCTACTCCTGCAGTAGCATAGTCACCCACTTTACGCTCGATCTTGGTGTAAGCATTGCCAAACTTTCCGGTAGGGATAGGAATACTAATTTCAGTCAATATTTCACCCTCCTCAACGGCTGTAGAATAGAAGCCATAAAAGAAATCATCAATGCTAACGGTCTTAGTACCTTCAAGACCAGCGATATCAATGGAAGCATTCAATGCAATCATTACTGCGGGTTGGTCGTTCGCAGCATCACCATGAGCTAGGTTGCCACCAATGGTACCAAAATTACGAACCTGCGGGTCGGCAATTAGCTTGGCCGCATCTTGGAAGATCGGGAACTTTGCGGCTACCTCAGCCGAATCCTCCATGTCTACTTCTTTCGTCATGGCGCCTATCTTGAGATGGCCTCCTTCGAAATTTACGTGTGAAAGTCCCGGGACATTGCTCAAGTCAATGAGATGCTCCGGTTCAGCAAATCTCAACTTCATCATAGGAATCAGGCTGTGCCCGCCGGCCAGGATCTTGGCCTCATCCCCAATCTCGTTGAGCAGCTTCAATGCTTCATCCAGCGAGGATGGAGCAGAATAATCAAAAGATGCTGGAATCATATTTTGGAATTATTTATTGTTGGAAATCGGTTTTAGTCGTTTAGCTGCAATCGTTTGCAATGTATTTATAAGTGTAGCTACAGTAAAATTGTTTTGTCATTGTTCTATTTAGATTTATTCTAAGGTCGAAGTAATCACATTGACTTTAGTCAAGTGACTGGTAATCAACTTCCAATCTAATTTATCCTTATCAGAATAAAATACATTGCCGTTGGTTGTCCCCATCATAAATCCGCCAGGTCCAAGATCAAAGGCCTGTCTCAAGACAATATCAAAGACCTGATCTTTGGGTAATCCATTGCTCACACTTCGCCACGCCTTGCCAAAGTTGTCAGTATGATAAACTTCCATTTTCAGACTTGGGGCTACCCTACTCTCGTCACTCTCTACCGGAATTACCCAGGCCTTGGAAGGTTCCTCATGGTCTATGACAATGCTAAATCCATAGTCTGGGATGCCTCCTCTCACTGAAACATCAATCCATAGATCACCACCATCCTTCGAATAGAAGATACCACAGTGATTCTGTTGCCAGAGAATATTGGGGTCAGATTTACAGATAATGAGTTTATGAGGATCATGGCCCACCTCGACATTAGGGTTAGGTAGATAGGCCGCCACTAGTCCATTGTTTTTTGGATTCCAGCTCTGTCCACCATCTTGAGTTTCGAACACACCTGCGCAGCTTACTGCTATGTAGAGGTGATCACTATTGCTAGGGTGTCGCTCTATCGAGTGAATAAATGGAAAGTCACTCCCTGCTCCGAACCATTGTCCTTCCTGCTGACGACTTGAATGATTCCAAAGGCTTTCTACCAGCTGCCAGGATCGTCCATTATCATCTGATTGAAAAAGACCTCCTGGGTCAGTGCCTATCCACAGTCGCTCGGGATGATCTGCTCCACCGTCCTGCATGCACCACAGCCCTCTGAGTCTTGCCGGCTTTCCGTCAGGCATCAACTGACCGTCAAACTTGGGTATAGTCGTATTATGCCATGTGGCACCTTGATCATCACTATAATGGAGTTTCTGACCCCAGTGCTTATGAGAGATACCTGCCCACCATCTACCATTGCGCCCATCAACAAAAAGCATATTGACAGAAAAACCGGAGAAGTGTATTGCAGTCAGGTCTGGAAGGTGATTGTCTTCTCTTTTGTAGACTACTAAGCCTTTGGCCGTACCCACAAGAAAAAATGCCTGCTTACTACTCATTGCTTCAATATAGCTGGCTTGCTTTGATAATCCATTAAGGTTGACTGTTTAGATGGTTTCTTGGCGAAAGAACCAAATGATTATTGAACAGCAGAGTATTACTGAACGATTTTTTGCTCCTTGAATATTGCTCTCAGGAAACTTACAAAAGATAGCATATTGCTATTCAACCAAATAGCTGTAAACATTAACCCGGTTCCCCAGTGATAGAATTCCGGTGCAATCACCAACTGATGAGTAAATAGTATTAGTAAGAAACCGCCAATGGCTAAACCTGTTGCAACGACTGAGCGAACACCCTTGTAGTTCCAAAGGATAATACCAACAATGAACAGCCCCAGCGCCAGTGGAATATAGGACATCCAATTATTGGAGTGCATATACATTGAAGGGCCACCGCAGATTGTGATGGCACTCGTGTAGGCCATTACGCAGAGGTGACATTTGGGAATGAGGATTACCAGCACTGCACTTAAAAATGAGCTAGGGGTACTTACCCTATCTTTTGCAGCTGTTTTACAATTACTGCAGGAGTAATCCACAGAGGCGCTCGTATTTTCAATCAATGCCATTAGTTTTGAATAACAAGTATAGCTTTAAATTGTTTGCAATCGTATGCACGACCTACTAATAGATCTTCAGAACTGGGCTAACACCAATCAACCTATCACTATTGCCCGAGTGATTCAAACCTGGGGATCCTCTCCTCGACCTACCGGAAGCACCATGCTCATCAACTCAGACGGTAAGCTCTCTGGCTCAGTGAGTGGAGGGTGCGTAGAAGGTGCAGTAGTCAAAGCTGCCAATGCCCTATCGGAAAAAGAAAGCTCCAA
>JAVKDO010000155.1:0-61053 GCA_040222235.1 Cyclobacteriaceae bacterium
AGTGCCCAATCTTCCCGATGGACTGTATCGCATGATTATTGAATTCCCTGGTATCCCAATGGATCCTAATTCATTTGTGGAGTTTGAGCTGGGGGGAGCTGGGTTTGTTGACGAGAACTCAATCAGGCTGGCAGCAGATATTACCCCACTGGGAATAGTGTTGACAAAAGTCCGGGAAACGGGTATCTACCGCAATTACTTCAAGGATTTGAACATTTTCCCTAATCCAGCTGACAGCTATCTGGAGATCACCTACGCGCGACTCAATACCGAAGGTATTATGATGCAGGTGATGGATCTCAATGGCGCTATCCAAATAGAGCAAGAGATACCAAAGGGCTTTGATCAAAAGGTGCAGCTAGAGGTATCCCACCTGACCCCAGGTATTTATATTATGACATTTATGGATATGGAGCAAGGCGTGAGAAGTATCACATCTCTCAAGTTTATCATACAACGATAATTCCAACTACCAACCAAAGACAGAAAGCCGCGAATAGCGGCTTTCTGTCTTTCTACCCATTCCTACCCAATCAATATACCCTATAGAGGGTATTGAGACCGGCGTATCATCCATCTACTTTTAAAGTGGAAACTATAATTACGTCATCATGAAATCAATACTACTCTCTATTCTATTAATTACAGCATTTAATCTCGCATATGCTACTGTGCTGATAGTTGATCAAAATGGAAATGCACCAAGTGGGACATTCTCTAGCTTCACAATCGCGCATAATACTGCGAATACAGGAGACACTATTTTGGTCATCCCTAGTAGTTCATCCTATGGGAGTTTGACAATTTCAAAAGGGATTACTGTAATCGGCCCTGGGTTTAATCCTCAATCAACTAATGGGCAAACTGCTAAGGTCTCAGATATAAGACTCAACACTGGCGCTAACGGGTGCAAGATTATTGGGTTGGAGATTCCGCTGTTTTACTTGGGGTATTCCGCTAGCTCGTTGAATAATATAGTGATTGAGAATAATCTTATCGGTTATTTGACTAACAATAGTATTAGTTCTCTTTCTAATGTATTTATTAGACAAAACGTGTTTAACACAGGTACCACTGGAGCTTCAAGTATTACACTGACAGTATCTACCCAAAACAATATTACGGTTTCGAATAATGTCTTTGCACGCGGTGATAATGGTACGCATGCTTCCATCTACTCTACAACAGGAGGACTTCTGATTGAGCATAATCTTTTTCTAGGAACAGGTGCCTCAAACTCCAAGGTATTTCGTGAATTAAATAATAGTGAGGTAAGGAATAATATATTCTATGGTCGTAACCCTGTTTCAACATCGCTTACCAATGTGCAACTTTTCAACAACTTAACTTTCGGTTCAAGCACTACTGACCTAGGTGATGATAATGGGAGTGGTATCGGGAATCTTGGTTTTGGCATGAACGTAACAGGGGACAACAATATTTCGAATGATGATCCTGAGTTTGAAGGGACTATTACCATCAATAGTTCGCTCACATCATGGGATTTTACCTACGATGCAACTCTGGGAACAAATTCACCAGCTTTGGGAGTAGCCAAGGATGGATCTTCAGATTTAGGTATTTATGGCGGATCATCTCCATTCAAGAATACAGGATCAGTAGTTCCTATGGTTCAAACTTTAGACTTGCCCACCACCATTCAGCAAGGCACTAATACTTCTGCAGATATAGTAGTTTCCGGTAACTAATCAACCACCCCAAAACACAAAAAGCTATGCGCTTATTAGCCACGATAGTATTGGGGGTAAGTCTGATTATTACCTTCGGAGACCTCCATGCTCAGTCCAACATCACAGATATAGAGTACTTCTTTGATACCGATCCCGGCCTTGGAGAGGGTACTACCATCACCATTGCCTCAGGGAGTATTATTTCACTTGATGATGAAGTGATTAATACTTCTGTATTGGAACAGGGTTTCCATACTCTCTTTGTGAGAGGGCGCAATAGCAATTTTGTTTGGGGGCCTTATGAATCAAGATTGGTCTTTATCGATCGACTTTCAGGATTAACAGATCTTGTTGAGATTTCGCAAGTAGAGTATTTTATAGATACTGATCCTGGTTTAGGAAGTGGCACCAACATTCCCGTGAGCGCTACACAACAGCTTTTTACAGCTGACGATGTAGCCATTGATACAGATGGCCTGAGTACTGGTTTCCATACCCTATTTGTTCGTGGCAAAAGTGCGGTAGGTTGGGGCCCCTATGAGAGCCGGTTAATTTATGTTGATCAATCTGTCGGGTTTGGTGATGTCGTTAACATTGCACAGGCAGAATACTTCTTTGATACCGATCCTGGTTTTGGAAGTGGGACACCCATCACAGTGGGCAGTGTTAGCGAGCTATTTTCAGCAGTTAATGAAACCATTACTACCCAAGAGCTTTCAGTAGGTTTCCACACACTATTCGTCCGAGGCAAGTCTGAAGCGGGCACCTGGGGTCCCTATGAGTCCCGCATGCTCTATGTAGACCCCACCGATCCACAATCAGTGAGGAGTATTGCAGATATCGAGTATTTCATAGATACAGATCCAGGTCTCGGCAATGGTACGTCATTGGATTTGACTTACGGGGAGACCTCTTATGAGGAGATGATCGCAGTATCGACCTCAGGTCTTGATGCCGGCGAACACACCTTATTTTTGAGAGCGCAAGACGAGACAGGTGCCTGGGGGACTTATGAGACCCATGACTTCACCGTTTACCCTGAGATCTTATCAGAAAATTTTGATTCGGATGTGCCGGTTAGTAATAGCAATGGCACTTTTACATTGACCTCTGGAGACTGGGAGTTGACCAACACCCGACTGGAAAGTTCACTTACCAGAAATACAAGTGCAGGCGCTGCAAGACTCACCGCCAACAATGCTGCGATTGCCAGCCCCGTTTTTTCTGGCACTTCAGACCTTACCTTCTACTATAGAGCTGCCGGATCATCAGATCAGTTTTTCTCAGTTCAAAAGTCAGTCAATGGAGGAGCATTTACGACCATTCAATCATTGGGTGCAACGACGAATTATCAGCAGTTCAGTACCGAACTGAATGAAGGAGATGCCTCTGTCAGGATCAAAATTGAAACCGCCAGCTCAGGCAATGGTGATGACCTTATTATCGATGATTTTACAGGAGCCGCTATTACACCAGTGCTGGCTCAACGCTTCTATCCAGGGAATAATGGCACTGATGTCGCACTCGACTCTACATTGGCTGTAGTCTTTGATCAGGCGGTGTTAGAAGGCACAGGCAACTTCTATGTGGTCAGAGTATCAGATTCCACCGCAGTGCAAACCATCGGTTCAGGAAATGTCACTATCAGCAGTGACAGTGTTTATTTCACACTTTCCGGAGTAGACTATTCCACTGCGTACGGCTTGATCATCGATCCGGGAGCAGTAAAAAACAGTAGCCAGGTAGATTTTGCTGGTATTCAAAACCTTCAAACCTGGTCATTTACAACTGAGGACGCTCCACCCGCGAGCATAACCATTACAGCTCCTAATGGAGGCGAGGTATGGCAAGTTGGCAGTTTACAAAATATCACGTGGGAAGAAACGAGCTTTGACTCGGAGGACAATCTTGTGATTACCTATAGTACCAATGGCAATGATGGCCCATTTGATCAAGCCATTACTTCCGGAGTACCGACGGATTTCAACGGCTCCTATGAATGGACGATTCCCGATGATGTCAGCACTACTGTATTTGTTAAAGTAGAAAATACTACTCAAACAGTCAGTGATCTCAGTGATGCTGCATTTTCCATAGAAGCTGCCATACCCAACCCATCGACATTAGCAGAGAATTTCAATGACGGATCAGGCATTCCAGAGTCAAATTATTCTGGACAACTCACCTTGACCAGTGGAATATATCAAGCCGGAAGCCTAACGGAATCTTCAACAGGAGGTGTTGGTGCTAGCAAGGCAATTATCCTCAATCGCAGTTCATCATTTTTGGAACTTCCCCCCTTAGATAAGCCACAGGCTATTACATTCCAGTACGCCAAAGTATCTGGATTTGAAGGGTCTGTCAATGTAACAAAATCCATTAATGGAGGAGGGTTTCAATATGTCGGCGGAATAGAAGCAAATATTACAGACTTTGCTGAGTTCAGCGTCGACCTCAATGAGACCAATGACAATGTCGTTATACAGATCGATCACAATGGTGGGGATCCGGTGCTTATTGATGAGATCGTCGTTGGCCAGCTAACACCAGAGCCGGCTGTCACGCTTACGGCACCAAACGGCGGTGAGACCTGGCTTGTTGGAGCAGCACAAAATATCACATGGGATGAAACCAGTTTTGATTCAGAAGACAATCTTGTCATTAGTTATAGCACCAATGGGAATGATGGTCCATTCACACAAATCACTACAGGGGTTCCTATAGACTTTGATGGCTCCTATGAATGGACTGTTCCTAATGATGTTAGTACTACTGTAATTGTCAAAGTAGAAAATACCACACAAACAGTCAGTGATCTCAGCAACGTATCATTCACGATAGTACAAGGTACAACGACCAATTATGCCCTCGACTTAGACGGTAACCTGGATTATGTCGAGTTGGCCAACCCCTCATCGTTCAATTTTGGTACAGGTGATTTCACTATGGAACTATGGTTCAATACCCGTTCTCTAGCGTCAACCCAGGTTGTACTTTCGGACTATAACTTCACCACAGCAGGCTCAATGGGTCTGGCCCTTCTTAGTAATGGTGGTATTTCAGCTTTTGTGGGTACTAACACTTTCAATGTTGCCACTGCCGCTTCTAAAATAGGAATCAATCAGTGGTACCATTTGGCATTAGTAAAGCAGGGGGATAATGGCTACATCTACATTGATGGAAACCTTGAAACTACAGCAGCAGGATTGTCTACAAGAACATTGAATTCCATTGTTAATATGAATATCGGACGGCAGCCATCAGGATCTCCGTTCTACTTCAATGGAACCATAGATGAAGTACGGTTTTGGAATGATGCACGTACTGCAACCGAAATTAGTGATAACAAAGACATACAATTGACAGGTTCGGAAGGGGGCTTAATAGCCTACTATAACCTCAATGATGGGCCTGGTAGCACGATGGCCGTCGATAATGCAGGAAATAATGACGGTACACTCACCAATATGGACGAAAATACGGATTGGGTGACTTCAACCGCTGTATCCTGTTCTCCAGAAGGGAAGTTTCTGGGTACAGTGGATAACGACTGGAACAAACCTGCCAACTGGTGCGGAGGTGTTGTGCCTTCTCCCTCCAATATCACGCAGGATATTGTGGTCTCTGGAGATCTTGATATTTCCGAGCTGGGCGACTTTGTGCTCAATGGTGTGGAGTTTATCGTCGAGGAAGGTGCTGAGTTGATGATTGACCTTAACAGCAATATACTTGACCTCCAAAATGGAGCAATATTTACAAATAATGGTACAATTACCTTCGGTGAGGGTACTCAGATTAACGACCCTTCGGGCGACTTTATTAACAATGGTACGATCAAAGGGGGAGGTGTTTTCAATGATGACTTCACTAATCCGCTGGTGGGCACCATGGCACCTGGGTTCACACCGGGCTGCACGAGCTTTGAAGAGGATTTTACCAATGTAGGTACGCTCGCGATCGAAATAGAGGGAATCACGCCATGCACCGAGCATGACCAGATTACGGTAGTAGGCACTGCCAACCTGGGCGGTACACTGAATGTAACCGTGGGCTATACACCGACTGATGGAGATGAAATAGTGTTTGTCGATGCTACTACAATCTCTGGCACCTTTGCTACCCTCAACTTACCGACGGATTGGGTGATCGCTTATAACTCACCCAATGCAGGAGAAGTAAGCCTGACTTATACAGCTCCGGCACCTCCTAATTTCTTTGTTAATTTTGCCACAGGAATTCCTTCAAACTGGACAACCGGTGATGCTGGTTGGGAAGATAACCCTGCGTTTGGCTATCTAGGGGATCAAGGTGTAGCTAGTATTCAAAACAATGCAGGAGCATTTTTACAAACACCATTATTGACTGACCTGACAGAATTCAGTTTTTATTACAGGGCGAGCTCCTCGTCGCTTGCGGATGGTGCAATATTTAATGTACAATCAAGTACTGATGGGACCAATTTTGAACCCATCTCTGGAGATATTACCAAACTCGATGAGACCTTTCAACTGTTCGAGATTTCACCATTTGGGCTTCCTCAGGACTATTATATAAGAATATTTATTTCCAATGGAGGCGATCGAGGTTTATTGGTGGATAACATTTCCTCAGATGGTACAGCCACGATTGTGGATAATACGGCCCCAGTTATTTCGGCAGCTTCTGCTGATCTGATAGCTCCAAATCTGGAAGGTGCTGCGACTGTGGATGAGACCGGGACGATCTACTATGCAGTTTACAGCACCTTTGTAGGTCCTGGTGGCCCTGCTGATGCAGATGCACTCAAAGCTGCGGCACCCAATGGGTCAAGTGTTCTTGCATCAGGTTCAACGCTGGTTGAAGACGCTGGACAGCCCATATCCTTTAGTGCCACATCCGTATCTCCTAACTTCATTTTTGCAGGAGTTAATTACAACGTCTACTATGTTGCGGAGGACCAAGCTGGCAACCTGTCCACGATTGAGGAATTTCTCAATGTCACAGCCACAGCACCAGCAGCCATTACCTTCAATACACCATCAGCAGATGATGTGCTTTATTTTGGCAACAGCCTTGATGTAGACTTCACACCTACCGGAATAGAAGATACCGACGAAGTGACCTTCCAGTTGTCAATCGATGGCGGCAGTACGTACCCGTACCAGTTAGTGTCCAACCCGCTTTCGAGTTTTGAGAATGGCCCTGACTATTTCTTTGATTACACCCTAGACAATCCGGCATTTGTATCAAATCAGGTGACGGTTAGAGCACAGGTATCTGGCGAGACCGTCGGCACAAGTGGCCAGTTCAGCATTGAAGAAAGATCTATCAGCGATTTGAGCGTTGTGTTTTTGGCTCCAGGTGAATTGATCTATGACAAAGCATCCACATTAAGCTTTACCAATAATGGCTACACTTCTTACGACCTCTTCTTTCTTCGTCCTGGTCTTCCCCCGCTTCAGGCATTGGACAATGCGCCAATCGGTGGTCTGGAGTTTGTCGAGTTCGAGGCTACTCCAGCTCTTGTGGCGCAGAACGCGCGCATACAAGTGGTAGCAGGAAGCGAATCTTTGGTCTCTGATTATTTTGATATTGTCTACCCAGTCAAGGTACAAAATGGCAATAGTGACCCGTTGAGCTCCCTTGATTTTGGAGTAGTAGATGTCAATGATGATGATCCTGTGTTGAGTTACCAACTGGAGGTCACTGATGTAGCGGTCACAGTGAGCAGCACCAACACGCCAAACTTTAAAGTTGCTACCGATCCTGAAGGCGCCTTTGCCAATAGTCTGAACATCCCAGCCAATCCAGGCGTGAATACTACAACGATCTTTGTCAAATTCAGCCAGGACGATAATGGTGGAGAAATACTGACGGGAGATATTGAAAACACCTTTGTCGATAGCAATACAAACCCTATCACCCAGAATGTGAGTGTGATTGGACGAGAGGCGACAGGCTCGCCGTTAATGATCCTCACCAGCCCTCAACCTAATGATGAGTTTGTTTCCAATGAAGTGATCAGTATTTCTTGGACCAGCAATTTGGTTGATCTTTTGTCAGTGGAATACACCATCGACGAAGGTGCTAATTGGAACCTGATCGCCAACAACTTGTCTGACGGTATTACAAGTTTTGAGTGGCTGGTACCTGATGTTGCGACACTTACGACTGCCAGCATTCGTATTGTTGATCAGGCGGAGGTCGACCCTGCGCTTTCTCAGGAGGCTGAATTTGACATTTTGCCTGCTCCGGCCATTACATCTATTGCTTTGATCAATAGTGATACACAATTACAAATTGATGGTACTGGCTTCTCTTCTAATGCTGGAGAAAATGAGGTGGTCTTTCCTGGCTTCCCGGATATCTCCACCTATCCTGCTACCGCAACTACTACGCAACTCATTGTGAACGTTCCTGAAGGCGCAGTAAGCGGTTTTATTACTGTCAATGTTGACAACAAAGGCACAGCCATTTCACCAGATCAGCTGGTGCTGGATGGTATTTCCATTTCGCCATTGCAAGGGCAGATTGGACAGACCCTATTCGTCAACGCAAGTGGAGGAGTAGACTTTCAGACAGGCAGCCCTACAGTCAATGTAATATTTGATAACGCGGGAACTCCGGTTACTGCCACATCAGTCAGTGTTATCTCTGCCGAAGTGTTATCCGTGGTGATACCCGTAGGGGTAGTTGCCAGTGATAAAGTTACGGTGGAGGTGAATGCGAGCAGCTACACCTCACCACAGGATTTTAGTGTGCAGTCATTTGAGTTCAGTCCCACGACTGCAGGCATGTTTCAGCAAGTCACCATCACTGGTGTCAACACCAGCTTCCTCAATAACAATACAAGGGTGTATGTCAATGGCGTAGAAGCGACTAGCAAGAGTGTTCTAACGGACACAGAGATCAGCTTCTCCGTACCCCAAGGCGCAAATACTGGGCGTGTTTCGATTAGCACAGATAACGGCTTCTTCGAATCCACAGGTGATCTTACAGTAGACTTCCATAAGATCACAAGCTTGTCAGCAACTAAGGCTGGACCTGGTACACAGGTAACTATTAATGGCAGCAACTTCAACAATATCCCATCGAGTGGTGGTGTCATTGTTAATGGTGTCACATTGACTAATTCTTTCGGCCCATTTGCGGTGATCAACTATACCCGACTTGATGCCAATACGATCACTTTTACAGTACCAAATACAGCTGAAGGTACAGGCAAGGTGGTGGTAATCCAGGGTGGCGTAGAAGTAGAAAGTCCTGAGGACTTCACCATCATACCAAGAATTACCAACGTCAGTCCAAATCAGGCTGCTCCGGGAGCGCAAGTCACGATTAGTGGCTCTTATTTCAGTTCCACGGACAACACGGTCTATTTTGAGGACAATGTACCTGCCGCTATTGTATCGCAGAACACATCTTCTATCACAGTGACCGTACCCCAAAATGCCGCCGATGGACCAATTCGTGTGCTTAATAATGAGGCATTCGAGGAAGGAGTATCTACCTCTAGCTTTGATGCAGTACCTGCACCTGTCTTCACGAGTTTTGCTCCGCTACAGGCTTCAGCGGGTGAGGTAGTGACCATCACCGGAGAAAATCTTTCCAACCCCAATGCTACTTCCGTCCGCTACAATGGACAGTCTTTATCCTTCAATGTGGTCAATGACAATACGATCACCTTCACCGTGCCGATTAATATCCATGGTATTGGTGAACTGGAGCTGACCAAGGGAGCACTCAGGGTTGAAGGCCCAGCATTATTTACGGTAGTACCAAAGATCAATAGTTTTACACTCGCCACAGGAGCAGTCGTAGGAGCTTCAGTTACTATCAGTGGTAATGGCTTCAACCCGACGGCAGGAAGCAATACTGTTACATTCACCGGAGGAGCTACGGCGGAAATTATTAATGGCAACAGTACCTTTTTGAATATCACTGTGCCTGCGGGTGCCCAAACCGGCCCCATTTCAGTGACGAATAATGCCATCAATGTAACAGGAACGAGCACCACTAATTTCATCGTGGTGCCAGCTGCAGAGATTGCTGGATTTGCTCCAGCGAGTGGCCAAATCAGTAAGACACAAGTGACTATTACTGGTCAAAACTTTAGCACACCCAACCCGACAGCCGTCAGGTTCAATGGTACGGCCGCTACTTTCAATGTTAATTCGGATACAGAGATCACAGCCACTGTACCCGGCATTTCAGCCAATGGTCTAATCACTATAGAGCGTGCAGGTGGAGTGAGCCAATCAGCCACCAATTTTGCGATTGCACCTGACATTACTGGACTGTCAGCGACTACTTTGGCTTCAGGGGCAAGCTTGATCTTATCAGGAACCTACCTGAGCAATGCCGATCAGGTACAGATCGGTACGGTCAATGCCACCATCACCAGCAATACCAATTTCAATCAAATTGTGGTAACGGTACCGGCGATAGCCGCAGGTACTTATGACGTCACTATTTTCAAGGAAGGACTGCAGGATATAGCAGATCAGCAACTGACAGTGGTGCCACCACACACGATCGGTAGCTTCCCATCAGTAGTTGATCTGGGAGAGCAGATCACTATCACTGGCACCAACATGGATGCACCACAACCTAGCCTGGTACGACTCAATGGCGTCACTGCGAGCATTGTATCCGCGTCTAGCACAGAGTTAGTGCTGACTGTACCTACTAACATGTTCAATGCCGGTCAGGGCAAAGTTGCCATTACCAGAGCAGGGTTAACGATCACCTCTGATGATGACTTTTTCGTACGACCTTCGATCACGACAGACTTTAGCACGACTAACTATGTGGTGGATCAGCAAGTGACTATTAGCGGAACCAACTTCCAATTCCCTAGTGTGACAGCAGTGACCATCAATGGAGCGACAGCTTTATTCTCAGTAAGTAATGACAATTCACTTTCTGTAACCATTCCAGATGCTGTAGGCACTGGTGGATCGGTAGTGATTACCAGTCCGGCACCTATCGGAACAGTCACGGCAGTCACGACTATAGACATAGTGCCAAGAGCCATACTAAGCTCGCTTGATAAAGTGATTGAGGCAGTTGGGCAAACCATCACAATCAATGGTTCCAACTTCACTTTACCAGATGTGTCAGCGGTTGCCATTAATGGTAGATCAGCTGCATTTACGGTAGAAAGTGCTACGGAAATCACCGCGACTGTCCCTTCCAATCCACTGTCGACTCAAGGGATCGTGACGATCACCAGAGCAGGACTCACCGAGACTTCATCGGAGACATTCACGATGAAGCAAACCATCTCGAGTGTAACACCAATCACGGTGGCATTAGGTGGTACAGTGAACGTATCAGGCACCTATTTCACTAACCCTACGGCTACTGTCACTTTATCCTCTGATCCAGTTACTCCCAATAGCACAGTCAATTTTGGAAACTTCAATTTTGATGTGCCACTGGCCACATCATTGGGCACCAATGAAATCGAGTTCGAGCGAGTCAATAACACCGATGGGTTGGTAAGCGCTGGCAATATAGAGGTGATTGCAGCCCACACCATCACGGACACTACTGTGCTGGGAGGATGGGTAGCAAGAGGTGAATCGATCGTCCTCACAGGCACCAACTTTGACAATAGCCCAGAAGTCCTTGTACAGGGTATATCAGCCGCTATTACTGGAAACACCGGAACTGAGATCACCTTTACTGTGCCAAGTAGCATTACTTCTAGCACCAGAACTATCACGGTTCGCAGAGCAGGACTGGATGTGAGTCAGCTTGATGGGCAGACTACAGATCTTAACTTTTACCTCAAACCGACGATCAATACAGGCATCTCAGTTGATCCCTACGTGGCGGGTCAGTTGGTGACCGTATCAGGTAGCAACCTGGCAGGAATCAATGATGTAACTGTCAACGACATTTCTACACCAATCACTAGTGCCTCTGATGTTTCGATCACCTTCAGATTGTCTAACCAGTCCAATGTACCATTGAGTCCAGGGATGTTTGATGTCAAGCTGATCAATACGTCACCAGCGGATGATCTGGTACTAACATTACCGCAACAGATCACCATTGATGCTCAGGCGACAGTGACGCAAATCACGGAAGCCAGTGCGCCTGTGGGTGGTACCATCAACATTGTGGGAGATGGGTTCACTAACCCAGATGTGACCCAGGTCACGCTTAATGGACGGGCTTATAATTCATTCAATATTCTGGATGACAATAATATTTCACTGGCTATTGAAAACGGGACTGGAGCCTTTGCCAATAGCAACAATGTGGTACTCACCAGAGCTGGACTCAATATTACAGCCAGTGATGCCTTCTTTGTGGAGCATCAGATCGATGCGTTTAGGGATGAAAACGTACAGACTTTTAACCCTTCTACTTCGAGGGTTGTTGAAGGCCAGTTGATCTATGTAGATGGTAACTACTTTGAAAATGGCACAGAAATATCAGATGTTACCGTTAATGGCATCTCAGCATCATTTAATTTCCAGAATGATGATCGCATACAGATAACCGTTCCTCCTGCAAGTCCGGGCATTGGTAAAGTCGCCATTACCCGTAGAGGTTTGGAGGTTGAGAGTGCTCAGGCGCTGGTTATTTCGGCACCACCGACTTTGTCTGGCATTGCGCCTAATGCAAGGATCGCAGGCTCAACCATCAGCGTTCAAGGAGCTAATTTGGCCTTGCCAGACATAGAGACCGTGATGATCAACGGTGCTTCGGCGAGCTTTAGCGTCATCAATGGTGGTATCATCACTGCGACTGTACCTTCGGGAGCAGATGCTACAGGACTGATTACAGTTACCACCAATGGTGTGACTTCTGGTGGTTTACCATTCAATGTTGTCCCTAGAATCTTCAGCTTCACGAACAGTGGATTGGAAGGAAGTGAAATCACTATTAATGGTTCTCATTTTGGAAGCACGATAGGTACGAATCAGGTGTTCTTCTCTAGTGGTACTGGCATTAATCTGTCAGCCACTGTATCGAGTGTAACCGCAGACGTGCTGACCGTGACTGTTCCTAATGGTATAATCACCGGCCCTATCAGGGTAGTGAACACAACTTCAGTTCAGGAAGCTACTAGTAGTGCCAACTTCAACCTTCTGGCAAGCCCAGATAATTTTACGCTCAATCCGGCTAGTGGCCCTGTGGCATCAACTTTCACGATAGAGGGCGACAATCTCAACGGAGCGTCAGGGGTAACGATCAACGGTATCCCTGCAACAAGTTTTGATGCCGATCCTGATGGTACGAGCATTCAAGTGACTGTGCCTAATGCTGCCACGACAGGTGAAGTCGTGGTGACCAAGTCAGGTGTTGATTTTAATACAGGACAAACCTTCAGTGTGACACCAAAGGTGTTAAGCTTCCCGTCTGTTGCGACAGTAGGTAGTGAGATCAGGATCAATGGTAAGACCTTGACCGGAGCAACAGCTGTTACGGTCAATGGAAATGCAGCGGCCATCCAGAGCGGTTCATCCGAGTTTGTCAATGTACTCCTTGATGCCAGCAATGTAGGTATCGGCAACATTGAAATTACCACTCCTTCTGGTGTCGGAACAAGTACAAGTACGATTGAGGTCAAAGGAGCACCGGCGATTGCGGCTTTCAATCCTACCATAGGCACAGAAGGTGATCTTGTGACCATTACGGGTACGGACTTATCTACGGTGACATTCGTGCGATTCAATGGTATCACTGCCAGCTTCAATATCAATAGCGATACCGAAATAGCAGCTACTGTACCGAATACGGAAACGGGTAAGATCAGCATAGGCCTGAGCGGTGTTGAAACGACATCTGCAGAGGACTTCTTATATACCAAGTCTGAGAATGACCCTCCAGCGATTACTTCTGCTACTGCAACCATAGCAGACGCGGCTTTTAATGGTAATGCAACTGCCGACAAGGCCGGCACATTATACTTTGTCGCTTTGACGGATGGACAAGCGGTACCGAGCATATCACAGATCAAAGATGCAGCGATCGGTGGGTTAACACTGACGGGTCAAACGTCGTTTGGTACAGCTATCCTTCCGACAGCTTTTGTCGGAGTGGACTTCAATGCTGCTGGTAGCTTTACGCTAGGGCAGCTGTATGACTTCCATTTCATGATGGATGATACCGACAACAATACTTCTGATATATTCACATTGAGTGATATTGAGCCGGTAGCTGAGTTGGCTTTGACCGCTCCTAATGGTGGTGAGAACCTCGTAGTTGGTTCAACTTCCAACATCACCTGGAGCTCACTGAATATCCCGCCAACAGATGAGATTGACATTCTGGTAAGTACCGATAATGGAACTAGTTTCAATTCGATACTTACTGGTGCAGAGACCTTTGAGAGTTTAGGAGGCACTTTTGCATGGACTGTGCCGAATACGCTCAATGCAACGTCACTAATTAGGGTCAGAAGCATCACCAACAACATTGAAGATGTGAGTGATGCGGTATTCTCGATAGTGCCGGTACCTGTGATCAATGTGGCAGGCGTTACTGTCACAACGGGTATCACTATCGATGATGCCGATGCAGCAGATCTGGCAGCTACACAAGCTGCTTACACGGTAAGCGGAACGGGTCTACTCGGCTCTGTGAATCTGGCTATTCAGTCTACGGATGTAGCGGGCTTTGAAATATCCAGTGATGGCGTCAACTTTGGCACAACGGCGACTGTGGCAGCCGGCACTACGGGCAACATTCGGGTACGTGCGACCAACACCACCAACAATGGAAGATCGTATAACGGCACCATTGTCCATACCTCCACGAGCGCTCTTGCGATCAATCTGCCAGTCGAGGTGAATGAGCTGCTAGAGGCTGCTACACTTACCATTACTTCACCTAAGCCGGATACGCTTGTGAGCGGTGAAGGTATCATACCTCTCAAGTGGACATCCACTAATCTGGCCGATGAGCCTGTGGCAGTGAGCTACAGAGCTGTAGGAGCGAATGCCTTTATTTCACCACAGTCCGCTAATTCAAGTACAGGAGAATTTGACTTTAGTGTTCAGAGTCTTGAAAGTGGAGACTATGAGATTCGCGTATTGACAACTCAGTTGACCACCAATGTCGGTGACACATTGACCTTCGGTGTAGATCGTACGCCTCCAGTAGTCACCGTGGAGTCAGTAATTGCACGAAATGGTATGCCAGCGCTGACTGGTACAGTCGATGACGCTTCTGCTAAGGTAGAGATACAGATCGAAGGACTTGAGCCTGTCTACTTGGCTACCGTAAATGAGGACAACACTTGGATGGTAGCCGAGGAAATCATCACCCCACCGCTAGCAGATGGTCTGTATAACATCATAGCTACAGCAACAGATACCTTGGGTAATGCAGCCATGGATGAAACTACCCTAGAGCTGACGGTCTCGTTCAATGCCATCGCAGCAGAGGCTGTGAATGTATCTCCATTCAGTTTTGTGGCCAGGTGGCACAGGGCATTAGATGTATCGGGTTATGAATTGCAGGTAGCCAATGATCCTGAGTTCACACAACCTGTCGAAAGCTTCGAGAACGTGGCGCTTGAGGATACTTTCCTCTTGGTAGATGCAGCAGAACTTTATCATAAGCATACTTATTTCTATCGAATGAGGTTGGCTTACACGGAAGATGAGTTTTCTGAGTACTCTAATGTCATTCAAGTGATCCTACCGGAATCTCCTGAATTGGCAGCTGATTCACTCACGCTTGTATCACTTTATCAGGTCACTGATGGCCCCAATTGGCGAAACCGAGCAGGTTGGCTACAGGACAATCGATTTGATTGGGCAGGTGTGACCTTTGATGGCAGGAGAATCACAGGGATAAACCTTGCTGATAACCGATTATTCGGTGATGCTTCAACAGTCAACTTTGCATCTCTCACAGCCTTAACCAGCCTCGACCTATCAGACAATGACCTCACTGGCTTGGGAGACCTGGGAAGCTCGGCCAACCTGCTAGTCGCAGATGTGAGTGGAAACAAGTTGGACTTTGGCGACTTCCAGGCCCAATCTAATCCTGAGATTTTCAACTTTGCTGATCAGCAAGCTCCTCTTGAGGAAGAGGTGGCGATACTTGCTGAAAATGACGCTTACATTTTCGATAGGACAATAGGAGGTGCAGGTAACACTTATCAATGGTATAAAGGTCAAGATGAGCTTGTCGGTTTCACGAGTTCTGTATTTGCTGATGGGGCGATCTCATTTGAAGACCAAGGCGACTATTACGTGGAGGTGCGCAATGGCCAGTTTGGAGACATTGTATTTACCACCAACTCGCTCAAGGTATTCGTGTCATCGCTTGAACGAGATAGTCTTGCCTTGGTAGCGCTCTATGAGAATAATGGTGGTGAAAGCTGGGCTGGAGTCACAGGATGGACCGTATTGCCAATAGCCCAGTGGAGCAATATAGAGGTATCAGGCAACAGAGTGAGGCGAGTAGACTTGGGTGGAGTAGGTGTGACTGGAGTGATACCGACCGAGTTTGCTACCATGTCATCCGTGACCTATATCAACCTATCGGACAATGAGGTCGACGGGCTACCCGACTTTACTGTGATGGAAAACCTCGATACGCTAGTACTGGAAGACAATTCATTGGAGTTTGACGCCATTCTCAAGAACCTTGAAATCGACAGTTTCAACTTCGCCAATCAGGCAAAGATCACTGTGAAGGTTGAAGAGCGTATCAGAGAAGGTTTGGACTTTAGGTTGGCCATAGATGTGGATGGGCGTGATCTATCTTACCAGTGGTACTTCAATGGAGAAGGAATCCCCGGTGCAGATAGTACGGTCTACAACATCATCGATATAGATTTTGAGCAAATGGGGCAGTACCGATGCGATATTCAGAATGCTACCGTATCAGCAGCAGTACCAGGGTTTGCGCTTAGCACAGGAGATTTTGAGATTCTGGCGATAGCCGACCTGGGAGGAACTATCAAAACATTGGCAAATCAGCCACTTGATGAAGGCAAAGCTACATTGTACAGGGTGAGAGAGCTGGGTACGCCGTATGATTCGATTACCTCCGTAGATGTGATTAATGGAGTGTACAATTTCGAAGGGGCTATTCTGGGAGATTATCTGGTTCGTATTAGAGCTGATTTGGAGACCTACTTCCCTACGTATGTGGAGGCTGCTTCTACATGGTCATTGGCAGATACTATCAGGTTAAGGCGTGATGATAAAGAGCAGTACGATGGCTTTATTTTCTTCCAACCACCGCCACTATTTCCAGGACCGGACAACCCCAATGAAATAGTTGGTATTTTAGAGATTGATGATGACGACTTCCTATCCAATGGACGAACGGAGGCGCGTAGAAGAGTGAGAAGAGCGGGGGTTGGATGTTTTAGAGCAAGATCAGTTAACAGAGGCGAAGATGATGTCATTTTCGAGTTGCTGGCCTACGTAGAAACTGACGAGAATGGCCAGTTTAGTGTGCCTAATCTACCAGACGGATTCTACCGCGTGAACATTGAATTCCCAGGTATACCAATGGATCCCAATTCGTTCATAGAATTTGAATTAGGAACTGGAGCGAACATTGAGGCAGAACTACTTCAACTTGCAGCATTGGTCAAACCTACCGGAATCGTGGTTGAGAAGATTGAGACAACAGCGGTTCTCAGGGAATACTTCCAAGAGTTCAATATCTTCCCTAACCCTGTCAAAGATGTGCTCAACGTAACCTACGAGAGCCTTAACAAAGTAGGCCTTGAATGGCAGGTCATTAACCTCAATGGTCAGCAGATGATGAGTGGCGAAGTGCCGAGTGGTTTTGATCAAGCTTTCCAGCTAGACATCACCAGTTTGGTTGACGGCATCTACCTATTCAACATCATTGACCCAGGCATCCGCAACAACAACCAGATAACTACAGTGAGATTCGTGGTGAAAAAGTAGAACCACTAACCAAAAGGGGTTTGCTTTGAAAAGCAGTCAATTATTTGGCTGCTTTTTTCTTTGGAAACTGAAATGGCTGAGTTTCATTTTTTATCCTTGTGCAAAATTCAGCATTCAATGAATCCACAAGAAGTTACTCAACTCATACGTAACCGTCGATCCATTTATCCTAAGCTCTACTCCGGTGAGCTTGTAACCGATGCGGTCATCGAGGAGATGCTAGAGAATGCCAACTGGGCGCCTACGCATCGGCTAACCGAGCCTTGGCGATTTGTGGTTCATAACGGAGAGGGAATCAAAAGGCTCGCGACTTTTCAAAGCGAACTCTACAAGAAGGTCGCTATCGCAAATGGTAATTTCGAGCAGGACAAGTTCGAGAAGCTGGCGACCAAGCCGATGATGGCCTCTCATATCATTGCGATTGGTATGAAGCGCGACCCTAAGGAGAGCCTACCGGAAATCGAGGAGGTGGAGTCCGTAGCTATGGCGGTCCAGAACATGTATCTCACGGCTGCTGCTCATGGTGTGGGCTGCTACTGGGGAAGTGGTGGAGTGACCTATATGGAAGAAGCGGCAGCCTATTTTGGTTTTGATAAGTTGCTCGGCTTCCTTTACTGTGGCATGCCTAAGATCGCCTGGCCCAAAAGCAATCGTAAGCCCATTGCTGATAAGGTGCGGTGGGAGAAATAATTTTCAATTCTCCATTTTCAGTTTATTAATGACCACCTGCCAGCGAAACGCCCAGCACCAGTCAATCTTGAATTGCTCAATACCTGCTTTCTGAAGTATGCTGACCAACTCTGCCCTATGAAAGCCTCGCTGGACAGACACAGCCGCATCATTTTGTACCATCTTGGAGCTTGAGAACAGACCCGTCAGCCATTTGATGCTGTAGTAAGCAAACCAATGCCGCTGTAGATCATTGTCGATTATACCGAGTGAGCAATTGCCGTAGCAGATACCGAACAGTTTGACCAGCTCCACTTCTGTGAAGTGATGGGTAAATAGGCTAGAATGATAGATGTCGAATTTTCTAGCTGAGAATTCGTCACTCCAGATATTGATCACCTCAAAGCTGATCTCTGGATAGCCTCGGCAGTTGCCTCTGGCATAGTCAATGATCGTTGGATTAGCGTCTATTCCAAGAAGCTGAAGTTTAATATTCTTCTTCCGAGCCCACTGAGCCATTTCTATAAGAATGTCGCCACCTCCACAGCCCAAGTCAATAATAGAGACTTCTTCAGTGTGATTTTTAGGGATCAGTCTCGCAAGGCTCTGTATACTAATGTAATTTCCTCCGAGCTTTCGATTGATGTAATCAAGCTCTTTGAGGGTTTGAATAACCACCTCACCTGAGCAGTCCAGATCATCCATGAGCTCTTGCTCGTGCGATCTATGATCAAAGTTTAGCACTTGACCTTGAGTAGCATACTTTCGAGGGTGAGTCCAGGACCAAAGGCAAAACTGAGGATGTTCTTATCCTGATCACCTTCCGATAGGCTATTCATCAGCTGTCTCAGTACAAACAGCACCGTAGGGGATGACATATTTCCGCACTCTCTTAACACATCATACGCATGCTGATTATCCTCTTTTGACATAGAGAGCTCTTCCTCGATTACCTGAAGAATACGTTTTCCACCTGGGTGTATCGCGAATAAATCAATGTCTTTACGCGCCATTCCGAGATGACCCAATAGAGACTTAGTGAGCGAGTGAATGCCGCCTTTTATGATTTCGGGTACGTAAGACGAAAGCTTCATCTCAAAACCGAAATCACTGATCTGCCAGGCCATATCCTTTTTCCCGCTAGGGACAATGTCACAGTGAAAATGCTCAAGAGACAGACCCAGACCTTCTGATTTTGACTCTACCATCACTGCCGCTGCACCATCACCAAAGAGCGCGTTCGCAAGCATAGTATCTTCATCATTGTGCTTCTGAAAGTGGATGCTACAGAGCTCCAGGCAGACAATCAGCACTTTGGCCGTAGAATTATTTTGGCAAAACGAATCAGCCAGCTTCAGCGCGTTGAAGGCGGCATAACAACCCATATAGTTGATAGCAGTCCTGTGGATGGTAGTCGGCAGATCTAGCTCCTCGATCAATTGGATGTCGAGCCCGGGCGCATACATCCCGGTACAACTGACAGTGACCAGATGTGTAATTCCATCAAGGTTCCGGTTCATATCAGCAATCGCCTTCACGGCAAGCGGTAGCGCTTCACGCTGATAGAGATTCATTCGGTCACCTACTGTTGGAAATGGCTCCAGACCGTTCTCTTTTGAGAAAAACTCATACTGCTCGCGATGTGCGCCAAAGTCTGGCAACACAGAATAGCGAGATTGGATGCCACTGGCACGATAGAGTACTTCCAGCTGGTGCCGTTGATCCTCGTCCATCTCCAACGCCTCCGCCATGAAACTGCTGATCTGTTTCTGCGTAAGGTGATGCTCGGGGGTGGCCGTACCAATGGAGGAGATGATGGACGTCATATGGGCTGACTAAGGTAAAGTGACCAACTAACATATTGGTCAAGATTCTCAGCTTAGTTAACAGGTAAGGTCTAATTTATGCAGGACATCCTATTTCAAGCAGAGAGAAGCCAAGGAGCATTGTTTTGCGTAATTGGCTCATGGCCTCTATGTAATAATCAAATACGAACTAACTTGTTCCGCAATCAGTCAAATAAATGAAGCGCGCTACCTGGCTCCATCTTAGGATCCCCTTTTCTTTTTTCCTGCTGCCGGTTTTCCTCTTTGCGGTAAGCATATTGAAGCATCCGGATTGGTGGCTTGTCACAGTGATAGGTGTGATCCTACACCTCTTCCTCTATCCCGCCAGCAACGGCTACAATTCCTATTATGACAAGGATGAGGGTAGTATCGGGGGTCTCAAGCATCCGCCAAAAGTCTCAAAAGAGCTATACTTGATGGCGTTGGTCTTTGACGGTATAGCACTCGCGGTAGGACTATGGATTAGCTGGCAGTTTGCAATAATGTTGCTCATTTATGGTCTGGTCTCCAAGGCTTACAGCCACCCGATGATCAGGCTCAAGAAGATGCCGATTATTGGCTGGATCACAGCGGGCTTTTTCCAGGGCTATTTTACGTTTTTGATGGTAATTGTGGGTGCGACTCAGTTTTCCCTACCGGAATTATTGACAGCAGAGGTACAGCTTCCAGCCATTCTTAGCAGCCTACTATTGTGGGGCTCCTATCCTATGACGCAAGTCTACCAGCATGAGGAAGATGCGGCCAGGGGAGACCAGACGATCAGTTTGAAGCTAGGCGTATTGGGAACCTTCCATTTTACGGCAGCAATGTTTAGTTTATCCAATGCTGGTTTTCTGGCATACTACTACACCTACTTTGGCCTTACTACCGCAATCATGTTTCAAGCTTTTATGCTGCCCATGCTTGCGTTTTTCCTCTGGTGGTACACCAAGGTCAGAAAAGATGAGGGTCAGGCCAATTTCGGGCATACCATGCAGCTCAATATGCTCTCTGCGGTGATGCTCAATGGGTTTTTCCTATTGGTGGCGCTTCTGTACTAAGCCTTAGCCATCGTAAGCCTGATTTTAGCAATTCCAATCTCGGTTAGCCAACGACTCTCTTCTCTAAAGCCCTTCTTTTTATACAATGCAATGGCAGGGTGGTTGTCTACTCCAGTTTCGACGACCTTATCCCGATCGGGGAAATGGGCGAGCACCGCATCCAACAACCTACTACCTACTCCCTGTCTGAAGAAGGCGGGATCCACTACAAAACTGCAGATATCCACTAGCTCAGTGGATATATCTAACTCCGCCACCGCCGCAAGCTCGCGATCTTGCCAATATCCGTAAAAATCAGTTTTTCTATTACTAATGTCCTGAACTGTGTTCAGTAGAGGAGGAAAAGAGGTGACACCCAGTAGTTCTGCCTCGACGCTGTAAGAGCGCTGGAAAACAGAATAGATACGTTGCGCTGTTTTCTTTGTCTGATGGTCTATCCTCTCGATGATGAAGCTACTCGCGTCGAACTCTGCAGTTTTGTTCATTCCTCTTGTCTGAGCTGGTTTAGCAGCTTTTGGTTGTCAAGATGCTCATAAAACTGGTCAAACTCAAGATAATAGCCTTCGGGATCGTATCCGACAAAGGCCTTGTACTTTCCTTCTGGTCCAATTTCCAGGCTGTCTTGTCTTAGTTCGAAAGGCCTTTTATCCTGCGCATAAGCAAACCAACCTTCTACATCTTCAAGAATGAAGCTGACATTGACTGCCTTATCTTGACTGAAGGTGTGCATGCCTCTGCGCTCGTCGACCAGACCAATATACCCAGTGCGAGAGGCTTGGTAGACCTTGGCCCACCCTTGATCAACAATCTGTCTCAGGCCAATCTTCTCTTCGTAGAACTGCTGTGTCTTCAACATGTCCTTATAGTACATCCAGGTGATCGCTGCATAGAAAGTCTTATCAGGACCTGAGCCATCACCAACTTTATCTAGCGACTTATACTGGCGAAGGAGGGGCATGAATTTCTCATTTTCTGGGTGCTGCTTAAACTCCTCAAACTCCAGTAAATACCCTTCAGGGTCGATGGCGACAAAGCCATCGTGGGGACCACCTTCTCTTGGTTTGTAAGTGTACTTGATTGGCACTTTTTGCTCTTGGAGGTAGGCATACCATTGCGGTAGCTCATCAGTGAGTAATGCAATCGCTACAGTCTTGGGCTCGTCTGCACTATGCATGCCGATCGCCTCATCCACAAGTATAGCATAAGCATGGGGCGCCAGCCGGATAGTAGCGGCAAATCCATAATCTGCTACTATTTCTAGACCGAGCGTACTATTGTAAAAGGTCTTGGCAGCCTCCAGGTCACGATAGTAGAGAAAAACATTGGTTGCCTGGATGCCGAAGTGCGACATTGCCCGAAAGTCCGTCTGCTCTGCCAAGAGGATGTTAAGCTTATGCGGTGGATAGCTGAGCAATCTTCCAAAGCGACGCGCCACTTCCTCGGATGCTAGCTGGCCCGATTGCTGCATTTTCTTAAGATCATGATAAGCATCTATAATCGCGCCCTTGTAAATGAGCAAAACCTCTTTTCCTTGGGCTACATCTTTTGGGAAGAGGTCGGTCTGGATCAAATCATTTTCGCGATAGAGAGAGACACCATATCGATCCGCGATTTCCTGTGCCTTTGGCAGCAATTCGTCCATTTCGTCTCTAGTCATCACAGAGCTCAGGGCAATGCCTTTTACATCTGCGGCTACTAGTTCAGCAAAACCCGCTATCGTGCCAAGCGGGTATTCATGGGTGGTTTTTTCCATTTGACATGAGGCAAGAAGGAAAATGAGAAGGAGGTAGACTGGTGCTTTCATGACGATGAAATTAGGAAAACCGATTTTAAAAAGTCCGACCGTGCGTCAAACTGATGAGTTTCTTAGTAAGTGGGCGAGCGTACTTACCTAGCCCTACCGCAAATGAAGAGGTCAGCGGAGTGCCAAACAAATTCTGGGTTTTACGACCGACCCACAGCCGCCTTTTGAAGAGCGCATTCCACTCATGCACGTAATCGTACGCCACCGAAAAGCGGTCGAGACTACCATTCCAATTTCTGTCAATACAGTCAGAAAGCACCTTGGCACCATGTATCGCCATGGCCATACCATTGCCACAAAGTGGGGTAATCAGGCCAGCAGAATCTCCGGTCATGAGAATATGGTCTTCGATCAGTTGCTTGGGAGCAAAGGAGATTTCGTTGATGACTTCCGGTTGATCCAATAGAAATTCTGAATTTTCGAAAAGCGCTTTGAGATGAGGGTTTTGATACACTATGGCCTCCTCCATCGCCTTGATATCCTTGTATTCCTTGAGGTTTTCGCGACGTGTGAGGTAGCACATGTTGTACTTATCATCCTCTACTCGACTGATGCCACAGTACCCTAGCGGAAAATTGTGGAGAGCTACCGCGTCATTAGGAAAATCAGCCTTGACATGATACTTCACGCCTACGAAGGGTGACCGCTTCTCCATAAAGTCGCGCTTCAACGCTTTATCTAGCTTCGATCTCTTCCCAAAAGCACCAATGACTACTGGCATTTCGAAAGTTTTGGTACCAGCTTCCAACTGAAATGACGAATCCTTAAAGATGATATTGGTGACCGAGGTGCCTTCCTTGACGACTACACCTTCCTTTTTTGCGATAGCAACTAAGAAGTGATCGTAGGTGTATCGGCTAATACCAAACCCTCCCATGTCTAGCGGTACCCGAGCCTCACCACCACTAATGGATGTTAGAATAAACTGCTTGATAATAGGTGGATCAAATGGGGAGGGGTAGAGCCCTTCCCGCTTAAGGAAGGGAACGGTTTCGTTAGAAATGTACTCACCACAGACCCGATGAAAAGGGTAAGTTTTCTTCTCAAACAAGGTAACCGAAAAGCCTTTCCTATTCAACAGAATAGCACTTATCAGACCTGCCAATCCACCCCCTACGATCCCTATTTCTTTCAATTCAGTGTGCTTTGAAACTGATGATCGAGCTGATCATGCCCTCAAAGATAAAGCTATGAAACGGTAAGACCGAATACCAATATAGACGTCCTAGTACCCCTCTAGGCCTGAATGTAGCTGTCTGTAGAAGTTGAGGCTTATCACCTGATTTGTCTAGCTTGAATTCCAGCCAGGCCTCACCGGGCAGTTTCATTTCCGCAAATAACAGTAATCTTCCTTCTTCTCTATCGGCTACCAGTACGCGCCAGAAATCCAGGGCATCTCCCTCTATGAGTGAAGTGGGGCTTCTTCTTCCACGCCTAAGCCCAACTCCACCAGCGACCTTGTCCAAATAGCCCCTAATTTTCCAAAGGCTCGTCATATAATACCAACCCCTTTCTCCGCCAATCGCCCAGACATTGTCCAGCACCTCGTCGACCGGCCTATCCAGCATCTTTTTCTTTTCATCAATGAAGCATCCATGAGTAGGCACATGTACATAGTTGAAAATGTCAGGCTTTACCGTGCTGCTGACAAATGCATCCTTCCAGCTAGAGACCACCTCATTTTGCTGTATCCTGCTGAATGCCATATCAAGAGCTTCTCGATAAGGGATGGGACGAATATTTAACATCGCTGACAAATTGTTTTTCGCGGCGACCACTTCATTGCGCATGCTGTCTACAAGGCTCCTCGCTAGGGAAAAAGAGGTAGAGGTTACAAAATAAAGCCAATAGGAAGAGAGACGTGGCGTGAGTACAGGCACTGTGCCGATGTATCTTTTTAAGCCCCTCATTTCTGCAAACTGAAGAAGCATTTGCCTGTATGTCAATACATCTGGACCAGCGATATCATAAACTTGATCGAAGGTTTCCTTGCGATTGAGCACTCCCAGTAGGTAGTCCATCACATTGCGCACTGCGATGGGCTGACATTTGGTATTGAGCCATCTGGGGGCGACCATGACGGGAAGTTTTTCGACCAGATCACGCAGTATCTCGAAAGAAGCCCCTCCTGAGCCGATCACGATTGCTGCTCTCAGTACAGTAAGTGGCACTTCGGATTCTCTAAGTATGGTCTCGGTGTGAAGCCTTGAGCTGAGATGCTTTGAGAGTTCATCATCATTGGCAATACCACTTAGATAGATGATCTGGCGACAATTAGTTTGTCCGATAGACTTGGCAAAATTCTCTGCCATGGTCGTTTCCATTTTGTCGAATTCGTCGTAGGAACCTCCCATTGAGTGTACCAGATAGTACGCGGCATCAATATTTTCCGGTAGGTGAGCCAGAGAGTCTCGATCTAAGAGGTCAGCTTCCACGAGTTCTACTTGGCCAGATATGGCTTCTTCCAGCTCAATTCGCCTCTTATCGCGTACAAGAGCGATGACCGTATGGCCAGCTTGCACGAGCAAGGGAAGTAGTCTTCGACCGACATAGCCGTTTGCACCTGTGAGTAGTATCCGCATGGCTGGACAACAAGGAAGTGGGGGTAAAGTTGCCAAAACCTGATCAATGTCAGTTTTTTGAAAATGACTCATCATGCAGGTATTCGTCAATTCAGAACATTTTTGTAGCTGATGGAGACTTTATTGGTGACGGACAAGACCGCTGCAAAGCCAGTGGAGCAGGAAGAGTGCTATCACTGCGGTGATCCATGTACGGCTGGTGAGATCAGCCTAGAGGACAAGAGCTTTTGCTGTGATGGTTGCAAACTGGTCTATCAGATCTTGGACGAAAATGGCCTCTGCAACTACTATGACTTGGAAGATGCCCCTGGCATTAAGCTGAAATCGGCTCCTACGGATGATCAATTCTCTTATCTCGAAAGCGCGGACATCCAAAAGCAACTGCTGGACTTCCAAAGTGAGACTTTTGAGAAACTGACACTCTACATCCCAGCTATTCACTGTAGTTCATGTATCTGGCTACTGGAGAACCTCTACCAGCTGCAACCTGGTGTAAAGCAGAGCCGTGTCAATTTCGTAAAGAAGCAGTTGACGGTGGGTTACGACCCTACCGAAATAGGACTGAGACAATTGGTCGAACAGCTGGCGTCTCTTGGCTATGAGCCGCACATCAGTCTTCATAATGGCGAGGAAAAGAAAGCCTACAATCCCAATCGCACACTTTTTATTAAGATCGGAGTAGCAGGCTTTTGCTTTGGCAACATCATGCTGCTGAGCTTTCCCGAGTACCTGGGATTTGATGGCCCGATGGATGCTGAGGTACGTACCTTCATGAGCTACCTCAATGTCGTCTTTGCACTACCAGTGATCTTTTATTGCAGCACCGACTATTTTCTGTCAGCATGGAGTGGCCTGCGGAAAGGCTTTATCAATATTGACATTCCGATCAGTATCGGTATCCTGACGCTGTTTTTGAGAAGTGTCTACGAAATCGTATCCGCTACTGCGCCAGGGTATCTTGACTCGCTAGGTGGCCTGCTTTTCTTTCTATTGATTGGGAAGTGGTTTCAGCAGAAGACCTACGAAGGACTCAGCTTTGAACGAGACTATAAGAGCTATTTTCCGCTAGGTATTACCCGCATTGCGAATGGGGTCACCGAAGCGATATCACTACGCCAAATCGAAGTTGGGGATACGCTGCTTATCAGAAATAGAGAAATCATCCCCTCCGATAGTGTACTGCTGAGCTCGAGGGCTAGTGTGGACTATAGTTTTGTGACAGGTGAATCGGAACCAGTCGAAAAGGCAAAGGGGGCTTATCTATACGCAGGCGGTCGTCTGGTAGGAGAGCGGATCGAAGTGCTGGTGGACAAAGAAGTAGCTCAAGGCTATCTGACGCGACTGTGGAATCAGGATACTTTCAGCAAGTCCGATGAGGGCAAGTGGCAGAGCTTAGTCGATCAGATTGCCAGGTATTTTACAGCAATCATTTTGGCCATTGCATTGGCTACTGCCATCTATTGGTGGGTGGTAGACCCATCTATAATGTTCACATCATTTACTGCCGTGTTGATCGTGGCTTGTCCTTGTGCGCTGGCACTAGCCACCCCATTTACGCTAGGTACCGCAATGAGCTCTTTCGGGTCGAGGCGTTTTTTCCTTAAGAATGCCACCATCATAGAGAAACTGGCAGGAGTTACGCATATCGTCTTTGATAAGACGGGTACCATTACCGAAGCGGGTCACTCGGCAGTGCAACAAGTAGGCACACTTGATCAGAAGGGGATGGAATTGGTTTATGCACTGGTAAGTCAATCGACGCACCCCCTGAGCCGTAAACTATTCAGTCATTTTACGCTGCAGAAAGGGCTTGCACTACAGAAGATTGAAGAATTCGAGGAAATTGAAGGCAAGGGTTTACAAGGGAAAGTGGATAGTACTAGCGGTATGATTGGGTCTGCTAGTTTTACTGGTTGGCAAGATGCTACCGATCAATTGAATGGTGCCTCTCGCGTCTACTATGTTATTGGCGATCAGCATGGCTACTTTGAGATCATCAACGATTTCAGAGAAGGGCTGGACGAGCTGATTGGGATGCTAAAGGGTAACTACGGACTGTCATTGATATCTGGTGATCATGCCGCGGAGGAAGATCGCCTGAAGTCAAAATTTCCAGCGGGTACTACGATGCAGTTTGAGCAATCACCACAGGATAAGCTGGCGTATGTGCGATCATTGCAAGAACGAGGAGCGAAAGTGCTGATGGTCGGTGATGGGCTCAATGACGCGGGTGCCTTAAAGCAAAGTGAGGTGGGAATTGCATTGACCGAAAATATTTCGTCCTTCTCACCAGCTTGTGATGGCATTTTGGAGGCCGCTCGCTTTTCTCACTTGGCGGCATTCATGGATTTTGCTAAGTCCTCCAAGGGCATCATCATCGCGAGTTTTGTGATTTCCTTTTTGTATAATATTGTGGGCTTGTCATTGGCCGTGACAGGACTGTTGGAGCCTGTATATGCGGCGATCTTGATGCCCGTGAGTAGTATTACGGTAGTGGCGTTTGCCACACTTTCTATACACTTGCTTACCAGAATAAAGAAACTCTAGGCGTATGCTGATCATAGTAGGATTGATATTGATAAGTGTGTTGGTGGCAGGATTCTTTCTTGGGGCTTTTATCTGGGCTACCAAGACGGGCCAGTTTGAGGACACTTATGGACCCAGCGTAAGGATACTATTCGATGATGAGAAGAAGGTGGATAAGAAGTCTAGTCCCGCCGCTCAAGAATAAACGACCTTCCCTTTGAAGGGATATCAACCCGCATCGCCTCTTCGGTATTCTCAGTCGGTTCTACTTGAACATCTCTCAAGACCCATTCAGAGGACTCGGAAGCCTGATTATCAAGAACCGCTCCATTTAGGCTACTCAGATAATAGCTTAGCTGATAAGGAGGCCACTTTACGTCGCGATAGGCAATGGAGTCGCTTGTAAATGGTATGGGGTAGTAGACTGTCTCTACCGGAACGGATAGCGCAACAGCCGCGCCTTGGGTAGCTTCGGTGACCTGTTCAGCATACGTCTCGTAATTCTCATGCCTTCTTTTCTCCGATCGTACGGGTAACACCAACAAGTCGAAACCGATACGTAGCAAAAGCATGAATGCAGCAAAAACCAGTACTGGATGGTGGCGACTACTGTACAGTAGGTAGCTGATGAAGCCACTCCCTAAAGTGAGCATGAGCATTATGAATATTCTCCCATCAATTTGTTCTAGCTGATGAATAAATGGAATGGCTAAAGCGCCAATGGAGATGATACTGGTGATGATGGCGAGCGTTCGATGGAGTGATTTCGCAGATAGCTGATTATTCAAACCAAAGGCCAGCACATTAAAGAGGAATGGCAAAAACATATAGAGATACCGCTCTCTGGTGCCTGCGCTAAGCCAGTAAAGTGGTAAGTTGATCCCGATGAAAATGAGGCTGTATAATATCCATGGGTTCCCCAACAGGTGGTTTTTGGTAAGCCCTTTGCGTGCCCAGATTATCAAAATGACCCAAGGGGATAATAGCTTGAGTAGCATTAACGGGAACTCGAATAGATGCTGGATAGACCGCCACAAGCTCTGGTCACCAACTGCTGTTCGATTCGTGGATTCGCTGATCAGCCGTACAATATAGGGGAGTTGATCATTGTACATGCTGTACTTCCAAAAGAAGCCTCCTAACATTAAGGACAGCAGTGCTATTCCGGCAAAATGTGCTGGATGAAAAAGCGTCCAAAAGCGCTTTCTGTAAGCCAGCAAACCAAAAATCGTCAGGGCCTGGAAGGCAAGAGAAGGGAGACCTTTGGTGAGAAAGCCCAGACCGCATAGCAGATAGGACAGTAAGAACAGCTGCCAAAACTTGCCCTTATCAAAGTAGTAGAATATGGCAAGTACCTGCAGGTACACGATCAACGTATAGAACAAATCTATTTCACCTTGGAAAGAGAAATAGAACAGGAGGTCAGCACTCGTAAGCCAAAAAATGGAGACAATCAAAGCCGCCTTTTCTCCGATGCGGGTACGGAAAAAGAAAAAGTTGATTACAGCAATAGCAATCAGCGACAGTACCGAAGGAAGTCTTGTCACCCATTCTTCATAGCCGAACAACTTAAAAAGCACGATGAGTAGCCAGTTATAGATTGGAGGTTTGTTGTAGTAGAATTCCCCGTTGATCTTGGGTACCCACCAGTTGCCTGTCAACTCCATCTCGAGTGCCACGATGGCGCGTCGGGGCTCCTCAAAATGTAGCGGTTCTAAGCCCAAATTCAGGAAGAGCGCAACAGTAGCCAGCAGAAATAGTACTGCTACAAAAATGGGATTATGCTCGTCGAGTGGTTTCATGAAGCCGCAAAAAGTCGCTGTATTTTGAAGTCACAGAGGGTTTTGATTAGGTGACATACCAGTATGAAACACCTCTAGAATCGTGACTACTTCCTTTTCTACCAAATAGACTACCTAATAACTCCATTTAAAAAATCTTCTGATGTTCCCAGGGCTATTAGGATAATATTCATCAATCTGAAATAGGTTGGGTGTCTTGGAGAGCAGCTTGGAGGTGTTCACTATTTCAGTTCTGACTTTCTGCGCATTTTGCGGAGAGTTCTCATAGATAATGCTACAGTATAGATCTAGTGATGTTTTAGCTCTTTTTGTCCACTTAACTCTTCTGTTCAAAGCTCTTTTTCCATATCCTCAATTGAAATAACTTCTCCGCTTTTGGCTTCAGCAATCGCATCATCAACATCCGTTTTATAGGCTTCTTGGTTTAGCGGAACTCCTCGGGAGGTATAAGCGATGATTTCGTCACCTGTAGACATTAGCTCTTGCACATATTGCTGAAGCTTAGTCAAAGCTTCCACATTATCAGTCTGAGCTACGTACTGATGGAGACCGGATTTAATATCGGCTATACTTCTCATACTGGCTTTAAAGTTAAATCAATGATCTTATCTGTTTCTATCAAGAGATGGACAGCATTGTGTAGATTTTCATATAGCCCATTTATGTCGCGTCCTTGGGAAATCGCTGCAGGGACTTCCTCAACTTGACCAACAAAGCAGCCGTCATGTGTTTTTTCGATTATGGCATTAAGCTTCATATTATAAATTTAGTCTATTATTTCTTGACTTAATCAATTCAAAGTTGACCTACTTAGTCAAACAAAAGACCTAGAATTCGATTAAATCATCCGCTCAAGCTTGAAGTCGATGCGAAGTTCTTCTTCTCCTCGAAGCACTCTTAACTTCACCTTTTTTCCAGGCTTAAGTCGAAACAATGTATTGATGTAGTTGAAATTAGTGGTACCCACACGGTTGCCATTAACATGGGTGATGATATCGCCTTTTTGCATCTCTGCTCTGAATGATGGGGTTTCGGGGAGTACATTGGTCACAAGTATCTGGTCAAGTTCCTTACCGATCGCTCTAAACTCTAGCCCTGCCATATCGTGTTCAAAAGTCTTACGGTGCTCTTCACTTTTTCGTAAGTAGAGCTTGTTTTCAAAATAGTCAATGACAGGGTTGAACCGAGTGAGTATTTCGCCCCCGATTGTACCGTTTCTGCCGTCATCCCTTTTCCTGTTATAGGCCCCTTCAACGGGATAACTAGCCAATACATCTTTGAAGACAAACTTGTCGAGCTTGATCGTTTTGAGTCTACCTACATCACCAGCGATCTCTCCGCCCAGCCCACGGCCGAGTGAAGTTCGCAGCACTTTTTCCGGTAGGACAAGGTCAGGATCAGTATCCTCTTCCAACAGTACTGCATGACTTGCTCCAGTATCGACCATAAGCTTGGCATCCACTTTTTTGCCATTGGCTTGAGTGATGGCAACTTGAATGAAAGGCTTGGTTCCCTCTACTGACAGTGGCAGGACTTTGTAGTAGTTCTTGGGAGTGAAATAATGTGGCTCATAAAATATGAGTTTATTATCATCGTAGTTTAGCTCAACGACGAAGCGACTAAATATTTCATACCCAATAATGCCATAGACCTCTGCTCCCAGGTTATTGCGAAGGTTGAGATAGTCTTTTTCCAGCACTAACAGCGACTGATGCTCTCCAACTATTCCCGGTAGGGCTAGCTTGACATCCTTGACGACCAGAGCATTGACAGAGTCGATACTCCCAGGTCCCGCGAGGTTGATCTTCCTATCGTAATGCAACCCGAGAAGATCAGAATAGCCCTTTTCGGTGAGGATGGCATTTTGCACTCCTGTATCCAGAATGAACCTTAAGGTGATTTGATCATTGAGCGTAATGGGAATGATGATCAGGTTGTTGTGACGCTCGAAGCTCATCTCCATTTTCCTAGAGCCTGGCCGAAGCTGAAAGCCGCGCTGAGCGACTACATCTGTAAAGCCAAGCGTCAGGGATAGTACGAGTAGGAGAGTTTTCATCATTGTGTCAGGTGCGACATTAAGATAGACAAAAGAGTCTTGAATATTAACAGAAGGCTTGCCCACTCACCTTATTGTATAACGTTGAAGCTAGGACATTTAGACAAAACAGACTAAAAAATCATAAAACTGATTAATGTCAGTCTTTGCCTCATAGTGTGTCATTTTCCCCCCTAGACAGACACTTTACTTTAGCCCGACTTAATTACTAAAATCTACAACTATTATGGCCTTAGAGAAATTTGAGTATGACAACAAGATCGTGAAGTGGTTCATGATTGCCTCTGTCGTGTTCGGTATTGTGGGCATGCTGGTCGGGTTGATTATCGCTATTCAGCTTTATTATCCAGAACTCAGCCTTGGAATACAATATACCACGTTTGGGAGGCTTAGACCGCTGCACACTAATGCAGTGATCTTTGCATTCGTCGGGAATGCCATTTTTGCGGGAGTTTATTATTCCCTGCAGCGCCTGATGAAGGCACGATTATTCAATGATATGCTAAGCTGGATTCACTTTTGGGGGTGGCAGTTGATCATAATTGCCGCAGCAGTCACATTACCTCTGGGGTACACTAGCTCTAAGGAGTACGCAGAACTTGAGTGGCCAATTGACATTGCGATAGCCCTAATTTGGGTGGTCTTTGGTATTAATATGATTGGCACCATTATCAAGCGTCGCGAGCGTCACATGTATGTGGCGGTGTGGTTTTACTTAGCCACTTTCGTCACTGTAGCAGTGCTCCACATTGTCAACTCATTTGCTCTACCTGTTAGTTTTATGAAGAGCTACTCTGCTTATGCCGGAGTACAAGATGCGCTAGTCCAGTGGTGGTATGGCCACAACGCAGTTGCGTTTTTCCTTACTACACCCTTTCTAGGCTTGATGTACTACTTCTTGCCGAAAGCAGCTAATAGGCCAGTATTCTCATACAAGCTTTCTATTATCCACTTCTGGTCGCTCATTTTTCTGTATATCTGGGCAGGCCCTCACCACTTACTTTATACTTCTCTTCCAGATTGGGCACAGTCAATAGGTGTTGTTTTCTCACTTATGCTACTGGCACCTTCATGGGGAGGTATGCTCAACGGTCTCCTTACGCTCCGCGGAGCTTGGGACAGGGTGCGTGAAGATCCAGTTTTGAAATTTATGGTGGTGGCGGTGACAGCCTACGGCATGAGTACTTTTGAAGGTCCTATGTTGTCACTGAAAAACGTGAATGCAATAGCGCACTTTACGGATTGGATTATTGCTCACGTACACATAGGTGGTTTGGGCTGGAACGGCTTCTTGACCTTCGGTATGATGTACTGGCTAGTGCCAAAGATGTGGGATACTAAGCTATACTCTACGAAGCTGGCTAATGTACACTTCTGGGTAGGCACCCTAGGCATTATCTTCTATGCACTGCCTTTGTACTGGGCAGGTATCACCCAGTCCTTGATGTGGAAGCAGTTTACTGCAGATGGATTCTTGCTTTACCCTAACTTTCTCGAGACTGTTACTCAGATTATCCCGATGTACGTGCTAAGATCTGTGGGTGGATTGATGTACTTCGCAGGTATGTTCATCATGGTGTACAACCTGATGAAAACAGCTGCTCAAGGTTCCTTCATTACAAATGAAGCTGCTGAAGCACTGGCACTTGAAAAGAACGTAGAAATCGTAGGAGGAGGATGGCATCACAAACTTGAACGTAAGCCGGTGATCTTCACCTCGCTTGCATTGGTGGCGATCTTGATTGGGGGAGCGGTCGAGATGATCCCAACCTTCCTAATTAAGTCGAATATACCTACTATTTCTTCTGTGAAGCCCTATTCGCCTTTGGAGCTTCACGGTAGGGATATCTACATCAGAGAGGGATGTAACACCTGTCACTCCCAGATGATACGACCTTTCAGGTCAGAGACACAGCGCTATGGCGAATACTCTAAGGCTGGTGAATTTGTCTATGACCACCCATTCTTATGGGGCTCCAAGCGTACCGGTCCGGATCTGCACCGTGAGGGAGGTAAGTACCCCGATTCGTGGCACTACCATCATATGCTAGACCCTAGATCTATGTCTCCGGGTTCAATAATGCCGCCTTACCCTTGGCTGATGGAGCAGATGGTTGACAAGGATGAAACAGGCCCTAAGATTAGCACCTTGCGTTCATTGGGAGTGCCTTACGAAGAAGGTTTTGAAGATAGGGCTAACGATCTAATGGATATACAAGCCGCCGCTATCGCGAAAAGCCTACAATCAGATGGTATATCCACACCTAAGGAAGCTGAGATAGTCGCATTGATCGCGTATCTCCAGCGACTCGGGATAGATATCAAAGCCAAAGACGTAGCAGCTAACTGATCATATCATGTATAAAGAAGTATTAAGAGGGATCGAAAATATAGAGTTATGGCCAGTGATATCATTGATCATATTCTTCTCCTTCTTTGTCGGTCTGCTCTGGTGGGTCTTCAGCACCGATAAAAACCACATCGGATATATGGAGAACATTCCGCTAACCGCAGATGATCAAATTGATGACCAACAAACCGAATCAGGAAAATGAAAAAGTTGAATCTAAATACATTTATAAAGGGGTTGTTCACCTTGGTGATACTTTTTACAACCCCATTCCTTGCTACCGCGCAGGAAGCAGAGCCTTCCTTTTTTGAGAGGGCTACTGAGCAGGATCTGTTGATCCTATTTGTACTAGGACTTGCATTGGTAGTCTCTGTATTAGTACTGACAGTGGCGATCTATACTCTCACGGTACTGAAGGTGATAGTCAGCAAGGACAAGGTTAAAGCAGGAGTTGCGCTGGAAGTCGAGCCTAGCTTCTGGGATAATTTCAACCGGACGGTGACAGATGCAGTACCCATTGAGCAAGAAAGATCCATCTTGCTCGACCATGAATATGATGGCATCCGCGAACTGGATAATCACCTGCCACCATGGTGGAAGTGGTTGTTCTATTTCACGATAGGTTGGGGTGTTATTTACTTAATCGTGTATCACGTAACCGGTACTATGCCGCTCCAAGAGGAAGAGTATCAGATGGAGCTTGCTGAAGCGAGATCAGCTGTGGAGGCACGTCAGGTTGCTTCAACTGAGAGCATCGATGAGTCTACAGTAGCCTTTAGCGACGATCCAGGACATCTTGCTAATGGCAAGAAGTTATATGAGCGCAACTGCTCAGTATGTCATCAGAACGATGGTGGAGGTCTTGTAGGCCCCAACTTTACTGATAAGTATTGGATTCATGGGGGTTCTATTCAGGATCTGTTCAGGGTGGTAAAATATGGCGTACCCGAAAAAGGAATGATCTCGTGGCAGGCACAGCTTAGTCCCGCTGATATGAGGGATGTGTCTAGCTATATTCTTACATTCCAGGGTACCACCCCGACCAATGGCAAGGAACCGCAAGGAGATCTATATGAGCCTTCGACTGCCCCGGCAGAGCAGGGGTCAGCAGATGAAGAGAGTACAGAAGTACAAGCCAACAACTAGAGCGAGCGCTATAGAATGGAGAACCTATATGAGTTTGATGAGGAGTTCCGTGATACCATCGGGACGGTTGATAAGGAGGGGAATAGGATTTGGGTTTATCCAAAGAAGCCCTCGGGCTCATTGCATAATGCCAGGATTATCGTCACGATAATCCTGCTTTCGTTATTATTCACCGGGCCATTCCTGAGCTGGAATGGGAACCCACTCTTTCTCCTCAATGTATTTGAGCGAAAGTTTATTCTTTTCGGAGTGCCCTTCTGGCCTCAGGATTTTCACATCCTGGGTATCGGCATGATCGCCCTGTTTGTATTCATCATCCTTTTTACGGTAGTTTTTGGTAGGATATGGTGTGGCTGGGCATGTCCACAGACCCTCTTTATGGAGATGGTCTTTCGCAAGATCGAGTACTGGATCGAAGGAGATGCCAATAAGCAGCGCAGGCTTGATAAGATGCCTTGGAACAAAGACAAGATTATCAAGCGCGCGAGCAAGCATGGTATTTTCATCGCCATTTCTATCTTGATCGCGCACACATTGATGGCCTACCTTATTGGTATCGATCAGGTCAAAGAGATTGTGACTCAGCCACCGACAGAGCACCTGACGGGCTTCATGGGTTTGATTGCATTTACAGGAGTTTTCTACTGGGTATTCAGCTACTTTAGAGAGCAGGCGTGTATCGCAGTTTGTCCTTATGGTAGGTTGCAAGGCGTGCTTCTTGACAAAGAATCCATCGTAGTAGCCTACGACTGGTTGCGTGGTGAGCCGCGTGGCAAGATGAAGAAAAGTGCTCCTACCGAGGAGAAAGGAGACTGTATCGACTGCAAACTTTGTGTACATGCCTGCCCTACCGGAATAGATATCCGTAACGGCACGCAGCTCGAGTGTGTCAACTGTACGGCCTGCATAGATGCCTGCGATGATGTGATGACCAAGATAGATAAGCCAAAAGGCTTGATCCGCTATGCATCTTACAATGGTATCAAGGAGCAGATCAAAACCAAGTTCACACCAAGAATGGCGGCTTATTCTGTCGTGCTCGCGGCGTTGCTTGGGCTGTTCTCATTTCTCCTCGCTACCCGTACGGATGTCGAGGCGACCATCATGCGCGTACCTGGAATGCTATATCAAGAGCAAGAGAATAATCGAATCAGCAATCTTTACAACATTCAGTTTATCAATAAGACATTTGATGATGTGAACCTTGACCTGAGAATAAGAGATCAGGAAGGAGGCACCATCAAGCGTGTCGGAGAGCAGGCTGTCGTCGTACCCGCTACTGGCAATATGGAAAGTGTTTACTTCATCGAACTGCCAAAAGAAGTGATCACCGGCACGACGACTAAGTTGATTATTGAAATGTATAAAGACGATAAACTGATTGATGAAATCAAAACAAATTTTTTAGGACCTATAACGAATTAGAATCATGAATTGGGGAACAAGGATTTTCATTTCGTTTGCGGTATTTGCGGCAATCATCGTCTCACTAGTAGTAGTCAGCGTTCGACAGGACTTTTACCTTGTCTCGGAGGATTACTATCAGAAGGAGATCGAGTACCAAACGCAGATTGCCAAAATCGAAAATTTCAAACAACTGGATCAGCCATTGGCGATCAAGTATTGGTCAGCCGGGCGTAAAGCGTCCATCCAATTTCCGATAGGAGGTAAGGATAAACTGAATGGGGAGATCCATTTTTTCAGGCCTTCTAATGGCAACCTGGACTTCAAAGTGGCTATCAATCCTGACGGAGGAGGGTCGCAGATGCTTGATCTTAGTGATGCAATACCCGGCCTATGGAAGGTGAAAGTGTCGTGGAGTGCTGACGGTAAAGGTTACTACGACGAGCAGACATTGGTCCTCTAGTGTTGTATTCGGCATTCATACTGGGACTGCTGGGTAGCTTTCACTGTCTTGGCATGTGTGGGCCACTGGCGTTTAGTCTGCCTAAGGCAGGCTATCATGAGTTGTCCATTCTGGGTGGCAGTTTGCGAGAGAAGTTTGGCCGTATCTTGTCCTACGCGACCATAGGGGGTGTGCTAGGACTGATTGGTAAGGGTATTTTTTTAACGGGTTTCCAACACGGGCTGTCGATTACGCTTGGTGTTGTGCTCCTTGTGGGACTGGTGTTTCCGACGATCTTCAAATGGAATTTTTTTTATTCGTTCCCCAATAAGGTTAAGGCGAGGATTATCCCTCTTTTTCGAAAGAGGGGCCTCTCCTTCTCCTTTTTAATAGGCATCATGAATGGCTTCCTACCCTGCGGCTTGGTATATATAGCAGTAGCAGGTGCGCTAGCTACAGGCGAGCCAATTCTTGGGATGCAGTTTATGATACTCTTCGGACTAGGTACGCTACCGATGATGCTTTTTGCGGCCTACTCGAGCTATATCCTACCAGTAAAATTCAAACTCCAAATGCAGAAAGCCATCCCGGCTTTTGTGGTAGTCATGGCGTTAGCGCTAATCTTAAGAGGGATGAACCTTGGTATTCCTTACCTAAGCCCAGAGATAGCGGCTAGTGATGGTGGTGAGATGGTGGAGTGTGTGGAGTGAAGCACTATTTCTTATAATGAAACCTACATGTCAATACCTCTACTCTTTGTCCTTCCCCAGCTTTACCGACTATTTTATAAACCAATCTATGTTCGGAGTTAATTCGCCTTGACCAATAGCCTTTCAAACTCTGTCGAAGTGGCTCTGGCTTACCAATCCCTTTAAATGGTTCTCGTATAATTGCCTTGAGCAGTTCATGAATTCTGAGGGTTATCTGCTCATCTTCTTTTTGCCAATCCAGGTATTGTTCCCAAGCGGTCCTTGAAAAGAGGATATTCACTTATCAGAAATGTCAAACTCTACAGTCTCATTGCCCTCCAGTTCTCTCATCGATTTCTCCATCACCTTTGCATTTTCATGAGACGACAGGAGATATTCAGTTTCCTTCATGCTGTTATACTCTGACAATGTCATTATCACAATAGCCTCTTTATTACCACTTCTAGGAACCAAAAGAACATCTTGATTCTCTTCGAGTTCATCGAAATGAGCTTTCATATTCGCTCTCAAGTCTCGTAGTGTAGTGGTATTCATATAGTCTATATCTTTTGTCAAATGTACACAACTGTGTACGCAAAATCTACTATCTAGTTGTTAGGGCATCAATCCATCGCAATATGCGGATCCACTACATCGTAATTCTCACCTGACAACATGTGATGCGGGATGTTCGACTTGATGTACTCTTCGATCAGTTTAATGTATCGAGCCTTTCCATAGTTGTGAGTGACAATCATACCAATCTCTCTGGCCTTTGGTCTACCACTAATGATTTTAAGGTTCGCTTCCTGATATTCCGATAGGCTGAGAGTGGTCAATTCCGGCAGGATGGTCATGCCGCCGTGAGTGTCGACCATGCGGATCAGCGCATCGATGGAGTTGCTGTGGTAGATGAATTTTTTGCCTTTAAGGATGGACTTGAGATCGCAAAAGTCGTTGACCTGATCGCGGAAGCAATTGCCCTCATCCAGTAGCCATAGCTCGGCATAGTTGATATCCTCGATGCGGATGTCTGGGGAGTCATCGGATAGCTCATGAGAGGCATAGACGTAGAATCGCTCGTAGAACAGCGGTATGGACTGGATGCCATATACCTCAATAGGCGTGGAAATCAAACCTACATCCAACTCGCCGGTGCGCACATTATTGACGACATGCTCGGTGATCTGCTCTCGGAAGATGAGCTGGATGTTGGGGAAGTCTTCCTGTAGCGTTTTGCTAAACAGCGGAATAAGGAAAGGTGCTAATGTGGGGATAACCCCAATATTGAGTTCGCCCGTGAAGTCTTCTGAAAGCTCAGCGGCAAAGTTCTCAAGCTGTCGGGCATTGTTGACAATATCCTGGGCTCTGATCAGAAAGAGCTGACCATCGCTGGTCGCTTCGAGTGGCGTGGTATTTCTGTTGAATAGCTTGATGCCCACAGATTCTTCCAACTTCTGAATCTGTATGCTGAGGGCTGGTTGGCTGATAGAAAGGTGCTCCGCAGCACGTTTGAAGTTTTGAAATTTTTGGAGGGCAAGGGCGTATTGTAATTGTGTGAAAGTCATAACTTTTTCCTATTGACTTATAATATCTATAGCTTTTAATAATAGTAAGTTTGAGACTATCAAAAAAGTTCTATCCTATAATAAAACCTTCAAGTGGTTCTACTGTATAGACTAGGACGATTGGCAGAACTATCAAATTAAGATGATCTATGAGTAAGGATATTTTTCAAATAGTCAGAGAGAATGATGTGGCCACCCTTGAAGGACTCATCAAACAAGATCCATCATTGGTCAATCAGCCAGACAGTCGAGGCTTCACTCCTCTGATACTGGCGGCCTATAGCGGATCAGAGGAAGCTGTGATACTATTGCTGGATCATAAGGCTGATGTCAACGCGCGGGATGCTGCTGGCAATACCGCCTTGATGGGAGTCTGCTTCAAAGGTTACCTCGAGATTGCTGAGCTGTTGATTGAGCGGGGTACTGATATCAATGCTGTCAGTAATCAAAGGGCTACAGGTCTCAACTACTGTGCGACTTTTGGACAGCTGGAGATAGCCGAACTCTTAATCGATCAAGGTGCTGACACCTCGATCAAGGATGTCAAAGGCAACACTGCATTTGATCAGGCTCGAGCTCAGCGAAATACTGAGATGATCGAGTTACTCGAGAAAGCTGATTGATCTAGTTATTCTTCCTTGAGTGAAAAGGAGGGATTCGATAATGCTGCCGTAATTGAATGATAGCCCACCGTCAGCACTGTGATGACAGTTGTAATCACCGCTGATATCACAAAAGTGAGTAGACTGATCTCGACACTATAGGAGAACTCCTGTAGCCATTGATCCATGAAGTAGTAGGCGATAGGGAATGCGATCAACATAGACACTGCCATCAGCTTCACAAAATCAAAGCTGACCAAGTAGATAATGTCACCAAGATTTGCACCGATGACCTTTCGGATCCCGATCTCTTTGCGCTTAGCAGCAGAGTTAAATGAGGCCAGACCAAATAGACCCATACAAGCAATAAAAACGGACAGCCCACTAAAGGTGGCAAAGAGCTGACCTTTTCGCTCATCCTCGATGTACTGAGCTTCAAAATCCTGCTGTAGGAAGTTGTACTCCAGAGGGCGATCAGGCACGATATTTTGCCATTCCTGCTCAATGTGGGCGAGTGTTTCCTTTACCTCGTTAGGGGCGATTCTTAATAGCATTGATCCGTTGACAAGGTTCATATGAACGACCAACGGTTCTATATTTTCACGTAACGCACGCACATGAAAATCCTTGATTACACCGACGACTTTTACACCTCTGGTGTTAAGCTCCTGATCCATGATTACATTAAACTTTTTTCCGATAGGCTCATCCCAGCCCATGTGCTGGACCATGCTCTGATTGACAATGACTGCATCGGAGGTATCCCGGCCTACTGACGCAAGAAAGTTACGCCCCTCGACTATTGGTATTTCCAGCGTTGGTAGATAGTGCTGATCAATAAAAATGGTTTGGAATACCTTTTCGATCATCTCGCCATTAGCACTTTCTACCGTAATGGCTTGGACGTTGAGATTGTCATTACCAGGGGTATGCCAGCCGCTTCCGACAGACTCGATATTTGGGTTTTGCATCAATGTGGTTCGCAGCACATCGTACTTATCCATGGCGGCACTACCATTGAGTGGGATGCGCATCACCAGATCTTTATTGAAGCCAAGATCTTTGGTGTTGAGGTAGTTGAGCTGCTCATAGACGACTATAGTGCTGATGATCATCACTAGCGATACCGCAAATTGACCTACCACCAAGGCCTTGCGCAAAGCAGCATTACCACCACTTGCCAATCGACCTTTGAGTACGTCTACAGGCTTGAACCTGGAAAGATAAAATGCTGGATAGCTACCGGAAAAAACTCCTACGAAGCATGTGACAGCAAGAAAGGCCAGCATGATGTATGGATTGAGGTAGAAAAGCTGGGAGATTGATTTTCCAGCTATGGAGTTAAAGCCTGGTATCAAAAAGAAGACAAAGATCAGGCTCGTCACGGAGGAAAATAGGGTTATTACAGTAGACTCCACCAAAAACTGCCATCTGAGTTGTCGGCGATGTGAGCCCATCACTTTTCGAATGCCTACTTCCTTAGCACGTGTAGTTGCTTGTGCCGTGGAGAGGTTCATGTAATTGATGCTCGCAATTAATACTAGAAAGAAGGCTATCGCGGAAAAGGTGTAGATATAGGCCATTGAGCCGCCTGGCTCAGGATCACCTTCTGAATCTGACTTTAAGTGGATATCGGCGATATTGATTAACGTGAAGTCGGCATGCGCATTAAACTGGCTGAAAAGCTCACGGACATACTTGTCGAATACGTCAGGAAAGTTCCGTGAGAACCCTGCGGCGGTAGTTCCCTGGGCAAGCTCAATATAGAGAAAGTCGCTGATGTTGCCCCAGAAATTGGTACGGTTATCAGGGAGAGTGCTATAGGAAACTAGGGCTCTTGGCTGGACATGACTTTTGGCGTTGACATCTGCCATGATACCTGTTACTGTTCTTGTCCATTCTTCAGCGCCCGTTTTGATCTCTTTTCCGATAGGGTCTTCCTCACCAAAGTATTTTTCTGCGATGGACTTAGATAGCACAATAGATTCAGGTTTGGTAAGTACCGTTTTTGGATCTCCCTTGATTAGCACGAACCCGAACATGGTGAAAAAGGAAGAATCTGCGAAATAGAAACCTTCTTCATAGAACCTATTTTCACCCTTAACGACTAGTTCTTCACCTACGCCCAAGAGCCGACAAAAGCTTGTGACCTCAGGATAATCATTGTATAGTGCTGGCCCTAGAGGTGCCATGGTAGTGGCCGCATTCATGTTGGTGTCTTGAATGGTGGCTAGGGTATTGACGCGATAGATGTTTGCCGCATTAGCATGAAACTTGTCGTAGTTCAACTCATCATTGACATAGAGGAGGAGGAGCATACTAGCGGTAATACCGATAGTCAGACCGAGTATGTTCAGTGTGCTATAGAGCGCATGCCGGCTTATGCTTCGTACTGCAATTTTCAGGAAGTTTTTAATCATCGTCTCAGCGTCAAAGTTTCTAATCGCATGAAGAGGTTCAAAAGCTGTGCCGTAACCTAAAAGATGCCTATAGCCAATGCAGAGGGTAGCGCTGGATCGAGGGTTGTACGAATGCGGACTATTTCTTGACCAGAAATGTACAGGTTGAATATCTGGTTTTTCGGACAGTATGTTTTTAGAGCCTGCACTTCTGTCGAATGATAACTAGAAGTTGTTTGCAACTGAGCTGCTAGTTTGATCATTTGAGTCTCATCATAAGAAGACCTCTCCTGCGTCGAGGTGACAGGCTGTGCGTTCGTCTTCCAAAATCGTTTTGTCATTTCGATGGAGGCACGACTGAGAAATCTTCTTATTTTTATAATATGCCTGGCCATAACTACTTCGTATATAACACTACCAGCCTTGCCGAAAGTGCTTTTCACACCGTTACGACCAATGTCAACTTTTTGCAAATAGCCATAAACCATATGATGATAGAACAACGTAGTAACCTGCATAAGAAGACCTCTCCTTCGTCGAGGTGACAACCTGTGGAGATAATCTAGGTTAGAATCAATAATATTCACAAAAAGGCTTTGTATAAATTCTTAATAATCGTTTTGTCATTTCGAAGGAGGCACGACTGAGAAATCTTCTTATTTTTAGTTTGTAATGAATCACAACTACTTCGTCTATATCACCACTAACCCTACTAAAACTGCATTGTACATTGGTATGACCAATGACTTAAGAACAAGAATAAGACAGCACAAGGAGAATAAAGGAAACCCAAAAACTCATGCAGGGAGATATTTCTGCTATAATCTAATCTTCTTTGAAAGGTATCAATTCGTTCATCATGCCATTGAACGAGAAAACGAGATCAAGAAGTGGAGTAGGAAAAAGAAAGAAGCGCTGATTGCCAGTATTAATCCTAGCTGGGATTTTTATGATGCTGAAGTTTTGACTTGAAAATCAGACTAGCGCGTAGCTATCAATCTATTTGCTGATTAGAAATGCCCTGCAACCTGCATAAGAAGACCTCTCCTACGTCGAGGTGACATGCTATGGTGAGCCTATGCTTTTCAGTATTTTACTAATGCTCTAGTCTAGCAGAGAAGTAATGTCATCCTTGGACAATGACTTCATAAAGCTTTCCTCAGTTGAAATCAGGTTCTTGGCCAATGCCAACTTACTCTTTTGCAGTTTAAGTATTTTCTCCTCTACAGTATTCTTCATGATGTATTTGTAGGTGAAGACCTTGTTTTGCTGACCGATGCGATGCGCTCTATCAATCGCCTGATTCTCGGCCGCAGGGTTCCACCATGGATCAAGGATAAAGACATAGTCAGCCTTTGTGAGGTTCAGACCTAAGCCACCAGCCTTCAGCGAGATCAAAAAGAGGCTGTAGTCATCGTCATTCTGAAACCGTTCGACCTGCTCCTTCCGATCCCGAGTACTGCCATCAAGATAGGTGTACTTTATTTTCTGATCTATGAGGTGCTCTTCGACTAGCTTGAGATGCTTCACAAACTGGCTAAATACCAAAATCTTGTGACCCTTGCCAAGCGCATTATGTATGGAATAAAGTACATCCTCAAGTTTGCCAGAGTCTCCTGCATATGTTTCGTCAGCAAGCTTAGGGTGATTTGCAATCTGTCTCAGCCGTGTCAACCCTTGTAGAAGCATAGCCTGAGACTTACCCACACCGTCTGATTCAATCTGCTCCAGTATTTTATTGCGATAGAAGTCCTTGGCCTCATCATATGCCTTTTGCTGCTCCTCCGACATAGTGCAGTAGTTGACGTTCTCTACCTTTTCCGGCAGGTCTTTAGCCACCTGAGACTTATCTCGGCGCATGATAAAAGGCTTGATCAGCGTAAACAGCTTTTGCATTTTGGCCTCATCCTTTTTCTTCTCTATTGGAATCAGGAAGTCCTTGGTGAAATAGGACTGGCCACCTAGCAATCCGGGATTGATAAACGACATCTGCGACCAGAGATCCATGGTACTGTTCTCGACAGGGGTACCCGTGAGTATCAGTTTATTCTTTGAATTGAGTTTTCTGACGGCCTTGGCGATGATACTGTCGGGATTTTTGATCGCCTGCGACTCATCAAGTATGATATAGTTGAAATAATAGCTCGACAGCAGGTCAATGTCCAACCTTGTGATGCCATAAGAGGTCAGTACAAGGTCGTACTTCTGAAACCGCTCCACATTCTTGTCGCGGTCAGTGCCTGTGTAGACCAGCACTTTGAGCTTTGGGGTAAACTTCTTCGCTTCCATCTCCCAGTTGTACACCAGTGAAGTGGGCATGACGAGGAGGTTAGCAACACCCTTGTTTTGATTAGCAGTATTCTGAAGTAGCGCAAGGGTCTGGACAGTCTTGCCGAGACCCATATCGTCTGCTAGGCATCCGCCAAACCGATACTCCTGAAGGAAGTTGAGCCAATTGTATCCAGCTTTTTGATAAGGTCGAAGCTTTCCTTTGAAATGCTCGGGCATTTCATATTCCTCGATGCTATCAAAGTCTTGGAGGTTTTGCAACTTCCGATCAAAACTGACCTTAGCCAGATTGCTGGTACTAAGCTCCTGAACGAGTGCCAAGTGATACTTTTTGAGCTTGACGTCCTGATCGACGGTATCTTCAGAAAACGCAAACAACTCGCTGTACTCTGTGAACCAAGACTCTGGGATCACGGCAATCTCACCATTGGGTAAGGTGAACTCTGTCATCTTTTTGAGGATGTACTTACGAAGTTCTTTGAAAGGAATCTCAAACTCTCCAAACATTACCACAGCATGAATATCAAACCAGTCAATATTCTCCTTTACCTCAATGGAGATTTCAGAGCGTCCGAGATAGTATTTCTTCTGTACGGATTCCTGCCTTATCAGAAATTCTTCGGCTTCCAGATCAGCAAGATGAGTGGTGATCCATTCCATAGCTCTGGCCTTGGGCATGGTCAATTTTGATCCATTGAACGGTAATCCCTTGTCACGGACTAGGTTGATAATGCTCTTCTCTCGATTAATGTTGCGATTGATTCGATAGAAGGTGTAGTCTTCCCCATTCTTGTCAAGCTTGACATTTACGGATTGTTCGGCGCTAGCGGCAAACCGATGCTCTCCATATTGGAAGCAGATATCGATCAGCAGCTTTCCTTGCTCAGGGTCGCTTCCATTTGAGCCTTTCGTACCCGAAAAGAGATCCTTTTGCATGGTAGCCAACTCTTGGATGGTAAGTACGGGTACAGGTTTTTCATTGAGTGTCTTGATCTCAAAGCCCTTGGCATAGACATCATAGGATCCTACTATCTGCGAGACGAATTTTTGGTAGTAGGTCTCTTCAAGATTCTTGGGGATGACAATGAACTTCTTGTTCAAAAATGGCTTGACCTTATTGCCGTCTACATTTTTTTCGAAACTGATCATTTTGGTTCCCAGCGCCATCCAGGCAGGGTCGTTGCAGACGATGTAGGCATTCTGGTATTGAAACTCCAGCTTCTCTCCTTTGTGCTTGATGGTCGGGAAGTAGTGCGTGTTCTCTTCGTTTTTGCGAAAATGAAAAAGCACGGTGGCCTTCTCATCGTCCATTTCCATATGCTTCCATATTGGCTCTCCATCACTGCCCATCTCGAAGACATCTTTCCCCGGTAGGAGGGGCATGATATTAGACCTGCGTCGCTCTAGGTATTGAGCGATCTCCTGCTGCAGCAGTTTGTTGCCCTTTTCCTTGTCGTAGATCTTTAGGAAAAACTCATTGGTCTTAATTTTCTTCTTGTAGAAATGCTTAACCACAGCGTCCTGCTGCATGGCATCCATCTCTTTGATCAATGTGTAGTCTTTCTCATCCAGGCCAGACGCGAACTCCTTGGCATTCTTTGACGAGATGTTTTGGTGGGAATAGGTGAGCTTACCCAGCTGATCCACTTGCACTACAAATGACTCAAACAAATAGCCGAGATACTCATGCTGAAACAGCGAATAAATAAGTCTAAACGGACTAGCCGGAGATACCTTCATTCAAAAAATTGTGATCAATATAATCTTGCAAGCTAATGATCTTGGGATAAAAACCGCCCCTATTTTACACAAACAAGTGGAGCAAATTCTTAGGCTATTGCAAGTGACTAATATTGAGAGATTTGGCGGCAATGACTGCAGGTCTGTACGAAGCAAGAAATGTGATAAGGAAGATCAAAAGGCCTGTGTACAAGAAGTCCGTCCACTGCACCCGTACTGGGTAGGCATCTAGGATAGAGGTGGCCATGCCCATGGACACTAATCCAAATGCCTGCTGGAGCCAGCAAATAATGAGTCCCAAACCAAGCCCGATGACAGAGCCAATCACGGCTATGATAATTCCCTCAGAAATAAATATTTTCTTGATAACGGTTTGGTCAGCGCCCATGGCATTTAACACAGCAATGTCTGTCCGCTTATCGATCGCCAGCATGCTTAGTGAGAAGAAGATATTGAATGAGGCAATGGCCAGGATAAAGGAAAAAGTGAGAAATACAAAGAGCTTCTCAATGCTGAGCAATTTGAAAAGATCGCTGTGTTGCTCGTCGCTATTTTGCACGCTATAGTCACTGCCCAAGATCCTAGAGATAGCCCTCTGAGCATCGACTATGTCAGCTTCGGGTACGAGCTGTATCTCCAGCGATGACCTTCGGTCTCCGGTGTTGAACAGACTTTTGGCAAAGTCCAGCGGTACAAAAACATAATTCTCATCATAGAATTTCTCTACCGCGAATATGCCGCCTGGTAAGATGTTTCTTTGGTTAAAAAGCCGACTGGGATTAAGGTTGCCGGGGTTGATATTTCGAGGTGAGAAAAGCTGTAACGAGTTGAAGTCATCCTTCATAGAAAGAGAAAGTGCATACTGTACTCCTCGTCCGATGATAGCATAGTTGATGTTGTCTTTTCGAAAGATGAGTTCACCTACGACAATAGAATTGTTGAGCCTGTTCTGGTCAATGAAATTGTCCGAGACTCCCTTCACTCTAACCAAATGTTCTGATTCTTTGAACCTGGCTAAGGCATTATCTTCTATCACTTCAGTGATGATGCTGATAGCAGGTAAGGCTTCTAACTCCTGAATCACACCGGCCTGTAGCTCGAAGGTTTTTCCCTTTAGGGGCATCACCTTGATCTCCGGGTCAAAGGTATTGTACAATCCTCTGATCAGGTCTTCCAGCCCATTGAAGACTGAGAGGACTACTACCAGAGTGGCCGTACCTATAGCCACGCCCACCATCGAGATCATCGAGATTACGTTGATGAAGTTCTTCTTCTTTTTAGAGAAGAAGTACCGGCGAGCGATGAATATTGGCAGGTTCACAGACTACTCCTCCGGTGCTGGCGGGATATCAAGTTTAGAAAGTATGCTATCGATGCGAGCCGCTTGGTCTTCCGTCTCATCGAGCGTAAATGCCAGCTCGGGGATGACTCGTACACTTTTGCCAATACGCCTGCCTAGATATTTTCTGATTTCACTTTTGTGTTCTTCAATGACTTTGAAATTCATTTTGCGGTCGCGCTCCTGCATGATGCTGACATACACTTTGGCAAAGCCCAAATCGGGACTCATTTTCACCGCGGTGATTGTTGCGAAAATGCTTCCCAATAAATTTCTGGCTTCCTTCTGAAAAATCTCACCGACCTCACGCTGGATAAGCCGCTCAAACTTCATCTGTCTTTTACTCTCCATACCTGCAAATATCCCTATTTATTTACTTATTCATTGAAATATGGCCTAATTTCGGGTTTTTATAAAATCAGCCGACTTGCTTTCGCTCTTCAGAATCAACGATCCTTACAGGCTAGTCATCCTCTTCATTCTACTCATGCTTATACGCATTCCGCTGCTTTGGGTGGGAGTCGATCTGACCCTATCGGAAATGCAGTGGATGCTGATCGGCGAGAAGTTAGCAACTGATGGCGGGCTGATGTACTTTGATGTTTGGGATACCACTGCGCCACTGGCTGTGATGGTCTACCGAGGCATTGCTCTACTTTTTGGGAATAGCATCTGGGCTTACCACGTACTATCAGCATTGGTGGTGTTTATTCAAGCCGCTATCTTCAATCATTTACTATTGAGCAATAAGGCATTTAAGGAGAATAGCTACGTTCCAGCCTTTATGTACATCCTATTCATCCACTTTTTTGAAGACCTGCTTTCACTCACTCCGGTGTTGATGGGTCTGACTTTTGTACTACTAGCGATCAACAATATCTTCAAGCGGATTGACAATCAAACTAGGGATGATCTGTTTCTATATACGGGAATCTATTTGGGCATAGCGTCGCTGTTCTATTTGCCGTATTTTCTATTTTTTGTGATTTCCGTATTATCCCTAGTCCTATTTTCAGGGGCTATCCTAAGACGCATTTTTCTTTTGATCCATGGCTACTTCATGGTCGTCGTACTCTCGGGGTTGTATGCATACCTCTATGACGTTCATTTTGAGTGGTGGGATTTTTATGTTAGATCCTGGTGGCAAATCGATCAGATCGAGTTGATCTCTGGCACTTCTTTCATGTGGAGTGCAGCGATACCTGGGCTAGTTTTACTTATTTCAATATTTAAGACCTATAGTCTTGGACGGTTTGTCAATTATCAAGTCAAGTTCCAGCAGGTGATGCTCTTCTTACTTTTAGGTGGCCTGATCAACCTTCTGATTTCTGACCAATGGGGGCTCTACCAACTAGTATTGATCTTACCGGCCATAGCTTTTTTCGGTAGTCATTACCTACTGCTCATTCGAAAAACCTGGCAGGCCGAGTTGATCACGCTGCTGTTGATCATCACCGTATTTGGCACTCATTTGACCCTTTCTCGCAATTGGTTTTATGTGCATAAGCTGATTGGGATGGAAAAAGCGGAGGCAGATTTTCCGGTAGGTGAAGAGGCCATCGAAGGAAAAAAAATACTCGTGCTGGGTGCAGATACGAGATATTACAGCGGCAATAAACTTGCGACACCATTCTTGAATTGGCAGCTTGCATCACCCGTCTTTGAGGGCTTAGATTACTACTATTACATTGAGTTGGGCCATGCGAGATTGCAGGCAGATTTGCCTGAAGTGATTGTTGATCAGGAAGGCGTTGTGCCGAAGCTATTTGAGCGGATGCCCCTGGTCGAAAGACACTATCAAAGGTCGCAGACTGAGCCTAAGTATTACTTAAAAAGAGAGCTCTAGCAGCTGATCTTGTTGACACGTCGCTCGTGTCTTCCACCTTCAAATGGAGTTTCGAGGAATGCCTTTGCCATCTCTTTGACCAAGTCGAGATTGGTAAACCTTGAAGCCATGCAAAGGACGTTTGCATTGTTGTGCTGCTTAGCTAAAGCTGCCAACTCCACCTGCCAGCAGAGTGCTGCGCGAATTCCTTGGTGCTTGTTCGCAGTGATAGCTACCCCATTACCGCTACCGCAAATCAGTATGCCCAAATCGCATTCCTTTTCTTCCACGGCAGTAGAAAGTGGATGTACAAAGTCAGGGTAGTCCGCCGAAGCATCGCTATACGGGCCAAAGTCCTTCACCTCATGACCCAGACTTTCAAGGTAAGGCTTCAGGGCTTCTTTGTAATTGTAACCTGCATGGTCTCCTCCAATAGCTATTTTCATGACTCTTCTGTTATAAGTTTTCTTCTTTCAACAGCTTCTCCTCTTTTCTCAGTACATACTTTGAAATGTAGATGCTGACTTGATATAGGCCGAGCAAGGGCAAGGCAATAAGCAACTGGCTAAATGGATCAGGTGGTGTAAGAACGGCTCCCAATATCAAGATGATGATAATCGCATGCTTACGATATTGTCTGAGAATGTCGGGAGTAACCAAGCCTGCTTTGGTTAGAAAGAAGACTACTATAGGGAGCTGGAATAGGATCCCGGCGGCTAACACCAATGCAGACACTGTGCTCACATAGGAGACAATGTCAAACTCATTCATGATACTTGGGTCAATCTGGTAGTTAGCCAAGAAGTTGACAGATATCGGCGTGACCATGAAGTACCCAAATAGTACCCCCATCATGAATAACAGGCTCACAAAGAAGGTGGCACCTCTAGCAGCTCTTCTCTCATGAGCATAGAGCCCAGGAGCAATAAATCTCCAGATCTCCCAAAAGGCATAAGGGAAAGCGCAGATGAGCCCAACTACGAAACTGGACGTGATGTGCATGGTAAACTGACCAGTCATCTGCCGACTCTGAATAATGAAAGGAAGTGCGTCGATACAAATTGCGTCTATCTCTAGAATATCACCCAGCTTGCAGAGCATACGGTATGTCCAGAAATCCGGTCTTGAAGGGCCAAGGATCACCTCTCCAAATACAAACCCTTTAGCAATGAAGGCCGCAACGGCAAAAACGCCAATGGCAGAGAGTGATCTGATAATGTGCCAGCGAAGCTCCTCTAGATGATCCAAAAAGGACATCTCCGCTTGGTCAGCATCTATATCTTCAGGAAGCTGGTCTAGGGGAGTCGGACTCATTTATTCAGTGGGAAGTTTCGCATCCACTGATTTACTTCTTGCTTGAGCACTTCAATCTTACCCTCATCATAGTGGAAGGATAGCACGTTATCGATCAGATCAACGATCTTTTCCATGTCTTCCTCTCCCAAGCCTCGTGTGGTGATGGCCGCAGTACCTACTCTCATCCCTGAGGTCACGAAGGGTGACTTGTCATCGAATGGCACCATGTTTTTGTTGATGGTGATGTCCGCTTTGATCAATGTATTCTCTGCAATCTTACCCGTAAGCCCTTTTGATCTAAGGTCGATGAGCATCATGTGATTGTCTGTGCCATCAGAGATAACCTTATAGCCCTTGTCCATAAATGACTTTGCCATTACCGCAGCATTTTTCTGGACTTGCATGATGTACTGCATATAGTCGTCAGTGAGAGCTTCTCCAAATGCGATTGCTTTAGCAGCAATGATATGCTCGAGGGGACCCCCTTGAGTACCAGGGAATACACCAGAGTCAAGCAAAGCCGACATTTTGCGTAATTCCCCCTTTGGGTTTTTGTATCCAAACGGATTTTCGAAATCATCACGCATCATGATGAGTCCACCGCGTGGGCCTCTCAATGTCTTGTGGGTTGTGGTAGTTACGATATGGCAGTACTCTAGCGGATCGTTGAGTAATCCTCTAGCGATAAGACCAGAAGGGTGTGAAATATCAGCCAGCAACAAGGCGTCAATTTCATCGGCTATTGCTCTTAATCTTTCATAATCCCAGTCTCTGCTATAAGCTGATGCACCGCAGATCATCAGCCTGGGCTTTTCCGCTAGGGCAGTTTGCTCTACTTTGTCATAGTCGATCAATCCAGTGTCCTGCTCTACACCATAGAAGTAAGGGTCGTATAGCTTACCAGAAAAGTTGACTGCTGAGCCGTGAGTAAGGTGGCCTCCATGAGAAAGATCAAAACCGAGAATTTTATCTCCTGGCTTAAGTACCGCCAGCATTACTGCGGCATTGGCCTGTGCGCCAGAGTGCGGCTGTACATTAGCCCAACCTGCACCAAAGAGCTCCTTCACTCTGTTGATAGCGATCGTCTCTACTTCATCGACGACTTCACAACCGCCATAGTAGCGTTTTCCAGGTAGTCCCTCCGCATATTTATTGGTCAGGACGCTTCCTGCAGCTTCCATTACCTGATTGGATGCAAAATTCTCAGAAGCAATCAGCTCAATGCCATTGATTTGCCGCTCTTTTTCTTGGTTGATTAGATCAAATATGATGGTATCTCGGTGCATAGTCCTATTATTCTAAGCAGCCAAAGTTAGTAAGTACCGACGTATTTGAACGATAAAAATATGCTGATGTGTCGCCAGCTGGCCTACCTCAGTTCTTTGACCAGTAAGCTTGATTTTTGATCATCTAATAGTACAGGAGCGGTAAGCCTCGGGTCAAAGGGTTGAGCCACTGCGCGAGTACCGTCATCCACCCTTCTAATTCTTGCTGGAAATACACCTGTGATATTTTCAATGGCAAATGACAACAGGTTTTCTCGAATATCACCGAGAGGGTAAAGCTTCCTGCTAAGATCTTGATCTGCGATGTTTGGAAATAGTCCATCTTCATAATCCGACTCACCTAGAGAGTTGCCAATACTGGCCACTATGGGCTGTATACCCCAGGTATTGTTGGGGTCATTCTCTTCAAATCGGGATACTGAGGCCTGATTCTTCCCCACAGTGGTGTCACCGATCATGTAGACCTCCATAAATGGGCTTAACCCATTGATCAGCAACTCACTGGCCGAGGCAGTTCTATAGCCTGTTAGTACGTAGACTTTGTCAATCAAGCTACCCACGTTAGCAGCTTTAAATTCAAACTTGTTTTCAAGGAAATTACTCCCTAAGGTGGCATCATTCAATATCAGCTCTTGCAAGTCATCATTGTACTGACGTAAGGCAAATACATCCTGGGCCGTAACGCCTGAGCCGATCAGACTACCTAGGTTGGTGGCTACCGTAATGGCCCCACCAGGGTTATATCGAAGGTCAACGATGAGATGATCAATCCTTTGACTTCTGAAATTTTGGAAAATAGCATCCATCTCTGCGACATACGACTGATCGGCAGATGTAGGCCCTGAGGTGAACTGATTATATACATAATAGCCAATCTTGGCCCCTTCATAGTTGAAGATCGTGTCAAGGAAGTTTGGATTTTCGCTGAACTGGACGGGATTGATGGAAACTGGCCCCAGTGTGCTAAAATCGTCGGTTTCAAAGCTGTACCGGAGAAATTCAATGTCATGTGAGGAGTTCATATCCCCATTGAGGTCACGGTAGTTTTCAGCGGTCAACAAAGTGCCATTCACATGCGTGATGAGGTCACCACGCTGCATACCTGCAAAATCAGAAGGTGATCCCGGCTTCACGTAGAGTATTTGACCGATGATGTTGCCTGGGTTTTGGGCATCATTGAGGTATCTGATCTCATGTCCCGTGTCGTTGGAAACCCCTTGAAGCGACCCTAACAACTCAAGATAGTCGTCTTGTATCCATGAAAAGCGATCTTTTGTTGATAGAAGGGAAGAGAAGTAATCATCTGGATTTTGCTCTTCGTCTGGCTCAGTTGGGAACTCACTTTTCCACAGGTACCAAAAGTCCATCTCCTCCTGTATCCAGGCGTTTACATAGAGATTGGGGTTTTCTGGATCGAATACTTGTCCTGGGGCTAATGGACTATCGTCATCCTTGCAGCTGAATGCACCTAAGGCAAGGAATAATACTAGAACTTTTCTCATCTTTACTTTCACTATTCTAATGCAATTGATACAAAGGTAACGATCCTAGGGACTTTGGAATTATTAGACACCCTTGTTAAATAAATAGTTCGGATCATTTTTAATATTTGCCGAACAGCAATTACCCGCCCATTATAAAAATTGAATACTGCTGATATGAGTCTGGATGACCTAAGGAAAAGAATAGATGACCTGGATGGGAAGATATTACAACTTCTCAACCAACGGATGGATGTGGTCAATCAAGTTGGTGAGCTGAAGCGAAAGACGAAAACCACTGTATATCGCCCCGAGAGGGAAAAGGCTATTGTCGATAGACTTGAGAAACTCAATGAAGGGCGGCTGAATAAGGCTGCCATTGAGGCTATCTTCCTTGAGATTTTTGCGGTAGCCCGAAATATAGAGCTGCCTGAGCGTATCGCCTATCTTGGGCCAGAGGGCAGCTTCACCCATCAGGCTGCTGAGAGTCGATATGGTGCCATGAGCACCTACTCTGCATTGAATTCCATCAAGGCGGTTTTTGAGGCTGTCAAGACAGATCGCGCCCGCTTCGGTGTGATCCCTATAGAGAATAACCAAGAGGGAGTGGTGCAGGAGACCATTGATCTCATGGGTCAGTATGATCTCAATATTGTGGCGGAGCTCCCAATGGCCATTCATTTTGCCTTTGCCACCGAGGAGGAAGATCTCAAGAAAATCAAAAGAGTCTACTCTAAGGATATTGCATTTAGGCAGTGTCGCTCATTTATAGCTGATCACTTCGACAAGTCGGTGGAGCTGGTGCCTGTAAACTCAACAAGTACTGCCGTGAAGATGGCGAAGGAAGAGGAAGGAGCAGCTGCTATCTGTGCTCATATCGCAGCAAGAGAGTACCACCTTCCTATTCTGTTTGAAAACATTGAAGACTCAGGAGAGAATTTCACCCGCTTTGTCATCTTAGGTAAGAGTTATTACAATGAGCCCAGCGGAGAGGACAAAACATCTATTATCGCACGACTACCAGATGAGCCCGGAGCATTGGCCAACTTCTTACAGGAGTTTCATAGCGCCAAGATTAATCTGAGCAAGGTGGAGAGTCGTCCTGCTAAGGAAGGCAGCAAGTTCAAGTACATTTTCTTCATTGATTTTGAAGGCCACTTCAATGACAAGAATGTGCAGAAAGTGGTGAAGAACTACTGGCACAATATCAAGTGGCTAGGGAGCTATGTGAAGCTGGTATAAGCTTTTCTATCATACTTCAGACCTGATATATCATTGGTCGATAGACTGGTTCTGGTTGTTTCTCCACGTCATTCCGGTTTGGAGGCACGACAATACCGGAATCCGTCTGATCGTAAATACAGATTCCGGTATTTCTACGCTACGCTTCGAAAACCTAAAGGAATGACGTTTTGGACACATTGTGCCCCTTAGCCGAGGGCTGTGTTCCCCCTGCTCACAAACACTGTAGAATCTAATCCACCGTATTCACATATTTCTCCCATTTGTCGATCACAGTGCTCATATCTTCAGGTAGGTCACACTCGAAGTGAACCTGCTCGCCAGTGGCGGGGTGTACAAAGCCTAGTGACTTTGCATGTAGTGCCTGACGAGGGAGAAGTTTGAAGCAATTGTCAACAAACTGCTTGTACTTTGTGAAGGTGGTGCCTTTGTGGATGCGGTTACCATCGTAGGTAGCATCATTGAAAAGCGGATGCCCGATATACTTCATATGAGCCCTGATCTGGTGCGTTCGTCCTGTTTCCAGATTGCACTTCACCAAGCTGACATATCTAAGAGGTTTGATGATCTCATAATGAGTGATGGCTGTCCGGCCATAATCGCCATCTGGAAATGGTGCTGTGATACGCCTGTCCTTTAGACTTCTGCCCAGATTGACATCAATGGTACCCTTCTCCGGATCTGGCTCACCCCACGCCAAGGCATAGTAAGTCCGCTCAATACTGTGATCAAAAAACTGCTTGGCCAGATGCATCATCGCTTTTTCGGTCTTAGCAATCACGAGCAAACCTGAGGTGTCTTTGTCGATGCGGTGTACCAGTCCTGGCCTTCCATCATTGTTAGGCATGGTGGGTAGGTTCTGAAAATGCCAGGTGAGGGCATTGACTAATGTACCCGACCAATTCTGATAAGCAGGATGGACAACCATTCCAGCGGCCTTATTGACAATCAGCACATGATCATCTTCAAAAACTATATCTAGGGGAATGTTTTCGGGTACGACCTCCGTGTCACGTGGTGGTTCGGGTAGTGCGATGGTGATAACATCAGCAGGATGGATCCTATGGTTGGGTTTGATATTCTGGTCATTAACCTTGACAAACCCCAATTTAATGGCATCCTGCAACCTGTTACGCGTGACATTGGGCAGCCTGTCCATGAGGAACTTATCTATGCGAAGTAGCTCTTGATTGGGATCTACAACGATACGATGATGCTCATACAGCTCCTGATCATCCTCCTCGTAATTATCGTAGTTTTGTGCTGCCATGCTGCAAAGCTCGTACATAAAAGAGAATAGTCCCGTGGAATTGGTGAATCATCCGTTGCTAGAACAGCATGGGGTGAATCTAATGATCAAACGCGATGATTTGATCCACCCGCACATCTCAGGTAACAAATGGCGCAAATTGAAATACAATCTGCAGGCAGCTCAAGAGCAAGATCATGACACAGTTCTTACTTTTGGGGGTGCTTTTTCCAACCATATCGTCGCAACAGCAGTCTGTTCATCATTGGCTGGATTTAATTCTGTAGGAGTTATTCGCGGGGAGGAGGCTTATGCCACCAACCCGACATTGTCGCTTGCTGCAGAGCATGGCATGCAGCTGCACTTTGTATCAAGGGAAGAGTATCGACGTAAGGATCAGCCGGACTTTCTGGAGATGCTAGCGCAAAAATTTGGGGGCTGCTTTGTCATACCCGAGGGTGGTGGGAACGAACTTGGCCAAAAGGGGTGTCAAGAAATAATCGCCGATTTAGACCGATCATTTGACTATGTAGCGGTCGCTATGGGAACGGGAACTACTTTCTTAGGGCTCTTGGATGCTTCAAGGGGGACTGCTATGAAGGTCCTTGGTTTTCCTGTGATCAAGAAATTCAACGAACTGGACAACCAACTTTCAGCGCATTCTGATCGAGAATCCTATCAATTGATAAAGGATTATCATTTTGGAGGATATGCCAAATTCACCAACGGGCTAGTTACATTTATCAACGAATTCAGGCATCATACAGGAGTTGCTCTGGATCCGATATACACTGGCAAGATGATGTACGGACTTTTTGACTTGATCAGCATGGGATATTTTCCGGTAGGAAGTGATATCCTCGCGATACACACCGGAGGGCTACAAGGAATCAAGGGCTTCAATCAAATGAACGGAGACTTGATTGATGAATAAATCAAAGGTGCATGCTCGAATGAAAGGCAAAGCCTCAAGTTGGATGCTCGGACTGGTATCAACTTTAGTGGTGCTACTCCCATCTTGCAATGTAGATGAGCTTGACTTTGAGGGTATCAAGCTGCCCGAGTATACACCGGAATTAGCCGTTCCACTTGGCTTTGTCAACTACTCCTTTGCTGATATTGTGGAAGACCTTGATGACACAGAGGTGATTTTGGAAGAGCAACCTGATCAGTCCCTTGTCTTTATCTATCGCGACACGACTGAGTTTACAGCTAGTGCTGACTTCATTGATATCGGGACGGTCACAAATGGAGCTACCATTACACCGGAGCTAGATGTGACCAATACCACTAATTCGGCGATCGAAGTGCCTTTTTCTAGGTCTTATACCTTCGAGTTCAATGCCGTGGAGGATGAGGAGATCGACTCTATCTTTTTTAGTGGCGGATCATTTGTACTGGAATTGAGCTCTCGGTTCAGGTCGGATTTGGCGTACACAGTCACAGTAGAGGAAACCCGGAGTGTTACCAATAACCAACCGGTTGTTTTTGACAGCCGCATCAGGTTTAATAATGCACTGCCTATCGTGGCACGAAGTACACGCGAGCTAGCTGGACTCAAGACGATCCTTAAGCGAGGAGAAACAGCAAACATTTTCAACCTGCAATTTGATGGTATGCTCATACTCCAGCCAGGTCAGAGCGCCGACCCCAGTGATTTTGTGAGCTTCAGCCTTACTTTTCGCAACCCTGAGTTTGATCTGCTTTATGGAAAGTTTGGCCAAAAGGAAGTGACAATCGAGAATACATCTGTTGAGTTCAATTTTTTTGAGGAGCTGGGAAGTCAAGGTTTCGAATTCGAAAACGCACAAATCAAGTTCGGCTTTGAGAATGGTTATGGTATTCCGATAGGCCTTGATCTATCGCAAATGTCTGTACTTACGCTAGACGGAGACTCTATTCCTTTATCAGGAGAAGTGACTGAGGCCTTTCAGCTGATTGACCCAGCACCGTTGGAATCTCCTGATGAAGCGGCTGTCTCGGAGATTCTCATACGCCCGAGCAATTCCAATATCTCTCAGATGGTCAATGCTACACCAAAGCAATTCAACCTCAACCTAAGTGCCATTTCCAACCCGTTTGATACGCTTCAAACCAATTTCTTTAGTGAGAGTAGTAAAATCAATGCCTTCTTCGAGCTGAATATCCCTATGGACATTCGGGTACGAGAACTGACCAAGACCATCGATTACAAGCTGGATAGCCTGGATTTTGATGAGGCGGACTCTCTTTATCTAAGGTTTTTCACAGTCAACTCATTACCTGTAGGAGCAAGTTTTGATATTGACATACTCAATAGTGATAGTGTAGTCGTACAGCGACAAACGGACGTGGCATTCGCAGAGGCACCACGCTTCGGTTCGGTTGGACTCATCGGAGGAGCTACTACCGCCGTGTCGGAAGTAGGCCTGGGAGCTGAGACGATCGCGGCATTACAGACAGGCATCAAGATCTACATTACGATCAACGTCAACAGCTCAGGCTTAGAAAATCAGCAGTATGTAACCATCTTCACGACCAGCGCTATAGAACTGCAAGTTGCACTTCGAGGTAGTTTTAGGATCAAGCTATGAGACGAGCACTAGTCATCGGATTATTGCTGTCTGCCGCTATGACTGCTCCTCTTTTCGCTCAGACGGGAGCCTCGATATATCATCTTGGGGATCGGCTGATCCAGTCCAATTTTGAGAATCCGGCACTTATGCCTACCGGAAAATACTTCGTCGGTATACCTGTACTGTCAGGCGTCAGGCTCAATTACATCAATGAGTTGTCCTATGATGAAGCCATTACCACGAATGAAGACGGAGATCGTGAGCTCAACATCGATAAGGTCATTAGCAATCTCAAGGACGACACTTTTATCTATTCTTCTGGAGAAGCCACACTGGCTTACCTGGGCGTCAACACAAAAAAAGGTGCCGGTATCACAGCCTATATCAAGGAAAAGGCCTTCTCTTCAATCAATCTACCGAAGAAGGTGGTCGAGTTTGCATGGTATGGCAACAACTACCTGGGTAATGAGACACTGTCACTAGATGGACTAAAATCCGACAATCGATACTACCGTGAATATGGCTTGGGCTATATGCAGCCGATCAATTCTCAATGGCGCATCGGGGGTAGATTCAAGATCTATCAAGGCCTTATTAATGCTAGTACGGATGGGGACTTCCAGGGAAGCGTACAGACGGATCCTCAAAACTTCACCTTGAACTTCCGTTTGCAAAATGCTAAGCTGCACACTGCCGGTCTTGAAGCCAGCGGAGGCTATTTCTTCCTCAATGGCAATTACGGCTTTGGTGGAGACCTGGGTGTGGACTGGCAGCCTGACGAGAAGCTCAATATCAACGCAGCGATTCGCGATATAGGCGGGATCCGTTGGCGGTCTAACACTACGAGCTATGGCATTACAGATGTTGATCTTGAATATCGCGGAGTTTCGTTTGCTACCGTCAATGACCTTATCGAGGAGGTGCAAGACTCACTGCTAGACAAGTTTGTGGATTTCGAAGAGGTCAAGCCATTCACCACCACTATGAACACCTCGCTGCTCGTTAATGGGTCATATCGACTTTGGGAGGAGGGCTCCTTTCATGCCACTATGGGCAATACCATTGTGCTGGATAAAATCCGCACGATGCTGTCCCTTGGCTATGTGCATGACTTTTCCTCTGCCTTCTCCCTATCGGGAACGGTCACCAAGCTACCGCAGCAGTTTTTCAACTTTGGACTGGCCGCTAGCGTCGCGGCTGGCCCTGCTCAGTTTTATGTGGGCACAGATAAGGTCTTTGGCAACTACAATCTGACTAGTGTGGAGGCACTCAACTTAAGGTTTGGGGTCAATCTGATATTCGGAGAGCAGAAAGGTGTGGACAAGGGCCTATCGGAAAAGCCAACCAGAGTCAAAGCTGCCAAGACCAAAGAGAAAGCCTTCAAACCCCCAAAGCACGCCGACCACCCTAGTAGAGGCAAGAAAGCCCCTAAAGTCAAGGGCAGGGATGGTATCTATACCCTTACCAGCAAACAGAAGAAGTCCAAACGCCCCAAACATAGACGTATAAAAGAGGGTGGTAATAAGGGGAAGAACAAAAGATATAAGCCAAAGAAGCCCAAAAAGAGGAAGAAGAAAAATAGGTAATTAGCGCTTTTCCGCTTGGAAGTATCATGGGGAAGAGAGTAAGCCCTCAAAACTAGAAACCTTCAGTGTTACAAGTCCAGCAGTTTGATCTCATTTACCGACTTAAAGTCCTTGACATTGAAGGTTGCCACAAGATTAATGTCATGAGCTAGGCTTATGGCGATGATTTCCATATCATGTATTCTTAACCCTTTAGGGTCATAAAGCCTAATCAGGCCTGACAAGATATCAAGTGATTTCTGGTCAGGATAAATGATTCTCATATTTCTTCTAATACCATCCAATACCTCTAGCGCTAGTTGATTATCTAGGTTGTATCCTGTTGATTTAGTTAATACAACAAGAAGCTCTGCTATATCTTTGGAAGTAGTGGCTAACTCAAAATCGGGAGATTCTAATAAGGCTCTGGATCGTTCAAAAAACATAGAATCTTGATCCGCGCTGTAGACCAGAATATTTGTGTCAACAAGAACCTCACTCATTAGCTAAATTTCGCAAATCAACACTATCCAGCTTTCCAGACAGTTTAACCCGAAAAATTCATTTCGGGGGAGGTAATTTGGGTGTAAGGTGTTAATTTTAAGGTAGTTAGCAACAAAACAACACCTTTTAAGCACACCCAAATATGAGTAATAAAAATACAGCTTTTTATCGAGGAAACACC
>JAVKDO010000156.1:0-51620 GCA_040222235.1 Cyclobacteriaceae bacterium
GTAAGATTGAAGTCTTGGTTGACAATATCTTACCCATCTAGCCAAGAGTAACGCCTTTTTGGGATTTGTTACCTTCTTCTTCTTAGCTATTGTCTTGAAATCTGCTATCGATGGCTTATTCACGGTAGGTGTGCAGCAAGGCTATCAGCCTAAGCAGCCAATCGCATTTTCTCACCAACTGCACGCAGGACAGTATGAGATCGAGTGTGTCTATTGTCATACTGGTGTCGAAAAGGCCAAGTCGGCTAACATCCCATCTGTCAACATCTGTATGAACTGCCACTCGGCGATACAAAATGTAGGTGGAGAGACGGGCTTGTCACCGGAGATCCAAAAAATATATGATGCCGCTGAGACAGGAGTGCCAATAGAATGGGTGCGTGTGCACAACCTTCCAGATTTGGCATATTTCAATCACTCTCAGCACGTGAAAGTTGGTGGCTTGGAATGCCAGACTTGTCATGGGCCAATAGAAGAAATGCAGGTGGTGTACCAGTATTCTAACCTTACCATGGGTTGGTGTATCAACTGTCATAGAGAAACTGAAGTCAATGCCAAGGGCAATGAATACTATACTAATTTGGTGGAGCTACATGATGAGACCAGCAAGAGTCCACTTAAGGTGCAAGACATAGGTGGGTTGGAATGTTCAAAATGCCACTACTAAAATAACCTGACTGACTACATTCGAGTAAAATGAGCGAAACCAAAAAGACATATTGGAAAGGGTTAGAGCAACTGACCAACAACCCTGAGTTTGTAAAGAACTCACAGGGGGAATTTCCAGAGTACTTGCCGATTAACGAAAATGGTGAAGACGGTCCCAATAGAAGAGACTTTCTAAAGATGATGGGTTTTGGTGTGGCAGCAGCTTCTTTAGCTGCATGTGAGTCACCAGTACGTAAAGCAATCCCTTATCTCAATAAGCCAGTAGACGTAGACCCTGGTATTCCTAACTACTATGCTTCCACCTTTATTAGCGGTAGTGACTACTGTAGTGTCGTAGTAAAGACGCGAGAAGGTAGACCTATTAAAGTCGAGGGCAATGCACTGTCACCTGTCAGTGGTGGTGGCACATCGGCTCAAGTGGAGGCCTCAGTACTCTCACTTTATGACCAGCAGAGGCTGCAAACACCAATGATCAATGGTGCCGCCAGTACTTGGGATGAGATTGATTCAGCTGTGATGAAGCAGTTGGGCTCTTTAGGTGGAAGACTAGTTGTAGTCAGTAACTCAGTTTTTAGTCCATCTACTCAGAAGTCGCTTGACCAATTCCTCGCCAAGTTTAATGGAGAGCATGTTCAGTATGACCAGGTTTCTTTCCATGGTATCCTAGCGGCAAATGAGAAATCATTTGGAACACGTGCCGTACCATTTTACGACTTTAGCAAAGCCAAAACAATAGTATCTTTTGATGCGGATTTCTTAGGCGGATGGCTTAACTCAACTCTATTTAGTAGACAATTTGCTGCCACTAGAAAACTACGCGATGGCAATAAGAATATGTCAAGATTGTACTCTTTCGAGTCTAATCTTTCACTGACTGGTGCAAATGCAGATTATCGCACCCCTATTAAGCCTTCTCAAGAAGGTTTGTTGGTAGCCAATCTTTACAATTTGATTGCGGCTAAGGCTGGAGCACCTACTATCGGTGCGGCGAAGGTGGACAGCCCTCGCATTACTATGGCAGCAGAGGACTTGTGGAAGTCTAAGCAGAGTTCAGTAGTAGTATCTGGCTCTAACGATGAGTCAGTACAGACGATCATTAACGCTATCAACAGCTTACTCGGCGCTTATAATGAGACTATTGATATAGCAAACCCATATCAAATAAGAAAAGGTGATGATGCAAAAATGACCAAATTGGTCAATGATGTGACTAAAGGCAGTGTGGCGGGTATCATCTTTTACAATTGCAATCCGGTATACGATCATGCCATGGGCGCTCAGCTTGCTGAAGCGATTGGTAAGGCTAAATTCTCTATGTCCACTTCGGATAGAATGGATGAGACTACCGCCGCAGTTGGAATCATCGCACCTGATCATCATTATCTAGAAAGTTGGAATGATGCTGAGCCTGTCAAAGGACATTTCAGCTTAACACAGCCAACGATATCTAATATCTTTAATACTCGCCAAGCACAATCAAGCTTCTTGAAATGGGCTGGTGCCGAAGAGGACTATTTCGAATTTGTAAAGGCTAATTGGGGTGAGTGGCATTTTGCTAACCAATCTGAGCAGCCTGACATGCAAATGTTCTGGGATCAGTGTCTACACGATGGTGTATATGCCGCAAAGTCAGAAGAAGAGGCAGCAGCAGTTGCATTTGCTGGCGATATCAATGGAGCCGCGTCCAAAGTGGCCTCAACTTACAAAGCAGACAACTCGGGCACTGAGCTAGTACTATATACTAATGCAGCTATAGGCAATGGTATCCAAGCCAATAACCCTTGGCTTCAGGAAATGTCAGACCCTATTACAAAAGCGTGTTGGGAAAATTATCTAACTGTATCTCCAAGCATGGCCACAGAGCTCGGTTTGAAGACAGGGGATATGACTACCGAGAAGTTCAATGTGACGGTAGGAGGCACTACGGTGAGTGTACCAGTCCTTATCCAGCCTGGACAGGCTAAGGGTACTGTAGGCTTAGCACTTGGATATGGTAGAACTAAAGCAGGAAAGGTAGCCGATGGTGTCGGTGCTAATGCCTATCCTATGGCTGATTACAGCAAAGGCTATCAAAGCTTGAAAGTAGCTGGTGTGACTATGGAGAACACTGGTGAAAGCTATCAAGTGGCGCAGACACAGACCAGTCAGACCGTAATGGATCGCGGTAACGTTCTCCAAGAAGCGGTACTCTCTGACTACCAGAAAGACCCATTTGCCGGTAGGGAGCGACCTGAGATATATACTTCAGAAGGATTTAAGGAGCCTGCAGCAATTTCATTGTGGAGTGGACATGAGTACCCTAATCACCATTGGGGTATGGCAATAGACTTAAACTCTTGTACTGGCTGTGGAGCTTGTACAATAGCCTGTCAGGCTGAGAATAATATTCCGGTAGTAGGAAAAGGAGAAGTGCTCAACCGTAGAGAAATGGCATGGTTGAGAATTGATAGATATTATAGCAGTGATGCTGATGTAAGTGATCATATCGGTTTGGAAGAAGCCGCGGAAAATCCCGAGGTTACTTTTCAGCCAATGATGTGTCAGCAGTGTAACAACGCACCTTGCGAGACGGTATGTCCCGTAGCGGCTACTACACATAGCACTGAAGGTCTGAATCAAATGACTTATAACAGGTGTATTGGTACAAGATATTGTGCTAACAACTGTCCATATAAAGTGAGACGGTTCAACTGGTTCAAGTACCATGACAATAAGGAGTTTGGTAACAACACTGCCATGAATAATGATCTTGGTAAGATGGTATTGAATCCAGATGTGACGGTACGAGCACGTGGTGTAATGGAGAAGTGTACTTTCTGCGTACAAAGGGTACAAGCAGGTAAGCTACAAGCGAAGAGAGAAGGTCGTCGACCAGTGGATGGAGAGATTACTTCGGCGTGTGCGAAAGCGTGTCCGTCTGAGGCAATTGTATTTGGAGACTTGAAAAACACTGAATCTAAGGTAGCACAACTATTGAAGCTCAGGGTTAATGAAGAAGGTAGGACGGCTGTAGCAGAACCAAGAGCATACCATGTATTGGAGGAGATTAGGGTAGACCCTAACGTGTGGTACTTCACCAAGATCAGAAACAAAGACAAAACTGAAGCCTAATTCATAGCATATGCACGCAGAATCGATTTTAAGAAAACCTTTAGTTACTGGCGGAAAAACCGTACATGACGTATCTGAAGATATCTGTAAGAGGGTAGAGGATACTCCGCCAATGTCTTGGTTTCTAGCACTGGCGCTTTCGCTCGGTGTACTGACAATAGGCGCTTATGCTGTGTACCGTACCTTGTGGGATGGTATTGGCATGTGGGGCCTTAATAAGACCGTCGGATGGGCATGGGATATCACCAACTTCGTTTGGTGGGTTGGTATTGGTCACGCCGGTACACTGATCTCCGCTATCCTTTTGCTATTCCGTCAGCGTTGGAGAATGTCAATCAACAGAGCAGCGGAGGCAATGACTATTTTCGCTGTGATTTGTGCGGCCTTGTTTCCAGTACTACACATGGGACGCCCATGGTTAGGCTTCTACTGGGCATTGCCACTTCCAAACACATTCGGATCGCTTTGGGTAAACTTCAATAGTCCACTGCTCTGGGATGTTTTTGCGATTAGTACCTATTTCTCTGTTTCTCTCGTATTCTGGTATATTGGTTTAATTCCTGATTTTGCCACGATTCGCGATAGAGCAACTAATTCAGTTTCTAAAGCAGTGTATGGTACATTAAGTTTTGGCTGGGATGGTGCTGCAAAAACTTGGTCTAGATATGAGACTGTTGCGCTAGTACTTGCTGGATTAGCAACACCTCTTGTGCTTTCAGTGCACACTATTGTATCAATGGACTTTGCCACCTCGGTTATACCTGGATGGCACACTACTATTTTCCCTCCTTACTTTGTGGCGGGTGCAATCTTCTCAGGATTTGCAATGGTATTGACGCTTCTATTGATAACCCGAAAGGTTTACAAGCTGGAGGATTACATCACTATTCAGCACATTGAGCTAATGAACATAGTAATCATCATTACGGGTAGTATTGTTGGTGTCGCATACATCACCGAGCTCTTCATTGCCTGGTATTCAGGTGTTGAGGCAGAGCAGTATGCATTCCTCAATAGAGTGAGCGGTCCTTACTGGTGGGCTTACTGGTCTATGATGACTTGTAATGTGATTTCACCTCAGCTCTTCTGGTCTAAAAGAATTAGAACAAATCTAACTGCGACATTCATTATCACTATTATTGTGAACATTGGTATGTGGTTTGAGAGATTTGTAATCATCGTGACTTCACTCCATAGAGATTACCTACCTTCTAGTTGGGCAATGTTTTACCCAACAAAGTATGATGTAGGTGTTTACTTATTCTCTTTTGGTTTGTTTTTCACGGCCTACCTTCTATTCTCGAAGTTCTTCCCTGTGATCAACATGGCAGAGGTTAAGAGTATTATTAAATCAACCGGTGAAAAAACTAAGGCATAATCATGGCAGACGGTAAAAACTTTGTTGTTGGCATATTTGATGATGAGGACATCCTGCTCAAAGGGATCAAGTCGGTCAGAGATGCGGGTGTAAAAATCCATGAAGTGTATTCTCCTTTTCCAGTGCATGGAATCGATGATGTCCTAGGCTATAAGAGGTCACGCCTTTCTATAGTGGCGTTCCTCTTTGGATTGACCGGTACTAGTCTGGCCTTGACTATGCAGATCGGTATGATGGGCGTTGATTGGCCCATGATTATTGGAGGTAAGGATCACATTGCGTTCCCAGCCTTCATCCCAGTTACTTTCGAACTCACAGTACTCCTAGCTGCTTTTGGAATGGTAGGGACGTTTTTGGTTATTAGTAACCTTAAACCCTGGTCCAAGCCTGTACAGTTCGATATAAGAGCTACAGACGATAAGCACGTTATGGCTATCGATCTGAGTAAGAATAAAATTGATAGAGCTTCTATTGAAAGTGCGCTGAAGGCTTCAGGTGCATCAGAAGTGAACGAAAAGATTTTTGACTAAGAATACACAACCGATGATAAGAAAAAATCTGTATTCTGGAGTAATCGCTTTTGCAGTAGCTGGCTTGCTTTTTTCTTGCGCTGCTAAAGAGGACTTCCCTGGATTGGAGTACGCCCCCCAGATGTACCACTCTACGCCTTATGAACCATTGACCCAGATCACGGATAAAGATCAAGGTAATTGGTTGGATTCTAACGAAGAGGATGGACACGGCGAGTTTTATAACTCCAACCCCTATAATGAACACGAAATGAACATGCGCAAGCCTGTGGCTAACACAGTCAAGCGTGACTCATACCTTCCTTATCGCATACATAAAGATAGCCTAGAGATGGCTGCTCTTATGATGACAAACCCGCTTGACTCTACCGCAACTGTTCTCGCTGAAGGCAAGGCGCTGTATACAAGTTATTGTATTCATTGCCATGGCGCAAAGGGTCAAGGAGATGGTAAAGTGGGTGTAGTTTATAAAGGTGTGACTGCTTACAACTCACGAGCAGTGAAGGATAAGCCAGAAGGGCACATATTCCATGTGATCACTCATGGCAAAGGCCGAATGGGTGCTCATGCCTCACAAGTGAGTGTTGAGGATAGATGGAAAATAGTAAGGTATGTACAAACGCTTCAAAACCAGTAAGCCATGATTGAAGAGAAATTTGATTTTTCGGCCGCAGCTAAGAAGAAGGTATTCATTTACCTCGGTATAGGTGTACTACTAACGGTCATTGGCATGTTCATGACTATGGGGGGTGGCCATGATGCAGGACATGGTGAGGAATCTGGTCATGCGTTTAACTGGATTCAAAGAGTTTGGGTTAACCTGTGGATCAATAATGTCTATTTTTCTGGGCTAGCCCTTATTGGAGTATTCTTTGTTGCTATTCAGTATGTATCTCAGGCGGGTTGGTCAGCTGGCCTTATCAGAATACCAATGTCATTTGGTTTTTGGTTGCCGATAGGTGGACTTTTAATGTTGGCTACCTTTTTTGTAGCAAGTCACGATCTCTTTCACTGGACACATCATAGTTTATATGAAGTAGGAGGAGCTGAGTTTGATTCGATTATTAATGGTAAGAAGGCATTCTTCTTTTGGCCCATGGATGATCATCCATCGTTCCCTATTTTCTATGTAGCCAGAATGGTGCTATTCTTTGCTGTTTGGTACTTGCTTTTCATGGCCATCCGAAAGGAGTCATTGAAAGAAGATCTTGAAGGGGGTACGGACCGTTGGAGAAAGATGTTCAAGTTGTCTGCCACGTTCCTCGTGTTCTTTGCGGTTTCTTCTTCAGTTGCAGCTTGGGATTGGGTGATGTCAATTGACACGCACTGGTTCAGCACAATGTTCGGTTGGTATGTTTTTGCCTCTTGGTGGGTAGCTGGTTTGGCTTTGATCACTTACATAGTCGTACTGCTTAGAGACAATGGTTACATGACATATGTAAATTCCAGTGTCCTTCATGATTTGGGCAAATTTGTCTTTGCTTTCAGCATCTTCTGGACCTATATCTGGTTCTCTCAGTTCTTGCTGATTTACTATGCTAATATTCCTGAGGAGACTATATACTTCGTCGAACGACTATCTAGCGATAAATACGCACCAATATTTTTTGTCAACTTATTGATAAACTTTTGCTTTCCATTTCTAGTTCTTATGACTCGAGCATCCAAGCGGCACGAAAGCTTTCTTAAGATCGTATGTCCTGTCATTATCTTTGGTCACTGGATGGATTTCTACTTGATGATCACTCCGGGTACTTTAATGGAAAACGGAGGATTTGGATTACTTGAAATAGGAATGTTGATGGTTTTCGCGTCATTGTTCGTATTCGTTGCTTTAACAAATTTGGCGAAAGCTCCACTGGTTGCGAAGAACCATCCAATGTTGGAAGAGAGTGTACACCATAATATTTAAGACCTAACTTTAGTAATAGAATCATATGCTAAGCCTTGTAATTTGGATTTCGGTAATACTGGTTGGAGTCATCTTGTTTACGATATTCAGGGTCTACACCCTGGTGCAAGTGGCAAAGGGCAAACAAGACATACGTGACGAGAATAATACCAAGTGGAATGCCCTAATGGGTTTGATTTTTCTCGTTGGAGGTGTCACGGTATTCTTCTGGTACTCCTTTAAGGAATTTGACAATTATGTCCTACCTATAGCATCGGAGCATGGTGTTATCACCGACAATCTCTTTTGGATTACTATGGGTGTGACCGTCTTTGTCTTCATTGCTACCCATATACTACTGTTCTACTTTCCTTATAAATATCAATACAGAGAGGAAAGCACAGCCTCATTTTATCCCCATAATAATAAATTGGAGGTATTATGGACTGTTGTCCCTGCAGTTGTACTTACCCTTCTTGTAGGTTCTGGTCTCAAGGCATGGTGGGATATCACTGACGAAGCTCCTCAGAATGCCGAGGTTGTAGAGATTGTAGGCTACCAGTTTGCATGGGCATCTAGATACCCCGGCAAGGACAAGCAGCTTGGTGATGCAGACTATAAGTTGATTGATGTTGACAATCAGTTGGGTATGGATTTTTCTGATAAGTCATCTTTCGATGATTTCTTACCTAGAGAAATACACATTCCGAAGGGACAGCCTGTACTATTTAAAATCAAGGCTCGTGATGTTATTCATAGTGTATATGCGCCACATTTCCGTATGCAGATGAATGCTGTTCCTGGTATGCCGACACAATTTTGGTTTGTGCCAACTAAGTCTACTGAGGACATGCGTATTGAGCTGGGTAATCCAGACTTCAATTATGAGATAGCGTGTAACAAAATTTGTGGCAAAGGGCATTTTGCGATGAGATATATAATAGTAGTAGACGAGCCCGAAGACTATCAGAAATGGTATGCAGAGCAGTCTTCCTGGTTATCCCAGAACCCTGATTATTTGGCTAATGTGCCAGACAATTTGAAAGAAGTGGCAATGATTTCAGCAGGAATGTAAACATCGTCACTGAACCTACTGTTGAAAAGAATAAAATAGAAAGAGAGAATATGGCTGTTGCAGAAGTACAAATTCAGGATCATGACGTTCATCATGAAGAGCATGAGCATCATGACAGTTTTATTTCAAAGTATATTTTCAGTACTGACCATAAAACCATTGCGAAGCAGTTCCTAATCACTGGAATATTCTGGGCATTGATTGGAGGCGGTCTATCCGTACTATTTAGACTTCAGTTGGGCTTCCCTGACATGGATCTATCTGTACTAAAACCAATTCTTGGTGGATGGCTTACAGACACTGGTAAGATTGATACTGAATTTTATTTAGCACTGGTCACAATGCATGGAACCATCATGGTGTTCTTTGTTCTTACGGCTGGCTTGAGTGGTACATTCAGTAATTACCTAATACCCTTACAGATTGGTGCCAGAGACATGGCTTCCGGTTTTATGAATATGCTTTCTTATTGGTTCTTCTTTCTATCCGGTGTGGTCATGTTTATTTCACTGTTTATCGAAACAGGACCAGCAAGTGGAGGATGGACAGTTTATCCTCCGTTGAGTGCTCTGCCACAAGCTATGTCCGGTAGTGGTTTGGGTATGACGCTATGGTTAGTTGCCATGGTTTTCTTTATTGTTTCAACATTATTGGGTGGAGTTAACTATATCACTACAGTCATTAACTTAAGGACTGAGGGTATGACGTTCTCTAGATTACCGCTAACGATCTGGGCTTTCTTTATTACTGCTGTGATAGGCCTGTTATCTTTCCCTGTACTCTTTGCTGCGGCGTTGCTGCTTGTATTTGATAGATCATTCGGTACTAGTTTCTACCTTTCTGATATTTATATTGGTGGAGAAGCTTTGCCTAATTCGGGTGGTAGCCCAATATTATATCAACACCTTTTCTGGTTCCTCGGACACCCTGAGGTCTATATTGTATTGTTACCAGCATTGGGTATTACTTCTGAGATAATCTCTACAAATTCTAGAAAGCCTATTTTCGGCTATCAAGCAATGATCCTTTCAATGTTGGCTATTGCTGTATTGTCATTTATTGTTTGGGCACACCACATGTTTATTTCAGGAATGAACCCTTTCCTGGGTTCAATCTTTACCATATTAACGTTGATAATTGCCGTACCGAGTGCAGTGAAGGCATTCAATTATCTGACAACTTTATGGCGTGGTAATATTGTCTTTACCCCAGCTATGTTATTCTCAATCGGCTTATTGTCGTTCTTTATTTCTGGTGGTTTAACTGGTTTATTCCTCGGTAATTCCGCTATTGATATCAACTTACACGATACCTATTTTGTGGTTGCTCACTTCCACCTTGTGATGGGTAGTGCAAGTTTCTTTGGCTTGATGGCAGGTGTATACCATTGGTTCCCAAAGATGTTTGGTAGAATGATGGATAGTACATTAGGTCACATTCATTTCTGGGCAACATTCATTGGAGTGTATCTCGTATTTTTCCCATTGCATTACATAGGTATCGCAGGTTTCCCACGGAGATATTATTCCTTTACAAATTTTGATGCCTTCAGCCTCTTTAGTGATTTGAATGCTTTCGTTAGTGTTGCTGCAATATTGACCTTCGTGGCTCAGTTCATTTTCTTGTTCAATTTCTTCTACAGTATTTTCCGTGGACGTAAAGCACCTGCTAATCCTTGGAACTCTAATACGCTAGAGTGGACTACTCCTAGAGTCCCTGGACATGGAAACTGGCCCGGAGAAATCCCCAAGATTTATAGATGGCCTTACGATTATAGCAAGCCTGGAGCTAAAGCAGACTTTATACCACAGACTGTACCTCTTAGTGACACACCAGAATCGAACTTTCCTCATGAGAATGAGATGATGGAGAACGAGCAAGTTGTGAAAAAAGATGCAGCAAAGGCTTAAGAGTCTCTATCCAAGAATAAGTCTAATTACTATCAGTGCCGTCTACTTGTTAATCCTCGTAGGCGGCATTGTTCGTAGTACAGGTGCTGGTATGGGCTGCCCGGACTGGCCAAAGTGCTTCGGACAGTATATACCTCCGACATCTGTTGATGAATTACCCGGCGATTACAAGGAGCAATATTCTCAAATCAGGCTGAAAAAGAATATCAGGCTTTCGGCTATGCTTAATCGTATGGGCATGACAGAGCTAGCATATAAAATCACAAACGATGAATCGGTACTTGAAGAAGGTGATTTTAATGCTACTAAAACATGGATAGAATATGTTAATCGTCTTATTGGTGCGGTCATTGGACTTTTGATATTCGCAACGGTAGTGAGTGGATTCTCCTATCTTAAAGATAGACCAGTAGTGTTCTGGACTTCCTTTTCGGCATTTATTCTGGTAGGTTTTCAAGGTTGGATAGGCTCTATAGTCGTTTCGACCAATCTGCTTCCTGGAATTATCACGTTTCATATGTTATTGGCTTTAGTTATTGTAGCGTTCTTGATTTATGCTTACCAATCATCTCAAGAGCAGAGTGACTTCTTAAAGACCAATGTTGATGCAAGATTGCTCAGTAAGGTGTTGATGATCTCAATGATCCTTTATCTGGTTCAGGTCGGTATTGGCACACAAGTGAGGGAATTAGTGGATCAAATTGCGGTGAGTCTTGGACAGAGTGCCAGAGGCCAATGGATAGATGAATTGGGGTTAACCTTTTATATACACAGGTCTTATTCCTTGGTGATTTTGGTGTTGCACATTTACATGGCCTACGTGATGGTAAGAACTATGGGCTTACATGGTAAAGACTTGATACTGATTAAAACAATTGTACTACTAATCAGCTTAGAGATATTGAGTGGTGCATTGATGGCGTATTTTGCAATACCGGCTATCCTTCAACCTGTTCATTTAGTTGTTGCATCACTTATCTTTGGAATGCAATTTTACATGTTTTGTATTTTGACATTCAGATCTAATTTACAACCTAAGGTTGCTTGATATGATGAATACCGATACCGTAAGTAGCACTTTTCATCTGACTCTTGGTCAGCGCTTGAAGGCTTATATGGAGCTTATGAAGTTTAGGTTATCGTTCCTGGTAGCTTTTAGTTCTGGGTTCGGGTATTTGCTTGGTCATCGAGGTGCGATTGATTGGTTGACGATGGCAGCTCTCTCTTTGGGAGGCTTCTTGATATCAGGAGCTTCCATTACGCTAAACCAGATTGCTGAGAAGGAATATGATAAGCTCATGACACGAACTCATAATAGGCCATTACCTACTGGTCGAATGAGTATCAAAGAGGCATATGGATTCGCCCTAGTAGTCGGTGGCCTAGGCTTGTTTTTATTGGCTTATACTACTAACCTGTTGACTGTAGGGCTGTCAATAGTATCTATTGTTCTTTACAGTTTTGTTTACACGCCATTGAAGAGAGTAGGGCCTATTGCTGTTTTTGTAGGAGCGATACCAGGTGCTCTTCCACCACTTATTGGATGGGTAGCCGCTACCGGAAGTATCAGTAATGAGGCGATGATCATTTTTGGTATTCAATTTATATGGCAGTTTCCTCATTTTTGGGCTATCGCATGGGTGGCTGACGAGGATTACAAGAGGGCAGGTTTTAAGCTATTACCATTTGCTGGTGAGAAGGACTTAAGAACAGCTATCAACATAATGATATATACCTTATTCTTACTTCCGCTGGGATTGCTCCCTGCTTATGTAGGTATTACGGGTATCAATTCAGCTTTTGTGGTGACAATCTGTGGAGTATTGTTTCTCAGCCAGACGTTTTCCTTGATGAAAGATAATAGCCGAAAATCTGCCTTAAGGATCATGTTTGGCTCGTTTATCTATTTACCGGTAGTTCAGATTTCTTATTTATTGGACAAGCTATGAGCGTCACATCAGATTTACCTGTAGAGCCGAGCGCGGATAAGGTGCTTTCAATGCACCCTAAGAAGTTTGCAGTCTGGCTGTTTATTATATCTATTACCATGATTTTCGCTGCGATGACAAGTGCTTACATCGTCAAGCAAGGGGATGGGAATTGGCTGATCTTCGATATGCCAATGGCATTTCTTTATACCTCTGTGGTCATTGTTCTCAGCAGTGTCACTATGCAGTGGGCTTATTTTGCCGCCAGTCGTGACAATTTGGCACAGGTCAAGTGGTCAATGGCATTGACGGTAGTGTTATCATTTATCTTTCTTGTAGGTCAGTATTATTCCTGGCTTGAGTTAATTGATAATGACGTCTTCTTTGTTGGTAATCCGGCTGGATCATTTGTCTATGTATTTTCGGGCTTGCACGCTTTTCACCTTATTTCTGGTATTGTCTTTTTGATAATTGTTTTATCTTCAGCCATGAAATATAAAGTGCACTCAAGAAGCATGGTACAAATAGAAATGTGTGCCACTTATTGGCATTTTCTTGGTGGACTTTGGCTGTATTTATATTTATTTTTGATTTTGAATAACTAGAACCTCAAACAAAGACTATGTCTAGCACCACAGTAACTCTCGAGGGAGAGGAAAAGAGCTTATGGGGAGGAGGAATAGAGCCTCTGAAGGCGAGTTATGGAAAACTCATGATGTGGTTTTTCCTGCTGTCTGACGCTTTCACCTTTTCATCGTTACTTGTCGCCTATGGCTTGATTCGTTACAGCCACCCGGCTTATGACGGTGCTATTTCAGACTTTGTTTTCTCGCAGGAGTATTGGCCCATACCTGAAAAGGTTTTCGAGGCGGCTCCATTTCTTCATGGTATTCATTTGCCATTGGTATTCGTGGGAATTATGACGTTCATTTTGATCTTGAGTAGTGTGACCATGGTACTGGCTGTAGAGGCTGGGCATAGAATGGATAAGCAAGACGTAGAGAAATGGATGTTATGGACCATCATTGGTGGATTTACTTTTCTTGGATGTCAGGCTTGGGAGTGGGGACACTTTATTGTAGGTACTGAAGAGGGGGGTAGAATGCTCGACGGCTCTATTTTCTATGGAGCAAGTCTAACCCAAAATCAGTACGGTCCGCAGAATTTTGCAGCACTGTTCTTCTTCATTACAGGCTTCCATGGATTTCACGTTTTTAGCGGAGTGATGTTCAACTTTATCATTTATTATCAAACCGTAGTTGGAGTTCTCGAAAAGAGAGGTCACTATGAGATGGTAGAAAAAGTTGGTCTCTACTGGCACTTTGTAGACCTTGTTTGGGTCTTTGTATTTACATTCTTTTACCTTGTATAATTTACTGCCATGAATCAGGAAAATACTTCAAAAGTTGTTGTTCAACCCGTTGACAAGGCTAAGGTTAATGGCATATTAAAGGTGGCGCTAATCCTTGGTGTCATCACCGCGTTAGAGTTTCTCATTGCCTTTACAGTACCTCATGAATTTGCGGCACTTCGGGTGATCATTTTTGTAGGCATGACTATCGTAAAAGCTTTTTACATAGTAGCTGAGTTTATGCACCTTGGGCATGAGGCTAAGGTGCTCATTTGGTCTATTATGATTCCTTTGATTTTTGTAGTTTGGTTGATAGCCGCATTGCTTATACAAGGAGGAGCAATATTTGATGTCCTCTACTAAGAGTTCCAGAAAAACTTTATAAAGAATCATACCTTAAAAGGTGTGATTTTTTTTTGCTCAATAGAAAATATGAAAAAGATATTCTTTCTAGTAGTCGCTCTCCTCGCTCCAGTAGTGATCTACCTGTTTTTACAGTCATTTGGTGATAACCAGTACGAACTACCTGTACTTTATAATGAAGAGGTTCCTGTACTCGAGGGTTGTGAAGGTGTTATAGCTCCCTATAAATTACCTGGGGGTGTTTATGAAGGAGTCCAGCATAAAGCGATATTAATCGACACAAGGCTGGGGGAAGTGGATAGAAAGTTCATCAATAACGAGCTAGCACGGGTAAGGCAGTATTTTGGAGGTTCTCCTTTTCACTATATACTCATGAGTGTAGATATTGATGCAGGAGTTCTAGATGGTGATAATGGCGGATTAGATCTTGAAGAGTATGCTAGGTGTGTGTTGCGTTATGAGGAGAACAATTCCTTTATAACCCTTGTTGACAGACAAGGAAGAATTCGTAGCTATTTTGATACTTCGAAGAAACAGGATTTTGATCGATTGATTACGGAAATAGAGATTTTGAATAAATTTGAATAGTATGGAAGCTACAGTTTCTAGAGATCGGAGCTATCTACGCTTGATCACCATTGTCTCCATTGTTATACCGGTGGCAGTTGCCATTCTGCTTTTCATGCCGGTGAAAATATTCGCCGGGAGTGATTGGGTTAAAGTCCTTCCCCATGTCAATGCTGCTATCAATAGCTTGACCGCCATTCTTCTTGTAACTGCTTTAGTAATGGTTAAGAAAGGTAATATTGAGCTTCACAAAAAACTTATGACCAGTGCTTTTGTACTAGGTTCGCTTTTTTTGATATCCTATATCATCTATCATGCGACTATTGATTCTACCGTCTTTGGAGATACCAGCGGCGATGGGGTAGTTAGTGAAGAAGAGCTAGCCGCAGTAGGAGTTATGCGAAGTGTTTATCTAATAGTGCTGCTGAGTCATATAATGCTGTCAATTGTCGTTGTGCCATTTGTATTATTTGCCTTTTACTATTCACTGACAGATAAAATAGAGAAGCACAAAAAGGTAGTGAAGTTCACTTTTCCAATATGGCTTTATGTTTCAATAACAGGAGTGATGGCTTATTTATTCATCAGTCCATACTACCAATAGAGTGTCACCCATTAATTAACTTTGTAGCCTAAGCTAATACAGCTATGAAACACATTATAGTCATGTTTGTACTTTCGATATTGACGCTGACTGAGTCATTGGCTCAGTGTGCAATGTGTCGTACAACTTTGGAAAATAATGTAAGCAATGGTGAGGCAGGTATAGCAGCCGGCATCAACTTTGGGATTATGTATCTTTTTTTTGCCCCCTATGTGTTAATTGGTACCGCAGCATACTTTTGGTACCGTAAGAGTAAAGTTCATGCCCGAGAAATCGAAGTTAAAGGCCGTATTAAGCGGAAAGTGTCCACGCTGTAGCGAAGGAGACATGTTCAAGTTTCGTGCATACAACTTGCGAAACTTTGACAAGATGCATGAACATTGTCCTCACTGCCAGTTGAGGTTCGAACCAGAGCCAGGGTTCTATTACGGTGCGATGTATGTGAATTATGCTTTTTCCGTAGCACTGTTCTTGGTTGTTGGGACGGTTGTTTTTTATTTATTCGACAATCCTGATATCTGGGTTTACGCAACCATCATATTTTCAATAGTCATCCTTCTCACGCCCTTACTCTTTCGGTATTCTCGAATTGTTTATCTCCACGTCTTTGGGAGGTTCAAGTATCAGCAATAGCGATATCTAAGGTATAATTTTTGCTATCTTCGGAATAAAGCCTTCGAAGTTGCCCAATCATCATTTTCAGAATTATTCAATAATTTCAATAGGATGCTTCCTACTATCGTGGCTGACCTACAGCTTTGAGGGCATCATAGCTGATGGTCAGCAGCTAGCGCTGAATGACATACAGGAGCGATTGGCAACTGTGACCAGCAAGCAAGCCGTCTACATAGAGACAGCTCTCAGCAATTTCTCAGAGGGATCGTACAAAGTGCCGGACGATCAGAAGAATGATTACCCAACTTTCATTTTTGTAAATGGTCAGTTGAAGAGTTGGTCATCTAATGATTTGATTCCCACTTACAATCAGTTGTTAGGTGATTATACGACCAAGCTCATTGAGACCGAGGATGGCACTTTCCTTTCTACAAGGAGGTCACTCAGCAGCAGGAATATAAAGGCTGAACTTTTCTCTATCATAGTTCTGGAACGAACCTATGAGGTTCAGAACAAGTACATTCAAAGTGGGGTGAATGAAAGCATCATTCCGGAAGGAATACAATTAGCTAAGGCGTTAGATGGAGTGCCTGTCACCCTCGAAGGTGATGAATTGTTTAGAGTCGACTTCCCTGAAAACTATCGCTATCTATCTGTTGAGCTGGTCTACATCAGCTTTGGCGTATTTATCATAGGCCTGTTGTTCCTCTTTTATGCGACTTATCAATTGGGTTGCTACCTGAATTATCGATTTGGCTTTGTCTCCGGTATGCTAGCCATTTCGCTTTCATTTCTTATCATCAAAGGAGCACTCTTGTTTTTTGATTTACCTGGCTCGGTCTGGTCAATTAGCATCTTTGACGCTAGATTCTACTATAGCTCTGTTTTCAACTCTTCCATAGGAGCTTTGGCGATCAACCTATTGTTCTGTGCCTTTCTGTGCTGGTTTATACTCATTCATTTCCCTAACGCCAGAGTGGAAAATATGCTCAAGAAGTCGCACAAGGTCATAAAGTGGGCCGTCGCATTTACAATGTTCTCCATATCACTATTGCTTATAACTAGACATTTCTGGTTGGTTGAAAATATATCCCTTCATTCTCAGATTGCACTTGACATATCTCAGAGCATTTCATTTGACGCAAATAGAGTGATCGCCTATTTCACTTTGCTGTTATTTGGGGTCATCTACTTTATCATTCACCAGCAGACAACACGGATCTTTAAGTCAATCGAACTGGGGTGGATAAACTATGTTATCATAGCCTTTCCGCTATATCTGCTCTACGCCATTTTAGCTGACAATCCACTTTGGTGGGTTATCATTGGAGGACATGCGGTTTTTATGGCAGTGACGATAGCAGTGAATTGGGTTTTCACGCTATCCAAGATTCGCTACAATACATTCCTTTACTTTTTCTCTAGCGCATTGATTAGTGCATTATTGATGGCGTCTTTTCTATATAAGGCTGAAGAGAACAAGACCTTGGTAGCAAAGCAAAAATTTGCTAATCAGCTACTTATTGAGAATGATGTATTAGGTGAATATCTCCTATCGGAAATGATCACCGATATTCAGAACGATGTGCAGATCAAGAGTCGTTTTCTGAACCCCCGCCTCCTGACGACACAGGTCTCCTACCAACTACGACAGCAGCACCTCAACGAGTATTTTGATAAATACGATGTGAATGTGCTTTACTTCGATAGTGAAGGAGGTTCAATGAATCCTGGAGAGGTCGATGACTTTGAGAATTACTTAAGCCCTAAGTTTTTAGAGGATCATCAGACTGAGTACGGGGGTATCGCCTTTGTAAATGACTTATCCCTCAATGGTTTGTATAGATATTATGTGGTAGTACCAATGACGAGATATGAGACCTTTTTGGGACACATTGTACTTGAACTCAGGCTAAAAAGGTTTATTCCCAGCAGCCTGTATCCAGAGTTGTTAATAGATCAAAAGTTTGTATTTACCCCACAGCCGGATTTTAATTATGCACTCTATAGAGATCGGAAACTGATATTTGAAGCCGGCAACTACAACTATATCTCTGAGTTTGATCCGTCCTCTTTTGACAGTTCAAAAATTTTCACTCACGGCGAAGAAGATGAGGCAATGCACCACCTCGCGGTGCAAGGTGGTGATGGTAAGGTTTATGTCATCAGTAGCGACAAGTACGCTAGCAAAGATATATTGGCAAACTTCTCTTTCATTTTCATGTGCCTTGTATTGCTTATTGCTGTGCTTACTGCCGCTGATGCTATCAAGGTAAGGTACCAGGAGGTCGAATTCAACTTTGCCACACGTTTACAGATTTACCTCAGCCTGGCCTTTTTTCTGCCGCTATTTATCACCTCCATTGTGGTGCTCAATACGATCAATGAGTCCTATAGAGAAGAGCTCGATACTACCTATCGAGAGAAGGCGGATAACATTAATCAGCACGTTCTTGCTGAGTTGGAAAGGTATTTTTCTGGTAGCGTTAATCGCATTCAGCTATCACAATTAGTAAGTGAAATTTCACGATACGCACAAAGTGACATAAACCTATTTGATGCAGAGGGAAGACTAATTGTATCAAGTCAGCAGCGTATTTTTGATACGAACTTGAAGTCCAAATATATCAATCCACAAGCGCTGTACCAGATCGTGGCGGGGGAGAAGGAGTCACTGACATTTGACGAGCGTATCGGCGACCTTAACTATAGATCCACCTATCACGCCTTGAGGTCTGATACCAATGGACGCCTTTTGGGTACCTTGAGTATTCCATTTTTTGAGTCCACGAATAACCTGAGGAATGAACAACTTGATGTTTTCACAAGCTTGCTCAACATCTTCACCTTTATATTTCTGATTTCTTTGGTTTTCGTAAACCTCGCGACCTCTTTTTTGACTCGACCACTCAATCTGATTGCACAGAAATTATCAAAAACGCGCCTGGAGGACAAAAACCAACCGATAGACTGGAAATCAAATGACGAAATTGGCGTTTTGGTAGAGGAGTACAATCGTATGTTGGTCAACTTGGAAAGAAGTAAGGAGTCCTTAGCACAAAATGAGAAAGAAATGGCTTGGCGGGAAATGGCTAAGCAGGTGGCGCATGAGATTAAGAATCCGCTAACACCGATGAAGCTGACATTACAGCAGCTTCAGCGAGCACTCGCTGATCAAAGTGAAGAGAATGCAGCAAAGGCCGATAAGCCCATTAAGACGGTACTCCATCAAATTGATACACTGAGCGATATAGCCACTTCTTTCTCTGCATTTGCCAAGATGCCCCTACCGGTAAATCAGAAGACAGACCTGACCGCAGTGGTCAGAAATGCGGTCCAGCTGTTTCATGAAAAATGTGATATCAAGTCCGATGTACCACAAGAGCAACTTTGTGTCTTCGCTGACGAAAAACTGTTGGGAAGGATTCTCAACAATGTTATTCTAAACGGTATACAGTCCATAGTTGACGACAAGAGTCCTGAAATAGGCGTTTCCCTGTCTAGTAAAAATGATCGAGCAATCATCGAAATTTCAGATAATGGACAGGGAATAGCTGATGGAAACCAGAGTAAGATTTTTGTTCCCAACTTCAGTACTAAGACCAGTGGTAGTGGACTTGGTTTGGCTATTGCAAAACGTGGAATAGAACACGCTGGCGGAAGCATAGGCTTCACCACTGAGGAAGGAATCGGTACCACATTTATCATAGAGCTCCCACTTTTCCACGGATGAGTTTTTTCAGGATAATAGCACTTATCCTGATCTGCTCGGGTTTGACGATTCATTTGAGCTTATCACAGTCATCACGGCGATGCATTGATATTCCGGTAGGTACCACATCAGTCAAGCTGGATACCGTGCTCATGGATCCAAAGACTATAGTGATTACCCCACTACTAGCCTATTCATATGATAGAGCGAGCAGAACATTAGAATTTTCGACAGAGGTCAATTCAGCAGCTGAAGTTTGCTATCGGGCGTTCCCCATTCAGGTAGGGGATACTTTCGCCTCTCGAGATCGGGAAGAGTACTTTGAAGATATTAGTAGCTACGAGGAGGCCAAGTCCGCGCAGGAAGTAGAGACAAACGCGATCCCAGATGAATCACTTTTTGCCACTGATAATCTCCAAAAGATGGGAGCGATTAGCAGGTCAGTTTCCTTTGGTAATACGCAAAATGTCTTTGTGAACTCATCATTAAACCTGCAATTAGATGGAAAAATCACTGATGATGTCAATATCCAGGCTGTAATCGCTGATCAGAATATTCCTTTCCAGCCAGAGGGCAACACCCAGCAAATCCGTGATTTCGATAATGTCTATATCCGCCTTTATAATGAGAAGTTTGACCTAACGGCTGGTGATGTTGTGCTTAGCAATCGGGATTCCTATTTCCTCAGGTACTATAAGAACGTTCAGGGAGGTAAGGCAACTGTCAACTATAACTCCGCTGGAGGAGTAGCCAAAACGAGCTTAGCAGCTTCTGTCGCCAAAGGGCAGTTCGCATCCATTCAGATTGAGCCTATAGAGGGTGTGCAGGGCCCTTATCGGGTCAGAGGGCCTAATGATGAGCGATTTGTGATAGTCATGGCCAATTCTGAACGAGTTTTTCTGGACGGCAAGCAACTACAGCGTGGCTTTGATCGAGACTATATCATCGATTATAATCAGGCAGAGGTCACCTTCAACCCCAACGTACTCATCACCAAATTCTCTCGAATCAGGATTGATTACGAATACTCAGATCAAAACTACAGCCGCAGTATCCTTGGCGTCAGACATGATCAACAGTGGGATAAGCTGTCTTTGACTTCTGAGTTTTATAGAGAGAAGGATAATCGGAATCAACCACTGGCTTTTACCCTCACAAATGAGGATAAGCAGATCCTGAGTGAGGCAGGAGACCAGGCCACCTTGGCGGCTATTTCAGGGATTGATAGCGTCGGATATTCCCCCGATAGGGTGCTTTACGCACGAAGAGATACTTTGGTTGATGATCAGTCGATTGAATATTACATCTATTCTACCGACCCAGACGCTGCGGTGTTCACGGTTACTTTTTCTGAAGTGGGACAAAACAACGGCGACTATAGAACCATTGAGTCTGGAATCAATGGACGGATATTTGAATGGGTGGCACCCATCAACGGAATACCGCAAGGAAATTTCTTGCCCATCACCATCATTCCCACTCCTAACCAGCGACAGATGTGGAACAATCAGGTCGTTTATCAAATCGATCAATATCAGCGAGTCTTTACCGACTTGGCATTCTCCAATCAAGACAAGAATCTCTTTGCAACCATCGACAATGAAGACAACAAAGGCTTTGGTATGAAGTCAGGCTATGGCGTTGCTGATTTACCGGTAGGGGAGTCCTACGAGCTTTCTGGGGAGGTGAGTTATGAGTACAACGATCAATACTTCAAGCCAATAGATCGATTTCGATACATTGAGTTTGACAGAGACTGGAGTTACTCGGCCGTAGATTCTATACCGTTTGTAAATGAGCGCATATTCACTGCGGGGCTTGGGCTCAGAAAGGATGAAGATCACTTTGTGGATTACCGCTTGGTTACGAGACAGAAGGACGACCTTTTCTCAGGGACGCAGCACTACTTCAACCTTGGGCAGTCGCTTGGGCCTTTGTATCACAAGTCAGACATGTTTTTGCTCAATAGCCAGCAAGCAGATGTCGGATCGATGTGGTCGCGCTGGACAGCTGACACTTACCTCAAAACCCGTATCGTCACTCCCGGCTATCTCTACAGCGTCGATCGCAATGAGGTTTTCCAACAAGCCACTGATTCCATATTCCGTACGGCGATGAACTTTCGTGAGCACATGGTCTATTTGACATCCTCTGATAGCTCTAAGAACCAATGGAGAATTTCATATGCGCAGCGAGAGGACCAATTGCCTGTAGAGGGTGACTTGGTACCCCAAAATGACAGCCGTACCTTGATGCTCTCGGGTAAGTATATCTTCAATCAACGTCAGCGCGTCTCATACAACTTCACCTACCGGGAATTAGAAAATTTACTCAATCCCGATTTAGAGGATGAGATCACGACCATGGGTAGGCTAGATTGGTCGGGTCGATTTCTGGATCGACTTCTCTCCTCCGAACTGACTTATGCGCTGGCCAACAGCAGGGAGCTCCGCCGTGAATTTATATTTGTTCCAGTAGCGAATGGCGAGGGTACGCATACCTGGCGTGATGATAATGGAGATGGCACCCAAGACCTTACAGAGTTCTACCTAGCGGTAAATCCTGACGAGCGTAACTACATCAAAGTTTTCGTGCCGACTGACGAATATGTCACCGCCTACAACAACATATTTAATATGCGGGTAAGCCTCGATGCTCCTCGTGCATGGAAGAAACAAGGTGGGATCAAGTCACTGTTGGGATATCTATCCAATGTGACCTTCATCTCACGCGACCGTAAAGTAACGGACGATGCGGACGAGAATAGATACAATCCGTTTGGAAGTATCAACGATGAAAACCTTCTCTCCAATCGAGAAAATCTACGCACGACCTTCTTTATCAACCGAGGAAACCCAAGGTTCGGAATAGAGGCAGGATACAGCCAGTTGGGTAATCGCCAGCTGCTTACCAGTGGGATTGAAAGCCGTAACCTCAATACATGGAAACTGAACTCCAGATTGAATGTCAGGCGGGAGTTCACGCTTCAATTAGGGTATGAGATGGGTGATAGACAAAACGCTTCTGATGTCCAGGATAATCGCAATTACTTGATTGACTTTAATAAAATATCACCGCAACTCACCTGGCAGCCGTCTCCTGAGTTTCGCTTGCTGGGAAGCTATGAGTTAAGAAATAGAAACAGCGTCGGGTCGGAAAGTGCTGGTGAGTTTTCGAATATCAATGAATTGAAAGGAGAGCTGAGATGGGCCAAGGCAATTGATCGAACGGTTTCTGCTGTGTTCAGAGTGGTCGATATCAATTTCGAAGGTGAGGAGAATAGCCCCATCGGCTATGAGCTGCTGGAAGCGCTGAGACCCGGCACCAACTATACATGGAGTCTTCAATGGCAGCAGCGTATACTCAAAGGACTTCAAATGTCACTCGGATATGAAGGGCGAAAGTCACCAAATCAAAACCTAGTAAATATTGGTAGGATGCAAGTAACCGCGCTGTTCTAAGCTGGTCTGGAAAGTTGATCTGTATTGAAGAGGTGACCAGAAAAGAAAATCGCCAGGTTGCTTAGCAGTAATGCCAAGTAAATATGCCATATACCCACTAATAAGAACTGACCCGTAACAAAGAAGTGCAGCGAATAGGTAATTGCGGAACCCAAGACGAGACCGATTACGCATATGGCAGCACCGTGTACGTTGATAGCTCCTTTTTTTATTAGAGCTATCAGCTGACGTCCAGCAGAAAGGGCCACATACATCGTGATCAGATGGGTGAGAATGAAGTAATAGAGGAACTCATCCGTCTTGAGATTATGGCTGTAGATGTGCCCCACTATGACAGCAGATAACATCACCAGACCTGGCCCATAGATATCGATTTTGATCATCGACATCTTTAGCGGAACTATCCATTGAAAGAACATGCCAATTGCAATGACGATCATCGACATCTGTAAGAAGAAAGATCCGAAGTTCTGTTGCTCTAATGGACTGGAGTACATCACACCGATAGCATCTTGCATGCCGTAAAAAGAAAGGGTGCTAATACTGCCAAGAAGAATAAAGTAGGTAAAATACCTATTCATAACATACTGTTTGGTGTATGCAAGAAAGTAAATAAAAAGATAAAGACCAAAATAACAGTTAACGGTTCTTCCTAACAGTTCGCATTAAGTTGTTAGCGAAGATAAAGTCTTCCAGTTCCTGAACACCACAGTCGAAGATGGTCTCATTGTTTCCTTCCCAGAGCTTTTTCCCTTTGTATAAGAACATCACGAACTCCCCGATTTCCATTACGGAGTTCATATCGTGTGTGACGACTATCGTGGTGATGTCAAGTTCTTTGGTAATGTCCTTTATTAGATTATCAATGAGTATTGAAGTCTGCGGATCAAGGCCTGAGTTCGGCTCATCACAGTACAAGTATCGAGAATTGTTGACAATCGCACGAGCAATACCCACGCGCTTTTTCATACCCCCACTTATTTCTGAAGGCATTTTTGTATTGACATTTTCTAGACCCACCATTTTCAGACAGGTGTTCACGCGATCAAGTTTCTCATCTTTGCGCATTTTCGTGAGCATGTCGAGTGGAAACTTTACGTTTTCCTCGACAGTTTTTGAGTCAAATAATGCTCCACCTTGGAAGAGCATCCCTATCTCTCTTCGCACATCCGTCTTGAGGCGCTTTCCACCATTGGTGAAGTCACGACCGTCGTAGTACACCTCTCCACTATCTGGCTGTACCAGGCCGACCATACTCTTAAGGAGCACACTCTTTCCTGTACCACTAGCACCGATGATGAGATTGGTCTTTCCTTTCTCAAACTTGCCAGAGATATCAAATAGAATCTGCTTACTGTCAAATGATTTGTTGATTTGATTCAGCTCAATCATAGGTCACAGCATAATTTGGGCGAGTAGATAGTCGGCGACCAGTATAGCTATACAGCTGTTGGTTACTGCACTCGTAGAGGCTTGTCCTACTTGAAGAGCACCACCGCTTGTATAAAAGCCTTTATAGGCAGAGATGGAAGTGACTAGATAAGCAAAGACAATTGATTTGGTTAAGGCAAACTGAACAGTGAAAGGAATAAATTCAAACCTCAAGCCATACGTATACTCCGCGCCTGTGATTACCCCGCTGAGCGTTCCCGCTAGGTAGCCACCTAGTATACATAGGAAGGCGGAGATCACTACCAACATAGGATACATGATCAGTGACGCCACCACTTTAGGCAGTACCAGATAAGAAGCAGAGTTAATACCCATCACCTCGAGTGCATCGATTTGCTCGGTGATCCTCATCGTTCCGAGTTCTCCGGCAATGTTCGATCCTACCTTTCCAGCAAATACAATGGCCATGATCGTCGGTGACATTTCCAATATGGTCATGTCACGAACCACTAGCGAGATCACATAGTCAGGAATAAAAGGACTAACCAGATTGTAAGCGGTCTGAAGGGTAGTCACCGCACCCATAAAGGTGGACACGATGGCGATGATAAAGAGCGAGTCATACCCTATCTTGATACACTCATCGATCGTAAGCTTGCTGTAGGTTTTGAGGGTTTCGCGCCTGGCAAAGAGCGACCCAATAAACATCATGTATTTACCAATACTTTTCATACACACCCCTCGCTTCTAATTCACCTGATAGTAACGTCACATCAGTACAAATAGGTCGCTTATTCCTTACTTTTGGCCAAAATAATAAATATTCACTAGAATAGATTTCATCCATGCATAACAAACTGATTGTCGTTTCGGGTGGTACCAAAGGGATAGGTCGTGCAATCATCGCTCGTTTCATGGCCCATGGTTTTGACGCGGTGACTTGTAGTAGAAATGACGCTGATCTTTCACAGCTCAAGTCTGAGCTTGAGTCGAGCTACCCTCAGTCCACACTTCATGTTTTCAAGGCTGACCTATCGGTAAAATCAGAGGTGCTGGCCTTTGCTGATTTTGTCAAGCAACTGTCCCAGCCGGTGGATGTGTTGGTCAACAACACGGGCGTGTTCATCCCAGGAGAGGTACATCAGGAGGAGGATGGAGCCTTAGAAAAGATGATAGAGACCAATCTCTACAGTGCCTACCACCTCACTCGCGCACTCCTACCGGAAATGAAGTCCCGAAAGTCTGGCCATATCTTTAACATGTGTTCCATCGCCAGCATCATCGCCTATGCCAATGGGGGCTCATACAGTATATCCAAGTTCGCGATGTACGGCATGAGTAAGGTCCTTCGTGAAGAGATGAAGCCACATGATATTCGTGTGACAGCAATTCTTCCAGGAGCCACTTATACGGCCAGTTGGGAAGGGGTGGACGTACCCGAAGAAAGGTTGATGAAGGCGGATGATGTGGCCGAGGCAGTCTTCTCTGCTAACAGCATGTCAGTGACTTCAGTAGTGGAGGAGATTGTTATTCGTCCGCAGTTGGGTGACTTATAGAGAAGAATCTCAATCACCAGCAACAATTTGCTTACCTACGGGTTATTTTTGCGATAGCTAAACAGCGATAATGAGCACTGCCGATCTCGATCTTCTCTCCAAAGTAAACTACTGCAACAGTATGACGAGCTACTCACGCCGCAAGACGCGCGTGGTAGACATTGGAGGTGTACCGATGGGTGGAGATCATCCGATCAGAGTGCAGTCGATGACGACAGTCGATACCATGGATACCATGGGCTCAGTTGAGCAGGTGATCAGGATGGTGAAGGCAGGGTGCGAGTATGTCAGGATCACCGCGCCTAGCCTCAAGGAGGCACAAAACCTGGAGGAAATCAGAAAACAGCTTAGGAAGAGGGGCTACACTGTGCCACTCATCGCTGATATCCATTTCACGCCCAACGCAGCAGAATTAGCAGCCAAGATAGTGGAGAAGGTCAGGGTCAACCCTGGCAACTACGCTGACAAAAAGAAATTTGAGGTCATCGAGTATACCGATGATTCTTATGCTGCTGAACTGGAGCGCATCCGCGAAAAGTTTATTCCACTAGTCAAGATCTGTAAGGAGTACGAGACGGCCATGCGCATCGGAACTAACCACGGCTCACTTTCCGATAGGATACTAAGTAGATATGGCGATACACCTATCGGAATGGTGGAGTCAGCATTGGAATTCCTGCGAATTTGCGAAGAGTTCGACTATTATGACATAGTGCTGAGTATGAAGGCCAGCAACACGCAAGTGATGGTGCAAGCTTACCGTCTCCTGGTACAGAAGCTGGATGAAGAAGGGCTGCAGCCTTATCCGCTCCATCTTGGTGTGACCGAGGCAGGAGAAGGTGAAGATGGCCGTATCAAATCAGCGGTGGGTATAGGTACTTTGCTCGAAGATGGACTTGGGGATACTGTTCGCGTGTCACTGACAGAGGAGCCAGAACTAGAAGCACCGGTTGCTCAGACCATGGTTGATCGTTACAATGATCGTGATGGCCATGCTGAGATCAAGCCATTGACGAATATTCCGATTGACCCATTCTCTTATCGAAGAAGATCGACGCGTGAGACAGGAAACTTTGGCAAGGACAATGTACCGAGAGTGATCGCCGACATCAGCGGGTTGGCTGACCTTGAAATGAAAGACCTGAAGGGTGTTGGACATTTTTATTTATCCGCTCTCGATAAGTGGAGTATGAATGATCTTGGCTGTGATTATATCTACACAGGTCAGACGCCCTCGCCATTTATGCTGCCTAATGGCGTACGAGAGATCATGGATGCTAATATATGGCTAGCTGATAGACCAGCTACTGCTTATCCATTATTTCCGGTAGGAGAGTATCTCTCTACCAATGGAGGTCATGCCGAACAGAATTTTATTCTAGCTTCAATTGAAGAGTGGAGTGAAGAACTGTCAGCCGCTGTTCAAAAGGATGAAACTGCCGTACTCATCATCCAATCGGACAATGTGCATGGCTATGCAGAACTCCGAAGGTTCATTTTTGAGTTGATAGAGCAAGGCATCAACGTGCCGGTGGTTATCAAGCGTAGTTATGAAGGTCTGAGTGACGATGAGCTTCAGATTTACGCTAGTACAGACATTGGAGGATTGCTGATCGACGGCATGGGTGACGGAGCGATGCTAAGTCTGGAGAAGCTGTCGTTTGAGAGTAAGGAACATCAGCTAGAGACGATCAAGAGTTACAACAGCACCGCTTTTGGAATACTTCAGGCGGCCCGTACCCGAATGACTAAGACGGAGTACATCTCATGTCCATCTTGTGGGCGAACGTTGTTTGATCTGCAGGAGACTACTGCCAAGATAAGGAAGCGTACTGATCACCTCAAAGGAGTGAAAATTGGTATTATGGGCTGTATAGTCAATGGGCCTGGTGAGATGGCGGATGCGGATTATGGATATGTCGGTTCTGGTAAGGGAAAAATCACCTTGTATAGAGGACAAAATGTAGTGAAACGCTCCGTGCCATCAGAGCATGCAGTAGATGAGCTGATCGAGTTGATCAGGGAAGATGGGAATTGGATGAAGCCGATACAGGCAGAAAACGAATAGAGCAATGGGTGAAGAGCAAAAAGATCAGACGGTAGAGCAAGAGGATAAGCGCACAGCTGCTCACTACTTCAACTTCAGCGAGGTGTTGGGCTATTTCTTCCGTAAAAAAGATCCTAACCGTAAGACCAACATCAACCTGAAAATGATGCATGGCATCAACAAGATTTCCATATTGATGTTCCTGTTCGCAGTGATCGTGATGGTGGTCCGCTGGGTGAATAGGATGTAAGGAATCAAGTCAGGAAACACTACGCTGGAGTGCTTTGGTAAAGCGTTCCCATCTACCAAAACCTGGGAGTTTTTGATAATACTAAGGTTTCGAATGAAAAGGAAGCCAAGGTTCCGAACCTTGGCTTCCTTGCTTTTGATCAAGCCTCCAAAATCATGGAGACCTTTTTCTTAAGAAAAGACCTCTCTATATCCTCTTGAAGTTCTCCCCTGAAAATCTCTAAATTGACTTCAGGAACCAATCAAGTATATCAAATGAACATAGAAGAATATAGAGACTACTGCATGGCTAAGGCTGGAGTGACCGAGCATTTTCCGTTTGACGATAGGGTACTTGTGTTCAAGGTGATGAATAAGATTTTTGCCTTGACCGATGTTGACCTGTTTGCAAGTATCAATCTCAAATGTGATCCCGAGAGAGCCATAGCCCTGCGCGAGACATATGACGCAGTGCAGCCGGGCTATCATATGAACAAACAACACTGGAATACTGTGGAAATGGATGGTAGTGTTGGTGATAGGCTACTCAAAGAATGGATAGATCACTCGTATGAGCTAATTGTTGCTGGATTACCTAAGAAGCATAGGGAAGTTCTTAGAGGAATAATTGAAGATTAGTAGCAGAATAATCGGATATCTTGGCTATTATTTTCGTTAGGAATTAATAATTTACTTTTAGAGGTTTTAGTATATGGCAAGAATACATATCATAAAGAGAGGGACGGGATGGGCTGTAAAAGCTGAGGGTGCGAAGCGCGCAAAGGCGCTGTTTCCGAATAAGGATTCCGCCCTTAAAAGTGCCCAGTCTCTGAGGAAATCTGGCAATGATATAGTTGTGCACAAGGCTGACGGCACGGTTCAGAAGTGGGAAAAGGCTAAAGTGAAGTGAGTATACAGCGTACAGCTGAGTTTGAAACTAATGTATTCATCAATTGTCCATTCGACGATGAATTTAAACCCCTCTTAAGGATTCTTCTTTTTGTCGCAAGAAAGGTTGGTCTGCAGCCTCGAATAGCCTCAGAAAAATTTAATTCTGCTGATATTCGGTTGAACAAGATCTTAGAAATCATTCTAGAGTCTAAGTATAGCATTCATGATCTTTCGAGAAACAAGTCAAAAAAAGCCAAGGAGACATTTAGGATGAACATGCCTTTCGAACTTGGTCTTGATTATGGTGTGTTTCAATTTCATGATGATGTGAAATATCGAAACAAGACGATGCTAATTTTAGAAGATGAGGCATACAGTCTCAAAAGTGCAATTTCTGATATTTCTTTTGCTGATTGTAAACCTCACAAGAACGATGCAGAACAGCTTGTAGAAGAGGTGAGAAATTGGTTTGTGGAAAATGGATTTACTGATATCCAAGGGCCGAGCATGATTTGGGATGAGTTCAACGAATTCAATGCGGAGCTCTATAATAGAAAAACCAAGGAAGGTTTTAAGAGTAATCAAGTTGACCGTCTTTCTATCCCGGAGTATTTAGAGGCAATAAATGACTGGCTAATTAATCCACTTTAAACCAGGCATCCTTTGTCTGATCAAGCACCAACCAGCACCTTCCCAGCTGCAGCCCTACACATCTACGGCACATGGCTGCCTCAGTCTGACTTTCGACTGGCTGACAAACCACACTTTGAAGTGATGGGAGAGAAATATCTAGGTGCAGACCATCCTGACTCTGAGGAGGAGGCTTGGATACCGTTGCTATAGCAATGGGATGATCTTTTTACCAAGTGATACTTTGTTGTGAATGGCAGTTACTCATACGCCACGCTTGTCCCAACCAACATTTTGCGGATGATGCCCTCAACCACCGCTCTCGTAAAGCTCATTTCAGGTTGCCCTAAATGTTGTAAATTGACCTCAAACAGGTGTATTATGATAAGATTATTGTTGTTGGTGGTGATGGCCCTTGGAGCATGCCAGGCGACAGATAAGGAGCAAAATATGGAAACATCGGCCACTTCAGAACTTACCTATTTGGCGCTAGGCGACTCCTACACGATAGGAGAGGCCGTAGCAGAAAAAGACCGCTGGCCAGTACAATTGACCAAACGACTCAATGAAGCAGGCATTGAGATAGCAGATCCCAAGATCATCGCTACGACTGGCTGGACTACCGATGAACTCAAAGCGGGAATTGAGAAAGAAGCCTTAACTGGTACTTACGATATGGTGTCGCTGCTGATTGGCGTGAATAATCAATATCGTGGCTACTCGCTAGAGGAGTACAATGCTGAGTTCGAGGAGCTGCTCAATACCGCCATAAGCTTTGCAGGTGGAGATAAAGACAAAGTATTTGTAGTATCTATCCCTGACTATGGCGTGACTCCTTATGGACAAGGTAATGACCCAAAGAAAATAGGAGATGGAGTGGATGAGTTCAATATAGCCAACAAGGCCATTACACAGCGCTATGGCATCCAATATTTTGACATTACTCCCGTTTCTAAGACGGCATTGGGGGTGGATGAACTCAACGCAAGTGACGGGCTGCACCCTTCTGGTAAGATGTACACGCTATGGGCAGATATTATCTACCCCGGCGTAAAATCGATGCTTGAAGATTAGTGTTACTTTTCTAAGGTCTGATATGACTCAACCAACTCCAATGTATTCAAGCCAAACAATATTGGCAATCACAGTGCAATTGCGGAACTAAATCTTCAATTTTGAGGGGCAAAAACCTGATGCCCCTTCTCGGGTAAATGCAGAAACTAGTTTATATCACCGTCCTCACCGCTTTCCTCTTTCAGGCTTGTACTGACAAGGTGATTTGCCCTGCATTTCAGAGTACCTACATTCTTGATGATTCTATCCGCTTGGCTTATTACTCGCCGTTCGAGGGCGACTCTATCCCAAAAGAGCAGCCTTGGGTAAGAAAGGATAAGCATGGCATAGCCAAAAAGGAATGGTTGATGGTGAAGAATTACAAGCTAAAAACGGCTCCCATGGAGAATGTACTCGCTCCACCTCAGGAAGATAGTGTGATAGTGGAGGAGGGAGAGTTTGTAGCGGAAGACTTTGTGGAGGGTGATTCACTTGGCATCACTGATGAGCTGCCGGTTGCGCTTCAGGAGGAAGAAAAAGAGCAGAAGTACAGGTTTAAGTACGATCCAGCCGACAACTTCAATGTAGATCAGGAGTATTACAACAAGTACTTTGGCGAGCTTTTCATTGATGATACGCCCGATCCAGAGCCTGAGTTAGAGGAGGAAGGACAGGATATCGGCGAGAACCTATCGGAATCAGATACCACCTCCACTAAAAAGAAATTTGGCCTTGGTAAGTTCAAGAAGGACAAAAAGAAGAAAAAAGATAAGAACGCTGACCTATCGGAATTAGAAGAAGAGGGTAACAACTAGTATTCTTAAGAGGAAACTTGTGCTGAACCCATCCATTGCGACGGGTTTAAACCCGTCGCAATGGATGGGTTGTATCTGGCTTTAGCCACTCATTTTCTCAAATCCATATTTGTCCATCATGAGTTCATATTCTTCCGCAAAGCTGACTTCTCTGTGATGAGACTCTTGATTTCTTATATACGCCCTCACTCGATCTACTTGCGATTGACTCACGGACATGGCAAAATATTCTGTCTGCCAGCCAAATGGCCTAGAGGTTATTTGATTCTGATTTACCCAGTGTGAGGACTCCCCTTTGATTAACTGGACGATTTTGGCGACTGTTTGATCCGCCATCAAAGAAACAAGACAATGCACGTGATCATTATGTCCATTGATATGATCAATGTAGATACCTTTCTCCTTTGCATTCTCCCTGATGTGATCGAAAATCCTTTGACGAATAGGTTTTTCTAGCAAGGGCTCTCTATTCTTGGTAGACCAAACTATGTGGAGCCAGATTTTGAGATAAGGCATGGCAATAACATTGTTTAAGACAATATAGTAAGATCAATTATCCATTGCGACGGGTTTAAACCCGTCGCAATGGATAATTGAGAGCTTAGGCTCTGCTTTGCTGGGATTGTCCCTAGATCATAGGGGCTACTAAACCACAATATTCACAATCTTCTTGGGCACTATAATCACTTTCTTGGGTGCTTTGCCCTCAGTCCACTTCAGGACGATTTCAGATGTGAGTACCGCTACTTGAATTTCGTTAGCAGGCACGTCAGCGCCAAAAGTCATCTTAGTTCTGAGCTTACCATTAATCATTACAGGATATTCGAAAGCATCCTCCTTAAGAAACTGTTCGTCATAAGTTGGCATTGTAGCTTCTGAGATACTCTCATCATGATCAAGACGTGACCAGAGCTCTTCCGCTAAGTGCGGAGCAAACGGAGAAATCAAGATAGTCAATGGTTCAAGTACCGCTCTTTTATTGCATTTCAATGAGCTCAACTCATTAACCGTGATCATAAAGCCACTGACCGAAGTATTAAGCGATAGCCGTTCAATATCATCTTGGGTCTTCTTGATCGCCTTATGCAGAATCTTCATTTCTTCTGCCGAGGGCTTTTCATCTGAAACAGCGAAGGTTTCTCCATCATGAAAGAGCCGCCAGAACTTTCTGATGAACTTAAAGACCCCATCAATTCCATTGGTATTCCAAGGCTTATTTTGCTCAAGTGGTCCCAGGAACATCTCATACATACGTAGGGTATCAGCACCATACTTGGTGATGATATCATCTGGGCTCACGACATTGAGCTTGGACTTAGACATCTTCTCCACTTCCGCACCACAGACATACTTACCATCTTCCAATTCGAAAGTGGCGGTCTTATACTCGTGCGATGAGTTCTTGAACGCATCGACATCAAGCACATCCTTATCAACTAGATTGACATCTACGTGAATGGGTGTTACCTCATATTTATCTTTAAGACCAAAGCTTACAAAGGTATTGGTGTCTTTGATCCGATACACGAAGTTGGATCTACCCTGAATCATACCCTGATTTACCAATTTTTGGAAGGGCTCTCTATGACTTACATATCCTAGATCAAAAAGCACCTTGTGCCAGAAGCGAGCGTAGAGCAAGTGCAATACTGCGTGCTCAGCTCCACCCACATAAAGATCTACGGGTGACCAGTACTTAATCGATTCTGGATCACCTAATGCCATCTCATTATCAGGCTGGAGGTATCTAAGGTAATACCAGCATGAGCCGGCCCACTGTGGCATAGTGTTCGTTTCACGCATGGCAGGTCGGCCAGTATCAGGATCGGTTGTCTTGACCCATTCCTCATTTCGCGCTAGCGGACTGCTGCCGTCCTCAGCGGGCAGATAGGACTCCACCTCCGGCAATACCAATGGTAATTCCGATTCGGGGATACCCTTCACTTCACCATCTTCAGTGTGTATTACGGGTATTGGCTCACCCCAATAGCGCTGGCGGGTGAATACCCAATCTCTTAGTTTATAGTTGACGGCACCTTTGCCTGTGCCATCAGCCTCCATTTGCTCAATAGCAATTTTGATAAACTCCTTACTGTCTAAGCCATTGTAGCGATCACCGGAGTTGATGATAAGGCCATGACCAGAAAGTGCCTCTGTTAATTCAGAGATTTCCCGACCATCCGCACTTACGACTTGTTTGATCGGTAGCCCGAATTTGGTGGCGAACTCAAAGTCGCGCTCGTCATGCGCCGGTACGGCCATGATCGCACCCGTGCCATAGGAGATCAATACATAGTCAGAAATCCAAGCGGGTACTTGTTGGCCTGTCATCGGGTTGATGACATGGCCACCTGTGAAAACACCCGTTTTGCTCTTATCAAGCTCTTGACGTTCAAGGTCACTTTTCTTCGAGGCTTCTTCCTTATAGATATCAATTGCCTCTTTTTGATCAGGCGTAGTGATGGCATCTACCAATGGATGCTCAGGAGACAAGACCACATAGGTAGCCCCAAAGATGGTGTCAGGTCGGGTACTGAAGACGCGCACCTCATTAACTCCATCGACCGTCTTGAAAGCGATCTCAGCACCGAGTGACTTACCTATCCAGTTCTTTTGTGATAGTCTAATACTCTCTGGCCAGTCCACATCCTCCAGCTCGTCTAGTAACCGATCGCAGTAGGAAGTGATCCGCATCATCCACTGCTTCATAGGCTTTCGAATCACAGGGAAGCCACCACGCTCACTCACACCACCGATCACCTCTTCATTGGCCAATACTGTGCCTAATGCAGGGCACCAGTTGACCGCAATTTCATCCTGATAAGCCAATCGGTGATCATCGATAAAAGCTCGTTTTTCCTCCTTAGAAAGACCTTCAGGTATGGGCAGCTCTGAGATTGGCCTGGCTTTCTTTTCTGTTAGGTCAAAGTAGCTGTTAAACAACTTCAAGAAGATCCACTGCGTCCACTTGTAGTAGCTCGGATCACTGGTTCGTAGCTCTTTGTCCCAGTCATAGGAGAAGCCAAGTATATTTAGTTGCTCTTTGAAGCGCTTGATATTAGCATCAGTGGTAACTGCCGGATGCTGACCCGTCTTGATGGCATACTGCTCAGCAGGTAGCCCGAAAGAGTCGAATCCCATGGGATGCAGTACGTTAAAGCCTTTGAGTCGCTTGTAACGAGCCACGATATCAGTGGCGATGTATCCAAGCGGATGCCCCACGTGCAAACCCGCTCCTGAAGGATAAGGAAACATATCAAGCACATAGTACTTCGGCTTGTCAGAAACCTCTTTGGTCTTGAAGGTTTTATTTTCTTTCCAGTAGGCCTGCCATTTTTGCTCTACATCACTGAAATTATACTCCGCCATAGGGGAAACCGTTTATTTTATCAATATGATTCCCTGGGTTTCAACCCAGGGTGCAAATGAAACCGTCATCCTCGCGAAAGCGGGGATCCAAATAAGAATTTCGGATTTGACTTTGAATCAAAATGCCATCAACCATTCAACTAGTCAGTGTTTAATGATTGCATAAAATCTACGTCCGAGAAATTCTTATTAGGTCGGCAAAATTAAATTTTTAGGACTAGAAAAGGGGGGGATTAAAAAAAAGTTAGAGCACTTTGGAAACCATCATTGCCACTTATTGTCATTAGCATGAATTTTAAAACTAAAAATGCCCAAATTGACTATTGAAATGTCAGTTGGCAGCACCAAAACTCAAAACATTGCCAGGATGAAAAACCACACATACAAACTGCTAATCCTCATTTTGATCGCATTTTCTCCCACATTAAGTTGGGCACAGCAGTCTTCAGATTCTACAGCCGTCAATGAGAGGAAGACGATGAATCTTGATTCACTTATCAATGATGCTCCTGTCTATGGCCCGGAGCAGGAAATAGATGATCCTCCGGTCATTGAAGAGGAAAGAGAAGAGGCCGCAGATGTCACTCAGGGAGTGGAGCCTGTTTCTGAGCCAAACGTGGTGGTCTCAGAGACTTTTGATGATGAGTATGGTACGGTCAGGGTTTACAGTTCGAGTAAGACATATTCCAAGAAGAATAAGAACAAAAACAAGCATGGGAACAGAGATGATATCAAGACCATAGCTGGTGGGTCACAACATAGTGGGGGGTTTGGTGCCCTAACTTTTAAGTCAACCTCATTTCGAGATGAAGCTATGGTGCTGGCTGGTCTGAGAGGAGGGTGGATTATCAATAGGAGCCTTGCCATTGGATTTGAAGGGCATGGCATCATCCCTACTGCCAAATTTGACGATATCGACAATGTGCTGAACTCAGATGTTGTAGTCTATGGTGGATATGGCGGTATGTTCTTAGAGCCAATAATATTCTCCAATCAAGTCGTGCATCTGGTATTTCCTGTTTCAGCAGGTGCGGGCTGGATGGGTTATGAAGAGGACTGGGAAAATAACTTCGGTTCACCTGGTTTCAATTCAATCAATGGCTTCATAGACGAGGATGTATTTTGGTACATTGAGCCGGGTGCAGCTCTGGAAGTCAATGTAGCTCGTAATTTCAGGATTGACTTGGGTGCCAGTAAGCGCTTCACACAAGACTTAGAGCTAGTTCAAACAAGTGAATCAGCTTTTGACAAGTGGAATTTTTTCGTGACGTTGAAAATAGGTTCATTTTAAGAACCTTAATCGTATTACCAAATGGAATAGAGGGCACCAAGGGTCCTCTATTTTTTTAGTATCCAATCACTCACATACGTAAGTACTTCTTTTTGCTCCGGTTCATTATGTGGCTCGTGCTTAAGTCCTTTCCACAACTTGTACTCAGCGCCTGCATCTCTGGCAAAACGACCAGAACTGTCAGCCGAGGTGATCTTATCATCATCTCCGTGCATTACCAAAGTGGGAAGCTTCAGCTCGCTCGCTTTACTCAGGGCGTCTTGACCACCTTTGATGATACTTAAGAATAGACTAGGACTGACCAGATCATGAACTAGTGGATCCTCTTGATATGCTTTGATCACCTCTGGATCCTTGGATAATAGCTGGACATCCAATTTACTGTGTTGGGTGAAACTAGGCAGCAACTTTCTTACGAATTTGGCCAACTTGACCTGAACACTTGGTGGGTCGAAGGCGAGCGTCAGCCATGGACTGGAAAGCACTGCTGCTTCCAGCTCCTTCATGTTATTCTGCAGTATAAAGCCTGCAACAAGATTGCCACCCATACTATGACCGTAAAGAATGATGGGTGTATCATTGTACTCCACTCTGGCTGCTTTGACAAGCTCTTCCACATCTGACATGAGCAGGTCATAACTCGGTGCATGCCCACGCTTACCTTCCGACTTACCATGTCCTCTTAGGTCTACCGCGAATAAGGCTATCCCACACTCTACAAAGTGCGCTGCAAAGTGCTCATAGCGGCCAATGTGCTCTCCATGCCCATGTACGAGACAAATGATCTTTTTTGGCTCACCCTCTGGTCGCCATATTTTTCCCGTTAGGGTCAGTCCATCTTTTGTTCTTAGCTCAAGCTCGTCGGTATGCATGTTTTGCTATGTCTTTGAGGTAATTTAGCTATTTTACGATAAGTCCAATAGTCCTAAAAACCCATTGATGAGCCGAAATGTTGAGCGGTTGATTTACTCGTTTCCAGTACAGTTAGTACTGCTACATCTTCGTAAAAATATTGCACTGGTAGCGGTGTGGGCACTGCTGCTGGTGATTGTTACTCAGAACTTCGGAAAAGTACTCGGTGTACCCTATCTCTTCTTAGATCCTGAGTACCTCGATACGGTTGGTTTTACCAGTTTCTTTCTGGTGGGGCTATCCTTTGGGGGTATGGTGATTGCATTCCACATCACTTGCTACATCCTCTACGGCTACAAATACACGTTCGTAGGTATTCTCGAAAAGCCGTTTGTCAAGTTCAGTATCAACAATAGCATCATACCGCTGATGGTTTTCCTGACTTATTTGATTGCTATTGTCTCGTTTCAGATACACAACGAGGATACCCAATGGTTTGAACTGATGCTCATGCTTTCTGGGTTTATTTCCGGTTCTGGGTTTATGATTTTCATCCTGTTGCTGTACTTCAGCCTTACCAATAAGGATATATTCAGGTTTTTAGCTGGCAGTGTCGATCGTCGGCTGAAGCAAGTGAAGCTCAACAGACTCAATGCGCTTCATAAACTTAGAGAGTCAAGAGACAAGCGCTTTAGAGTGGACAGTTATCTCGATATCAAGCTACGACCACTCAGTACCAAAGGACTCGATACATTCATGGACAAAGAAGCGGTGCTTAAAGTCTTTGATCAAAACCATTTCAACTCGGTGATCATTGAGGTATTGATTCTTGTGCTGATTCTCATTTTGGGGTTCTTCATGGACAGTCCTTATTTTAAAATACCGGCTGCCGCTAGCGCAATCCTCATTTTTACGGTAGTGATCATGCTCAATGGTGCTATATCGTACTGGTTTAGGTCTTGGGCTCTAGCTGTCACCATTATGCTACTTGCACTGGCTAATCTCCTTGTCAAAAATGGAATCCTTGAAGGTACGGCTGAAGCTATAGGACTAAAATACAATACTGAACTAGCCGAATACAATCTCCAATCCATCAAGAACAGTAGTAGTCCCTCGAAGATAAATGCAGATAAGTCACGGACGCTGGAGGTGCTGGAGAATTGGAAACAACAGCAAAATACGCCCAAGCCGAAGGCCGTATTTTTATGCGTGAGTGGGGGTGGTCAGCGGGCGGCTCTATGGTCCATGTCAGCAATGGCCCAATTGGATAGCGTGATCAACGGAAACCTCATGAATAGTACCGTGCTGATCACAGGAGCATCAGGAGGTATGATTGGTGCCGCTTACTATCGTGAACTTTTTCTTCGTCATCGACAAAATCAACTGGCTGATTATAACAGCCAGGAGTTCCGTCAAAACATTGCTAAGGATAACCTTAACCCTATCATCTTTAGCCTACTGGTCAATGACCTTTTCCTACGCTCCCAGCATTTTGAGCATGCGGGACGCAGGTACAGAAAGGATCGTGGCTATGCCTTTGAGCAGCAGCTCAATATCAACACGGAAGGGATGCTGGAGAAGTCAGTGATGAGCTATGCCCTACCGGAATATAATGCGGAGGTACCAATAATGATCATGTCTCCGACCATAGCCAATGATGGAAGACGATTGTATATCTCTGCTCAACCCGTGAGCTATATGAATCTTGGCGTAGAGACCTTAGATGATCAGTATAAAATCAGCGGTGTAGACTTCATGAGTTTCTTTCAAAAGCAACAGTCACAAGATTTACGGATGCTAAGCGCGCTAAGGATGAGTGCAAGTTTCCCATATATCACTCCTAATGTAGAGCTGCCGAGCAATCCTGCGATGCAGATAATGGATGCTGGTATTGCTGATAACTTTGGTATCAGCGATGCGCTGCGATTCATTTATACCTTTCAGGATTGGTTGGAAGAGAATACTTCCGGTGTGGTATTGATCTCCATTAGGGATACCCGAAAAAATGTAGATATACAGCCCAGGACTACTCCATCGATACTTCAGCGACTGTCAGCTCCCATCAGTAGCGTTTACAACAACCTAGGCAACCTTCAGGATGTTAATAACGATAACAAGATTCAATTCGCAAAAGAATGGTTTAATGCTCCGCTGGATGTGGTGTCTATCGAATATGATACATATACCAATATTAAGACGGATGAATTTAGAACAGAGCGTCAGCTGTTAGAAGGCCAAGAGAATGAGAGAGCCTCGCTGAGTTGGCATCTAACAAGCCGCGAAAAGCGAAATATCCAGGAAAATATCTATCGGCCTGAAAATAGAGCGGCCTTGTCGAAAATCAGGGGACTGGTGAAGCCATAGCAACTAGAGCTTTATCCTCATCTGTACCTTAATCTCAGTTCTAGTATTGTCATCTATTTCATCCAAACCAGAGCCTATGCTATCTACGCCTCTGTAATTGAATTTTGCATAGCGGATCCAGAAATTTAGCTTTCTGGTATGGTTGTATTGTAGAAGGATGTAGTTTCTTGTACCTAAGCCGTTGTAGGCCGGTATCGAGAACCCGTAGAGCACATCTCGCTCATAAACGTACTGTCGGTTTTCATAATCATCTGTATCAAAAATCGCAAACCTTGAGCTGAGCTTCATTTTCCAAAACTCAAAGTTGAAATCCTGAATCAAAGCGATACCCTCAGTATACTGTCCAGCTAGATCATAATTGCTATACTGTACTCGCGATTTCATGGTAAACCATTTGTTGACGCTGTAGTCAAGGTTAAGCAGGTAGTTGTTTTTTCTACCTGTTTCGAGCACATTGAGGTTACTGTTGTCCGGCCCTATGGTCAGCTGTTTTTCCTCTTGCCGTAGCTGGAAGTAGAGTAGGACTGATCTAGCAGGTCGATAGTTGAATCTTGCCAAATACTCATAACCATCTGAGGGCGCTTCTGTCCGAAACCTTAGCCACGGGAATCGAAATTTATCATAGTAAGCTGAGAAGAAGATTTTTCTTGAGGGCTTGATTTTGATACCCCAATAAACGCCTTGCTCATTGATGCTACGTGAGCTTTCTCCAAACCCATTACCATAAAAACTATGGAAGTCACGTTGATAATTGCGGAAGACCATGCTAAAGTCGACCAGCTTGGAGAGACTAGTCATGAAGCCAGCCACAGCACCTATACCACCTGAGCTCGATTGGGCTACCTCACCAAATAGATTGAAGTTTTGCCAGAGGTAAGAACCGAAGAGGCTGTAGATCAGGTTTTGGTTTCCACCGAACTCAAACTGATTATAGTTATTGGGTCTTCTGAATAACGGCAGGCTGTATTGAGTATTGAGAATATTGGCGCCTAGCTGATAGCGCTTAGAGTCACCGCTGAAGACTATACTACTTCCATAGGAGAATTCGAGAATTCTGTCTTTGGCCGCTATTTCCGTCTGAGTACGATGAAAGCCCTGGTCTTGAATGGAACTTACAAACTCATCCAGGTCTGAAAAAGTGGTGTCATTCCTAATGCTGGCATCTTGATAAAGTCTGGAGAAATAACCACTCACTTCAAAATTGCCAAGCGTAACAGTACTAGCGGCTCCTCTGAAGAATCCTGTCTCCAGTACGGAGGCGTAGGGCCGCACGCCGGTACTCCCTCGCCTTACGGTAGTGATGGATTCTGCGCCCTTTCCAGGGCTGAAACCCGCGCCAAAGACCAGCCCTTGTCCCATCTGTATCTGATAGTCACCCAAAGCAATGGTTTTGAACTTTCCCTTGTTTTGTAAGTGTAGGTGATAGGAAAAATAGTCTAACCCGTAGGTCTTACTATTTGGATCCCACCAAAACTGCTCTCCAGCATCTTTCTCGAAAGTAAAGCCCAAACTAAAATCCTTAGAATGACTGACTCTAAATCGCCCCATGTACTTACTAGGTGAGCCAGCATATCTTGACGATGGCTCACCATCAGCATTGAAAGTTGGTGGTGTAAAGCCCTTTTGATCTTCCAACAACCGCTGATATCGTAGTATAAAGTAGTTATTTTCTTCAGTGGTAATACGCTGAAATAGCGGGCGGTTATCAGCCTGAATTCCGTCATCGTCCACACTGACAAAGGGCAGGAGATTCCTGATAGTCTGCTCATCAAAATCAGGTATCGCCTGAAGTTCATAGATGCTCAGTAACCTTCCATAAGAGGATTGGTAGTTGAGCAGATTGTTGATCTGGTTAGGTGTCAGAAGAAAGATAGAGGCGAGTTCCTCCGCATTGGTCGTATTGAGATTGATAGGGTTGGTGTAAAGGAGGTAGAGTGATTCGTAGAGATCTTCATAAGACACATCGATATCCTGAACCTGAAATAGGTATTCAATAAATCGCTCTAAATCGATGACGCGCTCATTGGGCTGACTATACCCGAGGGTGACGAGTACCATTAGCATCAAGCCAATAAGGCCGGAGCGCTTCACTTTTGAGGAGAGATTAGGTAGCCAATACTCAACTCATGTTTGTCGCCAAGATCAGGAGTCGAGATATAGGCATAGTCAAACAAAAACCGCTTAGGACGGAAGCCTACACCAAATGCACCTTCGAAGGGTTGCACTTTGATGCCTGTTCTAATGTAGACTTGCTGGACAGGACTGTATTCAAGTCCAACCTTCACTTGGGTATCCTGTTCTATGTCCTTTTCAACCTCTGCATTAACCATCAGCGACTCAATTGGCCGATAGGAAAAGCCAAGTACAAGTAGGGTAGGTAATCGCTCATCCGTGAAGTCCTGAATCTTCGCTTGATTCAGGTTACGTATGTATGCTCCGAACATCAAACTTTTTGATACTTCGACAAGTCCTCCAAAGTCAATGGAGACCATTCTACGTGTTCCTGCGGTCTCGATACTGTACTGAATATAGTTTACAGCTACTCCAAGACTGACAAAGTCGATGGTATTGCCAAAAGCTAGGCCTAGTCGCTGCTCATTGTAGAGGTCTGTAGTACCATAGCGCCCCGCCATCAAGCTGAAAGTACCAAAACTTACCGGAGCGGCAATGCCAAAACCGAACAATGAGAGCTCTTTGATACCAAACCTATTCTGATAACCCGCGACTGCTGCAAGCCCCTCGTCATATGCACCTAGCGTGCCTACATTATGAAAGGCACTGAAGGCATCACTCACAGTAGCAGATGAGCCGGCCATCGCGGCATTTCTCGCGCTTATTTCATACCTTCCATTCTGTGCTAAGGCTCCCTGACAAGACAGGGAAAGTATAAAAAATGAAAAAATACATAGTCTTTGCATATACTGCAAAGTAGATTTTTAAAGTTCGAATATCAACCGTTCATTATTAAATGAAGATTGTATTTTTTGCCCTTTTCATGTTCGGAGCAACGTTCCTTACCCATTTTGCGCTAGCGCAACAACAAAAGGAAAAGTACGACAATGGCCAACTCAAGGCGACTGGTACAATACAAAGCGGTAAGAAAGAAGGTAATTGGCTATACTATTACCCTAACGGGAATAAAAGCGCTGAGGAGACCTACAGCGATGGTCAGTTAGATGGAGATGTAATGTACTTTGATGAAAATGAAAATCTCATTGCGCGAGAGTCATGGCAAGATGGCTTGCAATCAGATTCCTCCTATTATTTTCATGCTAATGGCGCACTAGAGAAGAAGGGTGCTTTTGTGAATGGACTCTACGAGGGCTTCTGGGTTTTTTATGACGAAAGCGGTATTCTGATAAGAGAGGGGGAGTACAAAGCAGGCCTACCGAATGGCCACTGGAAGACCTATGATGAAAAGGGTGTGATCCTCCAGGCGGGGGACTATCTGGATGGCGCGGAGCACGGGCTATGGAAGTTTTACAACAAGAAGGGACAGCTGGAATATGAAGGCCACTATGACAAAGGTGAGGCTGTCGGTGACTGGTATTACTACAGGAATGGAAAGAAGCGACCTATCGATCCTAAAAATCAGCCTTGAAGTTGAGGAAGAAGAAGTTGTCCCCTGTGCTGTTGTATGTGAATTCGGGGCGAATGACGAAATCGTAGAGCGTGACAATATCGACACCCGCGCCTATTCCCCATAAGTAGGTATTGGTAAGTAATTCGTTGGCTCCCTGTTGCTTATAGATGGGATAATTATCCACCCATCCGGAATCGAAAAACAGCTTAGCATAGATGGCAAGTGGAATACTCCTGAACTGATCGATAGGTGGGTTAGGCATATGAAATGTCTTGCCGAACAGCTTTTTTTTAAGATTGAATTTGCTAAGAAAGCGCCTTGGGCCTTCGATCAAAGCGAGCTCATAGCCTCGTATGATGTCATTGGCAAACCCCAGCGCTTGGTTGTATGCGTAGGGCTGATCTAGCGGTAAAGAGATAGCACCGCTTAAAGTGCCACTAAAATACCAATCCTTGCCAAGGTCAAAATACTTAGAATATTGGAGATCGGCTCGCCATATATTTACATCTTCATATATGCCTAAGCCCAGTTTACTGGTGTTGGCTTGAAGGTAAAACCCCTTGAGCGGATAGTTTACAAAGTCCCTGAGATCCCGCACAAACCGATAGCTCAAGCTAGCATATCTGTTGATACTTCGACCGTTTCCAAGCATATTGGGATTGATCATGACTACTGTATCGGCTACTTCCCTCGTGGTAAACCCCAATGAGAGATAATGAAAACTGAAGAAAGAGGCGCGATAGGAGTAGGAGACGCTCGTGTTGTACCCACTGGATAATATCTGATTGTAGTTTTCACTGCTCGGCTCCAGATCATTTGACTCTAAAAAAGAAGGTACGTGATCCTCTGTGTTAAAGGCTACATTTTTTCTTTCTCTAAAAGAAAAATTGAAGATGAGCCCCTCTTTCTGTTTCTTGTTGATATAAGGGATGCGGTAGTTGAGTGAAAACTCTCTTGTAAATCCGAATTGAGCTGTGAGTTTCAACCGTTCATTGCGTCCTCGCATGTTGTATCTGAAAATCTTGATGCCATAGTTGATCCGTGAAAGGTCACCGTCGCGATTGACCCACCAGTCGTTGAAGTTCCTATCGGCTAATTTGAAAAGCGGAATAGGGAAGGTGTACCATCGCTCTGTTACTTGTATGAGTATCTCTACCTCATCGGGTGCGGTTTCTAGTATTGTGATTTTTGCGGTATTGAAAAGCCGTAGGTTAAATACTTTCTGCTCATCTCGTGCAATGATGACCTTTAGCTCGCTGAGTAGAAAGGCATCTCCGATTTCAAAGTTGAGTTCACGAAGAATGATAGATTCCTTGGTCTTGACATTACCAAGAATATAGACTTTGGAGACCATGACCTGACGATCTACAGTATCAATTTTAGGTCTTAGGGTGTCAGGAAGATTGATTTTCTGTGCACTTAGGGATAGTGCACATAGTAAGACTATAACTGTAAACCAGCCGGTTTTCCCCATGCTCCAATTCAACTTCAACTCACCTTTTTACTTCTGTCATGCGGATTTTTGAACTATTGCTGCTAGGCCTGCTCCGTGTAATGCAAGTTAACGTAGCAAATTGAATTTTTAATATTAAAAAAACGTTGACACTTTTGATAAAACACATGGAATATTGAGGAAGTGGATTAGTCGATTGCTTACATTGCCGATTCTTTTTTACCAGTATGGGATTTCTCCGCTGTTCCCTTCGAGCTGCAGATACACTCCTTCCTGTTCCCATTATGCAAAAGAGGCTATTTTAAAACATGGGCCAATCAAGGGTATATGGTTAGGTATCAAAAGAATACTATCTTGTCATCCATGGGGTGGAAATGGCTATGATCCAGTACCTTAGAATAATTCAATAACGTACCAATAATGATGAATTTAGAAACTAAGCTGCTTATTCATGAGCAGTGTCTGACTATACTACAAACTAAAATTGATGAGCTTTCACAGACCATCCTTGACATGAGTGAGTCTATGATGGCAGAGGCCAAGAGCACAATGGGCGACAAGTATGAGACAAGCCGTGCGATGATCCAAGCTGAAATCGAACGAATAGGTCTACAAAGATCGGAGGCCGTCAGACAGCTTCAGAATATTCAAATCCTAAATCCTAAGAAGGCTAACAGCTTAGCTAGCCGCGGAGCGTTGGTCGATACTGGTCAGGCACTGTACTACCTAGGGGCACCTATCGGAAAAGTAGAGATCGACAATATAGCGGTGTTCGTCATCTCTCCACAGTCACCTATCGGCCAATTGATATTAGATAAAAAGAAGGGCGATATGATTGAATTCAATGGAAAGAAAATCACTATCAAAGAGATCATTTAGTTACTTTGATCAGTAGCCTTTTTTCTTAGTTTTGCAGCCTTTCCATAGGTATGCCGCTTTTTAGATACTTTTTATGCCTTCTCTGGACAGCTTTGTTAATCACGCTTTCCATGGTAGCTCTCATTCTTACCTTTAATCAAAAGGTACCGATCATGATGGCCCGCACAATGTGGGCACCTGGCATATTATGGTTCTGTGGGGTGAGGTTGGTGGTTTCCGGGCTTGAGCACATCAAGTCAGATGAATCGTACATATTCGTTTCCAACCACTTGTCGTTTTTAGATATCCCGCTGCTATTTAGGGTCATACCGGTCAATCTTCACTTTGTGGCAAAAAAAGAAGTGAAGCGTATGCCCTTTGTAGGGTGGTATATGTGGGCTACCGGAATGATTTTCATAGATCGACAAAACCGGGAAAAGGCTGTCCAAAGTTTGAAAAGAGCTGGTAAACTGATCAAAAAAGGGAAGAACGTGATCATGTTCCCGGAGGGGACAAGGAGTAAAGATGGCCGAGTTTGTGAGTTTAAGAAAGGGCCATTTGTACTGGCTTCTGAAGCTGACTTATCCGTCATACCAGTGGCCATCTCTGGCGCGGAAAAAGTTGTACCTCCCTTTACATTGAAATTGAAGCCTGGTATAGTACATGTGGACTTGGGCATACCCAGAAAAAAAGGAGACACAATCAGCTTGAAGGAATTTATCGACGAAACTCGGTCAGATATGATTTCCCTCAAGCATGATTAAGGTTGCAACGATTACCTAATGCTAAGGCTTTCTTGTTTTTCTGTGCGCCTGGGCCTCCTTTAATATTTTACCAAACCGCTTTCCTTCTCTGTTCATCTCAGCTTTCGTCTTTTGAAAGCGCTGAGACTCATGTATGAGCTTAAGGTAATTGTCTAATTGATCTACATCTATATGCCCATCCGATACTGCTTTTTGCACCGCACAGCCAGGTTCATCCTGATGGGTGCAGTCAGTGAATCGACACTGCTCTGATAGCTCCGAGATGTTGGCAAAACCAGTTTTTAAACCTTTCGCACTTGAGGCTACTCCCAATTCTCGCATTCCTGGAGTATCCATCACTATACCGCCACCCTGCACGAGGAAGAGTTGTCGGGAAGTAGTCGTATGGCGACCTTTACTCGTGGAGCTACTTATATCAGCAGTCATTTGATGGTCTGCATCTAGGAACCTATTTAGGATTGTCGACTTACCTACGCCGGATGAACCGACAAAGCATGAGGTAGTACCAGGACGGAGAAGACCGTTCAAATCCATTAATCCCTGCTCCTGAAGAGCGCTTATTGCCAATATCTGGATGTCCTCATTGATCCTTTTCTTAACAGAGGTCACTAGCTCATTTAGCTCATCCTCTGAAACTAAATCGGCCTTGTTTAAGATGACAATTGGTTGGACACCTCCATCGAACGCCATCGTAATATACCGTTCCAATCTATTGAGATTGAAGTCATGATCTAGGCTTTGTATGATAAAGGCCTGATCAATATTAGCACCGATCAACTGAGCCCTCCCGCCACTATGAATGGATTTACGGGCGAGTTGACTATATCTTGGTAGTAGATGCGTAATGATGTACTTACCGTCAAAGTCGACGACTTGTACCCAATCACCCACGACTGGATGTTCATCCCCAGCGTGAAGTAAGTTTCCGGTTAGTTCTGCGGGAGCCTCTTTTTCATCACTCCTTACGAGGTATTGTGTTTTGTAGTGACGGAGTACTCTGCCGATTTGCTGAGAAGATAAGTTGCGCCTTAATAAATGATTTCTTATGTGGTCGTTTAGACCAATAGATTCTAAAGTGTTCATTGCTAAAAAAATAAAAATGTGGAAATAGGAATATTGTCTCCTTGTCAAAAGGAGTACAGCCTAATCAATACGTGAATACGATGATCAGGCGGCTAGCCCAGCTCAGCAATGATATGTCTCGTGGTGTGTGACATGAGCAGTAAAGGTAGAACTAATTTTTGTTTCTAAATTCAGTTTTGTAGTGCCTTATTTCTGCTAGGTCTGGTATTTCCGTGTGATTAATAAATCGAACACATTATATTTGTGCACATAATAAGTGTAATGAAAAACATCACATTATCTGTTCCTGAAGACTTGTTGCGTAAGGCAAGAGAATATGCCTCGCGCAATGGAACCAGTGTTAATCAAATGGTTCGTGATTTACTTAGGCATAAAATCGAACCGAACAAGTCGCCTTTTTTGGAGAGGTTGAATGAATTTAGAATGGAAATTCAAGTTGATACTTACCAACTCGATGATCGGGATTCGCTCTATGAAAGGTAAAGTCTTTGTAGATACGAACATTCTAGTATACCTCTTCAGTGAAACAGAGCACCCCAAAAGAGACGCATGCCAGCAAGCGATTGACTACTTTGATGAAAGGAATCAACTCGTATGGTCTACTCAGGTTATTCAAGAGTACTATCAGACGCTAACCAAGAAATTTGGTCTTGATTCTATTCTGGTAAAGAGAAGCCTGGACTTGTATGACAGTTTTGAGCTTATGACTAATACTAGAGAAACTATAGACATTGCGATAGATATACAGACGGTGAATAGGCTTTCATTCTGTGACAGCCTGATACTGGCGGCTGCTTCTCAAGCCAAGTGCTCTTTTTTACTATCAGAAGATATGAATGAAGGGCAGAAAATTGGACGGGTTAAGATCATTTCCCCGTTCAACATTACGCTGTAGTCAAACATAAGTGACTGTGTTTCGACATAAAAAAGCCCACTTAAAAAGCAGGCTTAGCTATCGCAATTAGATACTTCTTAATCCTTGAGGAAATTTCTCAACACATAATTAAGGATACCTCCATGTTTGTAGTATTCGACATCCACTCCAGAGTCAAGTCTAAGTTTTGCTTGGAAGTCAATCTTGCTACCATCAGGTTTTGTAGCACTAACATCTACTATCTTTCCAGGAGTAAGATCACTCGATATACCAGAAATGTCATAGGACTCATTTCCTTCAAGACCAAGTGTGTCCTGTGTCTCGCCTTCTAGAAACTGTAGTGGAAGCACACCCATGCCAACAAGATTTGATCTGTGGATTCTCTCATAACTTTCAGTAATCACGGCTTTCACACCAAGTAGTGTGGTGCCTTTAGCTGCCCAGTCCCTTGAGGAACCAGAGCCGTACTCCTTGCCTCCGATGACAACTAATGGAGTATCGGACTCTTGATACTTCATAGAAGCATCAAACACTGTCATCTCTTCTCCGGTAGGCTGATAGATTGTCCAGCCACCTTCACGCTGGACAAGCTTGTTCTTAATACGCACATTGGCGAATGTACCTCGCATCATTACCTCATGGTTACCTCGACGTGAGCCATAAGAGTTGAAGTCCTTCTTCTCCACGCCGTGCTCTACTAAGTACCTACCAGCAGGATGTTCAGGTTGAAACTTACCAGCAGGAGAGATGTGATCGGTTGTGACCATATCCCCCAATTGCAACAATACTTTTGCACCTTTAATATTCTCTGGCTCAGGTACATCCTCAGAAATGTCCTTGAAGAAAGGTGCTTCCTGAATGTAGGTAGAGTTATCATCCCATTCGTAGATCTGGCCAGTAGGGGCGTTGAGCCCTCTCCATGCTTCGTCACCGTCAAAGATAGTTTCGTAGTTTGCTTTGTAGTCTTCTGGCCTCAACACCTGAGTCATCACAGATTGTATTTCAGATGAAGACGGCCATAGGTCTTTCAAGTAGACAGGACTACCATTTTTATCATTCCCGAGCGAATCGTTGTTCATGTCAAAGTTTGTCGTCCCAGACAAAGCATAGGCCACAACCAACATTGGTGATGCCAGAAAGTTCATCTTGATATTAGGGTGAATACGAGCCTCAAAGTTTCTGTTGCCCGAAAGTGCCGAACAAACCACCATGTTATTTTCAATCACAGCCTTTTGAACCTCAGGGATCATGTCTCCTGAGTTGCCAATACAAGTTGTACAACCGTACCCCACATTATAGAAACTCAATGCTTCTAGTTCTTTGGTAAGATTCGATTTGTTCAGGTAATCAGTAACCACACGCGATCCGGGAGCAAGGGAAGTTTTTACCCAGGGCTTAATTTGAAGTCCAAGCTCATTCGCCTTCTTGGCTACCAGCCCAGCGCCAATCATTACGCTGGGATTGGAAGTATTGGTACAAGACGTAATGGCTGCAATCACTACTGAAGATTCATCTAATGTGAAGTCTCCATAATCTTTAGTGGATACTTTAATGCTCTGCCCTTTAGCTCCATACTCTTCAAGCAACTTGACCATTTGAGTTTTGGCATTTCTCAGCAAGATTTTGTCTTGAGGACGCTTAGGCCCTGAGATCGTTGGTTCCACAGTCCCAAGATCCAACTCAATCACATCAGTGTATTCGATTTGAGCAGAATCATCTCTCCAAAGCATATTCGCCTTAGCGTAAGCTTCGACCATATCGATGTGATCTTCCGTGCGACTCGTCTTTCGCATGTAATCAAGCGTCTGATCATCAATCGGCCAGTGCGTGTCCGTACAACCAAACTCTGGAGACATGTTCGAAATGGTTGCTCGATCCGTCACGGCCAGATTGGCTAGCCCTGGGCCAAAGACTTCTACTATTTTACCAACAACGCCATAATCACGAAGTAGCCTAGTAATGGTCAATACAAGGTCTGTAGATGTGGTACCTTCCACCATTTTGCCAGTAATTTTCAACCCAATTACCTGAGGAAGAATCATATAGATCGGTTGGCCTAGCATTGCAGCTTCCGCCTCAATACCTCCAACACCCCAGCCCAATACCCCAATACCATTCACCATTGGGGTATGAGAATCTGTCCCCACCAATGTATCAGGGAACAAGTACCCGTCTCTTTCAATCACGCCCTTCGCCAAATACTCGAGGTTGACCTGGTGGCAAATGCCCATGCCTGGAGGTACTACACTAAAGTTTGAGAATGCCTGTTGACCCCATTTTAGCAGTTTGTATCTTTCTTCATTTCGCTGATATTCCAGATCCACATTCTTTTGATAAGAATCTGCATGACCAAAATGATCCACCACTACTGAGTGGTCAATGACCATGTCAGCAGGAACCACTGGGTTGGTTTTGGAAGTGTCCTTGCCTTTTCTGGCTACCTCTGAACGTATGGATGCAATGTCAACCACGGCAGGTACGCCTGTGAAATCTTGCATCAAAACGCGAGCCGGAGAGTAAGGGATATCCTTTTCACCCGCAGTGTTCTTCCAATTTAGGACGGTTTGGATATGCTCTTCCGTTACGGCAAATCCATCGTAATTCCTGATTACGTTCTCCAAGAGTATCCGAATGGAATAGGGCAGTTTTTTGACCACTTCTTCCTTTTGCGAAAGCTCAAATAGGCTGAAGTACTTCTGATCTCCTAACTGTGATTGTAATTGCTTTTCGATTCCGAGAATGTCTTTTGGCATAAGAATATGGTTTTAACGTGCTTGATGTTAAAGATAAACATCAATAACGATTCATTTAGTTCTTAAAAATGTAGGTGGACAATTTGAGGTTTTAGTGCACAAAAAAGCCCAAGTCTTAGGCCTGGGCTTTGATTTACTGTTACTCAGGTCTGTTGATGTTTTCATCAACAGACCGCTATATCTTCATTACCATTCCCTATTCTATATTGTGTGTAGCCTTCTCTTTAGATGTCAAAAGATGCGATAGAATTAAAAATGAGACGGCTAATCCGAATCCCAAAACGCCAATGTTAATTCCTGCTATCGTTTTTTCACTTCCATCTAAATATTTCATTGAACCACCGTATCCATCTTTTAAAAGGAATGCCAACAAAAAACCACCTGTGACAAATAAGCTTAGCAAGGCACTAATGATAGTCTCCTTTTTTAACCAAACAAGCCATAGACATAAAATCCCAATGCTGGAATTGGTGAGAAGTTGCCAAACTTCATGGATGCGTGCATGGGGTGTCCAATCGGGGTTCCAAACATGAGTTTCATTAATATCTAAAAAGGGGACGATCACTGCATACAGCAGTACAGAAAACGTTATTGCTATT
>JAVKDO010000157.1:0-86978 GCA_040222235.1 Cyclobacteriaceae bacterium
GGTTTTGAGCAGTGTATCTGCGTAGCGATGCACTCTTTTTTGAGGGGTTCTTTCGTTTTTTTTGCATCAACTCGTCGAAGTATTCCTAAAAATAACCCCTCACGTCACCGAATCAAAGAAATTTGATTTCTCAGCAAGCCCAAAATAGGATGGAAAAGTCTTAGAATTTAAGAGTCATTCTCGCTCCGCGGTTTGATTAAAATTTGACCCCCGTGCTGGATATATTCAATGTGAATAGCCTACTCATATCGAGAAACATCATCGCCTAGTATTTCAAGCATCTTGATTAGATGGTTTTCTTGCCGTAGTTGTATTTTCTTGACTTCACGCAATTCTTCAACAAAGACATCCTGTTTAACCACCATTTCGGAAAGTAGCTCTACTATACGATCTTCATTTTTTATATAATAAATTTAGTTCCTTCGTATTTAAATGCAAAATACCTCAATCCTCTACCCACTCCGGATAAAGGTCTGTCTTGATATTTGGAATAATCCTCAAAGCATTCTTGTAGTACAGTTTTCTGAGGATATCATCGGGAAGGTTTAGCCCATACATCTTCCAGAAAGCGTGATACTTCTTGTAATAAGGGAAGTACTCATCTGCGGTCTCCAATACCCTGAAATAAGTGTAGTATTCCTCAGGGTTGTAGGCATCTTTTCCGAACAGCACTCTGTCTTGGTACTTCTCAAAGAACACATTAGCTGCTCTGGGTTGCCTACCTAGCTCTGCGATGATCGCTCCGATCTCTACCATCATGTTTGGGTACTTATCCAATAGACCTCCAAGTTTCGTTAGATCATTGGCATACCATCCAAAGTGAGCACTTATGAACGTGGTATTCGGGTGTTTCGCAATAATATTATGCTGTTCACCGATGATCTGCTCGAAGGAAACAGGGTTGTCATACTGCCCTCTACGAGCTCTTAACTTTAGTTCCAACCAACGCTCATTATTCTCATCATGCGGATCCCAAAATGACTTAGGGTCTGCACTGTGAATGAGTACCGGTATGCCTAACTCTCCACATTTGGCCCATACCGGGTCAATGCGAGGATCGTCGATTGCTATACGATTGCCAGCTTTGTCAGTGTATCTGAGTCCAAGACTCTTGTAGATCTTCAGACCGTTGGCACCATCTTTTACATCTTGCTCAATCTGGGCTGCTCTGCGCTCTCCCCAGTCGGGATCATCTATATCATCGAATTGGATATTGGTGAATATGATGAAGCGGTCGGGTTGATTGTCTTTGACATTGTCGATCACCTCCATGAAGTATTGTCTGCTACCGCGTCCCCGTCCACTTAGGTTGATCATTACCCCCATGTTGAGATCATCCATTTGGCCAGTAAGTCCGCCAAGGTCTTGCTCATTCATTCTCCATTGATGATTGTGTACATCTATGAATGGGTATTTAGCGCTTGTCACAATATTTTCGGGTACGACCAAAGTAGATGGTGGATCGTATGCCTCGAAATCCATGGTTGCTTCTTCTGGATTATCCTGTGCCCTGATGATCAATGCACTTAGCAGAAGTATAGAGAGCGTAAGTAGTTTTTTCATAATTATCTCGTGTGCTTCGAATATACGTGATCAAGTCTATTCTGTTAAGAAATCTTCGACCAGCGGCTGGGTCAAGCGTGAGATGGTAAAACTAGATTGAAACAAAATTGAAAAAGAGCAGTACTTATATAATATTTGCATATTAATAATTAGTATAACAACTAAATAATCCAAGATGAGCGCTTCAGCACAACCCACAATTGAGAAGATCTTTCCGGATGCGGAGGATTTCCTGCCTCTTAATGGTACAGATCATGTAGAGCTGTACGTCGGCAATTCAAAGCAGGCCGCACACTACTACAAGACAGCATTCGGCTTTCAAAGTCTGGCATATAGCGGTCTCGAGACGGGTATGAAAGATCGGGAGTCTTACGTGCTAGTGCAGGACAAGATCAGATTGGTGCTCACCTCTCCACTCGTAGCAGGTACTGCGATCGGTGAGCATATAGATAAGCATGGTGATGGTGTGAAGGTCGTGGCACTATGGGTGGATGATGCCACCAAGTCATTCGAAGAGACTACCAAACGCGGTGCTAAGCCCTTCATGGAGCCTACTGTAGAAAAAGACGCCAACGGTGAAGTGGTGCGGTCTGGTATTCATACCTACGGAGATACGGTCCACATCTTTATTGAGAGAAAAAACTACAATGGTGTATTCCTTCCTGGTTTTAAAGCTTGGAGTAATGATTACAACCCTAAGCCAGTGGGTCTGAAGTACATAGATCACATGGTGGGCAATGTAGGCTGGGGAGAAATGAATACCTGGGTGGACTTCTATGCGCGCATCATGGGCTTTGCCCAGTTGATATCTTTCGATGATAAGGATATCTCGACAGACTATACGGCTTTAATGAGTAAGGTGATGAGCAATGGCAATGGCCGGATCAAATTCCCTATCAATGAGCCTGCCGAAGGCAAGAAGAAGTCCCAGGTGGAAGAGTACCTTGACTTCTACGATGGTGCTGGCATCCAGCACGTGGCTGTGGCTACTGATAATATCATCGAGACCGTGACCGCATTGCGTGACCGAGGGGTCGAGTTTCTCCGTGTGCCAAGCATCTACTATGATACCGTCATGGATCGCGTAGGTGAGATTGATGAAGAGCTGGAGCCGCTTAAGGAATTGGGTATCCTGATTGACCGTGATGATGAGGGCTACCTATTACAGATTTTCACCAAGCCCGTCGAGCCTCGTCCTACGATGTTCTTTGAGATCATACAGCGGAAAGGCGCCAAGTCATTTGGTAAAGGCAATTTCAAGGCGCTTTTTGAAGCCATAGAGCGGGAACAGGAGTTGAGAGGCACACTTTAGTGGATCATTCACTTACCAGAAATCCTGAACAACTCGAGTGAGACGTTGTTCAGGATTTATACTTTGAACGCAGCATGGAGCATCTATTTCAAGGATCTAATTACGGGTTTCACATAGAGGTGACGATGAAAAAGATTCGTCAGACCCTACAGAAAAAGCTCGTCGAGAACGGGCTGGACATTACGGTAGATCAATGGGTCATTTTGGATCATCTCGTACAGACTGATGGTATTAGCCAACAAGAGCTTGGTGACCTTACTTTCAAAGACGCCCCGACCATTACCAGGATCATTGACCTACTTGTCAAGAAAAACCTGGTAGCTCGTGAGACCTCCAAGACGGACCGCAGGAAGTTTTCCATATTACTGACTCACGTGGGTAGGGAGGTTTATGGACAAGTACTGCCAGAGGTAGAGGCACTACGAAGCGCAGGGTGGGAGCACTTATCAGAAAAGGACTTCAATGAGTTGATGAGGATATTAAGAACGGTCTTTGTCAATATGCAGACCTACCAAAATGACAATCCGGGAGATTGAAACAATATATCGTTAGTTTTGCGTTAAGTCTCCTGAGCGATCAAAAAGCAACAATGACTTTGACGAAATTCATTTTCCTATCTATAGCCGTTCTTTTATTCAGCCTACTAGGTGTGACTGAAGCAGTGGCACAGTCTACAAGAGATGTAGAGAGCCGCTCGGAATTTAGCACCTATAATGCCAAGGCTTCAAAGAAGAAAAAAGGTAAGAAGTCTGATCTGAAGCTTAAGACTTACGCAGATACTCAGGCTGAGTTCCAACAACGCATGAAGAAAGTGGCCAAAGAGCATCGCAAGAGGGACAAGGAGATGAAGAAGCCTCAATACTCAGATCACACTTACTTTGGCCATAAGAGGCCGCCAAAAATCCGACCTGTCGGTAAGCGCAAGATGTGCAAAGAATGCGGTATTGTGCATTAGATTTGCCTAATGGCAACTCTCAATAGATTCATAGAACATACTGCGCTCTCACCAACTGTTGTTGGAAAGGACATAGACAAACTCGTCGCAGAAGCAAAAGAGTATGGTTTCCTAGGTGTTTGCGTGCCGCCATTCTGGGTAAAAAGAGCCGCACGTGAAATCAGCGAATCGGATATTCAGTTGGTCACGGTGATTGGTTTTCCACTAGGCTATCAAATGACGGAAACAAAGGTCGAGGAGGCTAAGCAAGCGATAACAGATGGGGCCAATGAGCTGGATGTGGTAATGAATATCTCAGCCTTCAAAGACGGTATGCCGTGGGTCAAAATCGAATTGGCCAAGCTGGCCAAGCTCATCCATGAGCATGATTGCATGATGAAGGTGATCATAGAGACTGCCTACTTGTCTGATGAGGAGATTGCCAATGCAAGCAAACTGGCCGTGGCTGCTGGGACTGACTTTGTGAAGACTTCCACGGGATTTGCAGGGGGAGGAGCCAAAGTGGAGCATGTGAAAATCATGCGAGAAGTATCTCCATCAAATGTAGGTGTAAAAGCCTCGGGAGGCATTAAAAACACCGCTGATGCCCAGGCAATGCTAGCAGCAGGTGCGGATCGATTGGGAACTTCCTCAGGAGTAGCCATCGTTAATTCATGAGCGCTAGCGGAATATTGATAGAGGTATCAGGCCGAGTACAGGGCGTGTTTTTTAGAGCCAGTACAAAGGAATTCTGCGACCGATTAGGAATCGTGGGCTGGGTGAAGAATCTACCTACCGGAAATGTGTTGATACATGCTCAGGGCCCAATTGAACAAATCAGTAAACTGAAGGATTGGTGTAGACAAGGGCCGCCGTTATCAAAAGTATCAGAGGTTTTGGATCAGAATACTAAAATGGGGGCTTTTAAGGACTTTGAGATTAGATACTAAAGCCTACCTAAGCGATTCGCAGCTTTCTGACGCCTTTTCTTTTGTAGACTTGATAGCTGAAGTGCTCTCTAAATAAACTGGAGATTCTGTAAATCAGCATTTGATTGTCCATTAGCTGATGGGAGAATACTGTCAACTCAAGAACAATTTTCAAGAAAGGAGTATTTAAGAAGAGCTTGTTCGTCTGCTCAACGAAGAATACTGTCCATAACTCTCCGTAGTACTCCTGATGAGATCGGCCATCCCACACAAATTCAAGTTGATTGTGTCCATGCTCGTATCTGTAAATGGCAGCCAATTTCTTATAAAAAACTTCGAAAGACTTCAACTGATCTTTTGACGGCTGATAAGCATTCATTTGGGTTACCGTGTCGTCTATTAATCCAAGTGGATTATGAATGGTCTGGTAGCCTGAGATCGCCCGCTTTACAAAGTTCACTAGAAGTGAGGCTTGGAGTTCTCTTTGAGCTTCCTGAAGAAGGTAATTCCGATCTAAATGAAAAAGCTTTTCTACCATACAAGAGGTGTTGCACAAATATAAACAATGAGAATATTATAATATCATGCTCTGAGTATTAAGCGAGTGTAAAATAGGCGCTAGAAGTTAATTGAAAGTTCATGGATAAGCGGCCATTGATCGTCCGAGAACCACTAATCTTGCAAAGGTTTAAAACGGTCTGAATTATGCCTTTCAAATTTGAAATGTTAGTGTTACCTTATTGTTACGAAAACCGAAAAAATGTTAAAGTTGGCTTAACAATAAGCACATGAGACATTTCTAATTTTGCAGTCTTAATATGATTGGACAATCCTACATAAAACAATCAATCCTACACTTTATAATCACTTATCATGAAGCAAATTTTACGATTAACAAGTTTGATCGCGGTGCTAACGCTATGCCTAGGAAGCAACGTAGTTTTGGCGCAGGGATCGACCACTTCGGCGATGAACGGCCAGGTAGTGGATGCTAGCGGGGAGGGTATCCCTGGTGCTACAGTAGTAGCAGTTCACGAGCCTACTGGCTCAAGATGGGGCAACATTAGTGATCTTTCTGGTTACTTCCGTATGCCGAATATGAATGTTGGCGGACCTTACACAGTGACCATTACATTCGTTGGATACGAGCCTTTCCAGCAGAGTGGGATTTTCCTTACGCTTGGACAGACTTACAGAGTGTCAGCCACTTTGAGCGAAGGAGCAACCGAACTTGAAGAGGTCGTAATCACCGGGAACACCAACGACATTTTTGATGGTAACAGAACGGGTCAGGAGACTATAATTGATGAGCAGACAATCAATACAATGCCTACTGTCTCTCGTTCTATTGGTGACTTTGCAAGATTGAATCCTTTAGCCAATATCACTGAAGGCGGTGATGGCCTATCGATCTCACTTGGTGGTATGAACAACAGATACAATGCTATCTACATTGATGGTGCAGTTAATAATGATGTGTTCGGTTTGGCAGGTAGTGGTACCAACGGCGGTCAGACAGGTGTGTCTCCTATCTCTATCGATGCTATTGAGCAGTTTCAGGTATCCATCGCTCCATTTGATGTAAGACAGTCTGGTTTTGCAGGTGGTGCAATCAATGCGGTTACCAGAAGTGGTTCTAACGACATTGAAGGTTCAGCTTACTACTTCTTCAGAAATCAGGATTTGGCTGGAAAAACTCCGCGTGACACGGACGGTAGTCAGGTCAAATTGGAAGATTTTTCAGCACAGACTTATGGATTTAGATTGGGTGGACCGATTATCAAAAATAAGCTTTTCTTCTTCGCTAACGCAGAATTGCAGCGAGATGAGACGCCTCAGCCATTTGTGGCTTCAACCTATGAGGGAGATGCAACAACGGCTGATCTTCAAGCTCTTGAAAGTAGGCTCTTAAACGAATATGGTTATGATGCGGGTGGCTACCAAAATAACACTGCTTTCTTGGATAGTGATAAGTTCCTCGCTCGATTAGATTGGAACTTAAGCGATAATCATAAGTTGACCTTAAGACATTCTTATACAAGAGCTAACAATCTTGAGGCTGTCCAGTCCAATCCAAATCGTATCCGATACATTGCTGAATCTGAGCAGTTCGTTTCCACGACTAACTCATCTGCCCTTGAATTGAAAAGTACTTTTGGTAACAACATGTCCAACAGCTTGATCATCGGTGCAACTTTCGTACGCGATCAAAGAGATCCATTTAGAGATGCGATCAACTTCCCCTATGTTGATATTGAAGATGGAGCGAGAGGACGTATTACTTTTGGTAGTGAGCAGTTCTCTACTGCGAATCAGTTAGATCAGGACGTAATAACGATCACGGACAACTTCGAGCTATATAAAGGCAAGCACACGATTACTTTTGGAACACACAACGAGTTCTACTCGACTTACAACTTGTTTATCCGTCAGAACTTTGGTTCGTACCAATTCGATAGTCTTTCTGGGTTTATGCTTAACCAGCCTGCCACCCAGTTGGATAGAAGTTACTCATTGGTTGATAATATTACAGGTGACGGATCAGCGGCAGCAGCAGAATTTACTGGAATGCAGCTTGGTCTTTACGTTCAAGATGAATACCAAGTCAATGACAAATTGAAGGTGACTGCAGGTATCAGAATGGATGTGCCAATTTTTAATGACGATGTTCGCGAAAACGCAGACTTCAATTCTGGAACTACTGATGCGATTGAGTCATTTGGGTATAACATAAACGGAGCTACTGTAGGTGGGCCAGTAGTTGATCCACAGATCATGATAGCACCAAGATTTGGGTTCAACTATGATGTGAAAGGTGATAGAACAACTCAAATCAGAGGTGGTCTAGGTATCTTCAACTCTCGTATGCCATTAGTATGGTGGGGTGGAGCTTATAATAACAACGGTGGTACTGTTGGTGGTGATAGAGCTTTTGGACCGACTAGCGGTTGGAGCAGAGATTGGGATGGATTGTTTAACCCTGAATGGGATAACCAACCGCAACGAGTAGCTCCAAATTCAGGCCTTAGATCAGGTCAGATAGATTTGTTTGATCCTAATATGAGATTACCACAGGTATTCAAGACCAATATTGCAGTAGATCAGCAGTTGCCTTGGGGCTTAATTGGTACGGCTGAGTTTCTTTACTCTAAGTTCTTAAACAACCTACTTTACTCTAACTTAAATCTCAGGCCTTCTGATACAAGACTTACTGGTACTCCTGATGATCGGGTGAAGTATGATAGAAGTGATGAGGTAGATGGAGATTATACTCGTATTATGTACGGTACCAATACCAATAAAGGACATACTTGGAATGCTGCCTTCACAGTTTCCAAACCTTTCGAAAACGGTTTTACAGCCAACTTGTCTTATTCTTATGGTGACGCTTATACTGTATATGATGGTACATCTTCTCAGAACTCTTCGCAGTGGAGAGGCCTACATACAGTGAACGGTAGAAACGGCTTCAACGAAGCTCAGCGATCTAACTTCTCGCAAGGTGGCCGTGTCATCGGACAGATTTCTTATCGTAAGGAGTATGCTGGTTTCGGGGCTTCTCAGGTCTCGTTCTTCTATAACGGTCAGGCTGGTTCGCCTTACTCATACATTTACAACGATAATGGGAACTTGACTCGTGAGGACTCTCAGGAACAATCCCTTATTTATGTGCCAAGAGATCAGAGTGAGATTATTCTTGTGGATTTAGTGAATAGTGATGGAGTAGTAACCAGTACAGCAGCTCAGCAGTGGTCTGCCCTAGATGAATTCATTGACTCTGATGACTATTTGAAAGATCGAAGGGGGCAGTACGCTGAGAGAAATATGAACCGAGCTCCTTGGAATGATATACTAGACTTTAGATTCCTCCAGGATTTCTACATTGAGACTGGCAGTGGCAAAAGAAATACCCTACAGTTGTCTGTTGATGTTTTCAACGTGATGAACTTGCTTAACTCTGACTGGGGACGAATTTATCAGGTTGGAAGTTTTAGCAGCTATCAAGTACTTGACTTTGAAGGCTTCCAGGCTGATGGAACTACACCTACTTTCTCATTCCCTGAAGTAGAGAATAATGAGCCATGGACAAACAACATCGAAGATTCTGGAATCAGAAGCTCAAGATGGCAGATGCAAATCGGCTTGAGATATACTTTCCAATAATAGGGTTACAAACATAATTCTTAAAAAGAGCCTCCGCATGGAGGCTCTTTTTTTATGGCCTTATGTCAGATCGGGCTGATCAGACATCTACAGCAAGGTGTTGATAGGCATGATGGGTCATTTCAAACCTGCACTTATGAAAGGGATGTGGTTACAAATGTCTAGGGGGCTAGCTGACTCCATATGAAAACTTAAACTCAACCAACTTCGTCTGAGGGTGTAAGAAATGGACTTGACCTAGGTATAGTCTTTGATTCAAGCAAGAGGAGCTAGTTGCTAGGCTAGTTGATCATATGAGCAGTCTGTATCGCCAAGTGGTCATTGCATATTGCGATGATATAATCAGGAATAGTGATGCGTTTTCGCCAATGAGTTCTACTTCTTAAGGTCAAATATGATACCTAAGATGGGTTATCCATAGTCACTTAGAACAAACTGGGCATAAAAAAACCCCACCGTATAGGGTGAGGTTCTTAATAGCTTGTTCGTTGTTACTCTAGATGCCTAACTTAAAAATCCAGCTTCCGCCGAATCCAAGTGTTCTTCCACTTCCTGGATCTTCGACTTCAAAAGAAAGCGTGATGTCAGTATCGGTAACATTTACAGTCATAGTTACTCCATCATTACGTACTAGCTGCGTAATACTCCCGTCCACAAAAGCCCAAGTACCTGAGCTTGGCCATACAATTGGCGAAGCAGAGTTGGAGGTAGTGAATCCGCCACCATTTTCATCACCTGAAAATACCAGGGTGAAATTGGTCCATTCTGGATCCGGAATACTGCCGTCGACCGTCACAGGATCGGCTCCAGTGAGTGTCCATGTTGCTCCATCAGCTACAAGTTTTGCAGCTTGCTCTTGTGCCGGTGTGAGCTCTGTACCTGGATCTGGATCTGGATCACCTCCATCATCGCTGCTACAGCTCGCAAAAACCATCAATGACAGCACTGCCATAATGGACATAAGGTTAAAAATCTTTTTCATGTTGTTAGTGTTTGTTGTGTAAGATTAAAATATGTAATCAGTTCTATCAAAAATATCATTTTTTGGCTATTGTACCTAATGCTGACTTTAAATTTTCATATTCTGCCTTTGGTTAGTTAACCTTTAGGTCTACCCGTTCGGTACAAAACGTGTATTCACGACTGATATTGGATGCTACGACCAAGGTTCTCCGATTGATTACTTGTTCGATAAGAGCCATGTACCATTCCACACCTTTCTCATCAAGATTGCTGGTAGGCTCATCGAGCAATGTTAGATCTGATTGCGAATAAATCGCTAGACCCAGCCTTACCCGCTGTTTCATTCCTGAGGAGTAAAAATGGATGCGCTTGCTTAATGCATGTGAAAGTTGCCATAGGTCGGCAAGCTCCTTAATGCTGTGATCTCCCTCTAGAGGCCTGAAAGCCTGATGAAATTTAATTAATTCTGCTAGGGTGAACTCCTCAATCAACTCCTGATAAGGAGCGCAGAAACTGATCTGTCTGAATATTGACTCTACTGGTATTTCTACTTTATTATCTCCTTCGTAGGTAATAGCTCCTTGCGTAATTGGAAGGATTCCTGAGATTAGCTTGAGGAGCGTAGATTTGCCACTGCCGTTTGCACCAGTGACGGCAATTGCTTTATTACTCTCAAAAGTCTGCGAGAAGTCTTTGATTATCCATTCTTTGATAAATCGCTTGCCGACATTATCAAAAGTAACTTTCATATCATCTTAGGAAACCCCTCATAACCCCACGATCACTATTTTTAACGAAATTAATAATTTGGTCTCGTTCCTTGGAAGGGGGTAACTCTAGAGAAATTTTGGCAAGGGCCTTAGTGTTATTGAGACCTCTCAAATAGAATTGACGGTAGACCTCCTGTATTTCATTAATCTTAGGCGGTGTAAAACCACGCCTGCGTAGGCCAATGGAATTGATACCACAATAGCTCAAGGGATCTCTACCTGCCGTAGTATATGGAGGTACATCCTTAGTGACTAGTGAGCCTCCTGCCACCATTACATGAGCTCCTATTTTCACGAATTGGTGCACAGCCACGACACCTCCAAGGCGCGCATAATCCTCGATGGTAATATGACCCGCAAGCTGAACAGAGTTGGCTAGTATACAATGATCACCTACCAGACAATCATGTCCGACATGTACATAGGCCATTAGTAGACAGTTAGCACCAATCACAGTATGTTGCCGATCTGTGGTGCCCTTATTGATTGTCACGTATTCACGAATCACTGTATTATCGCCTATCTCCGCTGTAGTAGGCTCCCCTTTATATTTTAAGTCTTGAGGACTAGCGGAAATGACAGCTCCCGGATAGATAGTGACATTTTTACCAATCCGAGCCCCGTCCATGATGCTCACATTCGAGCCTATCTTAGTGCCTGACTCGATGACCACATCAGCATGAATAACAGTGAACGCACCGATTTCTACATCATCTGCGATTTGAGCACTTGGGTGAATGGAAGCAAGTGGCTGCTTCATAGGTCTTTTCTAATGATGCTAGCGGTAATAGTTCCTTCGGATACAAGGCTAGAACCAACGTAGGCTACCCCTTTCATCTTAGCTATTCCCCTTCTGATAGGCATTAAGAGCTCACATTGAATGATCAACGTATCGCCAGGCAAGACCATTTTCCGCCACTTGAATCCTTCAACTCCCATCAGGTATGCCCAATAATTCTCTGGATCCGGAACTGTATTAAGGACAAGAATACCACCTACTTGGGCAATTGCCTCAATCTGAAGTACGCCAGGCATTACGGGATTACCCGGAAAATGCCCTTGGAAGAACGGCTCATTATAAGTCACATTCTTTATACCTGCTACGTGCGTATCATCTAAGTGGAATACTTTGTCAATTAATAGAAATGGGTAGCGATGAGGTAGAATGTTGGCGATTTTGTTAATATCGATGACAGCAGGCAGCTTGGGGTCATACGCTGGCACTTTGTTCTTTGTCTTTTGCTCCATCAATCGCTTGATTTTCTTCGCAAAAGCCACATTGGCGGCATGCCCCGGTCTAGCAGCTAGTATCTGGCCCTTGACGGGTCTTCCTACAAGGGCAAGGTCACCAACCACATCTAGTAACTTATGACGGGCCGGCTCGTTCTTGAAGCGTAGCTCAACATTGTTGAGGATACCTTCCTTCTTTACTTCGACCTTCGGCTTGTTGAGCATTTTGGAGAGCTTTGTCAACTCACTCTCGCTCACTTCTCTGTCCACTATAACGATGGCATTGCTTAGGTCACCACCCTTGATAAGATTGTTATTATACAACTCCTCAAGCTCATGCAAGAAGCAAAATGTCCGACAAGAGGCAATCTCGTCTTTAAACTCGGTGATATCTGTAAGGTTGGCGTGCTGGCTGCCCAATACTGGTGAATTGTAATCCACCATCACTGTGACCCTATAGTCGTCAAGCGGGAGTGCTGCTATTTCGACATCTCGAGCTTTGTCTTTGTAAAAGACACTTTCTGGGATCTCAAAGAAGTTGCGTTGTGCATTCTGCTCTTCAATGCCACCTTCCAAAATAGCATCAATGAACATTGCAGCGCTACCATCCATGATCGGTGGCTCTGGACCATCTATCTGGATCAGGATGTTGTCTATCTCCAGTCCGACAAGTGCAGCTAGCGTATGCTCGACAGTGTATATACGTGCTCCATTTTGCTCTATGGTAGTGCCTCGAGAGGTGTCTACGACATTGTCCACATCAGCATCGACGATCGGCTGACCTTCCATATCCACGCGCTGGAACTTGATACCATGATTAGGTTTGGCAGGTACAAAGACCATATTGGAAACTACTCCAGTATGTAGACCAATACCCGATACCTTGATCTCTTTCGCAACTGTTTGCTGATAACTCTTCATCCTATTCTGTAATGGAGGTCAAATTTAGAATTTTTTGTTCAAGTTCTTGAACACGCTTTAAGAGCTCAGGAAGTCTCTTATAAGCCACAATAGATCTACGAGCATCACTGATCTCTAGCGCTGGACTACCCAGGTAGGCGGCACCTTCTTTGGTGTTTTTCGGTATGCCTGACTGTGCTGCGACTATAGTCTTATCAGCAACTTTTAGATGCCCAACGATTCCTGCCTGTCCGGCTATGACTACATTTTTACCAATCTTCGAAGATCCAGAGACACCAGCTTGAGCGGCTATTACAGTGTTCTCATCGATTTCCACATTGTGAGCGATCTGTACTAGATTATCCAGTTTTACTCCAGACTTTATTATGGTGGACTCAAATGTAGCCCTGTCTACGACTGTGTTTGCTCCGATATCTACTCGATCGTGAATGACTACATTTCCAACCTGAGGGATGGTTTTGTAGGTACCATCTGCTTGTGGGGCAAAGCCAAACCCGTCACTGCCGATAACGGCTCCAGATTGGAAGACGCAATGCTTTCCAACTTTTACCTGATGATTGATTTTCACCCCAGCGTAGACAATGGTATTATCGCCGATTTCTACATCATCACCAATGTAGGCTTGAGGGTAGATCTTTACATTATTGCCAATCTTAGCATTGTTGCCAATGTAAGAGAAAGCTCCTAGGTATACGTCCTTGCCAATAGTAGCGCTTTCTGATTGATAGCTTGGTGATTCGACACCCTTTTTGCTAAAACTAAAGAGCTTGTGATATTCCTCAAGAAGAGCTGTAAAACTGAGGTATGGATCATCTACTCTAATAAGTGCTGGCTTTATACTCTGCTTAGGTGTAAAGTCTTTCTTGACGATTACTGCTGAAGCATTGGTGGTATAAATGTGGGGTTCGTATTTTGTGTTAGAGAGAAATGAGATGGTGCCTGGCTGGCCCTCTTCGATATTGCTTAGAGCACTGATTTTGACTTCCCCATCACCTTCCAAACTGCCACCAAGAATATGTGTTACCTGATTCAGGCTAAATTCCATAGATCTTTTTTTGGATCACAAAGTTATGTTTTTGGGCCAGCATAGATAGTGTTTTTTCACGATTTTGCTCATGGCTTTGATGTTGGGGAGATCGGTAGCTTGAGCCACATCTATGAGTTCTCCTTTTTTTGTCAATACCTTAATCGTTTTACCCTCTGCGATATAGGCAGAGTTACTCACATCACCCTGGCCCACAAAGTATTTTGACTCACTTTGAGAGATTCCGAATGCTTCAGAGACCTTCTCACGCAGACCGACCACTTCAGATTTTAGAATTTTCTCGTTAGAGAGTCTGATTTTAAAAAGTCTACGCTGTAGAAGCATAGAGCTCATTAGCTGCAGTACTGGATCTTCGTGATTGAGCCAATATTTAAGAGATGCCCAGATATCCGTATCATCAAGAATGGAGAAGACATCTATGATATTAGGATCTTCGATAAAGTCCTTATGACTAATATCCTGCTCTAAGAAAAAGCTAAACTGAGGGGTGGCCTGTACGTTAGCACCTTGCTGAGTTAGCTTCCGAGCCCGCCTAATGAGCTCGATTAACATTTTCTCAGCGCCGACAGAGGTCTTGTGTAGATAGACTTGCCAGTACATCAGCCTGCGCGCACTCAGAAAATTTTCAATACTGTAGATGCCTTTTTCCTCAACCACTATCTGATCATCTACGACATCTAGCATTTTGATAATACGGTCAGCACCTATAGTGCCTTCTGATACCCCAGTAAAGAAGCTGTCTCTCATGAGGTAATCGAGACGATCTATATCGAGCTGACTGGCTACCAGTTCATGAAAGAACTGTCGTTCATAGCCGCCATCAAATATTTTTTGCGCTAGCGTAAGCTTTCCGCCAAGTTCTTCGTTTAACCTAGAGATGATCATGCGGGAGATTTCCTCATGACGAATTCCTTGGAGTAGGCTGAATTCCAAAGTGTGTGAAAAAGGGCCATGACCTATGTCGTGTAGGAGGATGGCCAGCTGGGCCGCCTCAAATTCCTCATCAGAAATATGATGACCCTTGGATCGCAGGTTTTCAAGGGTAATAGTCATCAAATGCATAGCGCCGATGGCGTGATGGAACCTGGTGTGAAGCGCGCCTGGGTAGACAAAGTCTGTCAAACCTAACTGCTTGATACGTCGCAACCGCTGAAAAAATGGATGCTGAATAACGTCAAAAATGACTCCAGAAGGTATGGTGATAAACCCATAAACTGGGTCGTTGATGATCTTATTTTTATTCAGGATAAAAGGATTAATTTAAAGCTGAAATACAGAAAGAATGCAAAGATACAAGATTTTGTGGGCCGATGATGAGATAGATTTACTGAAGCCACACATACTTTTTTTGAATAATAAGGGCTACAATGTCACCCCTGTAAATAGTGGAGCTGACGCGCTTGATGAAATCGGAAAGGACAACTATGATATAGTTTTTCTTGACGAGAATATGCCGGGTATGACAGGGCTTGAAACGCTGAGTCATATCAAGACGAGCAATCCTAATGTGCCGGTGGTGATGATCACCAAGAGTGAGGAAGAGCATATTATGGAAGAGGCAATCGGCTCTAAAATTGCCGATTATCTCATCAAGCCACTCAACCCAAACCAGATACTCTTATCAGTCAAAAAACTACTTGACAACAAGCGGTTGGTGAGTGAAAAGACTAATCTGAGCTACCAGCAAGATTTCCGAAATATCAGCATGGCTTTCTATGATGATATGGACTACAATGAGTGGGTGGATGTCTATAAGAAACTGGTCTACTGGGAACTAGAGATTGAGAATACCGAGGACAAGAGCATGTCTGAGATATTAGATAACCAGAAGGAAGAAGCTAACAAGAATTTCGCCTCCTTCATCAAGTCCAATTATGAGGATTGGGTGACAGATCCCAATGTTGATCATCCGGTGTTAAGCAATCAATTAATGAAGAAAAAGGTCTTCCCACAACTTGAGGAAGGTATTCCTGTTTTTTTCATTGTCATAGATAATCTTAGATATGACCAATGGGAAATCTTGGAGCCTACGATGGCGGACATGTTCAACATGGTGGAGGATGATTTCTACTATTCTATTCTGCCTACTACGACGGCCTATGCCCGTAATTCCATTTTCTCTGGGATGATGCCCAGCGAAATGGAAAAACGTCACCCAGACCTCTGGGTAGGTGATGATAAGGATGAAGGCAAGAACAACCATGAGGAGGAGTTTTTGAAACGTAACCTTGATAAGAATAGACTAAACATCAAGTCCAGCTATCACAAAATCATCCATGCGAATCATGGTAAGACCCTGCTTGATAATACGGCTAACCTCATGAAGAATGATTTGAACGTCGTAGTGTTCAACTTTGTCGATATGCTGTCCCACGCACGTACGGATATGCAGATGATCAGAGAGCTGGCCCCTGATGAGGCAGCCTATCGGTCGCTTACCTTGTCTTGGTTTATGCACTCGCCGCTTCTCGACTTTATGAAGAAAATCTCCGAGAGCAATGTGAAAGTGATTGTGACCACTGATCATGGTACTATCCGAGTTAGACGTCCATTTAAGATCGTCGGGGATCGAAACACCAATACCAACCTCAGGTATAAGCATGGAAAGAATCTCGGCTATGACGGTAAGGATGTGTTTGAAGTCCGAAGGCCCGAGACGATGCAGCTGCCAAGACAAAATGTAAGTACTTCATTTGCAATAGCACAGGAGGACTACTTCTTCGCCTATCCAAATAACTTTAACTACTACGTCAATCACTATAAGGATACGTTCCAACATGGTGGTATCAGTATGGAGGAGATGATCTTGCCAGTGGTGACCCTGCGGCCCAAGAAGTATGACTAATGAGTTTTCATATGATGGACTAGCGCAGATCAATGAAGCAGCCAAGTACATCATTGACAATGCCGGCGGCCAGAGAATATGGCTGTTGGAAGGAGAAATGGGGGCGGGAAAAACAACCTTGGTAAAGGCTATTGGAGGCCTGCTGGGAATAATGGATGAAATATCCAGCCCCACTTACAGCCTTGTTAATGAGTATGCTGACGAAAAAGGCACGCAGTACTTCCATTTTGATTTCTACAGAATCAATGATGAAGAAGAGGCCTATGATATCGGTACCGACGAATATTTATATTCTGGAGCACTGTGTTTTATCGAGTGGGCTGAAAAAATACCTTCTTTGATTCCTGACAAATACCTCGAAATAAATATTAATTTAGTGTCAGAAACAGGCAGGAACCTTATTCTGACACACCATGACCGAACCGTATAAATCAGGTCTTTCTGCTCTTGCCAAGGAGACGGCACTCTACCCTAAGGAGCAGCTCCTCAAGATCAAAGAAGGCAACAAGACCTTATTTATTGGGGTACCTAAGGAGAAATCACTTCAAGAAAATCGAGTATCACTTAATCCAGAGTCAGTTGCCGTCCTTGTGAATAACGGTCATCGGGTGATAGTGGAGAGAGGTGCTGGTGACTCGGCTAACTATTCTGATAAGGAATACAGTGAGGCTGGCGCAGAGATTGCCGATTCAGCAAAGGAAACCTTAGAAGCGGATATCATCATGAAGGTGGAGCCGCCTACCATTCAGGAGATTAGCTTCATCAAGAGAGGGAAAACGCTCATTTCGGCATTCCAGACGGGTCGGCAAACTGCTGAGTTCATTCAGGAATTGAATACCAAGAACATCACGGCGATTGGCTATGAATTCATAGAGGACAAGGTGGGTGGATTACCACTCGTTCGGGCCATGAGCGAGATCGCGGGTAGCTCAGTGATGTTGATCGCTGCTGAATATCTCAATACCTCTAATGGTGGCAAGGGTGTCATCGTAGGAGGGATTACGGGAGTACCGCCCACTAAAGTTGTGATCCTTGGTGCAGGTACGGTTGCAGAATATGCGGCACGCGCAGCTCTAGGCTTGGGCGTAGACATTCAAATTTTTGATAATCATATCTATAAGCTCAGAAGGCTCAAGCACGCCATCGCTCAGCCAGTGTATACATCCACCATTGATCCTGGTACTCTAGCTACCGCAATCAAGAATGCTGATGTGCTCATTGGAGCAATAAGAGGTGAGAAAGGGCGGACTCAGATTGTGGTAACCGAAGAAATGATAGCGCAGATGAGCTCGGGCTCGGTGGTGATCGATGTGAGTATAGATCAAGGCGGTTGTATTGAGACAAGTGAGCTGACCAATCTTCGAAATCCGGTGTTCCGCAAGCATGATATCATTCACTATTGTGTCCCAAACATCGCCTCAAGATTTCCTAGGACGGCTACTAATGCGCTAGGGAATATTTTCACACCAACACTCAATCAAATCGCAGAAGTAGGGGGAGTGGACGATATGATCTTCAGTCACAAATGGTTTATGAAGGGTGTCTATTGTTACAGAGGAGCATTGACCAATGTCCATCTTGCCCGCAAATACAACCTTAAGTACAAGGATCTGAACTTACTGATGGCCGCCAGATTCTAATCACCTTTTTCTGATAAGACTAGCTATGGCAATGGTCGCGATAACCATCCAAACTGCATTAATCGCAGTAGAGGGATAGGCACCATAGTAGACGGTATTGATGATCAAAAAGATTCCTCCTGTCAAATTGAGTAGTTGATATAGCAGCGAATCTGACTTTATTTTTTGATAACTATTGAGACCATAGGCCAGAATCACCTCGAATGAGCCTATCCAGCCTATGATGTCAATGATGAGTTGCCAGCTCATTGTTTGAGCTTGGCCAAATTATCCTGGAGAGACTTGATCTTCGCAATCGTGTCTTCCAGCTTCTTTTTCTCCATCGCTACTACTTGCTCAGGTGCATTGTTTACGAAGCGCTCGTTACTGAGCTTTTTCTCCACGCTGTTTTTGAAGCCTGTGAGATATTCAATCTCTTTTTGGAGCTCTTCAGCTTCCTTATCCGCGTCAATGAGTCCCGCTAAGGTGACGTGACATTCGTTGGTTCGCACGACGAACGAGATGGCATTGTCAGGAGCGTCAGGAGAGAAGTCGAGCGTATCTAGGTTAGACAGCTTTCGGATTACTGAAGCAAATGGTATGATATCCTCAGTTCCCTTTTGGTTAATGGTCAACGGTAATGCTTCTTTCATCGAAATGTCTTTCTCATTTCTAAGATTCCGAACCGCACTGATGATCTCAAAGGCCTCCTGGGCTACCGTAATGATGCTCGGATCATAAGACTGGGCTTTAGGCCACTCCGATACGATAATACAATCATCCTCTGTTCTGTCTGCGAGCTGATGCCATAGCTCCTCAGTAATGAATGGTATGAACGGGTGAAGTACCTTCAGCACTTTCTCGAAAAAGGCAGTGGTGGCGTTCAACGTATATTCGTCGATAGGCTTGCCATAGTCTGGCTTGATCATCTCCAGGTACCAACTGCAGAAATCGTCCCACACTAACTTATAGGTGGCCATGAGCGCATCAGAGATTCGATATTTTGAGAAGTGATCCTCGATCTCTACAAAAGCTTGTTGAAAACGAGACTCAAACCATTTGATGGCAATCTCATTCTCCTCGTTTTTCTGTCCTTGTGCTACTTCCCATCCAGTAACCAATCTGAACGCATTCCAGATCTTGTTGGAGAAATTACGACCTTGTTCGACGAGCTTCTCATCAAAGAGCAGGTCATTTCCGGCAGGAGATGAGAAGAGCATACCTGTTCGTACACCATCAGCTCCATACTGAGCGATCAAGTCCAGCGGATCAGGTGAGTTGCCCAGTGACTTGGACATCTTCCTTCGTTGTTTGTCTCTTACAATACCCGTGAGGTAAACATTTTCAAACGGCTTTTCGCCTTTGTATTCGTACCCGGCTATGATCATTCGGGCTACCCAGAAGAAGAGAATCTCTGGCGCAGTAACCAATACACTGGTAGGGTAGAAGTAGTCAAGATCAGCATTGGTGCCTGGCTTGACTTTACCAGTTTCCATATCGAATGAATCGTCACCGAAACCTTTGAATACTTCAATAGGGAATAGCCATGATGAAGCCCAGGTATCTAGTACATCGCTATCCTGCTTCAGGTCATCAGCGGTCATAGACTTGTTGCTACTGGCTTCCTTTGCTAACTCTAAGGCTTCTTCGACGGATGCAGCTACCACAAAATCATCATCTCCCTCTCCATAGAAGTAGGCGGGAATGCGCTGACCCCACCAGAGCTGTCGGGAGATACACCAGTCGCGTACATTCTCCATCCAGTGGGTGTAGGTATTCTTAAACTTGGCAGGATGTAGCTTAACCTCATCGTCGACGACAGCTGATAATGCTCTTTTTGAGATATCCTGCATATTGATGAACCACTGAAGTGAAAGCTTGGGCTCAACGACTGTATTCGTGCGCTCAGATCGACCGATCCTAGTCGTGAAGTCTTCTGATCCGACTAGGTCCCCAGCTGCTTTCAAGTCTTTGATGACCATCTTCCTTACCACAAACCTATCCTTACCTACATATGCGGGTACTCCACATTTTTCATTGAGCGTACCATTCAGGTTGATGGTGTCGATCACTTCAAGGTTATGCCGCTGACCGATCTCATAGTCATTCTGATCATGGGCAGGTGTCACCTTAAGGCAGCCAGTACCAAACTCCAAGTCAACATAGCTATCTGCTATGATCGGAATAGCACGGCCTACAAAAGGTACAATAGCATGCTTTCCAAGGAGGTGCTTATATCTTTCATCACTAGGGTTTACGGCGATGGCAGCATCGCCCATGATGGTCTCCGGTCGTACTGTCGCAATGGTTACATACTCATCCTTTGAATCCTGGATTTTGTAACGGACAGAATAGAGTGTTGCAGTATCACCATTCTCATTGTAGATCACCTCTTCGTTGGAGAGTGCCGTCATCGCCTCACAGTCCCAGTTGATCATGCGCAGGCCTCTATAGATAAAGCCTTTGCGGTAGAGGTCAACGAATACCTTGATCACCGCATCGTAGTAATCCGGATCCATGGTAAAGGCCGTCCTTTCCCAATCGCAACTTGCCCCGAGCTTCTTGAGCTGCTCAAGAATAATACCGCCGTACTTTTCTTTCCATTCCCAGGCATGCTTCATAAACTCATCCCTGGTCAAGTCACTTTTCTTAATGCCTTGCTCGCGCAGCATTCTTACAACTTTCGCTTCTGTAGCGATGCTCGCATGGTCAGTACCTGGCACCCAGCAAGCCTCCTTGCCTTCCATTCGAGCCTTTCTGATGAGGACGTCTTGGATGGTATTATTGAGCATGTGGCCCATGTGCAGTACACCTGTAACATTAGGAGGAGGTATCACTATGCTAAATGGCTCTTTATCGGGATTTGGCTCTGCGTGGAAGAAGCCCTTGTCCATCCAGTGCTTATACCAGCGATCTTCTACTTCCAGGGAATTGTACTTGGTCGAAAGTGACATGTTTTCTGCTCCGTAATGTGTTGTTGTACTCTAAAAATTAAGAGCGCAAAGCTAAATATTTTATCCACACGAGAACTGAAATACACTGCTACGAGAAGTTCAAAAGTGCAGAGGGTTTGATCTGGAAAGCCTCAATTCCGTGTCCCGTAGGTCAGCATCGATAATGTTCCGGTAGAAAAATACACTTGACAGGCATCTGCCTCGTTAAGGAGTTTTTTGCTTTATTCAAAACTACAATTAGGAATTAACCTACTTATGTACTAAAATAGCAATACTGCAATTAGGAATTAACTAGTATGGGAAAATATCAACTTGGTGAATTTGAAGAGATTGTTATGCTTACGGTAGGAGTGTTGCACGGTGATGCCTATGGTGTATCCATCAAAAAGGAAATAGAAGAGCGCCTGAGTAGAAAAGTAAGTGTAGGGGCTCTTCAGTCCGCTTTGAAAAGGCTGGAAGAGAAAGGATATCTTTCTTCAAAAGAGGGGGAGTGCACTAGTGAAAGAGGAGGACGACCAAAACGCTACTTTTCAATTACAGCTTCAGGAAAGAATGCTGTGGAATACACGAGAGAAATACGTAATGGGCTTTGGAAGGCTATTCCAAAAGTTGCACTTGATTTGAAAATAAGTTAACAGGTATGAAATCAGTCCCACAACCGCCAAAGCTCCTACTTAGATTTTTCAGATGGTTTTGTCATCCACATTTGCTGAAGTATGTAGAGGGTGATCTGTTAGAGCTCTTTGATGACAATGTGAAGAAGCGAGGTGTAGGAACAGCAAAGTGGCTTTTTATGTGGGATGTAGTGAAGCTTTTAAGGCCAAGCCTTATCAGGTCGTTCAGAGGAACTTACGGCGTGAATCATTATGGCAGTATCAAGCAAAGTCTAAAGATCTCGATCCGAAGTTTTCAGAGAAACAAAGTTTATTCATTGCTTAACATTGGTGGTTTGGCGATCGGAATTTCGAGTTGCGTGTTGATTATGCTCTGGGTACAGCATGAGTTGAGTTATGATTCTTTTCATGATAGAGCTGACAGGATTTATCGTATCTCGTGCAATTCTGAAGACTTTCATACTTCGGTAAGTCCACCCGCTCTGGCCAAAGCTATGCCGTCCTCATTTAGTAGTATCCAATCGACCTTGCGACTCAGAGCATACCTGAGTTCAGGCTTATATGAGGTCGAAAGTAAGAGGTTTAAGGAAGAGAAGGTTCTAACGGCTGATTCAAATTTCTTCAACTTTTTCTCTTACTCCATCATACAAGGATCGCGAGATAAAGCTCTTGATTCGCCTGATAAAGTGGCCATCTCCAAATCTACCGCAAATAAATACTTTGGAAAGACGGATGTGATTGGTGAATCGATCAGAAAAGATGATGAAGATGAATTTATCATATCTGCTGTATTCGACGATATACCTCGCAATTCCCATCTAAGCTTTGATATCGTGCAGCCTATGTCTTTTCGCCAGGCAAAGGCCAGTTTTGACTATAATAGCAATTGGAGTGAGTTTGCTTTCCGCACTTATGTGCTTATAGATCAGCAATTCAACTTCTCAACTGATGAAGTTCATAGAATGAAGGAGGGGTTAAAGTCCTTATACTTAAGCCATGAGCCAGGGTTTGAGGTTCACTTCAATATCGAGCCCATAGAGTCAATTCACCTACATAGTGACCTACAGTTTGATACTGATGTGGGTGGAAATATTTTGTATGTCCACACACTCATTTCTGTTGCCATTTTTCTCCTATTAATCGCATGTATCAACTATATGAACCTCAGTACCGCCCAGTCGGTACAGCGCTCTAAGGAAGTAGGATTGAGAAAAGTAATTGGGGCGTCTCGAACTCAGATCATACGTCATTTTTTCATAGAGTCTTTATTCTACGCTGGTGTCAGTTCCTTTTTGGCTGTTGGTATTATCTACTTAGTGCTTCCGTTCTTCAATTCAATGCTCGACATGAGCCTGATCCTAGATCTGACTGAATCAAAAACGGTTCTTTTTTTCGTGGCGGTTACACTATTCGTTGGATTTCTATCAGGAAGTTATCCAGCTATGTCTTTATCAAAATCTTCACCGGGACAAAATTTCCAAAAAAGCCTTAAGACGAGCAAGAGCCGTTTTAATCTTAGAAATGCACTGGTCATTGTACAGTTTGTTATTTCTATTTTTCTAGTTGCCGCCAATTTCATTGTTTCAGATCAACTGAGCCTGCTCCAAAACAAAAGTCTGGGATTTGATAAAAACAACCTGCTGTATACCAAAATAAATGGCAGGCTCGCGGATCGTAGAGAAGCCGTTAAAAATGGGTTAAATGCGAATTTGGTAACTAGTAAATACACTTTTACCTCAGACATTCCAATCAACACGGCTCAGGCCAATCATGGTCTTGATTGGGAGGGAAAGGATCCTGAATTTCAGGCCGTAATAGCGAACATGGGCGTTGATGAAAACTTCTTGGAGGTTTTCAAAGTGCAGCTAGCTGCGGGCGAGACTTTTAGGGGGGAAGAGAAGTCAGACAAAAGAATATACATGATTAATGAATCAGCTGCCAAAATCATGGGGTTTACAACTGAAAACGCCGTGGGTAAGTGGCTTGACCTCCATGGCAAGGGAAGAATTATTGGAGTAATAAAAGATTTTCATTTCAAATCTCTGCATATGGCTATTGAGCCATTGGTATTGATTTATTATCCGACTGGCAATTATGTTGTATTCAGATCAAACCAAGGTGAGTTGGAACAAACCCTTGAATCCATTGAATCTGTTATGTCAGATATTGATCCAGCCCACCAGTTTGAATATGGTTTTCTTGATGAAGATCTAGATAGGTTGTACAAAAGTGAAAAGCAGATATCAATGATTTTTAGGCTATTTGCTCTTTTGTCCATTTGTATTTCGTGCTTGGGGATATTTGGGTTAATGACCTTCATGATTGTCAATTTGAGTAAGGAAATTGGTATTAGAAAAGTATTGGGTGCCACGCGATTAGGCTTGGCAAGACTACTTTCCCAGGATTTTGTTTTGCTGTTAGGTATTTCATTACTCTTATCCAGCCCAGTGACATTTTTTATTCTTGATGACTGGCTTCAAGAGTTTGCTTATCGCATTACGATTTCTATTGAACATTTCTTGTATGCCCTCGTGTTTTCAGTTGTCCTAATTGCCAGCACGATTTCGTTCCAGCTTTACAATGCCTGCAACATGAACCCAGTGGATTTACTTCGCGACGAGTAATTTATTATCTTGAACAAAAAGCAGTCACGAAGACCCTAGAAGTTAATTTGATCGAGGAGGACTTAGTAAGATGGGTGGATAGCACCGATGATCTGGAGCTTTTAGCTGTTCTTGAATCCATGAGACAGTCTACGGCGGTGAAAGGTGCGCATTGGTGGGACGATCTTAAATCTCATGAGATAGCAAATATCAAGGCTGGTTTGAATGATGTTGAAAATGGAAACCTGCTTTCTTCTAAGGATTTCTGGGAGGGTCTGCATCAGACAAATTGAGAGTTTTCCCTTTTTATGGTGAGTCGTCGATCAGTCACATGGACTTTGCGATCTCTGCACAGTGCACAGGAGATGAAACAATTGAAAAGTAGGAGTCGTGGGACACATATTGACAGAAGGCCTTACCAATTCAGTTTTTTTCTGCTATCGCAAGAACAGTCGCCCCATGACTTCTGGTTTATTCCGGAGATACGCTTATAGGTAACCTAGAAATGGTTGAAACCATTCTATTTCTTAGGCATCCATAGCCCTGGGTTTAAACCCAGGGCTATGGATGCCTTCATCGAGAACCGTTTTAACGGTTTGTCACTTGTGGGTAGGTTCTTAATGTCCAGGGTTTGACTGTATAATTTGATGATCCTGTGCGGATGCTGTACGGCTATATCCCATTCTGGATTTTGATTGCGCTTGGCAGGTGACGGGTTTTGTGTTAGAGACGGGTTTTCATGGTTTGAGCCACGTGAGTTTCGGTAGGTTCGAATAACTTTGTCTACAAACAATGACAGCATGAACCACGCGAATAACCCCAAATTGACGAGCTGGGTAGAGGTACCCCAAAATTCTGATTTCCCTATTCAAAATTTACCCTTTGGTATTTTCAGTACATCGGGTAGTTCACCCAGAGCCGGAGTGGCCATCGGTGAGCACATCTTGGATATTGATTTCCTATCGGAAAAAGGATACCTAGCCAAGCTAGACCTACCAACTAATCTCTTTAATCAGCCCACCTTGAATGATTTCATGGGTCTAGGAAGAAAAGAAGCTGGGAAAGTGAGAGAGCGATTGTCTGAGCTGCTAAGGTCTGATAGCGCTGAGTTGCGTGATGCTGATGGTATGAATGCGTTAGTGAGTCAAGGCGAGGCAACAATGCATATGCCTGTTGAGGTTCGCGACTACACCGATTTTTATTCTTCGATAGAGCATGCAACTAATATTGGTAGTATGATCCGTGACCCTAAGAATGCCCTTATGCCTAACTGGAAGCATTTGCCGGTAGGCTATCATGGGCGGGCCTCATCGATAGTAGTGTCTGAAACACCAGTAAGACGGCCAAAAGGACAGGCTAAGAACCCAGATGCGGAGGTTCCACATTTCGGACCGTCATCGAGGTTAGACTTTGAGTTGGAAATGGCTTTTATTACTTGTGGCAAAACGGAGCTAGGTAGCTCTATCTCCGTCGCAGAGGCGGAGGATCATATTTTTGGGTTTGTGCTGTTCAATGACTGGTCAGCTCGTGACCTTCAGACTTGGGAGTATGTTCCGCTAGGTCCATTCTTGGCTAAGAATTTCGCCTCATCAGCTTCTCCATGGATAGTGACGCTCGATGCATTGGAACCGTTCAGATGTAATGGCCCTGAGCAGGATGTGAAAGTGCTGCCGTATCTCGAGTACACTGGAGCTCGTAACTATGACATCAATTTGCAGGTAGGTATTACGCCGTATGGAGGTGCTGAGGACGTAGTTTGCGATAGCAACTTTAAGTACATGTATTGGAATATCGCTCAGCAGCTGGCACACCAGACAGTCAATGGTTGTAATATCAACGTCGGCGATATGTACGCTTCGGGAACCATTAGCGGCCCGACCCCAGACTCCTACGGCTCTATGTTTGAGATTGCCTGGAAGGGTACCAAGCCTTTCAAGATGTCGGATGGAAGCGAACGTAAGTGGATAGCGGATGGTGATACGGTTACGATGCGTGGATGGGCAGAAAAAGACGGTATCCGTATAGGCTTTGGTGAGGTATCGGGTAAGGTACTACCGGCTAACTAGTCTGACTATGCCTCGTATCGGTTTGGGATAATAGGCGGAAGATATTATATTCCCTGCTCGTACGAGATCAGCAAACAATTAGCAGCGAGCTCTCGTTTAGTTTGAAAATAAATTAAGAGAGTTATGGGGCTCAGAAAGCTTCCCAAAGAAGTAAAGACTAGTGAAGTGTTGACCGGAGCTGAGATCACGCTTCTAAGTACTGTTGATCACTTACCAGAAGATGCGGATCTCGAGGCTTTTGCCAAAGAACCTGAGGTGAGTGCTATCTTAGAAGCATTCGATGATGACGATAAGAATAGGTTGACTGAGCTGCACAAGCTGGCACGATATTTTATCAAGGAGGGAGAACTGCTCAAAGCCTGGAAGACGGTTCTCCAGTAGACCTTGATCATTCATTTAGTACTTCGATTAATTCAGAGAGGAAGACGTTGAAGTCAAAATCCGGCTCATTGTAAGTGAGCCCTAATCGAACGATGACAAGTTCTTCGGATGGAATAATAAAGACTTTCTGCGCATGGAAGCCATCCATAGAGTAGATATCTCGTGGAGCGTCGGGGTATCTACCTCCAGCATTCAACCAAAAATGTCCACCATACCACCCGTCAGACCCAGCCGTGGGAGTCTTAACGAAATCGATCCACTCAGGGTCAAGTATTTGCTCTCCAGCCCATTGACCTTTGTTGAGATAGAGCTGGCCTATACGCGCCCAATCTCTTGCGGTAGCCCATCCAAACGAACTGCCTACGTATGCACCAGATCCGTCTGGTTCGATCAGCATTGAGTAGGCTCCAATCTTATCGAACACGCGCGTATTTAGATAATCCAGATAATCATCTTGGCTGTTGAAGAACCGCTGCGCCATTGTGGCCAAGATATTGGTCGTACCCGAAGAGTAATACCACGGACTGCCAGTGGTACCCTCGAGTGGCTGTGATAATGCATAGCTGCCCATGCTATCACTTTCCCAGAACATAATATTGGCATCCGACCGCTGCTCGTAATTTTCCCAAAAGGAGAGGCCACTACTCATATTGAGTAGGTGCTTGATCGTGATGGAAGAGCGATTGTCATTTTGCCATTCGGGAATGGGGGCGATATCATCTATGTCCAATCGGCCTTCCTGATCGAGTAGCCCAATCATAGTCGCGGTGAGACTTTTGGTCATGCTCCATCCCATTAGCCGTGTGTCTTGGGTGATGCCTTCTGCGTACTTTTCAGCGATCAATTGACCTTTATAGAGCACGACTATTGCTCTGGTATTTTTGAGCTTCTCTGGGTCATCTTCCTCGAATGCTTGCGCTATAATACCTTCTATACGACTGCTTTGGTTATCACTCATCACATCAATCGTATCATTGATCGAAAACCAATTGAGCAGACTATCCTTTGGTGTACGAGAAGGTGTGAAACTTTGGGCAGCCAGCGTGGTTTCAGGTACATCATTGACAAGCACACAGCCCAAACCTTCACGATAGATAGCCTTACGCTCCGAAAGTCCCCAGACATTTGCGGTAGCAGACTTTGAGTCATAGTCGACCGAAGCAGATGCTAAGGCTATCGGAGAAAAACCCAGGTCTTCTGCTTTAGCTTGCTCCTCATCTATACCGGCTACAAAAACGCAAGAACACAGATTTTTGGCTGCATAGCCTGTGAGAACTGGGAGCATTGGCTTGAGGTAGATGTTGAAAAGCCCGAAGACGGTTCCTACAATGATGAGCGTGATGATGACGACCTTTTTCATAAGCGAATTATTATGCCAACAAATTAAGTAATTGAGCAAAAAGAATCTCGGAATTTGCTAGAATACAGTCTAAAGCGACTTTCTGCTATGGACAAGAAGAACATTGTCATCATAGAGTTTCATCAAGAAACCAACTCTTTCTCAAAGGTGCCTACGACCATTCGCGAGTTTGAGTCACTTGCGCTATTCTACGGTGATGATGTCCTTACCAAAGGAATCAAGAAGTACAAGCGCTTTCAGCTAGCCGGCTTTATGAAAGCCATCGGCAAGTTTGGCAATAACCAGATCAATGTGATTCCTACGGTCACCGCATGGGCGACATCTGGAGGACCAGTAGCCATTGAGGTCTACCTGCATTTCAAAGAATACATCCTGGAGAAGGTGAAGGCCGTGGATCGGGTGGATGGCGTCTATATGTCCATGCATGGCGCGATGGGTGTGCAAGGCATGCGCGACCCAGAGAGTGATATGATCAGAGCGGTCAGGATGGTTGTTGGGGAGGAGGTGCCTATAGGCGTGTCCTACGATCTACATGCCAATATTACCAAGGAGAAAGTAAGGCTAGCCACTTTCATTACCTCCTATCGGACAAATCCCCATCGTGATCATTTTAGGGTAGGGTACAAGGCTGCTAACCTATTGCTGCAGACGGTGTATGGTAGAGTTAAGCCTGTGATGGCTTACGAAAAGATGCCATTGCTGAAGGGTGGGGGCTTTACCATTGACTTTCTAGCACCCATGGCCAAGATCTTCCGCAAGATGAAAGCCATGGAGCGGCGGAAAGGTGTCCTGAGCGTCTCCAACTTTATGGTACACATATGGCTAGACGATGAGGAGTTGGGCTGGTGTACCCTTGCTGTGACGGATGACAACAAAGAGCTGGCTAAGGCCACTGCGCATGAACTGGCCGAGCTCAATTGGGCGGTTAGGGATAAGCCGCACCCTGCACCTTACACCATAGAAGACGCTATCAGCAAAACAAAAAAGCTGTGGTTCAGGCGGCTCTTTGGTACGCTGGTCTTCTGCGATACTTCAGATGTGGTGGCAGCAGGGGCTCCCGGCGAGAATACGCTCATATTGCAGCAATTGGTCAAGGAAGCTGACAGGTTGAGGAGTTACTTGCCCTTGCGTGATGCCGAGATAGCCAAGTCCTATTTTGATGAGCCTACCGGAAATCCCGTGACGCTGGAGCTAGGTCGAAAGCTAGAAACATCTTACAATCAATCGACAACTATCGAAGCTGTGCTGATCAAAAAGACAGAGACTGATTTTGGAAAGACCTTAGTCTTCCAATACAAGAAACTCTCCATTGTAGTTACAGAACTGCCGTGTCCGGCCTTCTGGCCTTCTTTCTTTACTAAGTTGGGTCTTTCGCTCTGGAAAGCTGATATCGTAGTGGTAAAGAACCTGTTTCCCTTTAGGCTCTTCTACGCCTTGTACAACCGAAAGACATTCAATGTAGCCACCGCTGGTACTACCAATCTCGATGTACATCAGTTGGCTTATGAGAAAGTACCACGGCCTATCTACCCGCTGGATCCTATCGAAGATTGGAAATCGGTTGAGACTATAGGATGAATCTAAACCTCTTCGTTTGGTTTGGATTTACCAAATCCGTAGAGGTTTTGTCCGATGAAGTCCTTAGGGAACGACTCGAGATCATCAAAACCTAGTGCGATTTCGCCGCTATCCTCAGGTATGTAGTTGGTCTTGAAAATGTAATCCCATATGCTGAGGCTAATCCCAAAATTGACGCCCATTCGCTTTTGCGAAGGGAGGTTTCTAGCATGATGCCAGAGGTGCATCACAGAGTTGTTGAAAACGTACCTAAGAGGCCCCCACGTAATCTTGACATTGGCATGATTGAGATGACCTATGGTGATTGCGATAAAGTGTACGATGAAAGCTTGAGAAGGCTCAAATCCTCCGAGGATCATCACTCCAAAAGTCTTAAGCGGTTTGTAAAGAATGTTTTCCATCCAGTGATACCGCAAATGCGCTGCAAAGCCCATTTCTTCTACGGAGTGATGCACCTTGTGGAATTGCCATAGCACGGGAAACCTGTGCAGCATCACATGGGTAAACCATTGTACAAAATCGAGTAGGACAAAGAAGATAAGAAGTTGTGCCCAAGCCGGAAGACTTGACAGATTCACGATAGTGAGGGATTGCATGGTCAGCCCTAGATCAGCCATCACTTGCTCAAATAATGCATAAAACCCGCTGATGACTATTGAAAAGATGAAGAAGTTAAAAAACATGTAGAAGCCGTCCAACCAGAAGTCCTTACGGAAAGAAGCCTGGCTTTTTCTCCATGGAAATGTCAACTCCAGTCCCCAGGCAGCTAGGGAAATAATGATGAGTCCCCAAAAGTAGTTGGTGTACCATGGGACATCAAATGTGATTGTTTGTCCAACCCAGTTGAGCGTGCCTAGTATTGATTGAATGAATATGTTCCAGTAGGTTTCCATAGTTAATTTAATGTCAAGCTCAGACTATCTGATTCGATAGGTAATTGAAGGTTTTGACTCCACTCTATCCAACTCCCATCGTAATTGGCCACATATTGATAACCGAGTAGCTCAAGTAGTACAAAACTGAGATGAGAGGAACGAACACCAGACTGGCAATAGATAATCAGTGAATCCTGTGAATCAAGATTATATTTTGAAATCAAATCGGTCAATTCAGTCTTGTGTAAGAACTGAGCGTTTTCGTCAAGTGTTTGTGAATACTCAAAAAACATGCTTCCTGGAATTCTACCTGGACGCTCAGCGCCCGACTTCTGAATTTGTCCTGAGTATTCTTCAGCTGATCTGACATCAATGATTTTATAGTTCTTATTCCCGATAGCTGCCAGCACTTTTTGCTGATCTACCAATAGGTTTTGGTTTAGCGGCTTTAGTCTGATGTTTCCTTCTTGAGGAGTACTTTCAGGTGCACCAGTCATTCCCAATTCATTTTTTTTCCAAGCCTGCCACCCTCCATTAAGTAGTGAGACAGTAGGATAGCCATAAAGCTTGAGCAGCCACCAAAGACGAGCTGCATCCACATCTCCCTTATCGTCATAGATTACAATATGATCGCCATCATTTAAGCCTTTTGCTTGCAATAGATTTTCGAGTTGCGAACGACTCGCTCGAATTCCTCGTGTGTTGTGTGTGCCATCTTGTATATCAGTACGCCATAGCTGGATGGCTCCTGGGATGTGACCGTCCTGGTACCTTTCGAGAGGTCGAAGATCAATTACCTTGACATTTTGATCATTAAGTACCTGGGATAGTTGAACTGCTTCGATCAAAGGTTCGATGGTATTACCGTTTCCTTGATCAGCAGGTTTACAACCTGTGATAGTCCAGAACAGGAAAAAGCTGAGTCCAATTATTGAGCTAACTCGTACCATTCTATGTTTTCCAGTGGAGCCCTTCTTCCCTTACTCTCAGGGGCGTAGTTTTTGGCTAGGTAATCAAGGATGATGTCTTCATTCTTCCCAAGATCCCAGAGGTTTTGTGTCTTTTGCATCCATTGGATCATTGATTTCCATCCTTCGCGTGTGGCTCTGTTTTGCGTGACCAGCTTAGCAGAATGACATGCGGTACAATTGGCCGCAATGATTTGAATATTGGGATCATCTGCCAAGCCAGTGATATCTAGTACTGACTCTTGAGATGTTGCAACCTGAGCAACGTTTGATTGCGGATCTACTTCAGCGGCAGTGGATTGATCTGGAGTATCAAAATAGATAGCAAAAATTGAGACAAAGACCATCATCACCATGATTGACATGATACCAATGAGTAGCCTGGTGATTTTCTTAAGACTTTCAAGTATGTCTAATGGCTTGTTCTCCATATCAGCTCACTTTGACTGCTATTCTATGACAGGCATTATTAAGATATCCTTTAGGATTCCAGCCCGGTACAACCATGGGTTGCATTATGCCATTTTCGTCCATTGCTCGAGCCCATATTTCATAGTAACCACTATCTGTCAGTGAAATACCAGCTTTCCAATGTTGCCACGCTAACCTATTTTTTGGGGGCTCCAAAGCGCATTTTTGCCATGTAGCTCCAAAGTCGATGGACACCTCCATCTCCTTTACTTCGAGATCTCCTGCCCAAGCGTGCCCCCGTACTTCGAAAGTTTGTCCTTTCTTGACCATAGCCCCTGTTTTGGGATAGGTGATGAGGGACTTTACCGGCATGGATTCTATGATACACATATCTTCTTCTGCGACTTTACTCCCCGGTGGGACAGGCTCGCAAGGTACGCGGTAGGCATCCCCAGTCATTTTTGGACCATCGTGGACTTTACTTCTTACGACTATTTTATGAAGCCACTTTCCTGATGCTGATGCAGGCCAGCCTCCAGCAATCAGTCTCAAAGGATAACCATGCATAAGCGGAATGTCTTCACCATTCAATTGGAAGGCTATGAGCGTCTCGTCTTCAAAGGCTTTTGACATGGGTACACCCCTAGAAATCACTGTCTTATTAACGTCACCACTCAGGTGTGTATCCTTACCATAGTAGCCTATGTAGACAGCATCGTTTTTGACACCTACCTCATTGAGCACATCTCGCAATCTGACGCCCGTCCATTCTGCACTATACACCGCACCAGTAGTCCATTGATTGCCTTTGGCTGGAGGGTTAAATTCGGACCTGCCATTGCCACCACATTCTAGTGTCAGTTGATAGGTGTATTGCTGAAATCTCGATTTAAGTTGATCAAGCGTGTAATTTTTGGTTTGGCTAGCCGACTCTCCTTCGATTGTCAACGTCCATGCATCGATATCTATTTCCTCCGGTACCAATCCGTTATTGCGAAGGAAGATTCGATCTTTTGGGGTAATTGGGTCATCAAGCAAATGCGGTGGAGTCTCTATATTCCAAGGACGATCGTTGAGTAAGCTGAGATCCTTATGCTTACCATTCGGTAAAGTAGGATCTTGTTTGATATCTGCCAGTAGACTCATACCTGATGGTAAGTGCTTTGAGAATACCACAGGCATACCCCAAGCCATGGCCAGACCAGCTACAGTTGTTTTTTTAAGAAATGCTCTCCGCTTGTTACTCATATCAATACTAGATTCTACTTAATGGCGAATATATAGATATATAAACATATGAACAAATTAACATATGTTGTTTATTGTGCGTCTACTGAAAAAGTATTGTAATGCTAATCTTTTGATAATCAGACTATTCATGGAATAAATAAATTAAATATTGAAATAGTTTAATTATTGCGCTTACCTTTTTGGTACTAATCGTATACATACTTGACATATTTCCATAGCTGGTTGTTAAACCCCGGTTTCCAAAATGGAGATCGGGGTTTTCTTTTTTATGATCCTTATTGAGGATATGAATAATAACAGTGGGAGTACCACACAACTTGCCAATTCGTTGATTGCACTTACCATTTGATCTAGATCGGCAATCGTATTATGAAAGTTTGGAGCTACCCGCACCCCTTGAATATCATCATGATTGATGGCTACTGTGAATATGCCATAACTGTCAAATAGGGATTTTGCTAGTTCTTTGGGTGTCATCCCGTCAATCCCGACATTTGCGATAGCTCCACAGAACTCATCCTGCAGTGGAGTGAAGAATTGTACGCCCTTGATACCTTTCACCTGTTCGGTCCAATACCTTCTCAGATACTTTAGCCTTGCAGATTTTTTTGGAATACCAATTTTGTTGTTGAACTCGAGAGATGAAAGCATCGCTACTTGATTGGAGCAGGGCATAGTTCCGAAATGGGAGAGCTTACGTATATCGTCTTCTGCAAAGTCGCTATCGCCGAATAGCGGCCAAAGTCGCTCCGCTTTACTTTTTTTCACGTAGAGAAGACCATTTCCCAAAGGCGCACCGAACCATTTGTGCAGGGAGCATCCGTAATAGTCACAGTTGATCTCTTTAATCGTCTTGTCTATATGGGTGAAGGCATGTGCACCATCTACGATCACCTCGAGCCCGTGGTTATGCGCCATGGTAGTGATCTCTTTTACCGGCAGGACCTGACCATTGAGATAGATGATATGGGATACTAGCAGCACTTTTGTTTTCGACGTGATACCTTTTTCTATGATACTGACGATCTGTTCTGTAGAGTCGGGGTGAAGTGGAATATCCACGACATTCACTTTAGTCCCATACCTTGTTGAACGTTGATCTAGCGCCTGAATCATACTGGGGTACTCCCTGTTAGTTCTGAGGATTTCTTCACCCTCTGACAATTTCAAGCCATGAATGACTATGTTGAGTGATTCAGTCGTATTTCTGGTAAGGATCATTTCCTCATTTGAAATACCAATAAACTCAGCCATTTGATTGATCAAGTCAGCTCTTTCATCGAACTGCTTAGTCCTCATGTAATAGGAGGGGGATGCGTTGATCTCAGTTAGCCTGTCAATCCACTTGGTCTTAACCAATTCAGGTGATGGGCTGAAATACCCTGATTCCAGATTGATAAAGTCTGGGTTCTGGATGTACATGTTTCTGATCTCATCCCAGAAGGATTCATCACTTGCCAGTTCATTTTCATTCAATGTTGAGTGGTCTGGGATTCTTGGAGTGGCGCCATTCAGCTCCGTGAGAGATAATGGGATCATCATCGCAGCACCTGTTTTTTTAAGAAAGGATCGTCTTTGATTCGGCTTCATAGTATTCGGTTTAGCTCAGATAAGATAAGATACATATTTTTTGAGGTGGGTTAGGAGAAAATTATGTGCAAGGCTATCTGAATGGCGATGGTCTGGAGATTGGCGATTAGTTTTGGATCAGAAACGAATTACTACAGAATGAAGAAGTTATTAAAAGGACTGGTTGTAATTGCTGCATTAGTTATAGCTGCGCTCGTGGTGCTCTTTATAGTCTATAATGAGCCAAGGCCTACCGGAAAACAGGGACCAGCGGCTGATGACTTGGCGATGAAAATGATAGTATCAGTCAATGGAGAAGCCTGGGAGAAAACAGGAGCTGTGAGCTGGACGTTTAGAAATCCTCATTATCATGTCTGGGATAAAGACCGTCACCTTGCTCAAGTGCAGTGGGAGAACCATGATGTACTTATTGATATCAACAACCGGAAGGGTGTCATTCTCACTGATACAAATGGAATGAGTACTCTGGACAAGGCTGAGCTTTGCGAAACCGCCTGGAAGTTTTGGGTGAATGACTCGTTTTGGCTTAATCCAGTTACCAAGGTCTTTGATCCAGGTACAAACCGCAGTATAGTAGAGATGGAAAGTGGTGAAGTGGGACTAATGGTGACTTACTCCAGTGGAGGTGCAACACCTGGTGACTCGTATTTATGGATACTCGATCAAAATTATAGACCCATCAAATGGAAGTTTTGGGTGAGTGCTTACCCGCTGGGAGGCATCTCTTTCACATGGGATGACTGGATAGAGACGGAGACTGGAGCGTTGATCTCAACGAAACACGAAGGGGTTATCAGCATACCCATAGCGGACGTCAAAACAGCGAATAACTTGAGTGAATTAACCAATACAGATGTATTTAAGCCGCTCACCGATTCAAACGAATTAATTTCCTTCTAACAAAAAAAGGTTGGTCACAATGACCAACCTTTTTTTGTTACAGCAAAATATCTATTTCCTAATTGACGTTGATAGGCAAGTCGATTGACGGATAGTTATTGATCCCTACTCTTGGCACTGAAGCACCGAATGTAGCATTGATAGCATCGATGAACATATTAGCAGTCTCAGCATAGCCTCTAGTATTCAAGTGAACACCATCAGCTGAGAATAGTCCTGAGGGAGGCGCAAAGTCAGGAGTAACAATTACACCATCGATCAACTGCGCACCACCAAGTGCTATCTCTAGAAAGCGGGTGTTGGCGTCTGCTAACGCTAGGCGTCCTCCAGATCCGTCTACGACTGACTGAATAGTTGCATTGAAACCCGCTATGGCCGTGAGAATAGCTTCTTGCTCAGTCTGAGTTAACCAAAAGCCATCAGCCAACGGCACAGCGACACCAATCACACTCAAAGGGTTGCCCGGTTGAGCCTCTGTTCCAAGGACTCCAGCAGCAGGTAAAGTTCCTTGCTCACCTTCCATAGACTGGCGCGCGAAGCGATATGGTTCTAAAGCAGGGCGCTGCTCTGCTGGAAAAGCACCAAGACTAACGAGAATATCCCACAATGGACCTAAATCAGTTAGGTCTGTATCCTCAATAACAATTGCATTATTACCTATTTCAAAACCAATTTTTCTAGCAGCAGCTTCGTCTGGATCGAGTAAACCGTTTTCTGCCAAGCCATCAAGAAGTTGATTAAATCCTCCAAAACCCTGCTCTCCATTTAATAATGTAACGAGTTCCGGATCGTCAAGCGGAATAGCATCGTGCTGAATCAAGTTAAAGTACGGTACCGCCAATACATTAGGAATATTACCCACCACACCTTTGAGGTCAGGATAAGTACCTAGCATTGTGCTGATAGATGCATTGTAGCGAAATGAGAAATCCTCCTGCGAAGTGATTGGCACTCCATTGTCATCACCGCCACCAGCAGCAAATCCAAGTACATCGTTATTACCCAACCAAAAAGCAAAGAACGTTGGCTGTGTAGCAAGTACATCACCTATTAACGTGGAAGTCCCAGGTGCCGAAGCAAACCTTGCATAAAGTGGATTGTAAGCTGGATTTTGTGGAACATCAGGCCCCCCAGTCTCAGGGATCAGGAATTGTCCAATCTGAATTCCAGGTACAGCGAAGTTGTTAAGTGCCGCCTTATCACCTGTGAATGGTCCAGGTATTGCTCCTGGCACAACTGGTGCGGGAAGTGTACTCTCTGTGCCATCTTCTGCAGTGAATGTCTGTAAAATTAATTTCCCTAAAACCACCCCATCTGGAGTAACCCCGGTAAATCCAGCCTCAGATAGAATGTCTGGTTGATTAAATGTCGCATCGCCACCAGCAAGTGCCAAACGGCTATTGAGGATAGCAGATAAAGAGTTTTGCTGTCCTGATGTAAATAGTGCGCCACCTTGTACACCAGCCATTAGTGAGTTGCCAATGGTTACGAACTTGGTAAAGTCCGCGCTACCGCTTTCTCCGCTTGGTGTTCCAGGATCAGTTGGAATTACTTTTACAGTATCAAATGTTTCCTGCTCGCAGGCTAGAAATGACCCGCAAACGAAAAGTGCTAAAAATGTATTTTTAATTCTAGTCATTGTCATCTCTTTATTAGTTCAAGAATTCGTCAAAAGTAAGAGCGATGAAGTATTGCTGACCAACGAAGGGTGCACCTGCGTTAGTTCTGTAGTCACCACCACCGATGTTTTGAGCACCGACTTTTACGATAGTTTTGAGCGACTCCAATTTGTAATTGACTTGCGCATCAAACACACCAAACTCTGGCACAAACCAGTCTCCGAATGATGACTCCCAGAGGAATCCTTCCTGCCATCTGTAGCTAGCGCTAAACCCAAAATTCTTGAATAGCTCTCTATTAGCAACAGTCACACTGAATCTGTTATTTGGAGTATTGAACCCGGCAATAAAGTCACGACCCTCTACACGCTCAACATCAAAGTCCGCATAGCTATAGTTACCACTCAAAGTAAAGTTGTCAAACCAGCTCCAGGTTGCACCAATACCAACTCCGTAAGAATTAATAGTTTCTGGAGAGTTAACATAAGGTCTCCATGGAGCACCTGCGGCAATGGGATTGCCCTGATGCTGAGTAGGCAGTTTTGACCTGATATTTTCAGACCCTAGGAAGTCCGTGTAGGTGGTGTTGTAGTAGTTCACGTCCAAAAGCAACTTATTGTTAATTACTCCCTTGTACCCAATCTCGAATGAAGTCAACTGCTCTGGCTGAGCGTAAGGAACATTGGCTGTTGCTAATAGAGATGCGTCACCTCCAGTAGGAGTGCCATCAGCCGCTAGACTACCTCCAGAAGCGATATAGGCTTGGTATGAATCTTCAGTATAAGCACCGCCATTATGGATGCCATATCTAGCGGCATTCGACTCGACACTACCTATGAGTGTTCCAGCACTACTAGGGAAGTAAATAAACTGAGCTTGAGTATCAGGGTTTCTAAAACCTGTTTGGAAGCTAGCTCTGAAATTTTGAGTCTCGCTAGCTGAGTATACTGCTGATACTCTAGGAGTAATCTGACCATCGAAGTTTTCGTTCTTGTCAAATCTCAATGAAGCAGTCAACTTCAACTTATCTTGCGCTAGACGCTTACCCACCTGGGTATAGAATCCAAATTCATTGATTCCAATTCTATCGAAATTTATTCCGTCCTCAGGACCTTCGTTAAATATCGTGCCATTAGAGAATAGATCGTATCTTCTAAAGTTACCACCAACCTGCAACTCTACTGCGGTGATTTGATTCTTGAAGTTGTAGTTAAATTCTCCATGCCATAGCTTGGAGTTATCCTCAAAACCTGCGCCTGCAGGATTTTTTTGGAAAAGGTCATTTCTTACTGCGTCAACAGTATTCTGATAGGCGTCTGTACCTGCAGCTGGAATATTCCTATCTGCAAATCCTCTAGCCACCTGGTGAGCGATATCCTCATTGCCCGCAGGAGTTGGACCTCCAGTAAAGTTACTACCGTAACCCTGAATCGTCAGTAAGTAGGCTTGTAGATAGTCAGGTACCCATTGCGTAGCTGAAGGAGCAAACCGCTCATTGACAAACCCACCGAGTGCCGATGCATTCCAAGAATCACCATCGTCAGTTACAGAGTGATATCCACGAACAAAGAAATTGTCCGCTTTCAACTCTAATTTGTAAAACTCTTGCGAGAAGTCTCTCAGCGCATATTTCTCAGCACCTTGATAGATTGAACTACCCTGACCTCTTCTGAAGACACCAATTGCCTCAATGTCGTCAGTTACTCTATAGTGAGCCGCCACATCATACTTGAGATTCTCAGCTACATAGTCATCCATTAGATCTTCTTCACGAAGGCCAGTTCTTCTAAGGTCTAGCACACCTAGGCCAGCGTATTGAGGACCAGCAGCGGCCATTGGCACTACGATTTGAGTCTCGTCTCCATAGAGATTGAGTCCATCAAAATTAGGCTCACCAGTAAGGTCAACTCTAGAATCAGGGCGAAATCTATCTGTAGTGTAGTCATTGCCCACCCAGTCTTGAGCATCAGAATAGGTAAGGTTAACTTTGAAAGCAAACTTGTTATTGAACGCTTTTGCATAGCGAAGAGACACAGAGCCCATACCATAGGTTTCATTATTCTGTGCATCTGAAGTAGTAATACCTGTTCTGACTTGGGCACTTAAACCTTGGTACTCAAATGGACTCTTTGAAGTCATAAGCAAGATACCGTTGAAAGCGTTCGGGCCGTACAGCGCAGATGCCGCACCAGGTACGAGTTCCATGCCTTCCGCATCAAGCTCGCTCATGCCTACCAGGTTTCCGGTAGGGAAGTTGAGTAGAGGTGCAGAACTGTCCATACCATCAACTAACTGAACGAATCTTACGTTGGCGATTGTAGCAAAACCTCTAGTATTAACGGAGGGAAAGTTAAGGCTGCCGCTATTTACAGCTACACCCTTTACATTGGCTAACGCCTCGTAGAAATTGGCGGTTGGTGCTTGCTGGATGGCAAGGATATCCACTCGCTCAACCGTCACAGGTGACTCAAGAAAGCTTTCCTCAACCCTAGAAGCTGAAACAACCACTTCCTGGCCCATGAGCACCGACTCACTCATTGAAATATTGAGTCCAGAGACGTTCTCACTTGTGATATCAATTTCTTGTGTTTCATAGCCCACAATGGAAAAGACCAAAGTAATGGGCGGGGGAGAACTAATATTTAATCTAAAGTTTCCCTGCGTGTCTGAAATAGTGCCTGTCACCTTTCCTTTCACGATGATGTTAACGCCAATTAAGGCTTCATCGTCATCGGTCACATTACCCGACACCACTGTCTGTTGTGCCATGGCTTGGTAGCCGATGAAGGTGATAAGCGCCAAAAGACTCAACGCTTTGTTAGTAAAGTTTTTTATCATACTCTTCATGCTTAATGGTTTTGTGTGATTACTACTCGCTCCAATATCGAATTGTTTAATTTTCAATATCATGTAAAATAATTAAAAAACCCTCATTCCAGCCGTTCTCATTCTCTATTTTTTTGTATTATTTTCAAAATACTCTGCATACCTAATTGTTCAAAAGCATAACCAAATCGCTTCATTGTTGCAGAATTCGCAAAATCCACAAACAGTCTTTTTGTACTTTTCAAATTTGGCACAAAAAAAGCCTGACATGCAGGCTTCAATTTCAGAGTAGTTAGAGGTTAAGATTTGGGAGCGTCTTGTATATACTTCACAAGACGATCACACAGACTGTTCATTTCTCCTGCCATGTATTCGTCACCGGTGGAGGATAATAAGCTTTGAGCTAACCCGCCGATACAGTCCACATAGAACTTTTTCATATCATCGACAGGCATGTCTTTAGACCAAAGATCAATGCGCATTGTATTTTGATTGAACTGATCCCAGAGCCCGATGCTTATGGCTTTTGTCTCACTAGGTCCATCACCACCTTTATCATCTGCATCCCAGGTGATTTTCTCTGGGACATTGCTATCATCAAGTTCTACCGTGAAATTGATATTTGACTTCTTCATTTCTTAGTTATTTAAATCTATCGTGATTTTCTTGATTGGTAAACTGTAAGGTCTATGCAGAGAGTATGGCCTGGGCTTTTTGTTTATCTAAGGACAGCTGATCTCGCAATCCATTGATATCAGAGAATTTCGTTTCTTCTCTTATCATCTCCACAAATGACACAGTAACCTCTTGACCATAAATGTCTTGTTGAAAATCAAATATATGAGCTTCAATTTTTCGTTCTGAGCCATCAACTGTTGGGCGTACACCGATATTCATCATTCCTTCAAAGATTCGGTCCTCAACGACTACTCTCACCGCATAGGCCCCATCTGTCGGGATAAGCTTGTAGCTTTCCTGAATCTGAATGTTAGCGGTAGGGTAACCTAATTCCCTTCCTAGTCTAGCGCCTGAGACTACCTTACCAGTAATCGAATAATGCCTACCCAGATAATTTGTGGCGTTTTTGATGTCTCCAGTGAGTAGTGCAGTTCGGATCTTAGTGGAACTGACACTCACATCATCTATTTCTTGCTTAGGAATTTCCTCAACTTGGAAGCCAAACTTACCTTCATTGGTCTTTAGGTAGTCAAAACCACCCTCACGATTTTTTCCAAACCTATGGTCATACCCAATGACCAAATGTCTTGTGCCAATTTTGTCTACTAGTACTTTTTGCGTGAACTCTTCTGAGGTAAGTTGACTAAACTCCGTAGTAAAAGGGATCTTAACTATATAGTCGAAACCTACAGATCTCATCAATTCCGCCTTCTCCTCAAATGTGCTCAGCAACTTGAGCTTGTCATCGTCAGGAGATAGAATAAATCTAGGGTGAGGCCAGAAGGTAACCAACACGCTCTCACCGTTATGCTTGGAGGCCAGACTGGTCACTCTTTTGAGTATTTTTTGATGACCGAAGTGCACCCCATCGAAGGTGCCGATGGTTACTACAGCATTATTGGGTTGAGGGAATTCCTTTTCTCCTTCGATGATATTCATGCAGAGGCGTTTATCTGATCAACGAAAGCTTCTAAGTTCCATGCTTCACTTAACCGATAGTCACCGATTCTTGTTCGTTCCAGCCTACTAAGATGTGCTCCAACACCTAGTTTTACTCCCAAATCATGCGCCATACTCCTGATGTATGTGCCCTTACTACACACTATTCTGAAGTCAACTTTTGGAAGGTCAACATTAGTAATTTCAAACTCTTTGACCTCAACCGAACGAGGTTCTAGCTTTATCTCCTTCTTCTGCCTGGCTTTTTTATATGCTGGAACCCCATCCTTTTTGATAGCTGAGTAGATTGGTGGTACCTGCTGGATATGTCCGGTCATTGATGTAACGGCTGCTTCTATCATTTCTGAAGTTACATGCGCACAGTTTTGCTCAGTATCAAATTCAGTTTCTAGATCGTAAGAAGGGGTGGTTTTACCTAGGGTAAAGGTGCCTTGATATTCCTTCTCGGCCTCTTGGTAGGTGTTGATCTGCTTAGTCATTTTACCCGTGCACAGAATCAATAATCCTGTGGCTAAGGGATCCAACGTACCTGCATGGCCTATTTTTTTAACCTTCAGTAGATAACGAAGCTTTTTCACTACATCAAAACTGGTCCAGGTCAAGGGCTTATCAATGAGAAGAGCGGCTCCTGAGCCATATTCCTCGAGAGAGAGTACTTTCATAAACGCCGTGGGTGAATCTTACTCCTGCTCCCGCTTAGGCTTATGAAAAATAGCGAAGAACTCTATTACAAACCCTGCCATCACGACAATAGGACCCAGGGTTAATCCAAGAAAACCAAAGCCATACGGTTCGGAATCCAACGTCATGATAATGAATCCTACGAATAACGTGGCAATACCTACCAACATGATCATATAGTTCGTTTTGCCAAAAGCTAGTTTGTCTTTATTGCTCATAGTATTCAATATAATTCGTCCAATGACATTTTCAGATATTTCTTAACGGCTCTGTAAGTACTTAGGAAACCAACAAGTACCCCAATAAGTAAAAGTCCTCCCATCAACATCAATAAACGCTGATTATCCTGTAGCTGTTCCAAATCTTGAATATTTGCATTTGCAGTCGAGAGAAGAACAAACAGCAGAGATGATGCGAGGAGACCTGAGAGTAGGCCGTAGAATGCAGCTCTCGTCAAAAATGGCTTTTGAATAAAGCTTGACGTGGCGCCAACAAGTTGCATACTTCTGATCAGGAATCGTTGAGAAAACAAGGCCAGCTTGATTGTATTATTGATAAGTACGACAACTGTAATCAACAAAATTGAAGCAAAACCTAGCAAGATCAAGCTGAGCTTAGTCAAATTCTCATTGATACTCTCTATTAGACTTTCGGCATAAACTACTTCATAAACGCTGAGTTCTCTTTCCAGATCGGACTTAATCGATGAAAGCTTATCCGCGCCATGAAAATCGGGATGGACTTTCACAACATAAAGATCCCGAAGCGGATTGTCTCCCAGGAAGTTGACAAAGTCTTCTCCCGTCTCTTCTACGAATTGTTGGGCAGCTTCTTCTTTTGAGATGAAAGTGATTCCTGAGTTCTCTTCTGAATTCAGTATGTATTCTTTGGTAGAGAGTGTCTTCTGAATTCTGATGCGATCATTTTCTGAGACCTCTCGGTTCAGGTATACCTGCAGCTCAATATTTTCGGTAATGATCTCCTTGAGCTTATTTGTGTGCAGTGCCAGTAGTCCAAAAATACCAATAACAAACAGCGCTAAGGTGATGCTGAAGATCACACTGGCAAACGGATAGCTACCGAGTTTCTTCTTTTTTTTGTATTTGGTTTCTGCGCCCATAAATCAACTTCCCAAAATTAGCTGAAAAAAACGGGCTAGAATAAAAAAAGGCGTTTGATCAAAACGCCTTTTCTTCTTTAAGTATTTCTAATTCTTTGATTAGGTCTTTGTCTCCTATCGGAATAAGTGGTTTAACGCCCTTGATAGGATTTTTCAATTGATAGAATTCACCCTCGTATGAGAGGTAGGTCACTCGACCTGATTTACCGTGCACTTCTAGTATATCGTAAGGTATGCCTTTGAAATCCCCATACAGATACAGTTTATTGCTGTGGTACTTGTAGTGGAAAGGATACTTCTCATCGCGTACGTTTTCGATCTCTGTTGCATCCTCAGTTGTATTGGTGATGACATCAGGATTAGTGTCGAGTTCAGGAGATTTAATGGTTTCTTCTTCAAAAAGCTCAGTGACACTTGGAGGAACTACTTCAGGAGCCAATAATTCAGCTTCTATAGTCTCGTCAGCGAGCATTGGTTCGACTTCTGTAGAGACAGTCAATGGTAAGCTTTGAATACCCTTGAGATCAAACTTCTGAATCTTATCAGGCCCTTGAGCTACAGTGGTGCTACCCAGGTCAATGGTCTCAACCTTAGATGGAATCAAGTCAATACTATTACGTAAGTCTTCATTTTGATCAGACAGCAATAAATAACCACTTACACCAAGGAGCGTGGCGGTGATAGCAGCGCCTCCTAACTTAAGAAGTCCGGTAGCGGTGAGTCCGCCTACGAGTATTGGCTCTATTGGAAGTGCGTCGAGTCTCATTTTAAGTTCGGCTTTTCTCACAGTTTGCAGCTGATTCACCAAATCTTGTTGAAATTCAAAGTCCGAGCCAAGCGCTGGATCTCCTTGAATCTGCTGTAAAGCCTTATCGGCTTCTTCACCAGAGATGCGTCCTGAAACCAGGTCGTCGATTAAGTTTTCTTTATTGAAATTACTTTCCATAGACTAATCCAGAAAATCGCTAGCAGAATATTGACTTTTCACCATACTGTCTAGCTTCTTTTTACACTTATATTTTTTGGTCTTTGCCGTATCTGTATTCGCAAAGTCCAACTTCTCAGCGATATCTGCCATTGACATCCCATCGAAGTAGTAATAAGTGAGAATCTTTCTGCACGTATCTCCGAGGGCATTAATGCACTCATTGATAATCCTTACCTTCTCATTTTTGTCATGCTCCGGATGAATCTCTTCATCTTTCATTTCTTCATCAGAGAATCTTCCCTTTCGGTCCAATTCCTTTCTCCAGAGGTTAAGACAGATACTATAAATGAAAGTGCTAATCTTTGAAGTCAATACTAGCTTACCACTAATCGCTTTCTGCCAAAAGGCCAAAAGCGCTTCTTGGTAAATGTCCTTGGCTTCATCTTCCGTCCCATTATTTGACAAAACGATGCGAGTCATCATCCGGTAATACTTCTTGTAGAGGTAGTCCAGCGCTTTCTCGTCCCCTTTGCTAATACGGGTCAGAATTTCACTATCCTTCATTAAAAAAAGCCGTTGCTTTTGGTTTGTATACCCAATATATCAAAATAGTAACCGCAAAATGGATTATTTCCTTAATTGTGGTATTAATGTAAGAAATAATTGAATTTAAATTATCTAGATGGTATCTCAATCACTTGCCCCTCTGCAATGCCAAATATCTTATCTCCACGTGTAATATTCATTCTGGCAGCTCCTGTAAACTTTCCAAACGCCGGCATATATCCGTGTGTTTTGTTGAAGTAGAAACACGGAAGACTGATGCCTTGTCGCGCTCTTCCTTTGAGCTTGATCGCCGGATGAATATGACCGGAGATATTGTAGAATGAGTTGTTAACAATGCGCTCATGAGAAAACAAGAAGGGGCCAGACATGAGTTCATCATTCACCATCAATCCGGATCTCTTGTAGTCCAATTGACTTAGTATGTCGTGATTACCAATCACCAAGTGCGTCGACTTATCAGAATAGTTCAATAGCCAGTCGCTGAACAACGGCCACTCGAGATTCCAGTTGCTGTGAAACAAATCACCTAGAAAAACAATCTTGGCTGGATTCAGCTCACTGATAAGCGCATCTAACAGGAAGATCTCCTCAATGTGCACTCTTCCCGGTACGGGTATCCCGGCCTTCCTGAAATGGCCGGCTTTACCCATATGAAGATCAGAAATGATAAGCATCCGATCTTCTTTCCAGAAAAGTACTTTTTCCGGTAGGAGTAAAAGGTGCTGTCCTTGTAGCTCAAGCTCGTGAGCGCCTGATAAGATCGCGTCGTGGTTACTCACCTACCGGCAACCATGTCTGTGTACGATATAGAAAAGAGACATAACCTCGAACTTTGAGTGTACCTTCTTCTACCCAGAGCTTACATCTATAGATTTTGCCATCTTCCGGATCGAGTATTTCGCCATCGACGTACTCATCTCCCTTGGCTTTCATGTCTGAGATGATTTCCATGCCAATCACTTTTTTGCCTTTTCTGTGGTCTGTACACTCTTCGCAATCCGGGTCAGGATCTTCATCAGGTGATCGGAAGAGTTCTATAATCTTACCAAAGACTTTCCCGTCTTTTTCGTAGACATCCACAATTGATCTGGGCTTTCCTGTCTCATCATCTATGGTTTTCCACTTACCAGTAATGGATTGTCCGAAGGACGAGAAACTAACAAAAAGACCTATAAATAGGACAGAGAGGTATGCTTTCATAATAAAATCAATAAGAGTTCAAAACTAATTAGGCACGTGCATATTTATCCAACTGAATGCGCATTTTCGCTACACGATCGACAAGTTTTTCAGTACTTAGTTTACCTCTTAGTCCATCTACCATGATAGGGAATGCAAAGGGAGTCGGTTGAGGAGGATACTTCAACTCAATCTTCTGAGTATTGATTTGTTGTAAGGTCTCGTTGAGTCGCTCTTTGTCGATATGGAGATCAGTTGCTTCATCATAAGCCTGCTTGATCAATAGATTGTCAGGATCGTAATCTGAGAATACATTGAAGAGTAAGCCAGAGTTCGTCTGCAGGTGCTTATTGTTGTATTGACTTCCCGGTAGGCCCTTATACACGAGCCCTGAGATGGTGGCGATATCACGAAACCTGCGCCGTGCTAGTTCCGACTTGTTGATAGCATACTGTAGCTCATCATCGAGGTTATCAAGGGTGAACAGGTCTTGTTCCAGCGCATCCTCGAGCGGAATGTCATCTTCTGATAAGAGCTCAAACCCGTAATCGTTCATGGCTATAGAAAAGCTAAGCGGCTGCATTTGCCCAATTCGATAGGCAATCAGTCCGGCTAGTACCTCATGCACAAACCTACCGGCAAAAGGATACATGAATAGATGACATCCAAATCTTGTTTTTACCTTCTCAATTAGAAAACTGTTGTTGTTTGGAATCAGCGACCATTTCTCCTGAAGCCCAAGAATGGGTTTGATAGTGACCATTTCGATATCTCGAAAAATACCCTCAGAGGCCTGCTGGAGTTTTTTCTTAATAAGATGGGAAAGTAGCGACGAAAGCGGCATTCGACCTCCTCCCCAGGCGGGCACTTTGCCTTTCTTTGTCTTTGCCTTCCTGACCAGGACGGTCATCTCTTTGAGCATGATGAACTCAAGATTGCGACCAGCAAACCAGAACACGTCTCCCGGATTGAGCCTGGCGATGAAGGTCTCCTCGATAGTGCCGAGCATTCCTCCGGTCATATATTTGACCTTCAGCGCGGCATCCCCAACAATAGTACCAATAGACAGCCGATGGCGCATGGCTGCCTTTCGACTGACGATCCTATAGACACCATTGCGCTCATACACTTTGGCAAACTCTTCGTACTGACCGAGGGAGTCACCCCCCTTAGTGATAAACCGCATGGACCAATCCCATTCTTCATCAGTCAACTGGCTGTAGCAGTAGGTCGATAAGACCTCTGCTTTGGTTTGACCTTCTCGAAACCCATCACCAGTGGCCAGGGTGACGAGGTATTGCACCAGTACATCCATTGACTTTTGCAGGGGTCTTCGTTGCTCAAAGTAGCCGTCATCTAGTGCTGATCTCAGAGCAGCAGCTTCCACTAACTCGAGAGAATGGGTCGGTACAAAGTAAATTTTACTTGCAGCTCCTGGCTGATGACCGCTGCGGCCTGCTCGCTGCATAAATCTTGCGATACCTTTTGGCCCACCTACCTGAATAACTGTATCCACTGGCCGAAAGTCTACACCAAGATCAAGGCTTGAAGTACAAACCACCAATTTGAGCTTTCCTGCGTGCAGCGCATCTTCGACCCATCCTCGGACCGCATTGTCAATCGAACCATGGTGCATCGCCATGATGCCTGACAGCTCAGGGGCATGGTTGAGTATCTGCTGATACCAAATCTCGGTTTGTGATCTGGTATTGGTGAAGAGCAGGGTCGTTTTTGATTTCTTGATAATGGGAAGAATGGAGGGAAGCATATTGATCCCCAAATGTCCTCCCCACGGAAAGGTTTCTACTTCTTCCGGTAGGACAGACTCTATGATTATCTCCTTATCAATTTCTGCCTTGATCGTGGTTTCTAGGCCAGCATAGTTTGGACCTAGTAGCACTTGTTTGGCTTGATCGAGATTGCCGATGGTGGCTGATACTCCCCAGACTTTGAGTGGTGATAGGGTCACTGATCTCAATTTGCACATGGCTAGCTCTACCTGTACCCCACGTTTATTCCCGATCAGCTCGTGCCACTCGTCTACGATCACGGTTTGGAGGTGCTTGAAGTAATTGGGAGCGTCCTGGCCTGAGAGGAGGAGGTGCATACTCTCCGGTGTGGTGATGAGGCAGTCGGGAGCAGTACGCTTCTGTTTTTGTCGTTCTGAAGTGTCTGTGTCACCAGTTCTGATGGCTATCGTCCAAGGTATTTCGAGATCCTTGGCCATTTCCTGCATGGCGTGCTGAATGTCACGTGCCAGAGCTCTCAAAGGTGTAATCCAGATAACTTTTAGCCCGTCCTTCCTTGGTTTGCGATAGTCGTCGGGATACCGCTTCATATGGTCAAGCAGGCAGGGTAGCCATAGAGCATAGGTCTTGCCACTTCCGGTAGGGGCATTGAGTAAACCGGAGTAGCCTCTCAGATAATGATCCCAACAAGACTTCTGGAATTCGAATGGTTTCCATTTGCGACTGGCAAACCACCCTACACCTTTGTCTATCAGTTCAATATGCTCCATACTGCTTCAGCAAGTCCTTTAAGTCGGTCAGCGTATTGGCTTGATCAGGTTTCTTATCCTTTCGCCAGCGGTGAATCCGCGGAAACCTTACCGCTACACCTGACTTGTGTCGAGGTGAAAGCTGGATACCCTCGAAAGCTACTTCGAAGACTAGTTCTGGTGTCACCGTGCGTACCGGACCAAACTTCTCCTTCGTATTACTTCTGACGAATCTACTGACTTCTGCCAACTCCTTGTCCGTAAGTCCAGAGTAAGCCTTAGCGAACGGCACCAACGTGTCTTCATCCCAAACGGCAAGCGTATAATCTGAGAACAAGTCAGCGCGTTTACCATGACCTTTCTGGGCATATATCATTACAGCATCCACAGTCATTGGTTCAATCTTCCACTTCCACCAATCACCTTTATTGCGTCCTGATTGATAGGTGGAAGATTTTTTCTTTAGCATAAAACCTTCAGCCAAGTAAGTACGAGCTTGCTTTTGTAAGTCAGAGAAATCCTCCCATGTAGACTCGCTCACAATTTCCGATAGCTGAATGACTGGTTGGTCTAGTTTGGAGATTAAGTCTTCTAAATGAACTCGACGAATCTGAAGTGGTTCTGACCTAATATCTCGGCCTTGCCATTCCAGTAGGTCATAGGCCCTAATTGTTGCTGGCAATTCCTGCAATATTTTCTTGGTAAGATTCTTTCTGCCTATCCGCTTTTGAAGCAATGCGAAAGGCAATGGTTTACCCTCTTTAACAGGAAGTAGCTCACCATCTATGACCGTACCCGAAGGAATGACAAAGGCCAAAGGCTCAAACTCGGGAAACTTTTCTGTGATCAGTTCTTCACCTCTAGACCAAAGGGATAACTGCCCATCTCTCACGATAAGTTGTGAGCGAATGCCATCCCATTTCCATTCGACTTGCCAGTCATCTAATGGGCCGAGTGCTTGAGGTTCTGTCTCAAGTGCATAAGCCAAATAGAACGGGTAGGGTTTAGACAAGTCTTCATTCTCATGTGAATCAATGAGCAACTTCTGAAGTGTGGTGCTCTCTGGAGTCCAATTGCCCATGGATCGATGGGCTAGGGTCGATGGATCTATGTCGAGGTGCTGACCAAGGGCTTTAAGCACGAGCGTCTTGGACATCCCAACTCTAAAGCCTCCGGTAAGTAGCTTGAAAAAGACGAAGCGCTCAGGCTTATCCAACTGATTGAGAGCTTCCTTGATTTTAGCTTTCCTTTGATCATCATCAAGTGACTTAATACTGATCAGCAATTCTATCCAATAAGTCAGTGAATGATCGCTGACATCTGCTGGATCGGGAAGTACCAAGCTCAGCGTTTCTGCTAAGTCTCCTACGACGCTGTAGGATTCCTCGAAAAGCCATGGTTCCAGACCGGTCAGTTCGAGGACAATCTCCCGAAGCTGTCGGGTATTGAGGATGCTTTTTGGTCTCTTGTGAGAGAAGAGCGCCAAGGCCCAGAGCTTATCTTCATCGGTAGCCTGCGCAAAGTAGTTTTGAAAAAGACTTACTTTTTGGTTAGTGGCTGAGGTGTTTTCAAGATCGAGGAAGAGCTGAGCGAATTGCTTCATTGATAATAGAAACTGAATAATGAAGCCAATGTTACACTCAGGTAGGTATCTCCAATATGGAACAGTCTAAAACGAAAAAAGCCCCGTTACGGGGCTTTTCAAATTCATCGGTAATTGATAGACTTTACTTCATCGCCTGGATGGAAGCTTCGACTTTCTTTACGCTTATTTCCTTTTTTACTTCTTGATTCAAGATCTCCTTGTCAATGTCAGCAGTGTGTGGTTTCACTGCGATGTGTGGTGCAATGATCAATGCTACAATTGAAGTCAACTTAATAAGGATGTTCATAGAAGGCCCAGAAGTATCCTTAAACGGATCACCAACAGTATCACCAGTTACTGCTGCTTTGTGTGCCTCAGAACCTTTATAGTGCATATCACCATCGATCTCCACGCCTTTTTCGAATGACTTCTTGGCATTGTCCCAAGCGCCACCGGCATTGTTTTGGAAGATTCCCATCAATACACCTGATACTGTAATACCGGCTAGCATACCACCAAGGATCTCAGCAGAAGGTGTTTCAGGGAAAACACCTTGAAAACCAAAGCCAACTAATACCGGAGCAAGCAAAGCAATCGCACCAGGGAGCATCATCTCACGAAGAGAAGCTTCAGTTGAAATTGCAACACATTTCTCATACTCTGGCTTAGCAGTGCCTTCCATGATGCCTGGTATCTCTTTGAATTGTCTTCTTACCTCATTTACCATATCCATGGCTGCTCGACCGACAGCCGCTATCGCCAATGACGAGAAGATGAAGGGGATCATAGCCCCAAAGAACAATGCGGCCAATACTGGAGCTTTGTAGATATCGATAGAGTCAATACCCGCAATACCTACAAATGCAGCAAACAATGCCAAGGCAGTCAAAGCCGCAGAGGCGATAGCAAATCCTTTACCACTGGCAGCAGTAGTGTTACCTACAGCATCCAGGTTGTCAGTTCGACCTCTTACTTCTTCCGGTAAGCCTGCCATCTCAGCAATACCACCTGCATTATCAGCAATAGGTCCAAATGCATCTATCGCCAATTGCATTGCGGTAGTGGCCATCATACCTGCGGCAGCTATGGCTACACCGTATAATCCAGCGAAGCTGTAGGAAAGAATGATACCCGTGCCTAGCACAAAGATGGGTGCTACTGTAGATTCCATGCCTACCGCTAGGCCTGCTATAATATTTGTAGCGTGACCTGTAGATGACTGTTTGATAATGGAGTTAACAGGACGCTTGCCCATACTTGTATAATACTCAGTGATGATAGACATCAACGCACCGACAATCGATCCAACTAAGATGGCCCAAAAGACATCCATGTTCGTGAATTCGTAAGATCTGATGGATAATTTTTCCGGTAGGAGGTACATTACTAAGAAATAACTACCAACAGTTGTTAAGATGATGGAGGACCAGTTACCAAGGTTCAATGCATTTTGCACACTGCTATCTTCGTTTTTAATAGTCACAAAAAGCGTACCCACGATAGAGAATACCAAGCCCATACCTGCAATTAACATTGGAAGTAGGATGGGAGAGAGGCCGTTCATGCCGTCGCTTGATGCGTCGATCTCCTGACCCAATACCATTGCTGCTAGGATAGTGGCTACATAAGACCCAAAAAGGTCAGCACCCATACCAGCTACATCACCTACATTGTCACCTACGTTATCAGCGATAGTGGCAGGGTTACGAGGATCATCCTCAGGGATACCAGCTTCCACCTTACCTACAAGGTCAGCCCCTACGTCAGCAGCTTTGGTATAGATACCACCGCCTACTCTGGCGAAAAGTGCGATAGACTCAGCACCCAATGAGAAACCAGCGAGTACCTCGATGGCCGTCTTCATCTCAATACCGGAAGCAAGTACATTAGCCGCTTCGAAGAAGTGAACCAATAGAATAAATATCGAGCCAAGGCCTAAGACAGCCAAGCCAGCTACGCCAAGACCCATCACAGCACCACCAGAAAATGAAACTTTAAGTGCCTGCTTAAGACTGGTACGCGCAGCTTGTGTTGTGCGCACATTCGCTTTAGTCGCGATGTTCATGCCGAAGTATCCGGCAAGGGCAGAGAAGACCGCTCCGATCACAAATGCAATAGCAATAATTGGGTGAGAGTCAGCTACGAGCGTACCCGAATAGGCCAGTAGGATACCAGCGATGACCACAAAGTAGCCTAATATTTTCCATTCTGCTTTGAGGAAGGCCATGGCTCCATCGGCGATATAGCCAGCGAGCTCTTTCATGTTGTCATCTCCAGCGTCTTGCTTAGAGACCCATGCAGATTTTATGGCCATTACTATCAGCCCTACAATACCAAGAAGTGGTACCAGATAAACGTACTCCGTCATTTTATTCTTTTAATTATGTTGGTCTTGAAAAATGTGGTGGCAAAGATAGACTTTCGAACCTTTTTTTGAAACGTTCTGTCGAAAATGACTGAACTGGTTGTGAGATTGTTAAATCAGCTGATAGTCAGCGGCTAACTGTTAAGAAATATTGAAAGCATCAGCTGGTAGATTCGCCATCAGCACGCTCCCCTTCATACAGCGTTTCTACCTCATGGGCGTTCCAGCCTTGCTCACTTAGCCAACGACTAAAAACCGACTTATATCCATGTGTGACATATACATTTTCGGCCTTGGTGAGCTTTACTGCCTCTATAAGGCCTTTCCAATCCGCATGATCGGAGAGGACAAAACCATGGTTAGAACCTCGGCGTTTTTTGATTCCCCGTATATTCATCCATCCTGACACCTGCGCTACCGCAAATGGCTGGAAGCGCTTGGTCCATGAAGTACCTATGGCAGAGCCGGGAGCGATGACTAACGCTCCTCGATAATCTTCTTTTCGAAGGTCGGGCGAAACGAGTGTAGTGGGCTTGAGCTGAGTGCCATTTCTGATCAATGCCTCATTCACATTGTGAATAGCACCATGTACGAAAATCCTACTGATGTTGTGATCAATCGCTTCTATGATCCGCTGGGCTTTGCCCAAGGCATAAGCCGAGATGATACTGACTTTGCCTTGGGTTTGATTAGACTTCCACCAACTATTGATATCCTCAATGATCTCATGCTGAGGCCGCCAGTCAAACACGGGTAGCCCAAAAGTGGATTCTGTGACGAAGTGAGAGCATTCCACTGGTTCGAAAGGTGTGGTAAACCCGTCATCCTCCACTTTATAGTCTCCGGATACCACCCAAGTTTGATCTTTGTAGGCTAGACGTATCTGTGCTGATCCGATGACATGGCCGGCGGGATGGAAAGAAACCTCTACTCCATTGATTTTTGTCCTCTGAGCGTATTCGACGCTTTCAAGATTGATGTCCTGCCCAAGACGAATTTTAAGTACCTCTCTGGATTCGTGATGAGCGAGATACTGCTTTGACCCAAATCGAGCATGATCAGAATGAGCATGTGTGATTAGTGCTTTATCTACTGGCCGCCAGGGATCAATGAATACGTCTGCCTGAGGGCAGTATATCCCCTTATCAGTGAATGTAAGGAGTGGGCTGCTCAACTGACATCCTTAGGTTGACGACTGGGCTTTGCATAGCTCAGACGAGAAAGTCTTTGCGTGGAATGATAGCTGTCCAGACCAGAGCAGGTGACTACTCCCAGTGACTCCAGGTCAATGAACCCATCTTCGCTAATAGCTTCATCCGCTACTCTCAGATACTGGATACTCCCAATGATCAAATGTGTACCATTTATTGTGAGATCATGCTTCTCCTCATACTTTAAACCGATCTGTACCGGAGCGTCTTTCACAAATGGAGCTTCTATACCTTTTACATAGATCGGTTCAAACCCGCAGGACTCATACTCGGATGCTTCCCATCGAGCACTTGTGTGATGTGCTTCACGATAGTGGGTGGTATCAAAATGATTGATGGTGAAGCTTTTTGTTTCGATGATGTTCTCTAGCGTGTTACGGACCACAGTATGAGGGCGAAAGAGAATACCTATAAGTGGAGGGTTGGCTCCTATATGCATGACTTGGGAGAATATTGCAAGATTGGTTTGGCCCTGGTTATTAGCTGTGCCAACTAATGTGACGCTCTTGAAGCCGGTAGCACTATTAATGAGATTTCTACGGAATTCGCCATTGGCGTTTTCGATATCTTCCGCACTAAAGTGAGCCATATTGATTAAGAAGCAATGGCTTCCTCGATACTATCGCAATATTTGATGTTGAGTTGTTCTATGATATTGGAAGGATATTGCTCCATGAGCTGATCTTTGGCGATCATCACGGCTTTTTTAAACCACTCGATTTCCGGTAGGATTTTTCTATGCTCTTTTACTCCGTGTGCTAACATATCCTTCTTCCAATGAATAAAATACCACTCCATAGACGGCTGATGGAAGGTACGAAGTGAGCGCTTATCAAATATGAACTTATGATATCCACCACCAGCGATCACCTCTGAGATTTGCTTAAATGTTTCTTTGAAGAACTCGATGGGTACATAGTCCCCTTGTAGCACGCACACTACTATGCCAGATGCATCATTAGCATAGACGTTTGCAAACCTGCTTTGAAATTTTTCTTCAAAGCCTTCGATAGAGAGTGTATTGTCAGAAGTAGTTTCCATTGCCGTGAATGTGTCCTAGAAAAACATCAAGCACCTAAATTAGTTCAGTGAAAGCTTCCTTTCGCATTTTTCTTTCCTTTTTCCATGCTCTTGTCTAGGTCGGTCAATTTTTCTTCCAATCGTGTAGCGTAGTTGATAGTTGTCTTAATCATCTCTTGTTGCGCCCCAATTTGCTCACTGAGATAGCCCATTTCCTGCTTGAGGTGCATGATTTTCTCTTCATACGCCTTTGAAAGGCGTTCTTTTTCGATTCGCTCCTTCTTGAGTTCCTCTTTGAAAATTAAAAATGCTTCTGGTGCTGGGGGCATAAGACCTTATATTATTAAGGAAGTAATCTGATAAAAGCTGAAAATGTTTAGCGCTAAAGTGACTTTACTGAAGACATCCCCCCATCTACATGCCAAACCTGACCTGTAATCCACTCTGATGGAGCAGAAAGTAGGTAAATCGCCGCAGAAGCTAAATCTGCTGCTTTACCCACTTTTTTGATGGGGTGCCTTTTTTCTGACGCTTCTCTTTTTTCTGGGGTAGACAATAACTGCCCAGCCAGCGGTGTATCTGTTAACGATGGAGCAATACAATTGACCCTTATATTCTGAGGTGCTAGCTCTGCTGCGAGAGATCTTGACAGGCCTTCAACTGCTCCTTTAGCAGAGGCGACACTAGCGTGAAATCCCATACCTTGCTGCACCGCTACAGTACTGAAAGTAACAATGGCCGCAGCATCACTTTTTTTCAATCTTGGCAGGCAAGCTTGAATTACTTTGACGGCACCTAGTACATTGACATCAAAGTCTTTCTGGAAATCCGCCACTTTCAATCGATGAAATAGCTTCAAGTTGATGGTGCCGGGACAATAGACCAATGCGTCAAGCTGATCGGGCAGCTCGTCAAGCTGAATAGCTTCTGAAGTCACATCAAGCTCAATGAATTTAGCCTGTGTAGCCTGAAGGTCGGCAGTATTGTTCCTGGAGGCACTCCAAACCTCAGCTCCAAGAGAAGCAGCCTGTTTTACCACCTCCAAACCTATACCTGAGCTCCCACCAACAACAAGAATATTCTTGCCATTCAATTCACTCATAGCTGTACGTTGGCATTTATGTAGTTAAGAAATTCTGTCCTGGTGCCTTCTTCGGAAAACTTACCACTGAAGTGAGCAGTACCTGTTTTGCTATTGGTATCACCCACACCTCTTGAGGAGACGCACATGTGATTGGCGTCAATCACGACACCCACGTCCTCAGTATTCAAGGCCTTTTTCAATTCTTCTGCGATCTGTACCGTCAAACGCTCTTGTACCTGCGGACGCTTTGCGAAGTACTGTACTATTCTGTTGATTTTCGATAGGCCAATCACCTCTCCTGAAGAGATGTAGGCGACATGTGCCTTGCCATAGATAGGCACGAAATGGTGCTCGCAATGCGAGTAGAACGTAATGTCACGCTCGACTAACATTTCGCTGTACTTGTACTTATTCTCGAATAGGCGTACTGTTGGTTTATTCTTTGGGTTGAGTCCGCTGAATACTTCCTTCACGTACATCTTAGCGACGCGCATTGGGGTACCTTTCAAGCTATCATCGGCTAAGTCAAGGCCAAGTATCTGCATGATCTCTTTGAAGTGCTTGGCGATCAGCTCCATCTTCAACTCATCGTCCATTTCGAAAGCATCCGCTCTCAATGGAGTCTCGTAAGATGAGGTCACATGATCATCACCGAAATCATCCAGATCAACACTTACATTCATGGGAGTTTCGTTAGGCGGGGTACTCAACGTAGTTTCTTTCTGTCTCATAAAGTATCACTTTGAGCTCATACTGAGCATCGATTTTCTTTCTTAATATATCGTATATCACTACCGCAATATTCTCAGCAGTGGGATTCAGAGTTTTGAACTCCTCCGTATCAAGGTTTAAATTTTTGTGATCGAAACGATCACTTATATTTTCCTTGATCAAATCACTTAAGACCTTCATGTCATATACATAACCGGTTTCTTCATCTACCTCTCCGGTTAGTTTTACAGTCAGATCATAATTGTGGCCGTGATAGTTGGGATTATTACACTTCCCAAAGATTTGTGCATTCTTTTCGTCTGACCAGCTAGGGTTGTGAAGACGATGTGCGGCGTTAAAATGTTCTTTACGGAAAACTGAAACTTTCATTTAATCAAACTCTCTCTTTAATGTGAAGTTGTAAGAGGAATACAAGGTAAACGTATATTCTCAAGGTTGGAGTTCAAACAGAGGGTGAGATTATTTTGTTTAACAAAATGAATAATAAAACTAAACAAAAGAATGGTCGAGCGATGTGATGTTGGGGTGATAGGATCAGGTATGGGAGCGTTGACGACAGCAGCACTGCTGGCCAAGAGAGGACTTAAAGTCAAGGTGCTCGAGCAAAACTACCTGCCCGGAGGCTGTACTAGCTCGTATTGGCGCAAGGGCTTCATCTTCGAGGCTGGTGCTACAACACTGGTAGGCCTAGATGATCAGATGCCACTCAAGTATGTACTTGATCAGACGGGAATTCAGGTGCCAGTCAGAAAACTTGACCTACCTATGCAAGTACATCTGAGTAATGGTGTAACTATCAACCGTCACCAGGATCTTGGCAAATGGATCGATGAGGCGGAGCAACATTTCGGTAAAAAAGGTCAGCGGCCCTTCTGGGAGTTCTGTTACAAGATCAGCCAGTTCGTTTGGGATACCAGTATCAAACAGTTGCATTTCCCACCGACCAGATTGAATGACCTCTGGGAGTCAGCTAAAAATGCTAACGTCAAGCAGGCGTGGTATGCGAGGTATGCGCTAATGAGTATGACTGACTTACTGAAGAAGTACGGCCTTATTGATAACCAGTTGTTTATAGACTTTGTGAATGAGCAACTGCTCATCACAGCACAAAATCACCATGAGGAGGTTAATGTGCTCTTTGGGGCTACCGCACTCTGCTATACTAACTATGGTAACTACTACGTAGATGGTGGCCTGCTCAATCTGGTCAATCCGTTTGTAAAGTATGTTGCAGATCGAGAAGGAGAGGTGAGTCTAAGAGAACCTGTCATTTCGGTAGAGAAGGACGCTGACAGCTATCATATTACTACAAAAAAGAGGGAGATCAGGTGCGACTATTTGATTTCTGGGATACCACTGAACAACACCTTGGCTATTTATGATAATGGCTATGCCGATAAAGTCAAAAAGAAGCTGCTGCATTCTGATAGGCTCAACAGTGCCTTCCAGATGGGAATAGGCTTCAAGTCTGACAGGACATTTGATAGTATTCATCATCAGATTCATTTGGATACACCTTTACCAGAAACAGGCTCGCACAGCATCTTCGTGAGCCTAAGTCATCCAGAAGACGCGTCTCGGTCTGATGAACCGGGTATGCGAGTCGCTTCCGTGAGCACCCATGTGCCCGATCCTGAGCGGACTATCGTTGATAATGTGAGAGCTGAGGAGGCCGTCATTCAGAAACTTGAGGAACTGGATTTTCTGAAGAGGGGTGATATCGTCTATAAGCATTCTTCTACGCCTAAGTCCTGGCAGAAATGGACAGGCAGGGCCTATGGATTTGTGGGTGGCTACCCGCAGTTTATGGACATCAAGCCATGGCAAATGCAAGACGCGCGACTAGATGGTCACAAGGCATACATCTGTGGGGATACAGCTTATCCAGGGCAGGGCATACCGGGTACGACACTGAGTGGTATTATCGCTTATGAGAAGCTCGTGAGCGATTGGCTTTAGTTATGATAAATCATCCTTACTGTATCAAGCCGAGTAGCATCACAATATCTTGATCCGTTATCGTTTTCATTTCTGATTTGTCATAAACAGATAGCAGATATATCGTTTCATTCGTAACTCTAATATGAGCAATCAATCTTCCTCCACCACTTTTTCCCTTACCTTTTGAAGTAATCCTCAGCCTCACTTTGTAACAGCTATTTCCCAAGGGACTTCCTTGAAAAGGGTCTTGTCTAAGGGAGTCAAGTAGTTGAATAAGATCTGTCTTGAAAGATGGATATTTTTTGGCGAGGCGTTTAGTTTTTTTATCAAAAACCGGGATGGTTTTTATGCTAAAGCTCATTCAGGAGTTCTTCTACATTTCTTGCCTTCAAGTCCCCCCTCTGTACCTTGTTGAGCTCTTCAACGGCTTGTTTTATTTCTGATAACAAGTCTGCACTCTCTTCTGTCAACGTTTGTGTCTTCACATATGACAAGGCTTGCAATTTGGCAATCAAACTTGCGGCTTTATTATCCTCTATGTCGATAAGTACTTTCATATGGTTGATATAAAGTTATACAAACTTTGGTGATACTACTTGTGTCTACGCTTCTAGATTGGTTGTATCAGCTATAGCAAAAGTGTTGGTGGTCAGACCACTTTCTGAGATTAAAGACTATTCTCCATAGCAGCTACCGCAAATGACATTCTCGACTTCCTTACCATTGATGAGGTCAGCCAGCCAGTCGCTGAATTTGATGCCATTCATAGTGGTGCTGTAAAACTGCGGTCGGATGATCAGCCCATGATGCTTACCACTGTCTATGAAATGACGAAATTTTGGTAGCTCATTTTCCAGGTAGGTTGTATTCGCCCTCAGAGTTTGATCAACGGTGATGTCCTTTACACCTAGAATACTAAGAAAGAATCCCTGCACCTCATCGTATGCTGCATTGTACTGGCTCAATTGGAGGTTGGGATGACGGCCTTGTGCCCATACATGGTAGCTTTCAAATGAGGTTACCAAGGTGGTATCCCTATCGGGGAATATGTCATTCAATAGACGCTGACTTCCCCAGGCATCAGCGAGTTGATTGGAGGCGTCATCAGATCGATACCCTCCAGAAGCATCCCCGAGTTGCGTGACATTGGCGTTGGGGTATCTGTCGGCGAGTAGGCTGGCATAGACAGGTGACGCGAGTGAGCCTGCACTTACTCCGGTCACAAATAGCCTTTCGGGTTGGTCTACCTGATCAGCGAGCCAGTCAAGTGCACTTAGCACATTGACATAGCCTTTGTGCTGGATATCAATGGTGGCAGGGTCGAGGGTATCTTGCTGGTAAGTGGCCATTTTGTCGCCGAGGTGTGTGTCGGCTGTGCAGTAGGGGATCATCAGAATGGAGTAGTCACCAACAGGATTGTCAGGATGATCAAAATTGAAGAGCCCGCCCCAACTCGCACCTGTGATTCCAGGGTTTTTCAGTCCAGGATTATCTATACTGTCTATGACATACGGCGTATGCGTCACGGTTCGGAGGGTAGGATCACAGGTTTCTCTTGACCAGCAGGCACCTCCACCATCGAAGTACACCATGATCTTCTTCGGGTCTCCCGGGTGAAAGTAGAAAGTGTAGGGTGTCCCTGTGCTACAGACAGATTCTCCACCAGGCGCGATACTATTCCAGGAGGGTTTCATGCCCTGAAATGGAACTGGGCTTGTTTCTGCTATTTCTTTTGGCTTGTCGCTACAAGAGATGAAGATGCTAAGGATAAAAAAAGAAAGGAGAGGTTTAGATAACATGTTGATCGATTTTCCTGCATTATAATGAAAAACCGTGAGTTGTCTACCTCAAATCATTCAGCGCCCAATCATAGGGTTGATACTCCAGATCTACCTTCTTGGGTAGGCTTTTGTATCTGAAGAAGTTGATGTACTCTCTCAAGGAAGGGGCGTGTTGTAAAAAATCGTCCTGATACCAATCAAATATCCTTGAGATCAATACTCGCTTGTCCTCGGTAATGATCACCGCCTTATCAGAATTGATGTAGTTGACGCGGATGAGATTCAGGCTTAGGTCGACATTTTCTGGAGTGAATGCGTCAAGTGGAGGACAACTCAGGGAAGCACAAACCAGCGCGAAATGTACCTTCTCATCTCCCATGGGTTTCAAGCGACTTTTCTCGATTTGATCGAGGGTGATGGAGTCACCAGCCATCAGATGCTTGACTTTATCAAAGAACCCGTCAATCTCCAGACAGCTTTCGATGGGGTAGTACGCTAGCACAAGATCGATCACCAGCAGATTGTAGCTATTGATGTAGAAAGCCTTAAGGGTTGTTAAATCCATGGTTGAAGTATCCATGGTTGCGATATTCGCTATTAAGGAATCGAGCAACTCGGAATTTTGCCGGATGGCTGAATAATCCACTCTTTCATTTTCGACATACTTCGATACGAAGACAGTTACATTGTCAAAAAAGGTCTGCGCCACGAGCGGTTGGAATGATAGGAAAAGGAGAAGAATGAGCGATAACTTGGTTTTCATAGCTGGTACGTTTAGAATCTAAACTGTGATACTCCACAAGGGCGTCCTTAGTTATGTCATTCTCGCTACCTTATAGGCCATTAGGCATTCTTAAAGCTTTTGGAGAGATCAAAGATTTCGAAAAGTTAAGTGGCATCAAACCTGACAGGTCTTCAAGACCTGTCAGGTTTCGTTTGCCCACCAACTCTAACCTTTTGGAAAGTTTTAGCCGCGCGACCCAAACTTTCCAAAAGTTGATGATAACCAGCAATCCTCCAAGGTTTCCAAAACCTTGGAGGTTTTCACAGACTCAACTCAGAGTATTAGAGTTTACTTTTGCTTCAGGCTTCTCCGGATCGGGAAGGATCGGCCAACCCTTGGGGGTGATGGGGGCTGATTCGCCTGCTCGAACAGCGATCCTCGAGGCTAGCCCCCACTTCTATCTACTATTTCGGCTTCTTAGTGGTCCTTTAGGAGCGCTGGTTAGGTCTTAAAAACCTGTTAGATTTAGATCCAATTCGTTACTTATAGGGATTAAAGTGTTCTATTTTGAACACCTACTTTCAAAAAATACTCATTTATAGGTATTTTTTGATGTTTACGTTATGGGTAACTTAAGTCAAGTATATGTTAAACATAAATCCTATTATTATGAGTAGAGAGAACGTTATTTCTATCGAAATCCCATCCGCGGATCTACAGGCAGTCAAAGATGCACTGGCCACCATCCAGACCACACTGGCACCCTATGTATTGGCACTTACGCCTGAGCAGCGCAAGACCATTCCTAAAATGAGCGATGGCACAGAGCCGTTCGTGGCGAAGGTCATGGACTATGCCACTAGCGACCCACAGTTTGCACCCCCATATATGGATGTGCCGGAGATGAAGAAGGACTTTGATGCGGTGACCCAGTTGCTGCCCATCCTGCGTATCGTCGACCAACTGGAGGACAACATCAGCGACACGACGATGATGGCTGGGTCAGAGGCTTATGTGGCTGCCCTCAGCTATTACAATAGTGTGAAGATGGCCGCCAAGTTGAACATACCAGGTGCCAAGGCCATCTACGACGACTTGAAGAAGCGGTTTGAAGCCAATGGGCGTAGGTCTACACCAAGCACGTGACGCACATGTTGGTATCCCAATGTCTTATGAAAGGCCCGTGCAGGTGTACGGGCTTTTTCTTTGGACTACCGCAAAAAGATGACCCACCGCATAGCACGGAGTAGTCATCTATCTGCCGACCCGACTTATTAAAGAGGTAACTGGTCTCACCAAAAACATGACAGCAGTCGGTACAAAGAGAAGAGCAGTCGCCAAATCACTGGCCCGAGTCGCCTCCGAGACGACTGTAGTCACCTGATAACCGACCAGAGTCTACTCAGAGGTGACTGGAGTCATCTTTAAAGTGGGAGGGGGTACTTGGCAGGTGGGGTACCCACTTCTGTAGTGGGTCAATGTGATGAAGTGAAGCCACCAAATCTCGCTCTTTTTGAGAGGGTCGGGAGAAGCAACAAAGAAAGAGGCTTACACTTAATAGCATTGATGTAGCGACGTTGAACCGAGGGTTTTTGAATGGCAGGACTAAACTGTAGATTGATTAGGAATCGATATTATTGACAGTACCTGCACCTTGGCTTTGGTCTGGGACTTGGTTGTGGATTGATTAGGAATCGATATTATTGACAGTAGATCATGGCGCAGATCGAGGCTGCTCAGGAGTTGTGGATTGATTAGGAATCGATATTATTGACAGTATACATCGTCAATCCTAGAGCCTACCAACTGTTGTGGATTGATTAGGAATCGATATTATTGACAGTGCCTGAGCCAGTAGCCAGGAGGAGCACAGCGTTGTGGATTGATTAGGAATCGATATTATTGACAGTTCGAAGCGACCAAAGATATGTTTCTTGTCAAGTTGTGGATTGATTAGGAATCGATATTATTGACAGTAAATCCTTCGGTGCATACTGTCGCACCCAGGTTGTGGATTGATTAGGAATCGATATTATTGACAGTAAGATATCGAGTCTCCAATGTCACAAGGAAGTTGTGGATTGATTAGGAATCGATATTATTGACAGTCAATGTAACCTCATTCGCTAATATGTTCGAGTTGTGGATTGATTAGGAATCGATATTATTGACAGTGCTGCTCGTGGACTTGCTGTGGTGGCATGGGTTGTGGATTGATTAGGAATCGATATTATTGACAGTGAAATCAGCAATAGTATTTCTCAGAGGCAGTTGTGGATTGATTAGGAATCGATATTATTGACAGTCGTGGCTATGAATGCCAATACTATAAGAGGGTTGTGGATTGATTAGGAATCGATATTATTGACAGTGAGGATCACCGTCGGAGTGGCTAGCACTGAGTTGTGGATTGATTAGGAATCGATATTATTGACAGTTACACCAAGTCCGGGATTGCCAATCGGTAGTTGTGGATTGATTAGGAATCAATATTATTGACAGTATCCACTGGACAGATGTGCGGTACTAGCGGTTGTGGATTGATTAGGAATCGATATTATTGACAGTTTGATATACGGTTGCATCTGAATTCCAGAGTTGTGGATTGATTAGGAATCGATATTATTGACAGTAAAAGCAGCCAAAGAACTGAGCAGTCTCCGGTTGTGGATTGATTAGGAATCGATATTATTGACAGTCCACAGGCTTAGAGCAGTCAGCGGGCAAAGGTTGTGGATTGATTAGGAATCGATATTATTGACAGTGTAATGAGTGTATTGATCTGATTGTCTGCGTTGTGGATTGATTAGGAATCGATATTATTGAGAGTTCAACAACCAACGCGATCTAGCGATACTCAGTTGTGGATTGATTAGGAATCGATATTATTGACAGTGAGGCAATTTCCTTGGAGGCGATTTCCTTGTTGTGGATTGATTAGGAATCGATATTATTGACAGTCTGGCATTGACCTTGCTAAACTGTGCGGAGTTGTGGATTGATTAGGAATCGATATTATTGACAGTCCTCCAGGTCGACACAGGATCATCACCGCAGTTGTGGATTGATTAGGAATCGATATTATTGACAGTCAAGGTGATGCGCGGACAGCACAGCACAGAGTTGTGGATTGATTAGGAATCGATATTATTGACAGTGATTCCTACCGGAATATCAATCCGACTGTAGTTGTGGATTGATTAGGAATCGATATTATTGACAGTTAAAACTTAGTACACCCACAAACATTGGTGGTTGTGGATTGATTAGGAATCGATATTATTGACAGTTAAGGATGAGCGTATCGCTGCACTACAGAAGTTGTGGATTGATTAGGAATCGATATTATTGACAGTTGAGCGTCCATCGCATGTTGCGCATACGCAGTTGTGGATTGATTAGGAATCGATATTATTGACAGTAGTTTCTGAATTGATTAATTGTAACGTGCAGTTGTGGATTGATTAGGAATCGATATTATTGACAGTCTATTCGAAGAAAGCAACTGCATGGAATGGGTTGTGGATTGATTAGGAATCGATATTATTGACAGTTTGGGGTACAAGACTATCTATATCGTCGGGTTGTGGATTGATTAGGAATCGATATTATTGACAGTTAGGGCTCCCAACTCCAACGTGGCACTAGAGTTGTGGATTGATTAGGAATCGATATTATTGACAGTACCCTTGGCTATTGCACCAGCAGCCAGAGGGTTGTGGATTGATTAGGAATCGATATTATTGACAGTTGACTAGATACTATGTCTATGAGCTGCGCAGTTGTGGATTGATTAGGAATCGATATTATTGACAGTCCAGACTCAAAGCAGTATTCCACGAGAGTAGTTGTGGATTGATTAGGAATCGATATTATTGACAGTTTAGAAACTGTGTTTGAACACCAATACCTAGTTGTGGATTGATTAGGAATCGATATTATTGACAGTTATACGCTCGTACAGGTCTCGCTCTTCGGGGTTGTGGATTGATTAGGAATCGATATTATTGACAGAATCGTGCCGAAGCATCCCGCAATATCTCCGGTTGTGGATTGATAAGGAATCGATATTATTGACAGTTGCCACCTTTTCGGAAGATACGATCAAGTGGTTGTGGATTGATTAGGAATCGATATTATTGACAGTAACTCAAGGCTGGAAAGGTGCCTGAGAAGTAGTTGTGGATTGATTAGGAATCGATATTATTGACAGTACATCACCACAGCAGACCTCTCTATTTGGAGTTGTGGATTGATTAGGAATCGATATTATTGACAGTTGGTGAGTACACGATTACGTATACTTATAAGTTGTGGATTGATTAGGAATCGATATTATTGACAGTATACTTGCTGATTGGGCACAAGTGTTGAGCGTTGTGGATTGATTAGGAATCGATATTATTGACAGTAGAGTGTGTTTACACCTACTGCAGGAAGTAGTTGTGGATTGATTAGGAATCGATATTATTGACAGTGCAGGTGGTACACATACCACAGGCTGGTCAGTTGTGGATTGATTAGGAATCGATATTATTGACAGTCACCGACGAGCAGGGCAATAGTCAATGGCCGTTGTGGATTGATTAGGAATCGATATTATTGACAGTAGCAGTTGGGTGAACCTGCTGGTAATGAGCAATAACTGTGGAGAACGTCAATAATAAAATGCCCCGTTGGTGTGTGAAATGACCACCTTCGGGGCATTTTTAGAATATCTCCAGCTGGTTAGGTGCTGGTGGTAAGGATCGTTTCACTTTTGACCAGAAGTTTTCCATGAGGCCATACTGCTTGTCGGTGATCATCATCATGGATACTTGCCCTTTTGGCGGTAGCATTTGCCGCACCCGCCTCTTGTGCACATCGGCACTTTCGCTGCTGGCGCAGTGTCTTACGTACACACTGTATTGCATCATACTGAACCCGTCCTTTTGCAATCGCTTGCGAAACTGCGCATAGTTGCGCCGGTCGGTTTTGCTCTCTGTCGGCAAGTCAAAAAATACGAATAGCCACATAATCCTATAAGCATTGAGCCGGTCGAACCGGATCATTGTAGTATCGGGTATTTGACCTGTTTTCTTTTCCCCTCGAAGCAGGCGACCAGCGAGGCGGTCGTTTCGCTCATGGCCACCATCATAGGCCGCTTTTTGTCATTGATCCATACATCTGCACCAAGTAGCTCAAGGTATTTCGCTTTGCGCTCTTTGTCTAACTCATGAAAGTCTACATAGTGATGGACAAGCTGCCAGGTGAGTACATCCACATAGGGGCGATAGGGCTCCATGATATCGTCGGCCAGACAGTAGGCATTGTACTTATTGTGGTGGTGAATACCCAGAGTGGGTAGTAGGCCGCTTCCTACCAGCGCTCTGGCGATGGCCGCTCTGATGATAGCATAGCCATAGTTGAGGAACGGATTGGGTGGCGCACCGAATCGCTCTCTTCTGAAATTCGTACCAAACAATTGTCCCCAGTAGTATTTGGCTGCCTTGGCCTCACGGAAGGTGCTGTCCCCTGATTTCACATCTTTGGCCATTTGCTCCAGAGGTATCCAGACTGGGTAATCCCCATCTTCCACACCATCATGGACTACTTTCAGTGCGTTAGCCTGGTTGTTGATCTTGGCAGTGACGGTTTGTTGCCAGAGCTGCTTGAGGAGAGGTTTCCCGGCGGCTACCTGTGCCCGAAATTTTTCGTTTTGGGTCTGATTGCCTTCCAGATTGAGTACCATGGCAGTTGGCAGGTGCAGATCATTGCAAAAAATCAATGCTACATTGTGTTCGGACAACTTGTAAGCCAGGTGCTGTGTCAGACTAATGCCGTAGTGATCAAGCACCACAAAACCCAAATCCTCGATGGGCACCTGGGTGTGCTCTCCAGAGTTAGCATTTTTAATAATCATCTGCTCCTGTTTGCTACTCAGATGGTAGGGGTTGGAGAAGAAAAGTGTACGTTTTAGCATAACGATACTGTTTTGAGTGAAACAATATCTATTAGCTGGTTATGCTTCGTGACGACTTTACAAGAATCATTCCATGATTAAAACCGCCACATAATATTGCCAGAGACCGTCATATCAAAATGTACGCCTCCTATGGCGACTTTGAACTTATCGACGCTTTTCACAGAAAGTCTTATCAGTTCGGATAGATGCTGCAGATCGACTTGGTAAGTTTCTTTGAGCTCAGATGCCGGACGTGCCTCGTTGTGCGCGCGGAAATGTACCCTTCCTGTCTTGTCAAACTTGGCCACTTTATAACAGCGATTGACCAACTCATGTTGGGGTATGTCTTTGAGCTCTGCTATAGCTGTCTCATAGAAGATCACCAGGGTTCCTTTTTTGATCAGGTATACCAGCGGCAATAGTGTCTGCTCTTTGTTTCCGACGGATACTGACTCAGGTACCATGGGATAGTCTTGCTGAGACGTATTACTTGACTTGAAGTACTGGGCTGCCTGCATGGCATTGACTACTTCAAATGCACGCTTTACTACATTTTTATCATCTGTACCCTCGTACACGGCCAGCGCATAATTGTCGTCATTCATCACATAGTACTGCTCTTTATGCTCATGACGTGGTTTATCTATACGTGTGAACTGATGTTTTTTGAGATGGATAGGATCTGTGACAGTACGAGCAAAGCAGCGCACCTTTTTGATAGGCGTGCCTCCTGGCATTTTGAACCCCTCCGTTTGGGCTTCTTTCAGCCCTTTCAATTCAACAGCCTCTTCTATCACCTTTCTTACCGCCGGATCAACGATGTTTTTGATGTCCGCTGGTGAGAGGTTAGTGACTGAGCGGCGTACCACATAGTGCACCTTGCCTTCCTGGTCTTTGATGGCACCATAGAAAGTGTCTTTGTGTAGGGATCCGCGTGCTGTATCGCCTCGTGTGTAGATCACTTCCCCATGCTCATCCCGCTGTATGCGCTTTCGCTTGCGAAGGGCTTTTTTGCTTTGCTTGTGCATTTGATCAGGCGTATGATGCGATATCAAGGTCTCCTTTTCGATAGCTCGAATGTCCTCTACGAAACTCTTCCATGGCTTGGTCGCGGAGATTTCCTGTCGGGCCTGCTGATGATTGCCCGTCTCACTTTGCCTTACGGCATGGGCGAGGGCATCATACTTATCCTTGGTGATACTCGCGACCACTATGGCATCTATGCAGTGATGGATATGGTTGACTCGTTCTTTTTGGGCATACTCCTCCTGTAGTCCCCAGTGCTTTCTGAAAGTAGCGGTGACCTCTCCTTTGATGCTCACCACCCTGTCAAACATGGTGTTGAGATAGGCCCTGGCATACTTGGTGATAATGCCCGTATCGATGAGTTGGCTATTCTTGAAGCCAGGCTTCACCTCCTCCATTTTGAACCGATAGACCTTATTACGCCAATAGTCCAGCTTGAGCTTATAGTAATGCTTGTTTTGCAAGCGTCTGTCCTTCTGCTCTTTGGTCTCCATGCCACGAGCCCGCTTACGTCGATTGTATTGCAAGGCCAGATCGTCGACCGTCTTTTCCCATTTTTCCAATACCGTGATTATTGGAGGACATCCTACTGCTTTGCCTTCAATGATGATGGATTGTTCCGTATCATAGTTGGGACATGCTATCGGTAGCTTTTGGCCTTTGATCTTTGCATTGTAGTCCCGGTGGGCCAGGGTTTTATTGGCCTGTGAGTCGTCCTGACTGATGCTAAAGGGGATCGTGTGCTCTACCTGATAAGAAGGGTCTGCCCCGATGAATTCTGCGACACCTATTTGTAAGCCGGTATAAATACACCGATGATCCTGCTCTTTCCATAGTTTGTATTTGAGCAACTCTGTGGTCGATGGTTCCAGTTCTTTTCCGGTCTGCTCAAGGTAGCATTTGATGATCTCTTTTCGATCCGCTTCTCTTTCACGACGCAGTTCTTCATTGTATCTCCGAATGGCGGCACGCTGGTTGGCATCATTTAGCTGTCTGGCCAGCTCGATATGCACATGGCATCCCTCATCTATGATATCCTCCCTTATCAATTGATTGACCAGACGCCTTAGTTGATGCATGGTGCGCATGGCCATAGGGTTTCGCACGCTATCTATGGCAGGGCTGCCCAGATACAGCTTACCATCCTTTTCATTCCTCTCTGGATCCCCAAATGGCTCAGTGATCGACGGATGATAGAGTCTCGCCAATTGCGCTTCGGACAAGTTGTACGCTTCATAAAGATAAGCTTTGATCCTTTCGTCGATCCTTTGCTTTTTCATGAATTGTCCTTGCGGATGCATTTGCAATTGACGCGTGAACAGCACTGTTAGTTCATTGATCAGCTCATCTTTCCTCGCTGTACTCCAGTTGGCCAGTGTTTGCTTGCCTACAAAAGCCTCCATCTTTTGATTGAGCAATTCCAAATCATCCTCATCGGGTGTGTAGTCTTTGCCAGCAGCCTGGCCATTGGTTCTGAATTCTCCTATACATGCGTTAATGATATCCACCCGACGTATGTGTGATTTGTGATTGTCAATGATTTGGCGAATGCTATCTACTATTTCCGAGTGCTGCTTTTCGTCTTGCCAGATGGCCGCACCTACGACTTCTTCTATATTGGCCAGGAACACCGCATAAGAGAATAGATAGCCATCGCGCAAGAAGGGTAGCACTTTTTTGATGGCCTTAAGGCTCAGTTGGGCATACTCTCTTTTGAGCCTGTAGTTGGCCAGTTTCTCTTGCTCTTTTGTATTGAGGCCTAGTTTATCTCGCCCGAATTCCTTGACCTTCTCTTTTTGATCAAATGAAAACAGTACGTGCCACAGGTCATGCACTATTTCAGTAGTGCTTTTGGTCGTACCGTCTTTTTTAATTTTCAGCGTGTACTTTGTTTCCAGTTGCTGAGCCCAGTCTTCCCCGAGGAGGTTGTTGAGCATTGCCATGAAGGGGCAGGCCGATACGGTTTCGTAGGGTTTATAGTTGAATCGTCTGATGGCGCCCTTGGGCGTCAGCGTTTTGATGATTTCCTTGAACTCAAAGGTTGGCTTGCTGATACGTGTAAACTTGGGCCAGATCAACTCACGCTGTTCTTCGGTCAGGGGACGGAACTTGCCTTCTTCATCTTCCATCTTTATGCTGTTGATGAATTGGCGGGCTCTAAATTCCTCAAAGGCCGGATGAGAGACAGAGCACCGCAGCTTGTCTGGCTCTAGCGTACAGCGACCAATCTGGCTTTTTTGCGATTTGAGAGGACGCTGATAAAAGATAGCATTACGAAGCTCACCTCTCAACCCATCGCTCACCTTCTGCTGATCACAGATCAAGTTGAACTCATGAAGATAGTGCGCCTCCCGATGGGTGTATCGACCTCTAATTTTGATGATTTGATCCTTTGAAGCTTTTTGATTTTTTAAGTACGTCTTGTAATAGTATTGTCCCAAAGTCTGACAATCACTCTCGCCAATTTGATTGGTCAATGTGTTGATTTCCTCCTTGACCTTGCCTAGTTCCTGTTCATCCGTCTGATCAAGTCGATTGCTGAGAAATCCCCTTCGTTGGGCAAGATGGTAAATGGCCCTGCCGAACTCGTGTAGTGTCACTTTCTCTCGGGAAGCCTTGTCCCTAAGGTGGTAAGGATTAATGCCTTCATCTTCATCAGTGGCCAGCCATTGGAGAAACTCAAGGTTTTTGGGATAGTCTTTTTTGTCTTTGATCCAGGTTTCCACTTCTTGTGGTGTAAGTGGGCACATGTCACGCTGTGCCAGGAGTAGTAGGGTTTGCTGTTTTCTTATTCGCCTTCTGGATTTTATTTTTCGGGCACTGCGATAGGCAGTTCTCTCCGCAGCTTTAGAGGATTCTACCCCTTTTTCTATCTTCACGCCTTCAGAAAAGATGTGAACCCCTTTGTTCAGTATTCGCGTAGCACTTTTCTGATCGATGACAGCCCATCCGATACTGTTGGTGCCCAGGTCAAGTCCAAGAGTTTTAGTCATAACGTTAATTTATACTTGTGAATATAGAGCTATAAAATGAAATTTGCTACATTTGACTCCATCAAGCTGGACTGCTCTTCTTGATTCTTGTGAATAGTTGTGAAATGATTAGGAGCTAAGCAATATTCGTGATTACCATTACCTAGTTACTGTTATGGATGAGTTTTTATTAGATTTTGTTGGTATTGATCGCTTGAAAATGAAGGATTTGGGAATAGCACCTTCACAAGTGGCTAATGTCCTTCTACTTGGAAATACCTGTGTTCATGAGTTTAAAAACCCTGAACATATGTATGCTATTGGCTACTTCGATGGAATAAAGTTTTTACATATCGCTTACAGGATATCTAAAAAGATTAAATTCGATTTAGAAATTCTACAAGTAGGTATTCCCAATGAAGAAGATATTAAGAGATACTGGTGTAAATAGTGAAACGAAAATTGATTATTTCGAAAATGTACGAAATAGCCAGCCGGTGAAATCATACAGCAGTGCCGAATTTCGAAAAATCATTGATGAGGCTAAAAAGAAAAAGAACAAATAAGCATTTCCTAATCATTTCACAATAAGGCTATATGCCGAAGGATATGATCCTTGAGCCCTGCTTCGGTAGGGCTCTTTTTTTTTGCACCTTGCGTTTTAGGACATCAGCGGCTCTACTGAGTCCAGAAAAGAGCGACTTCTCTCTTTTGCCTTCCAGAAGTCAAAATCTCGCTGTAGGTCCATCCATAAATCAGGACTGGTGCCAAATGCTTTGGATAACCTGAAAGCCATATCATGAGAAATGCCGCGACGACCGTTTACAATTTGGGAAATAGCGACTCTTGAAACGTTCAATGCCTTTGCAGTGGCTGTGATTGTAAGGTTAAGTTCTTCTAGCCACAACGTTTTTAACACCTCACCAGGATGAGGGGGATTATTCATTTGCCAATTTCGCTTTCCTCTTGCATAGGTTAAATCTAGACTTGTAATGATATCCATTACAAGTCAATTCTTTTAAAATATGCGATATCTTTCAACTAGACCGATTGTCTCACCAGATCATTACATGGACTGAGCAGAAGTACTTCATTAAATATCAACCTCACTTTCTTATCATGCCGAATAGCACTTCATTTGCAAATCATTTTTTGAACTAAAGACGACTCCATTGGATTTTGAGGGCATACAAAAGACACTGACCACCTACCGCACTAAGGGTAAGCGCATGTTTACCACCAGTTCGTTTCAGACGCATAGCCTGGTGATGTTGCATATCATCAGTAAGGTGGACAAAGCCATCCCGGTGTATTTCATCAACACGGGCTATCTCTTTCCAGAGACGGTGGCCTTTAAGGATAGGGTCGCGGAGGAGTTCGGTTTGATGGTGGTGGATTTGAAGCCAGGTACCCCGAAGTTTATGCAGCGAGATGCTGATGGTAAGCTGATGTTTGCGTCAGACCCTGACTACTGCTGCTATCTCAATAAGACCCAGCCAATGGAAACCATCCTAGCATCATTCGATATTTGGGTCAATGGCATCCGAGGAGATCAGTCGTCAGTGCGGAAGGCGATGAAGGTGGAGCAGCCTGCACCATTTGATACCATCCGATTTCACCCCATGCTGGACTGGACGAATCGGGATATCTATGCCTATATCAAGGAGCATGATTTGCCTCGACATCCGCTGGAATCAAAAGGCTACATCAGTATAGGCTGTGAGCCGTGTACACGCAAACCTGATCCTGAGATGATGGAGCGTGAAGCGCGCTGGTTTGGCCTCAACAAAGTGGAGTGTGGTCTACATACGGATCTGGTCAAGAACTAAAAATCATAACTAGCTGAGCGCATATTATGAAGATACTCGTCACAGGAGGAGCCGGATATATTGGAACGGAGCTGGTCAAGCGGCTTGCTACTGACCCTCAGGTCACATCAGTAGTTGTCTATGATAACATACAGAAGAACAACTACAGCTTCTTTTTGGGAGACCCTATTCCCGATAGGGAGAAAATCAGCTTCATCGAAGGAGATATACTTGACACACGTAAGTTGAAGAAGGCGCTAAAGGATGTACAGTTTGTCTATCACCTTGCGGCCAAAGTAACCACGCCTTTTGCCAATGTAGATGCGCATTACTTCGAACAGGTCAATCATTGGGGTACCGCCGAGTTGGTCTATGCCATAGAAGAGAGTGACATAGAGCAGCTGGTTTTTTTAAGCAGTAGCTCCATCTATGGCGCGTCCAAGCAGTTGGTTGATGAGGCGTCCAAACCAAATCCCAGGACACATTATGGTATCTCTAAGATGAGAGGTGAGGATCATGTGAGGAGGCTGCAAGGGTCGAAGAGGGCGTTGATTCTGCGTTGTGGTAACGTCTATGGCTATAGCAGGAGTATGCGCTTCGATGCGGTGATCAACCGGTTTATGTTTGATGCTAACTGCAATCATCGCATCTCGATTAATGGTGACGGGAAGCAGCATCGGGGGTTCATTCATATTGATGCGATCAGCGATGTACTTGCGCAGCTCGTCAGCACTGAAGTGCCTTCAGGTGATTACAACCTGGTGGATAAGAATATTCAGATACTGGATATTGTGGATGTGCTGAAAGAGATATATCCCGGCATGGAATATCTCTTTGTGAATCAACACATGAGTCTACGTGAGCTCAGGGTTTCTACTGATTCTGCTATCTATCAATACGTGAATCGACGAGAAAAGCGAAGCTTGCTTCAAGAACTGAGTGAGTTTAAGGAGCAGTTCTCTTTTTAGGATCGATCTATTGCCAGTCTGGTGCGGATTTTCGAATCCGTGACATATAAGACGTACAGCACGAACCTAAGCCTCGCGATAGCAGAGCGGATATCACAGTGCTGGGGCATAAATTCCCTACGGGAATGACTTCTGGGATGCAAATTCATTGATTCCACCACCCTGGAGTGTGGCACACAAGCCATATCAAAACATGACGGAGTGAGGTCTGTGAGTCAAAGACCTTGGGATGAGATACTTCATTAGGCGTCTGACGGTTTGGAACCGCCTGACGCCTATGTCCACAAAAAAACCACATGCTCCCAACCCCTAAGAGATGACAGCCTGTGGCTCGAAATTTTCGGATACGAAATCCTGCTTAGCAGAATTCCTCAAACACCTGTACGAGGTGATTGGCAATCATATCAGCAGATCGACCTTCGATGTGATGGCGCTCTACAAAGTGTACCAACTCACCATCCTTGAATAGGCCAATGGCGGGAGAGCTGGGAGGGTAGGGAAGGGTGAATTCTCTCACCTTTGCCACCGCCTCTTGATCAACACCTGCGAAGACAGTCTCCAGATGGTCAGGCTTCTTGCTTGACTGCTGGATGGCCATCTTGATACCAGGGCGTGCTGCGCCTGCTGCACAACCACATACGGAGTTCACTACTACGAGGCTCGTGCCTTTGTGATCCGTCAAGTGGTTCTCTACTGCTTCTGCTGTTTTCAACTCCTCAAAGCCTACCTCGGTAAGGTCACTTCTCATTGGAGCTACAAGCTGTTCGGGATACATATTGTTTCTTTTAGTTAATTGAATAGTTACATAAATCCGAGTTCCAACTTGGCGGTCTCGGACATCATATCAGGTGAATAGGGGGGATCGAAGGTGACCTCAACCTCCACATCATTCACGTTAGGTACTTCTTTAATTTTTTGCTTGATCTCATCAGGTATGGCCTCCGCAGAGGGGCATGCTGGAGAGGTCAAGGTCATTAGTATATGCACATTGTTGAGCGGATAGAGGTTGATCTCATAGATCAGGCCCAGCTCGTACACATCTACGGGTATCTCAGGATCATACACGCCTTTGATGGCGGACATAATCTCTTCCTTCAACTGTAAGTCTCTTTTCTCCTGCTCTTCCATATTACTTCACTGCACCTTTTTGTGCGCTGTAGGCCAATGCATACAGTTTCATTTGCTTGATCATAGCACCAAACCCATTAGATCGCTGGGTGCCAATAAACCTCGGCATTCCTATCTTATCAGGAAAATAGAGATCAGCATCCAGTATAGATTGGCTGTCTTGATTATCCAAGACTCTTACCAGTAAACTCACCAAACCTTTAGTAATTGCCGTGTTTGAATCTGCAGCAAATCGGATGTGGTCGTCTTCCAGGTCAGCCTTCAGCCAAACTTTGGACTGGCATCCTTTCACTATATTGTCTTCTGATCGATCAGCATCTGACATCTCGGGCAGCTTTTCGCCTAGTTCCATCAGGTACCCCAATGTCATCTCCATGTCACCATCTAGCATGGAAAACTCCTCAATAATCTTGTCTTGTCTATCTGCTATCGATGCGCTCATTTTCTCATTTTAGCGACTATGGCTTTCAACCCATCCACAAGGATGTCTATTTCTTCTTTGGTGTTGTAAACCGCGAAAGATGCCCTGGCAGTTCCATCGATCTTAAAAAAGTCCATCAACGGCTGTGTACAGTGGTGGCCAGTCCGCACAGCTATTCCTTTTGCGTCTAGCATCATCCCCAGGTCAAAGTGATGTACCCCTTCAATCATGAAGGAAATCACACTAACTTTTTCATCAGCCGTACCTACCGGAATAAATCCATCTACTTCCGCAAGTCGCTCATTACCATAATGCAGCAAATCCAGTTCATGCTCAGCGATATTGGCCTTGCCAAGTTCTTGAATGAAATCTATGGCCTTAGCGAATGCCACTACATCGCCTATGTTAGGCGTACCCGCTTCGAATTTGTAAGGGATGTCGTTGTAAGTCGTACCCGAAAAGGATACGTCCTTGATCATCTCACCACCGCCCATATAAGGAGGCATGGACTCTAGCATTTGGCGTTTACCATAGAGGATGCCTGTACCAGTAGGGCCATACATCTTATGTGCTGATAGTGCATAAAAATCACAATTCAGCTTTTGCACATCTATCTCCAGGTGGGGTGAAGCCTGGGCTCCATCAATCAGCACTTTAGCCCCAACCGAATGTGCTTTCTTAACTATCTCTCTGACGGGGTTGATCGTACCCAATGTATTGCTCGCATGTACTACCGCAACAAGTTTGGTTTTTTCCGATAGGAGCTTTTCAAACTCATCGATAAGTATCTCCCCCTTATCAGAAACTGGAATGACTTTCAACAGCGCTCCGCGCTCTGCACAGATCATTTGCCAAGGCACGATGTTGGAGTGATGCTCCATGGTGGAGATGATCACTTCATCACCCTCATGAAGGAACTTACGTCCAAATGATGCAGCTACGAGGTTGATACTCTCGGTAGTCCCTCTTGTGAAGACCACTTCTTCGGTTTCGGAAGCGTTGATAAACTTCGCGATCAGTTTTCTGGTGTCTTCGAAAGCAGTAGTAGCCCTTTCTGCAAGGGTATGAATTCCTCTGTGTATGTTGGAGTTATCAGTCTTGTAATAGTGTGATAAAGCCTCTATCACAGAATCTGGCTTCTGACTGGTCGCGGCATTGTCGAGATAGACCAGGGGTTTGCCGTTCACTTCCTGATGTAGGATAGGGAAGCGACCTCTTATTTTTTCTATATCAAGTACCGTGGCGGTAAGGCTACTCATTGGTATGAAGTCTTTGTGATACGAGTTGGTCGAGCCGCTCTCTCAAAGGCTCAACTGATACATTTTCTAACACATCTTTTGCGAATGCATACAGCAGCATTGCTTTAGCAGAACGCTCATCAATACCTCTCGCTCTAAGGTAGAAGATAGCGTCTTCGTCGAGCTGTCCCACCGTGCAGCCGTGCGAGCACTTGACATCATCTGCCCAGATCTCCAGTTGTGGCTTGGTATTGACCGTAGCAGTGTCAGATAGCAGTATGTTGTTGTTAGATTGGAAAGCATTGGTCTTTTGAGCTTCTTGGCGAACAAATATTTTTCCATTGAACACACCCTTTGCCTTCTCATCAACAACCCCCTTATAGAGTTCGTTGCTGTAGGAGTTGGGCTTTCGGTGATCTACTACCGTGTGATTATCTACGTGTGACTTACCATTGAGCACGTAGATGCCGTACATGTGTGCCTCGCAGTTCTCATCATCGATTGTGATGTTCACATTGTTGCGGATCATAGCACCATTCATGGTGATTGTATTCGCCTTGAAGTGACTGTCTCGCTCCTGATGCACCTGCGTATGACCAAACTGATAGGCCGTATTCAGGTCATTCTGCACTTTAGTAAACTCAACTCTAGCGTTCTTACCTACAAATATCTCGCTCACCAAATTGGCAAAGCTATTGGCCTCACCTTGAGTGTGCACTGACTCGTTGATGCTCACCTGCGCAGACTCCTCAACCAATACTAGGTTTCTGCTGTTAATTGTATTTTCAGCTTGAGCTCCGACAAAATGATAAATCATTATCGGTTTTTCGATCAATGCCTTTTTCTCAACTTTAATGTAGAGGCCATGCTTTGTAAAAGCCGTATTCCATGCTAGAAAAGCATCGTTCTCGGGGTTGGCAATCTTACCAAACTGAGCGAGTACTGCTTCTGGATTCTGCTGATAAGCGTCCCAAAGAGAAGATATGGTCAAGCCATTCTCTACTTCAGCTGGGATTTGCGTGATCTTACCATTAACAAAAACGATGGTGTAAGCATCAAGTCCGTTGATGACGTGCTTGTCAATAAAATCTTGAGTCACCTCCTGATCAGTCGTTACCAAAGTGCCGTTGAAGCCTTTTTCGATGGACTTGGTCAATGGAGTGAATTTGTATTCTTCAGCTCTCAATGCCGGGAATCCGCCATTCGTCAGCTGCTGAAAAGCAGTTTTTCTTACCTCATGAAAGCTTGTGGTGCTTTCACCATTCATGCCTTGCTCAAAACTGCGGAAGGCTGAGGCTACATTTTCCGATAGGTTCTGCATAGCCAATATGATTAAACTGCTGCGACTTCTTCTTTGATCCAGTCGTACCCTTTAGCTTCTAGCTCTAAAGCGAGCGACTTATCACCAGACTTGACAATTCTACCTTGGAAGAGCACATGTACATAGTCAGGTACGATGTAGTCGAGTAGACGCTGGTAGTGTGTTACCACAATCGTGGCGTTATCCTGGCTTTTCAGTGTATTCACTCCATTGGCGACAATCTTGAGTGCGTCAATATCCAGACCCGAATCTGTTTCATCAAGTATTGAAAGTGTGGGCTCGAGCATTGCCATTTGGAAGATTTCGTTGCGTTTCTTCTCACCACCTGAGAATCCTTCATTAAGAGATCGACTTAGTAGAGATTGGTCGATCTCTACTAACTTCATCTTCTCTTTCATGGTCTTGAGAAATTGCACTGCATCCATAGGATCCAGACCTTTGTGTTCTCTGATTTGGTTTACAGCGGTCTTAAGAAAGTTGGTAGTAGTGACACCAGGAATCTCTATTGGATATTGGAACGCCAAGAATATACCTTCCCTGGCTCTGTCTTCAGGAGAGAGCTCTAATAGATCACTACCTTGAAAGTCTACAGTACCGCCGGTGATTTCATAATCCTCGCGACCTGCCAATACAGAGGCCAATGTACTCTTACCTGATCCATTGGGGCCCATGATGGCATGTACCTCACCAGGCTTCACCGTTAGGTTGATTCCTCTTAATATTTCTTTGCCTTCAATCGAGGCATGCAGATTGTCAATCTTTAACATTACAACTGTTGATTAAAGTGTTTGTATTATCCGACGCTTCCTTCAAGAGTAAGCGCGAGTAGTTTTTGTGCTTCCACTGCAAATTCCATAGGAAGTTTATTAAGCACTTCTTTGGCGAATCCATTGACGATCAACGCAACTGCTGATTCTTCGTCAATGCCTCTTTGCAAACAGTAGAATATCTGATCTTCTCCAATTTTGGAAGTAGTCGCCTCATGCTCGACTTGAGAAGACTTGTTTTCAATGTCGATATATGGGAAGGTGTGAGCGCCACACTGATTGCCCATTAACAAGGAGTCACATTGTGAGAAGTTCCGCGCACCTTCAGCACGCTTCATCACATGCACCTGACCTCTGTAACTGTTCTGAGATTTACCAGCAGATATACCCTTCGATACAATCCTCGACTTGGTGTGCTTGCCGATGTGGATCATTTTTGTACCTGTATCAGCCTGCTGATAATTATTTGTTACCGCTACCGAGTAGAATTCACCTACTGAATAGTCACCTTTCAGAATGCATGATGGGTACTTCCATGTTACAGCACTTCCGGTTTCTACTTGTGTCCATGATACTTTGGCGTGGTTACCAGCGCAGAGTGCACGCTTAGTCACGAAATTGTAGATCCCACCCTTGCCCTCTTTATCGCCAGGGTACCAGTTTTGCACCGTAGAGTACTTCACTTCGGCATCCTTTTCTGCATAAATCTCTACTACCGCAGCATGCAGTTGATTCTCATCACGCATAGGGGCAGTACAGCCTTCCAGATAACTCACGTATGAACCTTCCTCTGCTACGATCAACGTTCTTTCAAACTGACCTGTATTGGCAGCATTAATTCTAAAGTAAGTAGAGAGCTCCATAGGACATCTCACCCCTTTGGGGATGTAGCAGAATGAGCCATCAGAGAAAACTGCCGAATTTAATGCGGCGTAGTAATTGTCATTTGAGGGTACTACAGAACCCATATATTTCTTAATCAATTCAGGGTGATCCTTCACTGCCTCACTAAACGAGCAGAAAATGATTCCAAGCTCACCCAATTGCTTTTTGAATGTCGTACCAACGGAGACAGAGTCAATCACTGCATCAACGGCTACACCAGTAAGTCTTTTCTGCTCAAGTAATGAAATGCCCAGCTTTTCGAAAGTCTTCAACATCTCCGGATCAACCTCATCAAGACTGTCGAGTTTTTTGGTTTGCTTAGGTGCTGAGTAATATCGGATTGCCTGAAAATCAACCTCTGGATAGTGCACATTAGCCCACTCAGGATTTGGCATTGCTTCCCATTTTCTGAAAGCATCTAATCTCCAATCTAGCATCCATTCTGGCTCTTCTTTCTTGGCCGAAATGAACCGGACAATATCTTCACTAAGACCTAGTGGAGCTTCATCAGCCTCAAAGTCTACGTGCCATCCATGCTCATATTCTTTTGAGGTGAATTCTTCTAATATCTGTTCGTCTGAGGCTGCATCTTTACTCATCGGGAGAATCTAATTTAGACTGATTATAATTAAATCAAAGGTACAACAACAGCCAAGTTTAAATGTTCCGCTTAGTCGATTTTTTTGATTGATTCTTGAAGAAAACGGTCTAAAAGTTCAACAAAAACGGGTAAAGTGATAAAGAATGTTGGTTAAAGACAAAATATCCTGAATAAGGATGAAAATAAATGATAGTGATACTATCACACTCAAATGACTAAATCAAAAAAGGCCCACACAGTGGGCCTTAATTCTATCATAGGGATGCAGTTTTTAAAACTGTAGATGTCGATTCATACTTTCCTCAAGCGAGATGAAAGTCTCAGTCCGTTCAATGCCATCCACTTTCTGGATTTTATCATGAAGCACGTCTCTTAGGTGTCGGGTATCCTTACAGTGTATCTTAATAAAGATATTGTAGTTGCCAGTAGTGTAGTGAACCTTCACGATTTCAGGGATATTCCTTAATTCCTCGACGACTTGATAGTACAGTGAGCTCTTTGTGAGGTAGATACCCAAAAAGCACGTGACATCATATCCGAGTTTGGAATAATCCATTTTTAAGGTAGTGCCCCTCACCACACCCATCTCCTCAAGTTTCTTCATCCTTACATGAACTGTACCGCCTGAGACAAACACCTTTTTAGCTATTTCGGTGTAAGGAATCTTGGCATCCTCCATCAATAAATTGAGGATTTTAAGGTCTACATTATCAATTTCGTAATTCTTACTCATTAGAAGGAATGTGTTTTGCTAATTAGATAATCAGATGAGTGTCCTATTTTACAGAACGTATTTATTTTGTAAAAATATTAAAATATTTTAAATAAAAGCAACTACTTATTAATTTTGAATCATCAATCAGGTGAATAATTGATTGAAATGATATTTCTACAGGGTTAAGATTTGTCAGGATGGATTAGCGATAAAATATTCGAATAATCCTAGTTGAAGGTTCGATTCCTTCTCCTGTGGCCATCATTTTTGGGTTAATGTTGTTTATAAAGCTGTTCAGAAGACGTCTGAACAGCTTTTTTATTTTGACGCCACCAGTAGTGCGTTGGTCGAAAAATTGATTGGTGTTCGGCAAAATTTAATATTTTTAGAATTCTAGTACCAGCTAAGAATTTTACTCAACATTTCTATCCAAAATAGTAAAGCGAGATGAAAAAGCCTTGGTTTGACCATTATCCTGAAGGTATACCTCATACAATCGATGAAGAGGAGTACGGTTCTCTAGCCGAACTGCTCGAGGATGGTTTTAAGAAATATAGTGAGCTTCCTGCCTTTGAAAATATGGGCAAGATACTCACCTATAAAGAGCTGAATGAGCTATCCATGGCTTTCGCCAGCTACCTGACCAATGTAGCAGGTCTTAAAAAAGGAGATCGACTGGCTATTCAGATGCCCAACTTGCTTCAATACCCAGTGGCCATGTTTGGTGCGCTCAGAGCGGGTATTGTGGTGGTCAATACCAATCCGCTGTACACACCACATGAGATGGAGCATCAGTTCAAGGACTCAGGTGCTACAGCAATCGTCATCTTGGCCAACTTTGCAAGTAATCTTGAAAAGGTCATTCAGTACACTGACATCAAGACTGTCATCGTTACCGAGATCGGTGACTTGGTGGGAGGTCTCAAGGGTACTATCGTCAATTTGGCAGTGAAGTATGTCAAAAAGATGGTGCCTAAATACAATCTTCCACAAGCCATAGCCTTCAAGAAAACCCTATCAGATGGTGCGAAGACGCATGCTTCCTTACCAGAATTGACAGGTGAAGATATCGCTTTCTTACAGTATACAGGAGGCACCACCGGTGTAAGCAAAGGAGCGATGCTTCTTCATCGCAATATAGTAGCCAACTTGCAGCAGGTGCATGCATGGATGAGCCCACTCTTAGCAGAAAAAGGAGAAGTGGCTATTACGGCTCTGCCCTTGTATCATGTCTTTGCTTTGGTATGTAATGGGCTGGTGATGTTCAAATTTGGGGCGCATAATATCTTGATCACGAACCCTAGAGATATGACCGCTTTTGTCAAAGAGCTAGGCAAGCATAAGTTTTCTGTAATCACAGGAGTAAATACCCTCTTTAATGGGTTGTTAAATGCTGAGGGTTTTAAAGATCTTGACTTTTCGAAGCTCAAAGTGGCGTTCGGTGGTGGAATGGCAGTGCAGAAGGTGGTGGCTGAGAAGTGGCAAAAAGTGACGGGATCTAAGTTGTCCGAGGGGTATGGGTTGACAGAAACCTCTCCAGTATTGACCACCAACCCGTTAGATGGAACCGACCGCATTGGCACCATTGGGTTACCGATCCCAAGTACATTGATCAAACTGGTTGATGATTCTGGTAAGGAAGTCGCTTACGGCGAACCTGGCGAAATATTGGCCAAAGGGCCTCAGGTGATGAAGGGCTATTGGCAGAGACCTGAAGAGACAGAGAATGTCATGGACGGAGAATGGCTGAAGACCGGAGATATTGGTGTAATGGATGAAGACGGCTTCATCAAGATCGTCGATCGTAAGAAAGAGATGATTCTTGTATCGGGATTTAATGTATATCCAAATGAAGTGGAGAACGTAATCGCTTCTCATCCTAAAGTACTGGAAGTAGGAGCTATTGGGGTACCGGATAAGAAGTCCACAGAAGCGGTCAAGGTGTACATTGTCAAAAAGGATGACTCGCTAACTGCCGAGGAGATCATCGCCTTTTGTAAGGAGGAAATGACCAACTACAAATGTCCAAAACATGTGGCATTTACAGATGAGTTGCCTAAGTCGAATGTAGGTAAGATCCTCAGAAGAATAATTAAGGAAGGCGATCTCAAAGAAAATAAGTACGTTTAGACCACCCAAATTGACTTTTTAGGGAGATAATTAGTGAATTTGTCTAAGTACGAGACAATCTACTATTAGGTGGGAATGATATTTTCTACTTTCGCAGAAATGTTACTCTAAAAGACTATGAAACAAACATTACTAGCGGCATTATGCTTCGTTTGTTCTGCTGGCATGGCACAGGCTCAAGCTACAGATACTACCTATTGGACCAAAGGAGGCGTTGGAACACTAACTTTCTCGCAGGTAGCCTTGACTAACTGGGCGGCCGGTGGTGACAACTCGGTTTCACTCAATGGCTACTTCAATGTATTTGCCAACTATGCCAAGGATAAATCTCTCTGGCAAAATGAGCTGATACTAGGATACGGACTCATCAACCAAGGTGGAAGCGGTGTAGAAAAAACGGATGATAGAATAAATCTGGTCACACAATATGGCCATAAGATCAAAGGTGATAATCTCTTCTGGTCAAATATGCTTGATTTTCGTACTCAGTTTGCAGAAGGTGTGAACGCTGAAGGTACGGTGATATCTGAATTCATGGCTCCTGGTTATCTAATGGTCACAACGGGCATAGATTGGAAGCCTTCGGAGAAGTTCTCACTAGCCTATTCGCCTATTGCGGGTAAGTTTACTTTCGTCACAAATCAGGATCTTGCCAACCAAGGGGCTTTTGGTGTAGATGGAGCTATATTCGACGATAATGGCAATGTTATCACAGAAGGATCTACAAGCCGTGCAGAGATTGGCTCGTTTCTGAAAATAAAATATAAGAGTGACATAGCAGAAAATGTTAACCTCGAAACGAAACTAGAGATGTTCGCCAACTATGTTGACAACTTTGGGAATGTGGATGTCGCTTTTGATAACGCACTTGTTATGAAAGTGAACGACTGGTTAACAGTGAACTGGATCATCTCCTTGATCTATGACGATGATATCAATATAGAAGTATTTGATGATAATGATATGCTTGAAGCTGTTGGCCCAAGAACTCAGTTCAAAAGTGTATTCGGCGCTGGTCTTGCTTTCAACTTTGGTGCAAAGAAGGAGTAGGCTAACTATTCGTTGAGCCAAGTACAAAACGTTCGATAAACTTCAGGCCAGGCTGTGAATTCTTCAGTCTGGCCTTTTGATTTTACGAGATAGCTGAGCTTCGGCTCAAACTTCCCGTCTACTAGTTCAAGTCCCTTTTTCCTGTGATAGCAAAACAGCTGATCCTCTACACCTGGTTTTGGGATAGTTACCCAGCCTTTCTTCTTTACAAAGTGGAAATGATTATCAGCGCCAGCCTTTTTTAGGGCTAGCATCAGATCTTTTTGCTCATGAGGGAGTAACTTCATTGCTTACCAGAAGGTAGTTAGATCTATCAGTCCCGACAAATATCTGGATGGTGACCGCTCAATAAAATTTCATAAATTGGATGCATGACTAAAATGATTGGCGTTGCAGTAGGGCTGTGTAGTTTGGCGATTTCTTGCGCTGAAATTCAACCTGGATCTGAGAAACAGCAACTCCCCAATATACTCTTCATTGTTGCTGACGACCTGGGCTATGCAGACCTAGGATGCTACGGAGGTGTGATTGAGACACCTAATCTTGATAGGCTAGCGGCAATGGGCACAATGTTCACCAACTTTCACACTTCACCCAAATGCGCCCCGACGCGGGCCATGTTCTTAACCGGGAACGATAATCATATTGCTGGAATGGGGATACAGGGAGTGCATAGAGAAGAATGGGGGTACGAAGGGTACCTGACAGATCGGGTGGTGACTATACCGCAAGTGCTACAATCTGTTGGCTATCATACCTACATTGCGGGTAAGTGGCATCTTGGAGATGCTCCCGAGCACAATCCAGCTCAAAAAGGATTTGAGCGGTCTTTTGTACTATTGGAAGGGGCTGGTAATCACAGTGATAACATATCGGTACTTGGAGTAGGTGATACGCTTCAATATTCGACCTACACTGAAGATGGAGAACCTACCCAATGGCTTGAGGGTGCCTATTCCACGGAGTTCTATACAGACAAGATTATTGGATATATCGATGAAAACATAGCTGATCAAAGGCCATTTTTTGCGCTAGCTACCTATACTTCACCGCACTGGCCTCTACAAGTGGATAGCTCCTATTGGAGAAAGTATGAGGGTTGGTTTGACATGGGCTATGAAGCGTGGCGTCAGGGAAACATGGACAGGCTGATCAACCAAGGCATCCTACCGGAAGGAACTGAGCTGCCACCCCTCAATCCGAAGGTGGCGCGCTGGGATTCACTGACAACAGAACAGCGGCGTATAGAAGCCAGAAAAATGGAACTGTATGCTGGTATGGTGGATCATCTGGATGGTCAAGTGGGGAGGCTCATTACATACCTGAAGTCGATTGATGCGCTAGACAATACTCAAATCGTCTTCATGTCTGATAATGGAGCTGCAAATGAAGACTTTTTCTACAAAGGACCGTTTGTCCAGCACAGCCAAAAGTATTTCAACAATGAATATGAGAACATGGGAAATCCAGATTCCTATGTTTCGTATGGCCCTCAATGGGCGGAGGCTGGTACAGCTGCCTTTCGGGATCACAAGAGCTATACCAGAGAAGGTGGTATCCTTGCACCATTGATCATTTCGGGTAGGGGAGTGGTGGAAGGGGTCTCCACCAGCGCATTTGCTACTTTACTCGATATAGCCCCTACTATTTATGATTGGGCCGAAGCAGAGTACCCATCGGTTTTTAATCAAAAGGAGGTTTATCCACTGAGAGGGAGGCAACTGGTAGATTTCTTGGCAACATCAACTGGCAATGTTCACGATAGTACCTACGTATTCGTGGTAGAGCATTCAGGAAATATGCTTATCAGAAAAGGGGATTGGAAGCTTTTCAATAGAGGTTACCCAATCGAAGAGGATAATTTTGAATTATACAATCTCGCCATGGATATCACTGAGAGTAATGATCTCTCGTCAGCCTTTCCTGATAAGCGATCAGAAATGCTAGAGCTATGGAGGGCTTATCAGAAAAAGTCAAGAGTCTTGTCAGAGCGACCTTAGACCTTATATTTTTTCACAAAATTGAGGTAGGCTGAAATCAGAAATGCTAATACACCTCCAATTCCCGTCAACCAATCCACAAGCACACGGTCAAAGTCATAATTAAACCAGAGATCGACGTAGTATTTGATAAAAGAGCCAGGTAGTTGTGTTTGTCCTAGTTCCCTCTTGACATCCCAATGCCAATCTGTAAGCGGACAGTAGCCAATGCGGCCTACCCATAGTCCTATGAGCAACCATGCCATAAGTGTTAAGAACATGGACCAGAAATGTAGTCGTCTTGCTTTAGCGAATGCCCAACCCACTAAATTGAACCCAGTCAATCCAAGATGAAAAATAGCAAACAACCAATCAGCAGCGTCAAGCATAATGTTTAATGATCTGGTAACATTGAACACTAAAAGATCAACGAAATAAATATCACTTCAAATATTGAAAGCGAATTGGACTGATCAAGACCTTATTCTTTTCAATATATATGCTGAATTATTATTTTTATGTCCAATTCGAAATGCGAAAGACCGTTCGCATTTTTAGGCTAATCGATTACCAAATTTATCCGGTGCTATGAATTTTGATGTACAAGAGAAGATGATCTATATCTACCCTATTCTCATTGGATTTATGATATTGGAGTTCTTCGGTGCTCGTGAAAACTAC
>JAVKDO010000158.1:0-20345 GCA_040222235.1 Cyclobacteriaceae bacterium
TTAGTTCAACCTTTTGTAGTCCTGCTTACTTCAGATGTACCGTCACCGATACCACCCTTGCAGCTTACTAATGCTTCCTCTCGACAGGCGCATAGGAGACTTCCACTCCATTAACTATATTCACCATTCAAGGCACACACATAAACTGGCTTTGGTTAACAGGCTTTGTGGGTATCAACCTGTTCCAGTCATCAATCACCAATTGGTGCCTGATGAATAATATACTTTCCAAGTTTGGGTTAGAATAACAGAGTCAAGGGTCGGAAATGTCTCCGACCCTTAATTATTTCCTGCCAATAACACTCGCCAATGATTCTAAAACAAGCTCGAACCAGCTGAAAGAATCCACCGCTATTTTGAAGGTGCCAAGCACTCAAATTCTAATCGAAGCTGTAACTTCATACTCGATTAGAATCTTCATGAATACCACTGTGGAAGAAAATTTTGAGGCAGTACTGAACAAAACTGGGCTTGAGCCAAACTTGATCAGTGAGATACATACCATTGGAAGGCTCAAAAAAGTTAATGCTGGGCAAATTGTTGCAAGTGCGCAAAGTGCTAACAATGAAATACCGATAGTATTGACAGGGTTGCTCAAGGTCATTCGCCAAGATGAAAATGGAAAAGAAATCTTCCTGTACTATCTGGAGGGGGGAGAAACGTGCGCCATGTCGATCACCTGCTGTATTGAAAATAAGACGGCCGCTTACAAAATCATTGCAGAAGAAATTTCTACTCTCTGGATGATCCCGGTGATCAATATGGACATCTGGATGACCAAATATCCGGCCTTCAGAAGGTTTGTTATGAGTGCCTACCAGCTTAGGTTTGAAGAATTGCTTTCTGCAATAGATAGTATCGCTTTTCACAAAATGGACGAGCGGCTGTTCAGATATTTGTTGGATACGAAGCAGGCCACAGGATCCTTCGAGATCCATAAAACGCATGAGCAAATCGCGAAAGAGTTGAATACCTCAAGAGTCGTCATCTCCAGGTTAGTAAAACAACTGGAGAATGAAGGCAAGGTGGAGCAGCACCGCCATAAGATCGTAATACTTTGATTTAGATGTACGGTAGTCTTGAAAGGTGACTTGATTTCCCCAACCGAGGAAAAAGGATGCCTGCATTTTCATGGTCTTTGGCTGCATCGCTATTGGGTGTTTATATCGGTAGATTGTTCTTTGAGTATGATCCGCATCTGGGCACTATTTTTTTTACTCCTACCGGAATTCGTCAACAGTCAATCACTGAATCAGCTGGGGTTCATTCAGGACTCCCTGGTAGCTCAGTCTGATCCTGACGAGTACTTTGCACTCTACCTACCGGAAAAATCAAGTGGCCCGAAGAAGGTGATACTCTTTTTCGAGCCAGTTGGCAGGGCCTACTTGCCCCTAAGGCTCTATAAAGACTTAGCCAACGAGTATGGTTACGCGCTCATTTGTCCTTATGGATCTCAGAATGGAGCATTCCAGCCCACACTCAAGGCCGCCAATGCCATGCTTAGTGAATTGGAGCTTATGGGATACGAGCGTGACCAGATCTATACTTCAGGTTTTTCAGGAGGTGCCAGAGCAGCAACTGCTATTCAAAAACTGCATGGATTGGCTGGAGTTATTGCGGTAGCAGGTGCATGGCCACCGTCCGAAAAGTATAGACCCAGCGCCGGAGATGCCCTAAGCTATGTGGCGATAGTAGGTGACAAAGATATGAACATGGTGGAGCACGGCGAATACCAGAACTATCTGACCAGCTTGTCTATACCTAATGCGATCGTCTACTACCCTGCCGGCCATCAATGGCCGCCACAGTCCGTTTACAAACAAGGGTTAGAATGGATAGGAAGATCTTCGGGGGGGTATGAGCAAATGCTGAGCTATGCGGACTCCCTTCTTGCAGTCAATGAGTACCTGGGTTATTTGCAATGGCAGCAGTGGGCTCAGTACCCATCGAGCAATTTTCCGGTAGGTCAATTTGAGGATAAACTGGAAGCCTTGCAGGGTAATCCAGAAATCATGCAAGTAGTAGCTGATCATGAGCTCGCGAGAAAAAAGCAGGTGGAACTCCGCAAAGGCTATGATCAGGCGTTGCAGCAGTTGCGGACTGATTTGTTCAAACAGGTTCCGTCCGAATACGGAATCGCGTGGTGGAAAACGGAGGTGCGAAAGCTCATAAAATGGTCTGACTCACAAGACCAGGCGATAGCGATGATGGCGGATCGCATCATGGATGGATTAAGGGGAGCCATCCATCTGATGATCAAAGAGGCGACTGAATATAATAGGTTCGAAATGGCTGAAGAGCTAAATCGCATAATGCTCTTGATGTATCCCTCCTCAGTACTTTACAATTTTAATCAGGCAATCTATCTGGCACTACAAGGCAAATATAAGAAGGCCAAGGGTTGGCTGATAACCGCCCAAGAGCTGGATTTGTGCATGCTAAACCGCATCAGATCCAACCCGCTCTATGGAAGGCTGAAATCTCAGGAGGAATATCGTTTTCTCTTTGATGTTGTGGAGTAGATAGGCTACCAAATGTCATCCCAAAATCAGCAGATCATCATAATATATCTGTGCTCCAGCGTCCATCTTACAATAGAAACAACACGAGGATGACCATGAAAAACATAGATCAACCCATCGCCACAGTGATGACCCATGAGGTAGTCACTATCGAATTGAGTGAGCACAATTTGGAGTCTGCAGAACGACTTTTCAAAAAACACAAGATCAAGCACTTACCAGTAATTGACAAAGGGCGGCTCATAGGACTCCTAAGTCTCACCGATCTTCAACGCCTAAGCTTTGTGAACAACTTTGGTGAAGATGAAATAGATGCTGATACAGCAATCTTCGATATGCTCAGTTTGGAGCAAGTAATGGTTTCAAAGCCTGTCATCGTATCACCAAAGCAGTCCATCAGAGAAGTAGCTGAGATACTAACTAAAGAGGCTTTTCATGCCCTACCTGTCGCCGATAATGGGCATCTGGTTGGGATTGTGACGACCACAGATTTGATAAAGCTATTGCTGGAGGAGGCGGGATAGGAATGACGGGCGTGAGTAGGATTCGAGTAATGGATTTCATGCGTCATTCCAGTTTGGAGGTACGACAATACTGGAATCTGTAATCCCGATATAGCAGAACTTCTAGTTTACCCTTCGATAGTAACTCCAATTTGATAGCAATGCCACTCAACTATCGTTAATTCTCAGTCGAGCTGAGATAGGGAAATCGAAGATTAGCAGTAATAATCTACTCACAGATTCCTGAACTCCGCTACGCGTCATCAGGAATGACGGTGGTGAGCGACAATATTCGGTATTCCGGCCAGCCTGTCCGGCTAGGCAGGTTTGGAGGTACGACAATAATGGAATCTGTATATTAGTAATAATGGCTAAAGGTGGAAACACATACATCGTATCGAACGCTCGAAGGACTACACTGTACATTGGTGTAACCAGTAACCTATATCATCGCATCTACCAGCATAAGCACGGTCATGGGTCAAGTTTTACTTCCCAGTACAATTGCACAGATTTGGTCTACTATGAATTCTTCGAGCGAATTGAAGTGGCTATCGACAGAGAGAACCAACTTAAAAAATGGAAACGGTCTTATAAAGACAATCTGATTGCTAGCTTCAACCCAGAATGGAGAGACCTGTTTGAAGAGGTTGAGGATTGTCAGTAGTCGAAGACTTTCGTCATTCCAGTTTGGAGGTACGACAATACTGGAATCTGTAATTCCGATATAGCAGAACTTCTAGTTCACCCTTGGATAGTAACTCCAATTTGATAGGTATGACCCTCAACTGTCGTTGATCCTCAATCGACATTAGATAGGGAAATCGAAGATTAGCAATACTACTCTATTCACAGATTCCTGAACTCCGCTACGCGTCATCAGGAATGACGGGCGTGAGAGACATTCGGTATTCCGGCCAGCCTGTCCGGCTAGGCAGGTTTGGAGGTACGACAATACTGTAATCTGTATATTAGTAATAATGGCTAAAGGTGGATACACATACATCGTATCGAGTTCACGAAGGACTACACTATACATTGGTGTAACCAGCCACCTATATCATCGCATCTACCAGCATAAGCACGGTCATGGGTCAAGTTTTACTTCCCAGTACAATTGCACAGATTTTGTCTACTATGAATTCTTTGAGCGGATTGAAACTGCTATTGATAGGGAAAATCAACTTAAAAAATGGAAACGATCCTATAAGGATAATCTGATTGCTGCCTTTAACCCAGAATGGAGAGACCTGTTTAAAGAGATTGAGGATTGTCAGTAGTGAAAGGCTTTCGTCATTCCAGTTTGGAGGTACGACAATACTGGAATCTGAAAGTATGGAAGAACAGACAAGCGATGGTCCTTCTCAGATTTTGGGCACATCAAACTCCAATCTAATGTAGCAGGTCCAAATCCACTTATGATGATATAAACTGTTGGGCAAACTTGAGTGCTCTTCATGTAACTCTATGTTGAACGACAAGGCACAAAAAAACCTTTGACGCTTTCACATCAAAGGCTTTTAGTCTTGAGGTCCCGAAAGGATTCGAACCAATGTAGGAGCTTTTGCGAAGCTCTGCCTAGCCACTCGGCCACAGGACCTTTTGTTATGTACTAATACTCATGAGGCTTCAAATAGTTTCACGAAAATGATAAGTGGGTGAAATATGGGATCAATGTAGCAACATTAAACCAGAGTTATTCTTCAGCCTTCAATCAATACAACTATTCTCTGCCAAAACTGTCTGTAACAAGAAATTTTCAGGCTCACATATATGGGCAGATATCTACCGTTGTTCACAATAAAATAGGCTCAAATCAATTGAATGTTACTGAAATGAATTATTCATAACTATATTCGCAGTTTAACAAACACTAAAAGTAACTGCTATGAGAAAGTTAAGAGTATTAATCGCAATGATGATGGTCGCAGGTGCGGCATTAGTAAGTTCATGTGAAGAGTCTGAAATGGATGGATTGTCCCCGGCACTGGAAATGCCAGAAGTTCAAATGACCAATGGAAACGCCCACTCTGATCCGAACAAGCCATCACCTGAAGACGATTGATTAGTCAAACTATTACCTAGGGGATTTTCTTAATTTGGAAATCCCCGAGTAAAATCTCCCCCATTTCGGTTAATTTCAAACCGATGAAATCGCTTTTTGTTCTTGTATTTGCTTGGCTAATCAGCCTTCAATCTGCAGCGCTGGATACAAGTGATGCGTTGAACTATTACAAACTTGCCTACAGCCTCGATGAGCAGGGCAAACACGAAGAAGCCCTCTCCAATTACCTAAAAGCTTATTCACTTTACGGTCTGGACAATCCCAAAACAAGCGCCAAAATATTAGTCAATATTGGCATACTTTTCTACAATGTTCAGAGCTATACCCGAGCCATTGAGTTTTATGAACTGGCCAATAAGATACATGAGCCAATCCAAACCTACACTTTTCACAATCTCGGGATGGCCTATTCCGGTCAAGACAAGTACGAGCAGGCACTAGACTATTTCGAGAAAAACCTGGAACTAGCAAGTAGCTCTAGTAACCAAACTCAGGTGTCTAAGACCTATCTTGAGATGGGTATTGTGAGCTATGAAGCTGAAGACTATGAGGGCGCCAGGTTCTATGCAGAAGAGGTCAAGTCAAGGACTGAGAAAGACACACTGGAGATAAAATTATATGCTGCTGCATTAAACAACATTGCCAACAGTTACTATGCCGAGAAGAACTATCCACTTGCTAAAACCAAAATACTTGAGTGTCTCAGCGTTTTCGAGTCTAGGAATATCCCCTATTTTAAAGGGCATACGCTCAATAACCTTGGAGGTACTTACAAAGGCCTGGGACTAGTGGATTCGTCACTCTATTATTTTGGACTAGCGCTCAAAGAGAATCAAGTTGCGAACGACATTGACGAGACACAGATCAGCCTCTCAGAACTCGCTGACCTCTATGAGTCGCTCGGAGAGAAAGACAGTGCCCTGCTTTATACCCGACACTTGGTTGATCTTTTCAAAAGCAACTCCTATCGTCAGATCGAGTTTGACAAGAAAGCTGTAGGTCTCAGGCTGGAAACGATCCAAGCCAAACACCTACTAGAAGAAGAAAAGGGAAAAAGTGATGATTGGGTACTCCCTAGCATCCTGATCGGTATTACCTCGGCTGTACTTATTCTAGCGCCTGTTGGCTACTTGTGGAGGAGGTCGAGAAGAAAGTCAAACCTTTAGGTCGTCAATCAAGAAATTTCGGCAGATCATCCAACCCCACCATCTCTCTTAGGACTTTCTTTACATCTGTAAAAGCTTCATCACTTACGTCATAGCCACTTCTAATGATTTGCATGACATATGCGAACTTTTGTAGGTAGTCCTTCTTTCCAGAGGTCTTAAGCGCAATTTTTAGTTCATCAACTTCTTTTCTGAGAACGTCAATCTGGTCTTGTAATAATTCTCCACTGGTAATAAGTTTCTCATCAAAGAAGTCCAAAGAAGATTGAAAATGTAGCTTCTCTTCAAGACTTAAAGGGTCATTTTCAATTTTACTAAACAATAGCTTTTCCGGAGTAAATACACCTTCATCCATTTCCCAGAGATCAGGACCAGTCTTCTCATGGATATATGGTGCAAGGTCTTTAAGAAGCCAATTTTCAAAAGATATGAGAAAGTCGTCAATACTATAAGCAACCTGTTCATCGATGTAATAACAGAAATAGGTGCTGTTCATTGAGAATCTACTTACAATTATCTCATCGTTCACAATACTATCATCCTCTGGGAATTGGCTCTTGTCAAACGACGAAATCGCAAAAACAAACTCAGGAAAACGCCTACTATGAAAGAGAGTGAAAAACTGATGATTTTCTCCAGCACTCTCTTCAAAATACTCACGAAAGTCTAATTCATATATTGAACTATTACAACTTGTTAATTCAAACTTCTTCACGAATCCTTTATCTGTCAGTTTTTTTTGAATCAGATTCCTTTGATCTTTCGCCAATGCCATTGCTATATACTTTGTTGATAAAGATAATTAAACAGCAACATTCTTTGACTGGATCATTGTCCTTCTAGCCAGTTCTCTCAACAACCCCAACTGGCGAGTCACCAGACTCGTGTCTGCTTTTGACCTCCAGCTGGCGCGAGTCTCCAGACTCGTGTCTACTTCAAAGCTTAGGCAGGATTAAATGGAATCCCACTACCACTGGATGGACATAGAGCCACTCTCACAGATCAAAACTTCAGTCCAAAACTTGATCTAGGCCTGAGCCTGTTCAAACCTCTAAGCCTCCTCTAGGCGTTAGGCAGGTAGTTCAAAGTAAAATCGTTAAATTATACGCTGTATGATAACCATCACCATAGAAAAAGATAGCATCCTAGAAGATCAGACCCAATTCGAATCTGATGAAGCGTTGCTTGAGTTTCTAATAGCCAAGTTTTCTGATCGCACAATTCTTGTCAATGTCGACGAGAATGATCTTACTGCTAGTGAGCAGAAAGCCTACCAAGAACACCTTGTTTCCAACGAAAGTGACTTCTCTGATTTTAAGGGATGAATGTCCGTGAGAATTCACAGGTCATAGCTTACCTCAAGAAAAGAGGTTTGGTTGCGCAATACCTCAAAGCAAGAACAAGCTAGAAGCTAACAATTTCCTCGCGGTTGATTTGAAGAAGAGAAAACCTAAATCATCCTCAATTTGGTATTTCAGAATCAATCAAAAGTATCGAGCATTAGCTGAAAGAAAAGGTGATATACTCTTCGTCTTTCATATATCTGATCATCAGTAGCCAATAATCAGCAGCTGGCGCGAGTCTCCAGACTCGTGTCTACATTCAAGACTTACGAAGTTTTTGAAACTTCTTAAGTCTCCAGCTCACCTCATTCGGGTACGATAGCCCCAAAGTACTGTAAACAAAAAAAAGTCCCGTCGATGACGGGACTTTAGAGGTCCTGAGCGGATTCGAACCGCTGTACGAACTTTTGCAGAGCTCTGCCTAGCCGCTCGGCCACCGGATTTGGTAGTATTAGGAATACTGAAAGAGTCATAAATGGTTTTAAGGAAACGGTTAGCGCGACAAACAAGAATTAGCATTGATCAGTTAGCTTCCTTGTTCTAAAGGAAAGCAATGGAATTTATCTAGCATCTCGCAAAAAGATATGTTTGTGCATCAAGACAGCTATCTTCCCTATAACCAGACCTAATGATGATTGCACTTACCAGTGCTAAAAGTACAGATTAACTATTCTTCTTTCAATCTAGTACCAACCGTGAACTTTAGTGTCATCTAAAATCAATTCTTAGAGTTCATTTTGAGTTCAATAGCAATACTTCACGGCTTATTGTTCTATTATTGCAATTTGTCCAATATCAACAGTAATCAGTGCTAATGACGAAGGATCAGAAAATCTTTGGCATAGGTCTTAACAAAACGGGTACATCCTCCTTGCATGGTTGTTTTCATGCATTAAGGTTAATGCCGGTAGCTTCACCCTCTTCATCTGGATACAATCCAGGAAAACTCACTGACCAGATTATTAACCATGGAGATTACAATGCTTCCCTCCAAGTCGCAATCCAATATCGGACATTCGAAGATCGACCCTGGAACGTATGGGAAATGTACAAACATCTTGACGAAAGGTTTCCAGGAAGTAAGTTTATCCTTACAGAACGCAACTCAGAAAAATGGTGGAAGTCAGTCGAGCGGTGGATCACAATAGTCAAACCCCATATTAAGGAATTGTACCAGCAGCATCTGCAATCACCCTCACTTGACAAGGTGGACATGATCAACGCCTATATTAGCTACAACGACAGGGTCAAAAAATATTTTAACAATGGCGATCAACTGCTCGTAATGAACATGGAGGAAGGTGACGGCTGGGAAAAACTGTGCAGCTTTCTTGATAAGCCCATTCCTATCATTCGATTTCCGCACGCCAATAAGCAGGCTTATAGTCAACTTGATCTGATTGAGAAAAAACAAAGAAGATTCAAACGAAGAGGTTTGCTATGTATGGATTGTGGAGAAGTACTTCGGGGAAAGAAAAACAGTCTGAATGCCAAACGGATCAAAGAGGGCAAACGGTTACTAATGGAACAAGTAGCTGCCGGATCAATCCGCAAGCTCAAAGATCAAATTGATCTCAAGCGTAAAGGTTCTAGAAATAGTAGAGTCGCACGGATTAAAAAAAATCATCCCACATTGACCTTGGATGATTTTGCGATTGTTACCTGTTTTTTTAATCCAGCGGGTTATAATTCCAGAGTGCGCAATTTTCATACTTTTTATAAAGGGGTACAAGCTGCGGGAGTCAAGCTACTGACGGTAGAGTTAGCCTTTGATGATCAAGACTATCAGCTAGGTGATGATATAGGAGAAGTCATTAGACTGAGGAGCTCTGACGTTATGTGGCATAAAGAACGTCTACTAAACGTAGGGATTCAGGAATTACTAAGAAGAGGGTATAAAAAAATAGCCTGGCTAGATTGCGATATCGTATTTGATGATGTCCATGAGTGGCCATGGTATGTAGCAAATGAGCTCGAACGTGCAAACCTATGCCAGGTATTTAGCCATTCAAGCATAGCCATGGACGCCAATAGTAGCAGACAAGTCGCCTGGGGTGCCATAAGGTATTACAATGCAACGAAAAACATCCTAAAGCAAAGCTTGAAGAAACCTAAAAAGAACATGCCAATTGGGATACCGCAAGGCTTGTCAGGATTCGGATGGGCCGCCCGCAGCGAGGTGCTCGAGAAAGTGTTACTCTATGATGGAGCTATACTGGGAGGTGGGGATAAAATGATTTATGCTGCAGCTTTTAGGAATGTATTCGATAATAGTAAAATCGATACCTTGACCAGATCACATTATAGCTGTGATAGTTGTGGCCACTACAATGAATCCATACCCTACAAAGAGCACTATCAATCCTGGGCGAGACAATGGTGTGATGCGGTCAATGGGCTATCGGGGTTTGTATATACTGGGGTTAGGGATCTCTATCATGGTGAACGAAAACTGAGAGGTTATATGCAGCGTCGTGAGACGTTGTTTGCGCATGACTATGACCCTAAGACTGACATTGTGCTGGATGAAAATGGATGCTGGAAATGGTCATCTGATAAGCCTGATCTTCACAAGGATATTGCCAATTATTTTTTAAGCAGAAATGAGGATCAGTGAATCTATCTTATAAAGATATAGTATCCCAGGTCAAGCAAATGCTCCATCTTTTTGAAACTAGCAAGAGGTCTTTTATCATTCCTTGCATATTAGGTGCAACCGGATCCGTGCTGAGATTAGCTGTGCTAGGATTATTTATTCCCTTAATACACCTATTGTTTACAAACGGTGTATCGAATGGATTAGGTAAATTTGCTTTCATCTTAGCTGGTATTGCAGAAGATAACCCGATTCTGGTGTTTGTAATCTTGCTGACAGTCGTAGCTACAGCAAGGAGTATATGTTCGTACTTTGCTCTAATTATAGTCAATGCTAAGGTCTTAGAAACAAGCTCCAAAATCACTTCCGGACTAATTCAGCGATTTATGCTGTTTGGCCAACACTATTATGATAGGACAGGGCATATAAAGAACGTCAAGAGGCTAGATAAACTTCCCAAAAAAGCAAGCAAAGGAATTTTCATTTTGTACAAACTTGTAGTATCGGTGATATCCATCGGACTATATGCGGCTGCACTCATATTGATATCCTGGCCTATGGCCATTGTGGCAATAGGATTTTTAGCCTTATATCTGATCATATTTCAAAAGTTTATCGCAGATACTGAATCTCCTCCAGAACAATCTGAATTCATGGAAGATCAACTCAACGCAGACTCGCATAGCGTCATTGCCAACCTAAATCTCATCAAGATTAGCAATATGACCAGAGGTGAACTTTCAAACTGGGCCAATCATTTGAAAATCCGCATGGCTGCACAATTGCAAGCAATGAAACGCAAAGAATTGATTAACCCTGTGAAGGATCTGTCTTCCATCTTAATGCTGGTCGCCTTCGCTTGGTTTAGTTCTGTCCTTGTAACTAACTCTGATTTCTTTGCCATTTCTCAGTTCATCATTTTTTTTCTAATTATGCGACAAAGTGTTGGAGCAATATCAAATGTGCTACGCTTTCCTAACCAATGGTTCAACGTCCATCAAAATGTCATTAAGATTATTGATTTGATGTCTGATCAGGGAAAGCACATCACCCAGGCAGGAAACAGCCCAATTGAATCTATTTCTGATCGAATTGAATTGCGCCATCTTGACTTCAAGTACCCAGGTAGCAAAAAAATATTGAGGGGCGTATCCTGCCATTTCAAGTATGGCCAATCCAACTTTATCTGTGGATTAACTGGGTCAGGAAAAACCACCATACTGCACCTTCTGTTAAGGCTTTATGATTGCCCTCCATCGTCCATTTATTGGGATCACGCTGATATAAGGGATTATGAGTTAGCCTCATTCTATGATAGAATAGCCTATGCTGGCCCCAATTCTATATTCTTTGATGAGTCCATCAGATTTAATGTAACCTATGGCCTTGGAGAAGTGAACGATGATAAACTGATTAAAGCGGCAGATGATGCCCAGTTGACAGGTTTTTTCCAAAATCTTGAACACGGCTATGATGCAAAGGTTGGAGAACAAGGAGTAAGACTATCTGATGGTGAAAAACAAAGGCTGGCGCTAATGAGGGTTTTCTTGAAGGATGCGGACATTGTACTACTTGACGAGGCGACTTCAGCGCTCGATGGAGAAAATGAGCTTAGTATCAATAACGCTCTCAGAAATCAGTTTGGGTCCAAAATGATCATCAACATCACGCACAACTTAAGCAGGATAAACCCAGAGGATCATGTGGTCATGCTAAACAATGGGAAAGTAGTAGAAGAGGGATCTTGCCGAGAACTACTTGACAATCGTAAAAGATTTTATCGATTGTTGAATTCGTCGATCAAATCATTACCAAAAAACAAGAGCCTATACTTGGCTAAAGGCACTAAAATGACAACATAACCTTGAATAAAACACAAAATTCAACTCGCATGGCATTGCATCGGGCATTTTCGAAGCTTGCATGTCAACTATTAAAGCACGGCTTTGTCAGAGTAAGTTTCTACGCATTAGAGTTGAGCATGGCACAATGGTCTTCGATCGACTATGACAATGTGATGAAAGCCATACAAAACGCTAAGGACAGCAAAAAAGTCTCGGCACTACTTGTGAATTGGATCGGAACCCGACTTGATCTTTTTAAAGAAACCCAGCTGGCCAAACTCGGATCCGACATGTTCGATGCAGGCCATATATACACTGCAGACAAACTCTTTACCTATGCCGCATCTAAGGGTGAACAGAGTGAAGACATCCTTGTTAGAATAGCTCAAGCAAGGCAACTGTTTGCCCCCACGGTAGCTCAGATTGCTGCATGGGAAGAAGTACTTAAGGCGAACCCGAAAAACAAAACGGCATTGAAATCAATTGTCCGGTGCTACTATAACACTGGCGACTTCAAAACTGCCAATGACTATTTCGATAAGTTGTCGGAATCCCATCCTGAAAGTAAGATTATTCTGTCAGCTCAGGCAATGCTGGCAACCGAGGCAAAAGAATATGAAGAAGCCAACCATATCTACTTAGCTTTGACTGAGCTTCACCCTGAAGATATCTCTTTAAAAGTGGCCTACGTTAAGTCGTTACTTGACACACTTGAATTCGAACAAGCTAGCTCCTACTATGAGGAGCATTTGGTAGATAAGCTAAGGAAAGATTGTGCACTTCTCGAACCACTGATCTTGTTTAAGATGATTGAGCTCGAAAGAGCGATGATCACGATCAGGAAACTTCAGACCTCTTACCCCAACGATAAAGATATCGTGGATCTCAAGCGCCTGATCTTTGTCAGGTTATATAAGTTGACCAATGACAGGAAATATATCGAGGAAGTCTTAAGGGACTTTAAGCATCTTAAATCCAAATACCCTCTTCACAGACGTATTGATCGACACATTATCAATTTGCACATTTATATCTCAGAGACTAAAACAGCCCTGGACTTAATAGATGGCCTTAATGATGAGATGAAAGATTTCAAGCTTCAGGAGGTGCAGGCATGGGCCTGCTACCAGCAAGGCGATCATGATGGTTCACTGGCTATTTGGAAGGACATTGTCAGGGATTATGCCTATCCAGTAGCCAGGCCACCTATGGTCGATAGGCTCAAACTAACCAAACAATGCAACTTGGATAGCCATGATAACCCAATCATCTTATTTACGGTAGTAAAAAATGAAAAATGGCGACTATCTTGGTTTCTTGATTACTATCGGTCGTTAGGGGTGAATTATTTTATTTTCATTGATAATGATTCGGCAGATGGCACACTTGAATACCTTCACAATCAACAGAATGTCATGGTGTATCAAACCAGCCAAAGCTACTCATCAGGCTATTCAGGAATGCTCTGGATCAATTCATTGCTGGACAGGCATGGAGCCAACGCCTGGTGCATTTATGCTGATGTGGACGAGGCGTTGGTTTACCCAGGAAGTGAGACACGAAGTATCCGTGAACTTGTTGACTATTTCGACGAGCAGGGCTATCAGGCCATGTATGCGTTCATGATGGATATGTTCAGTCCTGGCCTCAAGTCGGTTGAGCGCGGGGATAATTATGATAATTTTCTTGAGGACTACAACCTATTTCTCAATACCTATGAGCGTTTCAATACCCAATATTGTCCCTATATTTATACTACCGGTGGCATGCGTTCCAAATATGAATATGGTGAAAACCAGACTAAAACGCCGATCATCAAAGGTGGTGTAGGCATCAAGTTTTTGATGAGTAGTCACGTTACTACACCCGCCAAAGTGGCAGATGTCACGGGTGCCTTGTTGCACTATAAGATGGCGGGCAACTTTTTAGAAACATTTAGAAATGACATATCGAACAATACCCGAATCAAGGAATGCAAAGCAAGGCATTACCGCTATCTTAAGACTCATGAGAATGTTGCAAAGGACCTTTCAAAGCATCAGGACGATTGTGTGGAATATGAGTCGACCCAACAGCTACTCGATCTTGAATTAATTCAAACAAGCAAAAAATTTTGAACTCCCGGAAGTTAATAGCTACTAAGAAGCGCGGCAATGGTCAAGAACTTACCTCATACAGTAAATCAGTCCAGTCTGAATATGAGGAGTTTTGGAATATTAATGGTTCTGTACCCTCGAGGTACAAGTATCAATTGACTGTAGCTCATAACCCCAGATTTATTTGGTATCGCAATGCTAAAGTCGGTACCAGATCAATATTGAATCTTCTACGTGAGTTGCCTATCGAACTTACCGCCGAGCAGGCAGGTGGATGCCGCTACGCTCCAGAACTGTACAAAGATTACTTGAAGTTTGCCTTTGTACGTAATCCTTGGGATCGCTTTGTCTCGGGATGGTTAAACAAGATTGTCAACAGGAATGCCTTCGATTTTTCAGACCAAGAACGAGTGCGCTTGATGAAATTCGACCAGTTCGTTGAATTCTGGTCACAAAAAGATGTAGAGAGTTGTAATATACACTTCAGGTTACAATCAAGACTTATCGACCTCAATGAAGTAGACATCATTGGTAGGATGGAAAGTTTTAATGAAGATGTGAGGAAGGTTTTTAAGGAATTAGGTTTACCACTGAATAATATACCTCACGGCAACAAAACAAATACCAGATCACATTATTCCTCCTACTACTCTGAAAAATCCAAGGAGCTAGTCTCAGAAATGTATCACAAGGATATTTTGTTATTCGGATATCGTTTCAATGAGCAACCAGAGTAAGGACTATCGAAAATTCAAAACAACTTTTTATTAGTACTACTTTTTTAAATGTTGCAACAAGCCGAAAATCTATATGAACAGCAGAGAGTTGCGAAGACAAAAATAGCAAATGGTGACTTTGATGGAGCCATCAAGCTGTTAGAGGCGACTATCGCTCAATACCCCGAGGCTCTCACAGCTAAAGTATTACTTCTACCACTCATCGGACGCAGAGGGCCGATATTGCATTATCGCCAACAGTTAGCATCGTTATTAGATCAACTCAAAGGGAATGCTTTGTCTTCAGTGGATCTAGGGAGGCGCTTTCTGACAAGCATTCAGTACGCTTGTACATATGAAGAGAGAAGCAAGTCACTCAGTTTGCTTATTGAAGCCACGAGAAAAGCCACTAAAAAGCACCCCAATGACCTTGACTTTACATTGCTGCTGATAGAACTATGGTATGCATCGGGCAGCTATACACAGATGATCGCTCAAGCTGATCATCTTATCAAATCGGAAATCAAGCACCCTAAACTTAATAGCCTAAATAGAGTAATTCGTAAGGTTCAGCATCCAAAATATCCTGATATGGATAGGCCTAAAATCTTCGGAATAGGCTTGAGTCGAACAGGAACTACCTCTTTGAACAAAGCATTGCAAGTCCTGGGCTTCCATTCGATACACTGGACGAACCCTCATACGAAAGACCTAATAGGTGGATCAGATTACTTTCAATTTGATGCATTTACCGACATCACCACCAGTTACAACTTTGAGGAACTGTATCGCCGCTTTCCTAATGCCAAGTTCATCTATACGCCCAGAGCGGTGGCCGATTGGGTAAGATCAATGGAAGTGCATCACCGCAACTATCGTGGCATATCGGACATTGCCCAGCTCAATAATGCCAACAATATGGATCGCTTTAGAGGCAAGGCTTCCATGATCGCAAGCCAATTATTTACCCAATACTCAAGTTGGAAGGTGGCGTACGAAATATTTCACGATAGAGTCAACAGTTTTTTTGAATCTAATAATAGAAATAGGTTACTTGTATTGGATGTCTGTGGTGGCGAAGGATGGGAAAAGCTGTGTGGGTTCATGGATGTCACTGTACCGGACGTTGAATTTCCGACTAGCAATCAAACGCCAAAGCATATAAGATGAAAGATCATACACGGATGCCAAAGTTTTGTGTTGAACGAATAGCTTGCCTGGAGAATGAAGCTACAACCTGATAATAGAATTATAAAATGGCTCAAGAGATTCGCTGGTTTCATTAAAATCACTCCCAGCAACAATAGATCTACATTTCACCAAATGATAGATCAAAAGCAGCAAGAGGCAATATCACGATTGGACGGAGTGGCAGGTAAGCGATATGCCGCACTGCTAAAAAGGAAGATGGGACATACTGACCGGAGCAACTGGAGTTATGACCATATCATCATTGTCACTTATGGGCGCAGTGGGTCAACCTTGCTTCAAGGCATTCTCAATACCATCGACGGGGTGACCATCCGAGGAGAAAACGACAATATCTTCTTCGATTTTTTTAAGGCCTACAAGAAGCTCGTGCGCCATAGTAAAAAACACAGTGGTGCCGTGCTCCCAAACCAGGCGTGGTTTGGCATTAGCTTTTACGATCCGGCACGGTTGCTTGACCATTTTCGAGCTATCGCTAATGACCTACTCATCGGCAACTCTAAAACGCCAGTCAACAGCAAGATGTGCTTAGGCTTTAAAGAAATACGATTCGCTGACACTGGTGAGGAATTTGAGGAGTACCTGGACTTTCTCAATCAGCTTTTTCCTAAAGCAGCATTGATTTTCAATACAAGGTCAATAGAAGAGGTGATAAAGAGCGGTTGGTGGAAAGATCAGAACCCCAATGATATCAGGCCCCAAATAGAAGAGTTGGAAAAAAAATTTGACGGCTACCAGGCCAAACATGACAACACATTCAAAATTACCTATCAAGAGGCCAGGATTAATGGAAAAAGCCTTCAAGATCTGTTTTGTTTTTTAGGTGCTGATTATGACGCTGATGCTGTTGATACCGTCTTGTCTGTGCGTCACAGCTACAATCCCAGCCGAAGTGACATCCAAGACCTCTATCAGGTGCCAAAAAAAGCACTACTAAAAAAGATCCGTGAAGCTAAGTAGCCTCAACCCAGAATGAAAATAGGCAGACATCTCAATTATTCAAATCACGCTAATCAAATGAATCCAGACTTCAACAATTTAAAATACTTCTGCCTATTTGTAGGTAATCCAAGATCAGGATCGACTTTGATGAGCCAGATCCTCAATGCTCATCCCAATGTCGTCATATCAGTAGAAGCTGATATACTTGGTCGGTTTCAAAATAATGAATTGACTAGTAAAGAGGAGGTGTTAGAAAGCATTATCAAAAGGGATATTAAGAGAGGTCTAAACAACAACTACTCTCATACCGGCTATGAGTACAAAATTGATAGTGGGTTCCAATATGGCCATGATCAACTCCAGATAATTGGGAATAAGAAACAAGGTAGAAATGCCAATTTGTTGAAGAAAGAACCCGAATTATTGCAAAGGTTTGGTACAATCCTGAATTTACCTATCAGGGTAATAAGCGTAGTGAGACATCCCTTGGACAACATATCGACGCTGTTGATAAAAAGTAAATGTGACGCATATGACAAGACTACAATCAAACGATATGTAAATGCGTATAGTAAGCGCAGCGAAACGGTTAACCACCTCATGAACGTCAAATCATATGATTTAAAAACACATATCATAAAGCTGGAAGAATTAATATTGGCTCCTAGAAGGACGATAACTGAGTGTTGCGATTTCCTTCAAATCAATGTCGATGATACTCATCTTGATGCGTGCCAGAGGATTATTTTTAAAAAAATCTAGCAGACACGTCAAAGCATCCCCTGGACAGATGGTATGAGCGAATTCGTCAGGCAGGCTTCTCTAAAGATTCCATTTCTTGCGGGTTACTATGAAAACAATATGGTATAAAGTCATCATGCATACGACATCTATCTATAAGGTACTGAGTATCGGTTGTCCCGAGGTACCTCCTCTACTCAGGGTAGTGGCAACTATTTTTATTATATCTGTCCTCGTGAGTTGCAATAGCGAAAGCCCCAGATCACTACCCAATGTGGTTATTATCCATGCCGACGATATCGGCACTGGGGATATCTCGTATTACAATGATCAGCTGGGACTTCCATCAGTATTACGCACCACGGCCATAGACGCGATAGCCTCAGAAGGAATGATCTTCACTAATGCCCACGCTGCGACATCATTATGCGCGCCCTCGCGATACGCACTCATGACAGGAAAATATCCGTTCCGAAGTGCCTGGGCCAATGGCGTATGGAGTTCGTTTCAAAAATCAGTCATTGGTCCTGATGACCTTACTATGGCCAGGCTAATGAAGCGCTCTGATTACAACACGGCCTTTTTTGGCAAGTGGCATTTAGGTGGTCAATACTATGCCCTCGGCGATAGCGGGACTATATACAAAGCCAATACACATGAGCAGCCAGATATTGAGCATATAGTAGGGTCAGATCCTATAGAGATGGGATTTGATTACAATTTTTATAGTCCTGCTGGTATCCAGGCACATCCCTTCGCTCTATATGAAAACTCATCGTGGTATCCGTTAGTAAAAGGCTCGTATATCAAGCAACTCACATGGTCAGATATAGTGGATGATGAAATACGGATAAACAAAGACTCGGTAAAAAACCAGAAGAGATATGTTGCTAAACCGGGTGATTCCAATTGGCACCCAAAGCTATATGGGCCTTTAATCACACAAAAGGCCATAGAATATATTGGACAGGTAAGTGACACGCCAAATCCGTTTTTCTTATACTTTTGTTCACAAGCTGTGCATGTGCCACATACTCCAGGCTTCAAAGTGAGGGACTCCCTAATGCACAATATTTATCCATCAGACCATCTCAATATGATTATGGAACTTGACGAGCAAGTTTCCAGAATTATACACGCATTGAAGGATGCAGGTGAGTACGATAATACCCTTATTATCATCACCTCTGACAATGGGGGACTTGAGATAGCTGAAAGTCGTAAAATGGGGCATAATGCTAATGGCCCTTACCGAGGGTCAAAAGGCTCAATATACGAAGGTGGCCACAGAGTGCCATTCATTGTCAGCTGGCCAGGCCACATCAAATCGCAAAGTCAATCAGACCATCTGGTTGTAGCTACGGACATCTTAGCAACCCTTGCCACAATAAGCGACCAGCCAATTCCAACGGATAGAGATCTGGACTCGTTTGATATCACACCTCTATTTTACGGAGATAAATCAAGCAGGAAAGATGCCTTAATTAGGGATAACTCAAGCAAAAAAGATGCATACTATAGCGAGGGTTGGAAACTGATTGTCGATAGGAAGAAACAAAAGCCTTTAGAGCTTTACAACTTAAAGACTGATATCGCAGAGACCTCCAATCTAAAAAGACAACTGAAAGCTACTGTTGTGAAAAGAATGTTAAATAGTTATAAATCATTAGTAAGTAAACCAAAGAAATGAACATCTGGTAACTCTCGATGACTTATCGTACAGCAAATACTAATCAAAATTATGCCTAGTCAGACCTACATTCATATGTATATGTTGCTATCCCAAAAACCGGATCGACGAGTACCATAGTGACTTTGAAAAAGTTACATCAACTTCACGGTGGTAGGTTCTTTTACAGGATAAAAAAGTCGATTCTACTTTTCGAGATCGCTAAAATCTCAATAAAATAGGTGATAAGCAACCTGGACATCTCAAGCATTTATCTGCTGTACAGTTGAAATATGTCATTGGAGATAGATTTGATGATTGCTTTAAATTCACAATGGTACGCAACCCATGGGCACGTACGGTTTCTAGATTTCATTACCATCATGTAGACTTTATTCCGGATAAAGAATAACGATTAAGACACGATACCACCAGGCTGTTTCATGAATTAAGGTTCGAGGAGTGGGTAGAAAAAAGGTGAAAACAATGGAAAGCCAATAAAACAAAATAGAAGTCAATTGAGCAAACTAGTTGATATGGAAGGCAAAGTTCCAGTTGAGTACATCAGTAAGCTAGAAGATTTCCAAAACAGCTTCGATCACGTATTTGATCGTTTAGACCTTCCTCATATACATGTCGAGCACAGCAACCGGACGAATAAAATTCATTATTCAGAAATCAATGCCATTAAGATAAGGCTTAAGTATCTGATTTTTAGTATCTTAGAGGTGTAAAGGAAACCCCCAGAAGTAGGGACTTTTGAGGGTTTCAAATCAAAAATTATTTGTGAACTCGTAACTACTCAGGAGGTAGCAATAGCTTGAAGGTTAGGTAGTATTTGTTGAGATTGTTTTATGAGCGTATCTATTACAGAACGTAGGATAACGAAGTTCTGAGCACCTCTGAATGAACGGAACTGACCAGATATTTTAG
>JAVKDO010000159.1:0-6094 GCA_040222235.1 Cyclobacteriaceae bacterium
GATCGTGATCTGGAAATAATACAACTACAACTATTCGGTGATGAAGGGGAGGGTAATTCTGAGGAAGATAAGGAATTCTACCCTGACACCTCTTAAGAGCACTTTTTTAACTAATCTCTACTTTAGTCGGATATCAGTAATCATCAATCAGACCTTTTTTTATGTGGCTCAGATGTTAATGTTCTAGTAATAGACAGGACACAGAGGATTTTTGCGCGTATTTCTAAACTTGATACGATAATTCAGCATGATTTCATGACTGCCAGGTGAGAACTGATTCAAGTCTGAAGTCACCGTATCATAGGCATAACCAATTCTGAAATTCTCGTTCAATACCATCTGCGTTAAGAACACAAATGAATCCTGACTCCTATAAGATATACCAGCAAAGATTACCTCATCAAAAATAAACTGAGCCGTAAGATCATACCCTAGTGGAGCACGATCCTGTATTCGCACCAAAAAAGAAGGATTAAAAATCACGAATCTGCTCAACGGAATTACACCGCCACCATTAACGTAGTAGAATCTGTCTGCCTTACCTACACTTGAAATTGATATCTCATCAACAGTAAAAATTGAAGGAGTAAGGAGATAGGGTACGGATATTCCAAAAAACACCTTTGGATTGGCATAGTAGACACCTGTCCCAAAGTTGGGTGTCATCCTCGATACTTGCCCTGTAAGTAGAGGATCATTTTGATACAAGATATTTAGCTCGCTGAAATCAGATTGTCTACTATTGAAACCGCCTTGCAAGCCCATGGAAAGAATACCGTGTGCAAAGTGAATCTTGTAAGCGTAGCTCGCAAAGACACCAATATCCTCATGCACTCCGATTCTATCTCTTACTACGTTTAGACCGATACCGACCCTATTATCCTGAAATGAATTGTGTACAGTGAGGGCCTGGGTGGAGGGGGCGCCATCAATATTTACCCACTGATCTCGATGCGTCAAAGTGGCGCTAAATAGATTGAGGCTTCCTGCATAGGCAGGATTAAGCAACAACCCATTGTATAGATAAGTGGAAGTGATAGGGCGTTGCTGTCCAAAGACCACAAGGGCACCTAACACTGCAAGGATCGTAAGTAATGACTTTTTCATTATCGCTTTGAATATAATCATTATCGTGTTAACTCAAGATAACCTTGTAACAGATCTGAACCATCTCCTTTATCTATGATGTAGAAATACGTTCCTTCAGCTTGCTGATTGCCGTTAGCTCCACCTCTGTTACCGTATCCGTTAAAGAAGTTCGTGAAGTTATCATAATTGTCAATCTCATAGATCAGGACTCCCGCTCGGTTATAAATCTTGACATTGTTGTTAGGGAAATAATCCAGGCAATCGATAAGGAAGATATCGTTCAGCCCGTCACCATTATCAGACACACCGTTGTAGACTACAATCTCAGTACCAATCACGAATTCCTGCTCGTAATCGCAACCATTACCATCTCTTATCCAGACTTTATGCCTTCCAGGAGCACCTGTACCTAGTTGCTGATCTTGACGTTCAGTTGGGCCTTCATTTATTTCGAATACGCCATCCTCATCAGCGTCGAAGTACCAAACAATACTGTCGATCTCAACGAAATTAGCATTGGTAAAGATAATTCTTCCTTCACCATTGTGATTGTATTCATCAAGATTGTTGCCATCCCTTGCACACAATGATAGTCTCGTCTCAACTGTGAATTCAGGCTCTACTCTAGCGTCTATTATTGACAGTGGTGTTGCGCCTGACACACATCCAGTAGCAATCTCTGTTGTGGTAACGAAGTAGTCACCAATGTCGAGCGTCGCAATAGAAGGACCAGTACCTAAGGCCGAATCGGGGTTAGAGAAGCTGTACCAAGTGAAATCATAAGCTAAGATATCACCACCCACCGATGCGAATGCTGTACCATTTGGCATCAAGCAGTTCGTTCGATCATTACCAATAGTCACATCAGGTGTTGGAGGAGGCACAGTCGCATCTTCAATAGTTATTGTCTCAAGCGATCTACATCCAGTAAGAGCGTCCGTTGCAACTACGCCGTAAGTAATCGCAGCTAGCGAATCAATTGTGATTCCAGTTGCTATTGGCTCAACTCCGGCTGTATCTGTTCCAATGAACCACTCGAAAGAATATCTGAATAGATCATCGCCGGGTACTCCAGCTTCAGCAATCGCATTTGGTCTCGCTGGATCACAATTAGTCAATGGCTCAATTTGAGATAAGAAGAACTCTGGAGGAGTAGTTGCGTCCTCAACAGTTACATTGATCGGTAGTGAGGTACAGAATCTATCATCAGTATCTATGACTATGGCAGAGTAAACTCCTGCAGGTACACCTTCTACAAGCTGACCTTCAAAGTCAAAGTCACTTTCTGTTGGGGTTTGATCTGCACCGATCTTCCAAAGATATCTGTAGACGAATAGTGGTTTGCGGGCATTTGTTACTGTGACAGACATCCTACCATTGGGGTTGATACAGTTGAAATTAGATGTTGTAGATGTCGTGAATGGGAATGGGTTTTCAAGATCATCCGCCATGGGCAACTCTATTTCGAATGTACATCCTGAGCTCAAATCAGTAACTACAGCTGTATAGAGACCTGCGGATAGGCTGTCAGCCGTAGCACTATTGACCTCAGTAAGGATACCATTCTCATCAAACCACTCGAAGCGGAAGAGGGTAGTGTCTTGGCTACCATTCGCAGCAATAGTAATCGTACCATTGGCTCTAGCTGGATCACAGTTAGTTTGGAAAGTAAATCCTAATTGCTCCAATGTCACTGCTGGTGTCTCATCACCAAATAAGACTTGTATAGGAGCCGTGGTGCAGCCTGTCAGAGTATCTCGGCCTACTATGAAGTATTCAGCACTACGCTCACCAAAGACCATCACTGATGTATCTGAAGTCAGAATAGGTGCTGGATTGGCAGTGATAGGTCGACCTGGGTTTTCGTCATAGATATCAAATACCATTCTTTCCAAAGCATTGGTTGTAACACTTACGATTTCCACAGTGCCGTTAGGAGGATCACATTGCGTTGGGTCAGTTGCGATGAAATCAATGATTTCTGTCACTGGTGGTACATTCTCAATAGTAACTTCTGCCGTAGCTTCACAACCTGTGAAACTATCAAGCACCTCTACTACATATGTACCTGCTGGTACATTGCTTAATGTATCATTCACAGCAATAATTGTATTGAGATCATTCTGACTATACCAGTTGAACACCAATGTGCTGTCGTCTCCATTCTGACCGCTTGAAACTGCAAATACTTCTCCATTAGGGAAACCATTTGGCACACAAGTACTGTCTGCTTGGAGGGTAGTTATGACGATTTCAGGTATGAATGGGTTATCAAACAAGGTGAATTCGATCAAGTCTGAAGCACATTGATTGTCTACTTGTTGTACTGAAGCGAAATACTTCTTACCATCAACTGCATCGTCAGCAGATAAGCCTTCTAGTTCGAAAGGAGTGCTAGGCTCTGGATCTGTCAGCGCAGTAGTACCATCACTATCAAACCAGCTGATTTGGTATTGCTGATCGAGGTTCTCGAAGTAAGACGTGTCAGTGACATTGCCAAGTGGGTCCTCCGTGAAGATAGGGTTTAAGTCAAGTATATCACCGTTGTACGAGATTTCGACGATCACGATTGATCCATTCTGCTTCGGCGCGCAGAAGGTGTTATTGTTCACTTCAAAGTTAGTAACGAACGGCGCAACCTCTTCCCTGAATACTTCTATCTGTTGGGTGGAGGTGCAGTTAGTCTGAGTGTCATAGATTTCGACTTCATATATGCCTTCTGATAAGTTGAACAATGTATCAGTGGTATTGGCAATTTCGATATTGGCATTAGCAGATGCGTCTTGTTTATTATTATCGAATCCAATAAACCAACTGATAATGTAACGACTATTTGGTAGTTCAATAAGATTTTCTCCCGTGCCATCAGGATCAACATTGACCAGAATAATCCTTCCGGATCCACCATCGACAAAATTATCTTTATTACTGATACATGATAGATCAGGGTCTAGGACCACTTCACCGAGTGCCGGGCTAATCGTCTGATTAAGTACCTCAACTTCTATTTCGGCTAGATTTCCGCATCCAGTAATAGCATCGTCAGCAGTAAATCCGTATACTCCGGGTTCTAGACCAGTCATTGACAGTTCATTGGAGCTAACCGTGAAATCTGTGAATGGAACGGATGGCTCACCTTCAGCAGTGTAGTTCACCGTCCAGTTGAATGATGTCAAATCTGAAACTGGTGGATTACTTGGAATATTGAAGTTTGAAGGCACAATGGTTATTTCACCGGTACCATCATATAGCGGATCTCCGTCAGTAGGGTCACATATGGTATTGTGCACTACCTGAGTTTCAGGAATGTTGAAGTTAGGGTAAGTTAGATCTTCTACTATTTCGTAGGTGCGTTTAGTTGCACAACCTATCCCTGGACTTCCAGCAGTAGGAGGCACTAGTTTCTCTATGTATACAGTATACTCATCAGCACCCAAGCCGTTGAGAGCAGTATAGTCTCCTGGAGTAATAGGAGAAGCTGTGGCGACTGTATCGATCAACCCGGAGTTACCCTGATTATCAAACAAGAAAGTAGGGTGAGATGGGTCATGATTTGTGCTGTCACGATACCACTCTATTCTATACTCTGATTGTGTGATTGCAACCGTAGGGTTACCTTCTTCGAAGAATTCAACAGTAAGCGTGGCATTGCCTTCATTGATTCCAGTTTCACATAGTGTTGTGACAGTTTTATCAACAAAGTCTATTTGTGGATCTCTCGCATCATCCTCAATTGTTATTGGAATTAACTTGAGCCCAGCAGGATTGGGGCAACCAGTAGTTAAATTTTGAACTGTTACATAGTATGTGCCTCCCTCGAGGGAGTCTATTCTATTACCTATTCCTGATCCAGCATCTGAGATTACTCCATCGGCTAGCAATGGATTCGGATCTTCGTTGAGTAGGTTAGTTCCTGCCGCATCGGTGTACCAGATAAATTCGTAATTTGATAAATCTGTGATGATTGTGGACACTTCAATTACCTCAGAAATCTCAATGTACCCATTATAATAAATTTGATCACAGTTGTAATTATTTCCTTTTCCAGTACCAATATTCACAGGTGTGAACGAATTATCAGCCACAGGTTGACTTACCACAATCTGCTCTGGGTTTAATGAAATGTCTTCTATGACATAACTGGCACTGCTTCCACATCCTAGGTAGATGTCATTAGGATTGGTTGCAGTGGCGAGCTTTGTTACAAATACAGTGTATGTACCCGCTCTTAGGCTATCTATGTTGGTGAAGTCATCATTACCACCAACATTCACAGGACGAACAGTTCCAACAAATTCTAAATTGGCATTTGTATTGCCCAAATTGTCGAATAGGAATAGGGCATCTCCATTACCAGGATTGGTAGTTGGATCCGCCAAGTCAATGTACCATTCGATCAAGTAATCAGTATTAGCGATAATGCTTCCATCAGGGTTATCGATTACATCGGAAGCATGAGTTAAATCGATATTCAATGCTCCATCACCGATAATGAAGTTTGCTCCCCGAGCATCATCGATTACATCACAGTAGTTGCTACCGGCAGTTGATTCTAGTGATAGCAATGGCACAATAGAATCAGCTTCAATGATGAAGTTCTGGGAGATGAACTCACAAGCAGTGATATTATTTATGATGGTAGCGGTGTAAGTACCTTCTACCAGTCCACTGATAGAGTCACCAGGGATAGTAGCAGTAAGCCCGGCTACAGGCCCACCAGGTCCAGACCAAGTGATAGTGAAGTCATGGTTGAGCGGATTGAGGGTAGCAAAGTCGACAAAGGTTCCATCTTCCCTGATACCGTCGATACGGATAGCACCATTAGGCATGGCTGCTGAGCAATTTTCGTTATGTGCTATCACATAGTCATCAGCAGTAATGGAAAGGTCTACCGAGTCAGCAGGGACGATAATTTCTGTAGTAGTGAAGCAAGTATTGTAAGGGTCATCTGTATCGGTAACCAGTACAGTATATACTCCAGCCGATAGGCTATCGATAATAAACC
>JAVKDO010000160.1:0-18121 GCA_040222235.1 Cyclobacteriaceae bacterium
GGAGGGTCAAATGTATCGTCCAAAACCGACTCTGTCAGGGCTGAGTACAGACAGAAATGACCCAAAAGAGTAAAGAACCAATCAAGCCACCAGATAGCAACCCCTCAAAACATTGAAAATAATTGTTCTGCGGATTTTAGGTAGTACTTTTGTGAGGAATTGATTGAACTGGCTTTAAACCAAAATTGATCAGATTATGCGCGTATTATTGGATATCCAAGATGACAAAGCAGCTTTTGTGCTCGAAGTACTGAAAAACTTCTCATTCGTGAAGACCGAGCAGATGACTGATGAAAAAGAATTATTAATTGAAGAAATCAAAGAGGCTGTTGAGAATCTAAGGTTGGTAAAAGAGGGTAAACTAAAAGCCCGACCGGCCAGAGAATTGCTGGATGAGCTATAGTATACTCTTCATCACTGCCCTTTGAAAGGCAGCTGAAGCGCTTGGCAAAAAAGTACCCTTCGATTAAGAAAGACCCTAATATTCTACTTGACGATTTAGAGGAAAAGCCAAACTTGGGTACTCCGATTGGTCGACACTGCTTCAAAATTAGACTTTCCATATCTTCAAAGGAAAAGGAAAGTCTGGTGGTGCAAGAGTAATTACCACTGTCTATATGGCTGAAGAAAAGATATACTTGCTATCAATTTATGATAAAGGCGAGCAAGAAACGCTGAGGGATAAGGAGCTCTTTGAGCTCCTTAAACTTATTCCAAATTAGACGGATACTTTCTTCGTTGGGTCTGCTTAACTAAGATATCTATTGGTCTTGACTACTCATCCAACGCCGCTACACCCGGCAGTACCTTGCCCTCCATATATTCAAGTAGTGCTCCTCCTCCGGTAGACACATAACTCACTTTGTCGCCATAGCCGAGTTGATTGACGGCAGCAGCTGAGTCACCACCGCCGATGAGTGAGAAACCGCCGTTTTCTGTGGCTGCTACCACCGCATTGGCAACACTCTTCGTGCCTTCTGCAAAGTTGCTCATCTCGAATACACCCATAGGGCCATTCCAGAGTACCGTCTTTGAGGAGCTGATTACCTTAGCAAATACTTCACGTGATTCTGGTCCGATATCCAAGCCCATCCAGCCATCTTCTATGGAGTAGTTGTTGGCTATTTTGGTGTTGGCATCATTGGAGAATGCATCCGCGACCACCGAGTCGACAGGTAGTAACAAATCTACGCCCAGATCTTTAGCTTTTTGGATGAGCGACTTGGCCAAATCCAACTTATCTTCTTCTACTAAAGAGTTACCAATCTGGCCTCCCATAGCCTTGAAGAAGGTATAAGACATACCACCACCGATGATGAGATGATCCACTTTATCGAGCAATTGTTCGATGATCAATATCTTATCAGAAATCTTCGCACCACCCATGATGGCAGTGTACGGCTTTGCAGCCTTATCCAATACCTTCTGAGCATTTTCTATCTCCGCTTGCATCACATAGCCGCATACCTTATCAGAAAAGAATTTGGCAGCTATTGTGGTAGAAGCATGAGCTCTGTGCGCTGTACCAAACGCGTCATTGACATAGACATCACCCAGACTCGCCAGCTTCTCGGCAAAAGCCTCATCGCCTTTGGTCTCCTCCTTATAGAATCGAGTATTTTCAAGCAGTAGGACTTCTCCAGGCTGAAGGGAAGCTGCTTTGTCTCTTGCTTGATCACCGACACAGTCATCGGCGAATTTCACCTCAGTGCCAAATCTTCCTGATAGGTCTTTAACCAAATGTATAAGAGAGAACTTGTGCTCAGGACCTTCTTTGGGTCTTCCAAGGTGGCTCATCAAGATAGCCGATCCACCCTCATCCAATATTTTCTTGATCGTGGGCACGGCGGCTCTAATCCGCGTGTCATCGGTAATCTCAAAATCGGCATTCAACGGAACGTTGAAATCTACTCTGACCAATGCCTTTTTACCTGCAAAATTATAGCTATCTACTGTTTTCATATGCGTTGATTTGAGTGTCGAAATTGGTGAACAAGAGAGCCAATTACAAAGGAAAAATGCTTTATTTGGCTGATAACGATTGCAATGACATTGAGGTCAGCGGCCAAATATCCCACCTCTTTAGAGGATTGAGGAGAGGTTGAAAGAAGGAGCTTCACTTAATGCCACTCCCCGCCCTTGTTGGTCTTTTGACCAACGAGTTGCTTCGAGAACCATTAATCGCTGGTGAACACACCTGCAATCGCGTTGGGGTGATATGCCTAGCTCGACATGTCTACAAGAAAAAGCCAACGGTTTACTTCGCGGAAGCTCTCGACAACCGATCATTGATCGCCCGCCCAAGTCCATTATCAGGAAAAGGTTCGCTCAGGATAAGATCGATGGATAGTTCATCCAGTTTGCGCAGCGCACCAAAGAGATTTCGGGCAGCCTCATTAAGGTCACCATTTTGCGATAGCACAGTCTGATGCGCGATTGCTATATCTGAGTAGTGATCGACAAAACTGATAATGCCGATACGTTTACCTCTGTTTTCTTTGATCAATTGTGAGATGTTCCCTACCAGCACTGGTTTCTTAGGCGCGTAATGAGACTTCAGCATGCCAGGAGCGGAAGGATTGGAACTTTGGTTGAGGTTGATCTTGACAGGTCCGATGAGTGCTTCTATTTCCTCGACCTGCTTGCCACCTAGGCGATAGACTGTGGGCTGTCCTTCGACAAATCCGATGATCGTAGATTCAATACCTACTTCGCATTCACCACCGTCTAGGATGTAGGGAATCTCATTACCAAGCTGATCTTGAACGTGCTTGGCGGTAGTAGGGGAGATATAGCCAAATGGATTGGCACTTGGGGCAGCCAACGGAAAATCTAAGGCCGACAATAGCTCAAGCGTCAAAGGGTGGTTGGGTATTCGAAAAGCCACTTCATCAAGACCAGAGGTGGTCAGCGATGGAATGATAGATTTCTTCTTAAGAAGGACAGTGAGCGGACCAGGCCAAAAAGCGTCTGCAAGTGTCTGAACCTCAGTAGGGATGTGTTCGACGTATTGAGCAATCTTCTCAATACTATCGGTATGACAGATGAGCGGATCAAAAGCAGGACGATTCTTCGCCTTGAAAATCTTCACAACGATATCATCTCGGAGGGCATTTCCTGCTAAGCCGTAGACCGTCTCCGTCGGGATTGCTACGATGTTCCCAGTCTTCAGAAGCTTACTCGCCTTAAGGATATCTTTACCTATAGCCGCCATTATGGGGGCGAATGTACGATCTTTTACTTGACAAACTCAAGGCAAAATATATATTTGCCCAAACGAGAATCTTATGAGCAGCAGAACCAAATCATCCCTCAAAATCGTATCCATCCTTATCGTAGTAGTACTACTGCTCGGCAGATTTGGGATAGTCGTGATTCCGGCTTTGGCTCCTTATATCTTCTGGTTGTTGATCACTGCTTTTGTATTGCTGTTTATCTCGACGCTGTAAAAGGTTTGAATCCTATTTTTGGACTTGGCCAGCATAAGGTCTATGAAGAGTCAACAGTAGTTCTATTCTTCTAATAATTCAATCCCGCTAACCTAAAGGAATGACGAGCGATTGAGGGCTGAATAGCTTTCTGCTAATACTCTTCCTTCTATTTCCACCTCTCTAAATACAGCCCGACCGTCATTCCGGCCTGCCTGATCCGGCGAGGTAGGTTTGGAGGCACGACAATACCGGAATCAGTGTGTACTGGGTATTAACTAATATCAGCTCCAGCCTAGGTTTGTGTTCACAAACCTAGGCTGGAAGTCCGTGAGGACACAGAGTCGGCTGGTAGGGGGATAAAGGAAGACAAGGTTCTAAACCTTGTCTTCCTTCGGATCAATGAAAGTTTGATTGGACTACCCCCCACAATTCTCGGCAATGGCATCTTTCGCATCTCCATGTCCCATGCGCTGTGCGGTCTGTAGCGTGAGGCAGCCTTCCTCGCGATTGTCCACTTGCAGTTGTGCCAGTCCAAGCCAGAAGAAAGCAGGAGCATAGTCGCTATTCAGTTGGATAGATGATTTTAAGTTAGGAATGGCCTCATCAAATTGGTCTAACAGAAACTGCGTCTTGGCAAGATTGAAATAGGTAATGGCACTCTTATCGTCTAGCTCCAGCGCATACTTGAAGTCCGCAGCGGCCTGCTCATATTGCTCTACTCGGTAGAATACATTGCCTCGATTGATGTATAAGTCAGTCACGCCCGCATTGAGCAAGATGGCTTCATTATAGTCGTTCAATGCACCTTGTAAGTCTGACATTTCGAGTAGCGCATTTCCCCTGTTATAGAAGTAGCGATAGTCTTGACTATTGAGGGCCAGCGCCTGAGTGAAGTCCTCTGCTGCTTTGCCATATTGGCCTTGCTCCAGCTTCGATACGCCTCTTAGGTTGAAGGCCTCTTCGTCTTGTGCATCATTGGCGATAGCTTGATCGAGATAAGAGATAGCCTTGGCAAAGTCACTCGCTCCCATCGATTCTCGTGCCACTTTTTTTAGTTCATCATTGCCTGGTTGGCAGCCGAATAGCAGCCATGCGAAGCAGATCGTTAGTAGGAAATGACCGTTCATGCGGCAAATATAGCTGCCGCTTAACCATATTGGCCGGTAGGCGTGTAATAGTTTATGCAAAAGCTCATACTGTCTTTCATCATGGCAGCTACGACCTCATTGACGGTAGTGGCTCAAAACATCTACAGCGAATCGAAATGGGAAGAGCGAGATAAATGGCAACAGGTAGAAAAAATAATTAGGCTACTGAAGCTGGAGGAGGGTAGTAAAGTGGCGGATATTGGTTCGCATCAGGGCTACATGACCGTGAAGCTGGCGGCTGAGGTAGGGGCTGCTGGTACCGTCTATGCTGTGGATGTCAGCGACTATCAACTCGACAACTTGAGAACGAACCTGGCCGACAGAGATATCACGAATGTGGAGGTGATCAAGGGTGACTATGACGATCCGCACCTACCGGAAAATGCCTTGAATGCGGTGCTGATCCTGGACACGTATCACGAGATCGATGACTATATGACTGTCTTGGGGCACATCAAGGAGGCACTCAAGGTGGGTGGTCTATTGATCATTGCCGAGCCGGTCTCAGAAGAACGCCGTGGACTGCCACGAGAAGAGCAAACAGCAAGACATGAGATTGACTACAAGTGGGTAGAAGGAGAACTCATAGAGGCGGGCTATGAGATCAAGTATTCTCAAGACCCGTTTATCGACAGGACCGAGCCTAAAGGCGACAAGTTGTGGGCAGTAGTCGCTGCGAAAGAGGGGTGATTATAACTAATTATTCGTCGGACGACTGTACTGCAATGAGGTCTGATGAGACTGGCTTACTGCTATATTTCATTGAAGAGTCGTCCGACGAATGACATAAAAAAAGCCTGTCAACATAATAGCAGACAGGCTTAGTATTTTGATGTGCTACTACGTTTACAGTAGTAAAATTAAAAGCAACAAGATAATGATGATAGCTCCCACAGAAAGGTAAACACCGCTTCCACCCATTGTCTTATTTTCTTTTTGAATCTCTCTGAGTTCTTTTTTGACTTCCCTCTTTTCAGTCCGTGTCATGGAAGACATATCCATTGCATTAATCTCTTGTACTCTTGACTCCAACATTTTCACACGCTCAGCTACCTCTACCTCAGAAAGTGACCTAAGGTCTTTCTTAGACATTGGTGTGATTTCTTCCGCGTTTGCCTTGTGACCGAATGCCCCGGCTGTGAGGAAAAGGCCAAGCACAATTAATTTCGAAAAGTAATTTTTCATAGGTTCTAGAATTTCAGTTTAAATGAAAGATGTGTACAAGGTTATGATTTACCATAGTAATTGCAAGCTGAGACTTCAGATATAGGCACAAAAAAACCCCATTCCGATAGTACGAAAAGGGGCTTTCATTGCTTCAAGCAAATGACTCTTAGGTCAGTAGGATGAGCAACAATATGATGATAATGATGGCACCTACAGATAGATAAACACCACCTGAGAGGAACTCATTTTGCTTTTTAATCTCACGCAGTTCTTTTTTGACATCCCGCTTTTCGGCTTTGGTAAGGCTTGATAAGTCCATCGTGTTAATCTCCTTTACACGCGACTCCAGTATTTCAAGTCGCTCGGTGACTTCAGTTTCCGATAGGGCCTGCAGCTGCTTTTTGTTCATAGGGTTGATCTCAGCAGCAGATGCCTGCTGACCTATTGTCGTAGCTATCGCGAATAGGGCTACCGCAATCAGTTTAGAGAAGTAATGCTTCATGTTTGATTATCGTTTTGTTTACAATGAGTTATTTCTAAGCGCAAGGTTGCCACAACAAATAAAAAATAGCAAGAGCTCGGATGATTATTCGTAATTGTAGCCACCAGGGTTTTCCTCCAGTGTCACCCCAAGTGATAGCACGATCCTATTGACAAAGTTGAAATAGGCAATAACTAATGTAGCATCGAGAATGGCTCGATCGCTCAGTCCATGAGTTTTTAGTGGAGCGATCAATGATTCGTCATTTGCTCTTCCTGGCTCTTGGGTCAATACATCTGCATAGTGACACATGGCCAATTCGATTTCATCTAGGTCGGCTTGCTTATAGTCTGCCCTGAGTTGCTCCGACCTGGCCTCATCTTTCCAGTAGCTATTGACGGCTTCCAGGTGATGCACTTGACAGTACTCGCACTCGTTGGCTTTGGATACGACCACAGCCATCATCTCCCTATGTACTCGCTTGACCGGCGAGTTGCCAAACATAACAGTCATGTAGAGATCCATGTGCTTGGTAATGGACTCAGGATTGAGACTCTGAATCATATGCACGTCAGCGATCTTTCCACGACTCTTGATGAGACCGTCATAGATAGACTTGAGCTCCCCTGTAGCGTTTTCTGGTAGTATAGTCTCGATTAATGCCATGAAAGAAAGTTAGCGGAATACTTTGTTAGTCTAATGACGTGATTGACGGCAGTGGATAATAATCATTTTAATCTTGAGCACGGATTACAAATCCGCGCACCCGATAAAAGTTTATCATGTACTAATTGTCGATTTTTATACTGTCAATTAAACCTGTGATATCATTAGAGTCTGTATATATAAACGACCCAGAAGCGTTAGTTCCAACTGTATAAATAATTGAGCTTTTAGTGGAGTCGTTAATATAAACCCATTGGGGGTTTGAGTATTTCCTTGGTTCACCGAATATGGAGTTTAATTGCTTGTTAGCATCGAAGAACTCTAATTTTGATTGCCACCGATTTCTCTCCAGATAAGTCGTAAAGGAAGACCGAACACCATAAATGGATAATAGTGCAAATACCCCAGCGAATAATTGGAGGATTAGTGATAACCTGAAATAGGTGAAGTTCTTACCACCAGAAAACCTTTCCATTATATCGAATATGGTCTTGTCCTGCGAGATAGCCTTATAGAGCCAAACTGAGTAGCCAATTAGATATAATAGACATGATAATGAAATGAACAGATATCCTGAGCTGCTATTGCTTCCTAGTAGGTATGTACCAACTACCATTGATCCAAGAGAAACTAAAAAAACAATAAGATGATTTGTCAACATTAATCCTTATTTACAATCACTGATCTGCAATTGAGTTATGCCATTGGGATTTTCAATTTACCACCTACTGCTCTGAGCACTTTAAGAATGGTATCAAATTGAGGTTTAGAACCTTGTGACAAAGCTTTGTACAAGCTTGGCCTGCTGAGTCCGGTTTCTTCTGCGATTTTTGACATTCCCTGTGCTTTGGCGACATGTCCAAGGGCAGTTTTAATATCTTCTGCATCGCCCTCTTCAAGCACAGTGTTTAAATACTCGGCAATCATTACGTCATTTCCCAAGTATTCCGCAATGTCAAATTTTGTTATCTCTTTAGTTGCCATCTTCCAGTTCGTCTTTATAGGTTGACCATACCTCTTTTGCTTTTTCAATATCTTTTTGTTGGGAGGATTTATCTCCGCCATTCAGAAGAAGTATTATTCTGCCTCGGTATTCTTTTAAATAGATTCGGTAACCTTTGGCATAATGAATTCGCAGTTCGCTAATTCCGAGTCCAACTGGTTCACAATCACCAAAATTCCCGTGTTCTTCAACTCTTTGGATTCTAAATAGAATTTTGGCTTTTGCACGTTGGTCTTTCAGCTTCCTTAGCCACTTGTCAAATAGCTCAGTCTTCTCAATAGAATACATACGACAAATGTATTCACTTGGATACAGTTATGCAATAAGGGAATTGTAATGAGTGATCAGTAGTGGTGACTTTTAGCACCACGCGAGCTGGTTATTCACAACTACGATTTTCATATTTTGAAACTGGACAATTCCCCAATGTTGAACGGGTTCCTTCAAGATAACAGAGACCTAAAGTTGGCGAACCGGAAAGATGAATAGACTATACCTCCTTATCAAGAAGATCAGTTACGACATAGTACCTGGGATCATCAATAGATGATTCGATCATTGACTCTAGCGCTGGGTCTGCCTTCAGTAGTAGGGTTTTACACTCGGGACTCAGGTGAGTGAGCTTAACCTGCTTGCCCTTTTCCATGTACTTGTGAGCCAGTGAGCTGAGTGCTTCTATTCCTGAGTGATCGCTTACTTTTGACTCGATAAAGTCAATCTCGATGTTCTTAGGATCGTTGTTGGCATCAAACTTCGAATTGAAGTTCTGCACTGATCCGAAGAACAACGGCCCCCAGATCTCATAGACCTTAGTGCCATCGGCTTTGATACTTTTCCTTGCTCGGATCATGGTAGCGTTCTTCCATGCGAATACTAGCGCCGACATGATCACCCCGACGATAACCGCAAGTGCCAGATCCTGCCATACGGTGATTCCGGATACGGTGATCAATACAATGGCATCTGATTTAGGGATCTTATGGAGTATTCTGAAACTACTCCAGGCAAAGGTGCCAATCACGACCATAAACATCACACCGACCAAAGCAGCGATCGGAATCTGCTCAATGAGCGGTGCACCAAAAAGTATGAAACCTAGCAAGGCCATCGCCGCTGTAATTCCCGAAAGGCGACCTCTACCACCAGAGTTGACATTGATGATAGACTGACCGATCATAGCACAGCCACCCATTCCTCCAAAGAGACCATTGAGCATATTAGCACCACCCTGAGCAACGCACTCACGGTTGCCGCTACCACGAGACTCAGTAAGTTCGTCCACAAGGTTGAGTGTCATGAGTGACTCGATCAAGCCTACAGCTGCTAGTATAACGGCCGTGGATAGGATCAAGCCCCAGTGACCTTCCATGGTGCCGAAGAGACCAAATATTTGATTTTGAAAAGTTGGCAATGAGCCTTCAAGTCCAGTGCCTCCACCATCGATAATGAACGAGCCAACAGTAGGTACATCCATGCCACCGAAGATCGTGACACATGCCACCACAATGATGGCTACCAGAGCAGCGGGCACTTTCTTGGTGAGTTTGGGTAACCCAAACATGATACCCATGGTCAATGCCACTAAGGCCAGCATAACAACGAGCTCTCCACCTTGAAGCCATTCTGTTGAACCATTGATGGTTTCTTTGAACATACCCAATTGGGAAAGGAAGATGACAATGGCCAGGCCATTGACAAAACCCATCATCACAGGGTGGGGGATAAGGCGCACAAATTTTCCAAGTCGCAGGAAGCCAGCAGAAACCTGTATCGCCCCGACAATCAGCAATGTGATAAACAGCCACTGCAACCCAAGATTTTCCACTGGAGCATCCAGACTCATACCCACCAGATTGCCTTGCTGGATCATGTGCACCATCACTACGGCCATGGCTCCAGTTGCTCCAGAGATCATGCCGGGCCTACCGCCGAACATGGCTGTGACGATACCCATCATGAATGCACCGTACAGACCAACTAAAGGATCGATACCCGCTACAAAGGCAAAAGCCACCGCCTCAGGTATCAAAGCCAGTGCGACCGTCAGGCCAGAGAGGATATCATTTTTTGGATTGAAAGTGAAGTTGCGAAATACGCGCTTAATCATAACTCAGGTTTTGAAGGGCGCGAATATAGAGCTTTCAAATGAGGGCAGAATGCCCCAATTCAAATGATTTAGCTGCAAACGATTGTCAGTTGATTGGGGCACTAGTACATTACTGATTGTTCTACGGCAGAATGAAAAAACAGCTGGTTGCTGCAGCAATCGTATCTGGGCAATCCTCAGATGGTCAAAGCGTCTCGCTGATACTGGTTTGAGGTAGTTGCTTCATCAATTGCGAATATCAATATTCACTTTTCAGGATTTCCATAAGCTGAAAGTTGAGATACAACTTCTCTTTTCCGACTGTTGTGCTTTGAAGGAATCCATTCTTTTCTAGGCTGCTGAGGTAATTTCCAGATGTTTTGATATTTCCAATACCTACATTTTCTAAAAACCTTCTTTTGGTATAGGGTAATTGAAAGAGGATTTCGAGTAGATCTTTCGAGTAAACTTTTGGGAGTTTGGTTTGGATTTCTTCACCCATTTTGTTCATTAAGGTTTCAATCTTGTTTATTCTGTTTCTTGCATTCTTAGCTGTTTGTTCTATCATATCGAGCATGTATAATATCCAGCTTTCCCAGTCATTTTGTACCGTTACGTTTCTCAGGTTGACATAGTATTGATCTTTGTGTTTCAAAATATAGCTACTCAGATACAATGCAGGTAGATCCATAAGACCAGAGCATTTTAGAAACAAAAGAAGAATGATTCTTCCAGTTCTACCGTTCCCATCAAAAAATGGATGTATTGCTTCGAACTGATAGTGCATCAATGCCATTTTAATAAGGGGATCAAGTTCGCTCTCAGTATTAATGAATACTTCAAATGCTTGAAGCTTTTCCCTTATTATGTTTTCTCCTTCGGGAGGTGTGTAGATTATTTCGTTCGTAACAGGATTTTTCAATTGTGTGCCGGGTAGATTTCTTACTCCAGCTTGATTTTCTTTTATAATCTGAACTAGCGAAATGAATAAGTTCGTGGTTAAAATAGGTTGCTTAACTATGGCCTCTACCCCAAACCATAGCGCGTCTTTATAATGAATTACTTCTTTGGTTGCAGTATTCTCGATTTTTTTATCCGCTACTGATGCCTGAAAAAGGGCATCTTGTGTGGTTACAATATTCTCAATCGCGGAGCTGGCCTGAGCTTCTTGTAAGTTGATGGTATCCACGAATAGAAGAGGATTGGGCAAGTTGGTTATTGCGCCTTTTAGTTCTGAGAGTGATCTACTTGCAGAGATAACTTTCCTTAGCACCAACTTGGTCTCAAGCTCTACCTTTGGAGGTAAATTGGGTAGCTCGTTGTAGGGTTGTGCTGGGTTATACTTCATCATTTTAACAAGGGCAGATCTTACTTACGTTTATTAGACGAGAGTAAAAATATATATATTTTACCTTTGTTTTGTTGATGAAGGTAAATTTCGCCTTTGTTTTGTCTGGATATTACATGGAATTGCAATAACATCTAGATAGTTCAGTTTGAGTCTCAGCGAGACGCTAAGACTAGCGTGGGGATAGTCGAAACCGTGATACTCGTTTCACTCCACTTATGCCGTGCACCTTAGATGCCAATAGGCTGTTGTCTTTGTGTAATGATGTGCATGAACACTGATTTCGTCGGCGAAATCTAGCAAATCTGTCAATTCTTCCAAAGTTCCCAAATGGCACGTAAAATGCTGAGAGGTAGACGAAACACCGCTCCGATGATCAAAGCGTCTCGTTTTGACTTTTATATTTGGGTAGCGAATCGGCCAATGGAAGCAAGTGTATATGAGCTTGTAATTCTATTTTCTAGCGTAAGTCATGGATGGATCGGCCGTTCGGTTTCATTATCAGTGAGATGCAAAGACTGTGATGAGGGTTTTCAGTTTCTTTCATCTACGTCTCCGGTTTCTCTTGCTTTTTTTAGCTGCTCTGTCATTAATGTATAAATATCGGTTAGAGCGTTGGGCCTATCTTCCAAAACAGACTTTTGGACTGACGAAAACGGGAACCCATTTACAAAGTACTTTTTATCAATCACAGTTAAATCTGATCCATATTGATCTGTAATCAGTTGCCATTCAAAGTCAAGCTTTCCAACTAGAGTCTGACCGAATAAGGCACCAATCATGTCGATAACCTGTTCTGTTTTTTGGCGAGAATTTGAGGAGTCACTTTTCCAGTGTTCTATAGCCATGTCCAAATATTGAAATTCGATTTCTTCTTCCTTTTCAAACTCAGAGTATTTAGTCAAGAAGATTATTGCCTTTTCTGACTCTCTTTTGATAAATTCAGTTTGTTCAGAATTCAAGTCATCAAGTTGAGGCCTATAGTTGCCTTCTCCAGTCTGTGAGTTTGCCTTTCCACCAAATAATGCGCTAAAGATTCCCATTATCAATATTAGTTTTCTCATTGTACTAAGTTAATTCCAGCTAGGATGCAATGTTAGACTTGTTCGTCAGTTACTCTTCAAATATAGCCTTTCCCCTTTCTCACGCAAAGATGAAATAGAGCAACTAGCCTTAGTCGATAATGTCAACAACTCTGCCCAATTGTTAGGCCTTTGCATCTTTACTTAAGAGCACCGCACCGGCGATGAAGAACTTATCTCATTGAGCAACATCCCATGATGTGGACTAGGGTTTGAGGTCTATTGAGGTGCATATTTCTTTATCAATTCTTGTTGGCTATAGGTCTGATCGGCCGGGCGATCCTGATCTCTGAGTGCTTTCACCATCTCCTCGGTGATCGTCTGGGGGGAGGTGGTAAAGGCATTACGAATGTAATTGCCAATCTCCATAATCTCCTTGTCCGTTAGTTGGGGATTCATCTTGAGACCAGGCATAGCCGCTGAGAAATTGTATTCTATGGCATTGACAGTGATCGGGCCTTGTAGACCATATAGGAGCACCTCGATGAGCATCCTTGGATCGCCACTTACATACTCAGAGGCCAGCAGAGCTGGTGCAAGATCTCGAATACCCTTGCCATCTGCACCATGACAGGTCGCACAATGGGTACGATAGTGTGTCAGCCCTAGGGTGAGATGATCTTCCCAGATGACCTGAGCTGCTTCCTCAGGCGGAGGGATACTTTGAACACTATCGATAAAGTCGAGTGTATTGGCATATCCGTTTGTCGAGTTGCGGAACTGATCCAGGTCGCCCTGTAGCGCTACCGCAATCGGCTCTTGAATCCAACGGGACTGCTCGTATCTATCCAGCAGCTGAGTCAGATAAGTAATGGCTGAACCATTAAAATTCTTGGCAAGGAGGTAAGAAGTATAGTAGTCGACTGTGGAATCTTGAAGTGCAATCATGTCGCCAAGGGCCCTGTTCGTCAGCTTGATGCCAAAGTCACCCATCAGCTTTAGCATATGCGCCAGGAGTCTTGGATGCATGAGCATATTGTTGATATTGATATGCTGCTTACTCAAGGTTTGTAGTCCTTCGAGACAGTATAAAGCATGGATTCTTGGCACCTCGGAGGAAGTATCGTTCAGCAGGTCGGCCAATGATTCAGTCAAGTCTTCATCACCTGAGTAGATAATCATCTGTTGCGCTCTATCGCGAATCCACATATTCTCGCTAGAGAGCGAATCTACCAATTGCGGTAGCGGCACCTGTGATAGGTCTGTCTCCGTCCATGAGTCATCTCGAGCTGTGACACGCAGTATGCGGCCCATGCCCACCAGGCTATCTAGTCCCCGGCTGATATACTGATCTCTCAGATAGCTGGTCATGTAAGCCTTATGCTGTATGATACCACGGTGCATATCGACGATGTACATGGCGCCATCAGGGCCATTTTTCAAATTGACAGGCCGGAAGCCCTGATCCGTCGATGCGATGAACTCCTTACCAGCCCAAGCCTGCTGTCCTGTAAGAGAAAAGGGTAGATCATCCAGCAGGTTGCGTTTGATCAGATTCGCCTCTGGCGCACAGACGAATACATTGCCCTGATACTCATTAGGTAACAGCTGCCCTTGGAAGTAAAGGGGGCCACAAGCACTTGTAAACGCGATCAACTTCCCATCCTCTTGAAGTGTGCCGGGGGTATACCCTCTATTGACTGCCGTAGCTTTCAAAGGAAATACACGTTGATCATCGACTATGGTCGTATTCAGTACAGACTCGGAATTGAACCCATGTTTGTAGAGTAAGTTGGGGATCACCTGATCGCCACGCGCCTGATTGGAGTTGTCATTGTAGATGAGCCGCCCCATCTCGTCTCGCGTGATGCCCCACTGCCCGCGAAATGAAGTTGCCTCGATTTGCCATTCGCCATTGACGCGACGGTAGCGCTTGGCTGACTTGGCATTGTAGATCCAGTTATCAATATTGAGAAGCAGACCGTTGGGTTGGTGTTCTACATTGCCACCGATGGCATATTCTGGATCGACGAGCGTCTTTTTGCCAGGAGTGAGGTCGGGATTGATCTCTACAAACCATAGATTGGGCGGCTCAGCGTAGAGCAGTCCTCGGTAGACGTGTGCTATGGCTCGAGCTAGTACGAGATCGTCTAGGAATACCTTGGTGTGATCCGCGGCTCCATCCTGATCAAGGTCTTCCATGACCAGTATTCTTCCGATAGGCGCTTCCTCATCGACACCCTCCAGCGTGCGCATGTAGCCCTGCATCTCTAGCACCCAGAGCCTGCCCTGATCATCAAAACTGATGTCAATGGGCGCCTCGATCAACGGCTCAGCTACAATGGGCTGTAGCTGGAAATCTTCCGCAATTACATAGCCGCTGAGGTCTACACTCGATTCTTCGTGAGAGGGTCCGCAGGCGATGATCAGTATTGACAAACCCAATAGGATAGTACCGCTAATTCCTTTTCTTAAATTCAATTGATTGGCAACTCTATGATGTGAACTCAAGCTTAGCCCTAGTTTGTCAAATTACCAAGGCTGTTACGTTGAGTTTGATGGCAGGGATACTATGATCTTTGAATGGCCTAACCATAAGTATATTGAGCGCACCATCGACAGCAGCATTTGGTTAGATCAGACAGAGATTCCCTACCGGGAATGACTTTCTTTGAGTAGAAATGAATGTTTCCGACACCTAGTCACGCACAAACCATCGGTAGGCGCGCTTACCAGAATTGTGGGCTATGATTTCCCCGGTGATGGTATTTCTCTTGATGGAGTTATTCTTACCAGAAGTGGCAACCACAATAGCCATCTCAATATTTTCATCAAGGATGATGTGCTGGCTGTCAAAGTCAGGCGACTGCCCGATAAAGGGCTTGAGCTGCGCCAATACAGTCCCATCATTAATGATGGTGAGATAGTTGGCTTCAGCCGTATGCTCGATCTTTTGCAGTGGTTCCTCTGAGATCAGATGCACCCATGATACCTTAATGTCATCTGCATTTTGGACAGCTTTGATCAGGTCTTGCTTGTTGCCAGAGACCGCACGACCCTCTTCGTCGTTTTCGTAGATTAAGCGCCACTTGTTGCCTGACCGGGCTTGAACACTAGTGACTACCACTAGGAGAAGGACTTGAAGGAAAAGTTTGATCATGGTAGATGGGCTTAAGTCAATATTAGAAATTACGGTAGTAGTTACGAACCTTACCTACTACTTGGTCGAACAATGGCGCTGCGAACTCCTCGAACATGTATTGTGGCCCGGGTACGTCAAAATTCACAATATTAACCAACTCTTTCTGCTCTGCTGATAAGGCTCTTTCGTCACCATTGTAGGTGGCCCATCTTACCGTCCATTGATACTCACTGGGAAACTTCTCCTGAGTCAGTACTCTTCGAGACTCGATATCCTTGACCTGAAAGTTCAGCAAGCCACTACCGAGAATAGACTTTTCGTTGATGGCCAACTTGGCCTTGACCGTACCAAGTACGTCTTCACCATTCTTTTGAGCAATGACCACACTATCACGTCTCACTTCTTCGACGTAGGTGTTGGAGACCAAATTACCGAGAGAGAACCTGTCGAATTCCATTTGGATGACATGGTCTACCCATTGCAGCTCTTGGGCCTCCGAATCCTCAGGTGTGAAGTACTGCACATAGAGATTATTATTGCTGCGTTGCAAGGTCTCCATGATCTTATTGTAGAAGAACTCATGCTTCAATTGAAGATTTCGGACAGGTGCGGGAATAGGCTCTACGACCACTCGCAAGATGGCGTGGTACAAGGCCTCTTCCATCAATTGCTCTGTGTCTTTGTATCTCCGGATATAGTTGTTAGCGGTAGCAAAATGATCGTGCGCCTCTATAGCTTTGTCACGTCGCTCCTTCATCTTCATCGCCTCGACACCCATGTTATATCTGACCTCAGCTGCATTCTGCTTTGCCATTTGTAGTTGGCCGTTCACGACGAGCGGGTTGACGATATATCGCTGGCAGGCAGGGCATCTTTGTATCCCCTGATACTGCGTATTGAGAATCTCATATTCGTTGATGATCTTGTCCCACTTAAATGGGTCAACGGAGCTATTCAATGCTTCGATATTATTGAGATGAAGCTTCAGCGAGTAGTTGTAGGCATCCTTTAGGGTAGCACTCGCCTTTTTAGAATTGTCATTTGACTTCAGTCTGTTGATGGCCTTGTAGACCGCATCATCATAGTCTCCTTGCTGCAATGCCTTCTTACCAGAAGAACAGGACATGATGAAGAGCAGGAGTAAAATGAAAGCAATTGGCTGAACTAGAGCATCCTTCGCAAATGAATGTGATGAGGGTCGGAATCGTTGGTTAGGCTGATTTTCCATGATATGGTAATTCTAAAGATATGCAATCGGATGACAAATAGCAGGCCAGAAGATATTGAGAACGATTAGCAGACCCTTGATAAGCAATGTTAGAACTTAAGACTGATCATTTTGCTAGGATCACTTTCCTGCTTTGATGTAACCTGGAACTCTATCACTCCGAGTACCAACTCTTCCACCGTGATTACCTCAACTCTCCAATCACCATCCTGGACATTCTCCTTATACGTGTAGCCACGAAAGCCGCCATCTCGACCTCCTGTGATCTCATACCCAATATCCTGCATCTTCACCCATTCCTCAGTGGTCTCACTGTATAGTTTCCATCTATGGTAGATCGACTTCTCGATATCTGTCGGGGCAAATATTGATGAGAAGACATACACCTTTTCACCAGACTGGCGGGTAAATGTAGTGCTGTGCTTTCTCCAGAAGACATACCAATCATCCTTTTCGTAAGTGACCACATATTTACCATCTTCCAGCTTGATATCATGTGCCACCAGGCCTATGTCCAAAGCAAGAGGTACCGGGGGAATAAGATTGAAAAAGTAGAAGAGATTGATCAATGCGTAGATGGATGCCACCAGCATGATTAACCTGGTCTTTCGAACTTCTGCCCTCGTGCTTGGACTACTATTGTAAATGGTAATCACTAAGAGTAAAGTCACGCCCAAACTGATCAAGCCTGAAAATAGGAAAATCAGCGTATTCATCTGTTTAATGAAGACAGGGATCATGAAGGCGAAAAAAGTGAAACTCACAAATGAGTATAGCCCAAACTGTAGGTATTTATTCGCGATGCGTTTCTTAAGGAACTCATTGGCGAAGAGTAGTGCAAGTAGGATGATGAAGAAGGCTGCCGTCTTGGATAAAGAAACACTCCTCGAAAAGTAGATCACATAAGCACTTGACAGGCCACCAAAGAAGAACTGAATGGCCAGTGGAAAATACCCTTCGACCTTGCTAAGAAAGGTGTTCTTCCAGCGGCCATCGTCGGCCAGGTTGTAGAGGTATAAAGTCACGGTGAGTGATGACATATGAAGGCAGAGCGCGACCAAGTCATAGAGCCGATCAATGCGTCCTAGTGTGAACGAATCGAAGATGAAGCCACCAGTGAAGAAGGCTACCTGGGCATATTTCTGATGCCGTTCAAGAAAGCTGCTTGCCTTACTATTTCTAAGCGCGACTAATGTGCGTTTCATCGATTGAAAACTATAGAATTAGGAGGGATAATATGGAAGTTTCTGAAATGGTGAGTACCTAAAATCCGCAGGTTGATTATGAAGAAGAGCCAAAAAGGCCTGATAAATTGAATCAAAGCCTTTTTTAACTCCTCAAGGTTTCACTTATTTGAGTGATTGAAAAACAACTAAGTGAAGATGAAAATTACTACCTC
>JAVKDO010000161.1:0-11629 GCA_040222235.1 Cyclobacteriaceae bacterium
CAAGCCGTCGGGGTATTTCGCTGGTTTCATTTTGATCTGAAGATCAAAAACCGAAATTATTTATTTGGATCCCCGCCTTCGCGGGGATGACGTTTTTATTGGAACCCCGAGGCAGAGCCTCGAGGAATTCTTTGGATTAAGCAGGAACTAATCCAGCTACTTAGAAGACTTACGAAGTTTCGCTTCCCCAGTCTCAATACAATCATCACGCAGTATCATGTGCCGACGCGGCGGATATAAGCAATAACTAAAACTTCGGAAGTCTAGGTTGGCCGACCTATGAAGGAAGACTTACGAAGTTTTGCTCAGCAAAGCCCAACATACACTTCGGACGTAGAAGTAGATGTCAGCACAGCAAATACTCGTAGTATCCTAAACTTCGTAAGTCTGTGGCGTATCGATCAGTCGAAAACAAGCTCATCTAATCCCCACTTGGCCTTCTGATCATAGGAGATAAAGCCCTTATCTACAGTCAAAGGAGATTCGAAATTGTTATCATATAACTGTCCGGTACCCAATCCTTGTGGCATCTCTACCGGAAATGAAGCCGTGAACTGCGTGATGGCATTCAGTCCGATGTTAGACTCCAATGCTGAGGTGATCCACCAGCCTATGCCCGTATTTTCTGCTAAGTCAATCCACTCTCTTGTACTCCATAGACCTCCAAGCAAGGTGGGCTTCAGTACAATGTATTGTGGCTTGATAAAGCGAAGCAATTCACGCTTTTCTTCGATACCATGCACTCCAATCAGCTCCTCATCAAGAGCGATGGGGACTTTGGAGTGCTTGCAAATCATCTGCATCGCCTCAGGCTGATGCGGCATGATAGGTTGTTCGATACTGTGAAGCTCATACTCTGCCAGGCGCTTCAGTTTAGCCAGTGCATCGTTAGTCTGAAAGGCGCCATTGGCATCCACTCGTAGTGTGATTTGATCAGCGGAGTAGTCCTTTCGTATCGCTTCCAGCAGTTTGCACTCTGTGTCAAAGTCTATCGCCCCGATCTTCAATTTGATACAGCTATATCCAGCGGTCAGCTTCTCCTCGATCTGGTCTTTCATCCAAGCCTCGTCTCCCATCCAGATCAGGCCGTTGATTGGCAATTTATCGCCTGACGCTACCAGTCGATTTTTGAAGATCATCCGCTGACCTTCATTGAGTAGGTCGAGTAGCGCCGTTTCCAGTCCAAACCGGAGTGCGGGTAACTCCTTCGGTACCATTCTGCGCACCAGATCATGGACCTCCTCCTCTGTCGAAGGCATCTCCTGCTTCTTCAAATCTGGAGCAATGCGGTCAATGAAGTGATCATACTCCTCATGATCATCAATGCTCAGTCCGGCTAGTGGTCCACATTCTCCAAGACCGTAGACCTCAGGATGATGCGATTCATGCACCTTGAGTATCCATGTCCTTTTCTCTGTCAGTTCTCCTCTCGAAGTACCGGCTTTAAACTTAAATTTCAGCACATGCTGCTTATGTCGTAGTACCAATGCCATTCTTGATCGTCTTGTTTTACCTTTGTCAAAGGTAAGCATTCACCTACTCTGATAGGTTGATTTGAGCTACCGCAATCATCTAATTAATGCATACGCGATGACACTGAGGTCCATTCCCGATATTGATCTGTCTGAGTACACATATGACCTACCGGAAAACAAAATAGCCAAGTTTCCGATAGGTGAGCGCGACCAATCGAAGCTACTTGTCTATCGCAACGGCGCAATATCAGAAAAGGTGTTTCAAAAGCTTGAAGACGAGATCGAAGAAGGCACGACCTTGGTTTTCAATAATACTCGTGTCATTCCTGCAAGACTGTATTTTGAAAAGGACACGGGCGCCAAAATCGAAATCTTCTTACTTCATCCAATTGCACCCTCACCCCTCGTACCTGTGGCCATGGAGGCCATCGGATCATCTACCTGGCATTGTATGATCGGCAACAGCAAACGCTGGAAGCTTGATCAATCGCTTACCAGAATATTGGACATTGGTGATCAGCAAGTAAAGGTAATCGCGAAGCGTGGCGCGGATGATCAAGAGGTCCTGCTCAGCTGGGATGGTAAGGAGATAAGATTCGTAGATATTGTAGAGGCAGCCGGCCAAGTACCCTTGCCACCCTACCTCAATCGTGCCGCCAATGAAGAGGATAAACCCCGCTATCAGACAGTCTATTCTGAAAAAGATGGGGCAGTAGCCGCCCCTACAGCGGGACTGCACTTTACCTCTGAGGTACTCTCAACACTAAAAAATAAGGGTATCAAAGAGGAGTTTTTGACACTCCATGTGAGTGCAGGCACCTTTCAGCCGATCAAGGTAGATGATGTGACTGAGCATCCTATGCACTCTGAGCAGGTGGTGATCTCTAGGTCTAACCTTCAGAATCTCATCAAAGCGACTACCATCATTCCGGTAGGAACAACCTCCATGCGCACCTTGGAGTCGCTGTATTGGTATGGTGTGAAATTGCTTGCGGGAGATGACAGCATATTTGCGGTGGCTAAGCTCGCTCCTTATCAGGAATACGACTCCCTTCCCTCTCGAAATGCGGCCTTTGAGGCTGTGCTTGATCTGATGGTCGAGGAGAATAAGGAGGAAATCATCGGCGAAACGGAGATCTTCATCTTCCCTGGCTATGATTTCAAGGTTTGCGATGCGTTGATCACTAATTTTCATCAGCCGGGATCTACACTCATCCTGCTGGTAGCTGCTTTTATAGGACAAGACTGGAAGAAGGTGTATCGATATGCGCTAGAAAACGACTTTCGCTTTTTGAGCTATGGAGATAGTTCTATATTGATCCAATAATCACAAATCAATGAGAAAGCTCCTCTTATACATCGCCACTAGTATAGACGGCTATATCGCCAAGCCAGATGGATCTGTGGACTGGTTAGAAGCAGTACCTAATCCAGACCAGTCAGACTATGGATATGCCGAGTTTTACGAGTCTATCAGCACCACGCTGATGGGCAATACGACTTACCAGCAAGTACTTGGGTTCGGTGACTTTCCTTACCAGGGTAAGGAGAACTATGTCTTCTCCAGGCGGTCGCATCCGTCGACCGAGCATGTACAATTTGTAAATAAAGATCCGACTGTTTTTGTCCGAGATTTAAAGGAACAGCCGGGTGGAGATATCTGGCTAGTAGGTGGTGGTCAGCTAAATACCCTCATGCTGGACGCTGGCTTGATTGATGAGATACTTCTCTTCCAAATGCCTGTTGCACTGGGGTCAGGTATTGTGCTTTTTCCAGGTGCTAACGTAACTAACCCGATGAAACTATTGACCAGTCAGAGCTATGGTAGTGGTGTGACGCTGCTTCACTATTCGCTGGACTAGTCCATGATCACCTTCCTTTTGCTATCTTCGTAGACAATGGATACTATCAAGGAATTCCTTTCCTTTTTGAGTGAATATATAGACGAGGCAGGAGCCATCTTTTCGAGTCCACTTTTCAACTTTGGTGAAGGCACCATCAGCCTCGGCACAATCGTCTATTTCATTTTCTCTTTTTGGTTGCTCTTCTTTATCTCTTCTCGGGCAAGGCGGCTCCTTACAGATAGAATACTAGCTAACGCCAATATTGAACTAGGACTTAGATCGACAATTGGCAGTGCCACCAGATTGGTCATCATCGTTATCGGTTCGATCGTCATCATTCAATCCGCAGGAATTGACCTAAGTGCTTTGAGTCTACTGGCAGGTGCATTGGGCGTTGGTATCGGCTTTGGTCTACAGAACATCACAGACAACAGTATCTCAGGACTGATTATCCTGTTTGAGAAGCCAATCAAGGTGGGTGATCGCATAGAAGTTGGAGATGTGAATGGTGATGTATTGAGTATCTCGGTGAGGGCGACAACCATCTTGACCAATGACAATATCTCGATCATTGTGCCTAACTCAGAGTTCATCTCTAAGCAGGTAATCAACTGGAGTCACAACGACCGCAATATACGCTTCCGCATTCCGGTAGGTGTGAGCTATAACGAGGATCCTGAAAAAATCAAAGCAATACTCCTAAGTGTAGCAGACGATAACCCCAATGTCCTCAAAAACCCATCTCCTCAAGTGATCTTTGATGAGTATGGGGACAGTTCCTTGAACTTTATGCTTGCCGTTTGGACCAGTACCCACATCGCTCGTCCGAGGATACTCAAAAGCGATTTGTACTTTGAGATATTCAAGCGATTCAAAACAGCAGGTGTAGAGATACCTTTCCCACAACGGGACATCCATATCAGGTCGACCGTCGAAACTCAGACCAACGAAATCAAGTAACGTTCGTAGTATCTTAATGTTTATTACCGAAATTTGCGGCCTATGAGACCAAGCGCACGCTTCATTGTCAAGTTTATAATCGTCCATCTGGTGACTTACATCATCACAGGCATCATTGCCTTTAGCACGTTTATGAAAGGGCTTTATACAGGACCAGATGCCTTGTTTGCTTCATTCCTTGTCACTCCGGCAGACCCGGAGCTTTGGAGTGCAATGCTTACCAGAATGCTGCCAATACAGTTGATTCGAGGACTACTCCTAGGTATGGTCTTTTACAGCCTATCTAAGCACCTCAAGAGAATGAGCCTGCGCAGGAGGTTTATTATGTTTATGGGATTTTACTTTCTGGTAGGCTTCCTGGCTGGCCCGGCTGTAGGACCAGGTACTTTGGAAGGCATGGTCTACATGCTTCCCAAGTTTAGTCCTGATGGACACGTCAAAGTGTTCGCAGAAATGGTACTACAGTCAGTTTTGCTCAGTGCTTGGATGGCTAAGTGGATGAGAACTAGTCCTCTCCCAGAGTCTGCTGTTCGCGACGACTAGTTCCTGACGACTAGTTCCTGACGACTAAATGATACCCATCTCGTAGGCTGAGCGCTTTACTTCTTCGCTGCTAGCGTGACGATGATCGGTCAAGTACTGAATCAAATTTCTTGAAAAGCCTAGCTTATCAGCAATAGACAGGCAAAAGGCGATTTCCTTTTTATGAACAATGCCATCAACGAGCATCATCTGGATGCAATCATAGATTGACTGAAACTTCAAATCAAGATCTAAGGCAATAGAATCTAGATCTTCAATCTCATCGGGTTTTTTGATCACCTCATCAATGTCCTCAGTCTGAAGGCCATAGTCTTGCCCGATGTTTCTGATCATATCCTCCTCCACTACCGCAAAATCATCATCCACCTTGGCAAGGTGAACCAATAGACTGAGATGAGCTCTCTGTGCTGTTTCCATATCCAATACTAGCTGTAAGAATATGAATATAGCAATATTCTCATTGATTATTCAGATAGTTCAATAACTTCTTGCCCTTAAAAGTGTAAACGCTCGACGAAACGCCTGGATTCTTCCATGAAACAAGAGGCTATCATCTCTCTTAGAAAATTCACATCATTCATTTCTAAGCGTTAAGACCGGATTGACAGTTGCGGCTCTGAAGGCACGATAGCCCACTGTAGCTAGCGCAATGACCAAAGAAACAATGAGCGCAATTAGAAATATACCAGGACCTAGCGCAATCCGAAAGGCAAATTCGGTCAGCCATTCATTCATATAGTAGTATGCCAAGGGTGCGGCTATCAGGAAGGCAACAACCAATAGCTTGACAAACTCAGTTGAAAATAAGCCTACCACATTGCTAATGCTGGCGCCAAGTACCTTGCGTATGCCTACTTCCTTGAGTTTCTGATTAACCATATAGGAGATCATACCAAATAAGCCAAGGCATCCTATGAAAATTGCAATGACTGCAAAAACGGTGAACAACTGAGACAAACGATCCTCCGCTTCATAATTTTGCGCTAGCTGCTCGTCCAAATACTCATATTCGAAAGGGTCATTGGGAAAGGCAGAAGTCCAGGCTCCTTCCAGCGCTGATAGCGTCGACTCCCTGTTCTCAGCACCTAGCTTGACAAATACCTCGTAGAAATTGGCTTTTTCCATACCGATAAAGCATGCCTGAATCGGCTCGCGTAACGAAACCGTATTGAAGTCACTAACCACTCCTATGATAGGTATTTCGGTACCACCCAGGTTGACCGATTTTTGGATAGCCACTACGGGATCCGTGATGCCCATTTCATTCATCATCAACTCATTGATGACTACTTCCCTGACTGTATCACTTTGGCGGTAGCTTCGGCCGGCCAGGAGTTCCATCCCAAACGTCTCGATGTAGTTTTCATCTCCATATTTCGAATGACTTACATACTGCTCGTCCTCGATTGATCCTTCAAAGCTGTAGCCCTGCATCCATATGCTGCCAGAACTTGCAGCTGCATTGCCGACACTGAAGTTGCTGACGCCCCGCATAGCAGCCAGCTGATTGGTAAAGCGCTCATACTTGTCGGTCTGAGTTTCCGGTAGGGCAATGGTGATCAAGGCATCCTTGTCAAAACCAAGGTCCGAGGAAAGGAAAAAATCAAGTTGCGAATTGACCACTAGCGTACAAATGATGAGCGTCTGAGAGACCCCAAACTGTAATACCACGAGCGATCGACGCAACCATAGACCGCCTCCTATTTTCCTACTTAAGTTGTTGCGAACAGCTTCCAGCGGCTTAAACCCTGCCATCAAAAATGCTGGGTACAATCCTGAAAAGAAGACGGTGAAGACAGTCGCTGAAACGAGAAATGCCAATATCTCAGGACTAGTGAGATCAAAGGGAGGCTCGTATCCGAGAATCTCTGTCATTAGTGGGTAGGCCATGTAGGCTACACCACATGCTAGGAATGCCGAAAAAGCGGTGATCAAGAATGTCTCACCCAGATAATTGAGAATGAGACCTCTTTTGGAGCTGCCAAGCACCTTCTTGATGCCTACTTCTCGTGAGCGCTGCATGGCTTGGGCACTGGCTAGATTGACAAAGTTGATGCAAGCTGTGAGCAGCATCACCAAGCCAATAATCGCCAGCATATAGATGGTACTCTTAGAGATCGTCCGATTGAATCCGCCGACCTCTGTATCAAAATGCAACTCGGCTAGCGGCTGCACGTCATTCTGCATGAACTGTGCAAAGCGCTCCCCTGCCTGCTGCTCGATGATCGGAGGAAGTTTCTCATTGAGCGTTGCGCCTGTCGCCCCCGGCTGGAGCTTTACGTAAGTCTGCAACGCAAACTCTATCCTGTGCCAAATATTGATCTCTGGATCACTCTCGATCGTCTTGATGCTATAGATGAGATCAAAAGGAAAGTCTGTAGTACTAGGTGGATTAGGCATGATCCCTGCGACCGTCACTTCACGCTCCGAACTAATAGTCAGACGCTGACCGAGTATAATCGATGGATCGTCGGTATTAAAATACTTCTGCGCCAGGCGCTCACTAAGGATGACTGTATTGGGCTCATCCAGTACCTCGGCACTGCCCTCAAGCAATGGCACATTGAATATCTCCAAAAAAGCCTTGTCGACGATAGCCGAGTTGCGCTCTTCAATAAACTTCCGAGGCACATCTCCATCCATGATCTCTACCGAAAGGTTATTTTCAAACCATACGCGTGTTGCTTTCTCTACTTCAGGTACGCCCTCTAGGAGTGCAGGCACTAGTGGGAATGGTGTGGCTGGCATCTCTCTGCGCTCGGACTGTCTGACTGACACAGTGTTAATGCGCAATATTCGATCTGCATCATCGTGATGCTGGTCAAAGCTTAGCTCATAGGAGACGACACTGTAGGTAAGTATGGAAAAAGCGATACCCACGGCAAGGCCAATGACATTGATCAGCGTATACGACATATTCTTCCGGAACTGACGAAGGGTAGATTGAAAAAAAAGATGAAACATGTTGTGTTGAGTTTTTGAGTTTCATCAAATGTATATGGTCGTTCAATGCAATATTGTTAATGAACAGTTAAAAAAGGTTAAGGATTGTTAAAATTTCTTACTCGATTCTCAGAATTATCTAAATCTTAGCCAGTCGAACATCCAGTCAGTTACATGCAATGACAGACATTGTGTAGGTTACATAATAGCTACTTGCAAGCGGAATAACATATGAATGATAATGAATCAAATTTTAACTAAAATCATAATTCAAACTACTCATGAGTTTAAGGACAAAAAGAAATATCCGAAGGGAAAACCTTCTGATTATAAGCTTGCAAAAGAATACCGTGAATTTGTTATTTCCTTAAAACGGAACCTTAAGAACTTGATACTTATCATCACGGGTATTTTTTCTGCGTCCTTCGGGTTTAAGGGTTTTCTACTTACCAACGATTTTATAGATGGTGGAGCGACTGGTATCTCATTGCTGCTAGCCGCAATCACGGATATTCCACTTTACATTCTTATCATTAGTGTCAACCTTCCCTTTGTAATCCTTGGCTACAGGATTATGGGTAAGCGATTTGCTATAAAGACTGCTTTGGCAATCATCGGGCTTGCGCTGTGTGTCGCTATCGTTCCGTTTCCGAACGTTACGAATGACGATTTACTGGTCGCCATTTTTGGTGGTTTTTTTCTTGGTGCCGGCATAGGACTTTCGATTAGAGGTGGTGCTGTAATTGACGGCACTGAAATACTCGCTATTTTCTTAAGTCGAAAGTTTTCCACCACCATTGGCGACATTATCATACTGATCAACGTTGTGATTTTCTCTTTCGCAGCTTACCTGCTTTCCATAGAAATTGCCCTTTACTCAATGATCACCTATATCGCAGCTTCTAAAACCTTGGATTTTATAATCGAAGGTATTGAAGAGTATATCGGTGTGACCATTATTTCTTCCCAGAGCAACCGCATCAAGGAAATGATAATCAACGAATTAGGACGTGGAGTGACCATTTATAAAGGTCAAGGCGGCTATTCCAAAAATGGTGCTTCCAAAGACATGGATATTATCTATTCCGTCATCACGCGTTTAGAGTTGAACAAGCTCAATACTGAAATCGAAAAAATCGAACCAGATGCCTTTATTATCATGAATAGCATAAAGGATATTAAAGGGGGTATGATCAAAAAGAGACCTCTAAACCATTAGCAGGAGATCCACCAACTGGTAACATCACATAAAAATAATTAGATGAGTAGGTGTAAAAGAAGTCGCCATGTTTTCTGTTTTGACTTACCGAGAGACCAAAAAGTGGCTAGGGTAATTGGAGATGTGCTTTGCGCTTACCAGAATAGTAATGGCTGGTTCGAGCCCTATTGCAGCGCAATGAGCCATGTCAAATCAGCGGTTGGTTGTAGCGTGAATAACGAACATTATGTAGGTGAGCGAGTAGTTGTCTGTAATAAAACTATCGCTAACTCAAATTAAAGTCTGATCAATTCGGTCGGATGGTGCCACTACGGGGTAGGCGCAAATAGAAGGTCATACCACCAGTCGTCTACCATAGGTCTATCCAAATCAGTGGCAGAGACCTACGCTATGTTCAAATATTCTTAGGTCACCGTTCCATTATGGATAATGAAATCTAAGTGCATGTTGCAAGGAGTACTTTGTCCACTATCAAAAATCCAGTAAATTAATCACCACACAATGGTAATAAGATAACCATTGGTCATCTTATGCGGTTGTTGTGTGTCATTTAAAGCAACTAATTAAGATTATTATAGTATGTAATTTATTTGTCCTTATTCTGAGCTTTTCTTTTTTACTACAACAAAATAACTAGATGTCCCTTTATATATTTTTTCAGTTTCACTAGACTGAAAATTTCCATTTGCCATTAAATCATCTAATTCAGAGCTCTTAAGTCTTCTGATAGAGATGGGAATTATTCCAATTTTGCACAATACCCGAACAAGTTGAATCTGAATACTAAACAAAAATGACATTTTGTCCCTCAAGCAAGGGGTTACTGAAATAAATAGCCCCTCTGGTTTTAATAATTCATATATTCTCTGAATCACATCCTCGGGATTAGAAACTGTATGCAACATATTGAAAGCCAAAATTGAATCAAACGATTCTTTTTTGTAGTGCTTATCGAAAATGTCTGTATGCACGAATTTCACATTTTCAATTTTATTAATAGCCGCTTTCTCTTTCGCAATTTCAATCATCTTAGATGAAATATCAATAGCGTGAATCTCCTTCACCTGATTGGCAATCTCGCAAGATGTTGTACCTGTTCCACATCCATAGTCCAAAACAATATCACTCCCCTTGAGGTACTTTTTAGTGTTCGCTCTGGACTTACTATGAATATATTCAAATTGCTCTTCTGTTTTATCATAATTTTTTGAGGCCTTATCCCAAAATGCTTCCGATCTATTCATTTTTTAGACATTTTTAAATGAGCTTTTAAAGCTTCTCTTGTTCCAATTCCTCTTTTTGATGAAGCGCACTTGTTGCTTTACTTAATCTGGCAAGGGATAACAGGTAAACCCCTTTCTTTGAGCAATTTCTATGATTTCCTCTTCTATTTCCCTATTAGAAATGACCCGAAGAACATTGTCAATGTCCTCGAAATCAACCGACCAATCAGTAATGTACGGGTGCGCATTGAAGAGTGGCATAATTGAATCGACTAATGAGGCAGAGCTTATGTCTGTTTTGAATACATATACATCAACTATCATTTATTTTTCTTTCTCTTTTTAAATTTGTCTTTTTCTGAATCATAAGTGAATACTTCATCCAATGTCACGTCAAAAACATTGGCAATCCTAAACGCCAGTTCAAGCGTGGGAAAATATTTTCCACTTTCGATGGCTGCTAATGTTTGTCTGGTAACCCCAACTTGGTCTGCTAATTGTTGTTGTGTCATTTCATCTCTGAAAAAACGCAAGGTCTTAATCTTGTTTTGAATATGATCCTTACCCATCCTAAACCCCTTTATTGTAGAAGTAGATTTTCCAAACATCACTCATCAATGCAGACACAATTCCGAATATCAAAATCGTTACAAACATGAACTGTACTCCGTATCCCATTGAAAGCGGCACCATTGAAGTAATAAACCCAACCATGGCAATCCAATGGCTGAATCGATCCGCCTTTATTTCGATAAGCTTATCACGTTCATCCATAAAGTCCAAATCTTCCTCATCAATCTTCCTGTTTTTTACTTTTTTGAAAATTGCAAACATTATGAACAGGATGATTTTTGCAACTACCATTACCCCTGTCAATTTTAACATGAAGGTTCCCCAAAATTGAATTTCTAACACTTTAGGAAGGTTAACATCTCCTTGAATTCCAAAGACGTAGAATAGATATCCTCCCAATAATAAAATGGTTGTAACGAAATTAAAAACAGCTTTTTGTACTTGTATAGACATTATTTATTTTTTTAAATATGTAAACTAATTATGACACAAAGTTATATATACTTTACACTATGTATAATATTTTTAACATTTAAAATGAAATAAATTCTTAAAGCACTGATATATAGGATATTAAAAATAACAAACACACAACAGCGTATATAAAAAATAGCAGTTGAAAGCTAAATTCAAAGTTTAGCTCCTATATGCTATATTTATTTCTAGTTGAAAAATGGCACATATAAATCTGCTACTTTTCATATACTCCCTAAAATCCGCAGAACAATTATTTTCAATGTTTTGAGGGGTTGCTATCTGGTGGCTTGATTGGTTCTTTACTCTTTTGGGTCATTTCTGTCTGTACTCAGCCCTGACAGAGTCGGTTTTGGACGATACATTTGACCCTCC